>NZ_CP035376.1:1286571-1929857 GCF_004118975.1 Luteimonas sp. YGD11-2 | reverse complement strand
GCGCAGCAGGCGCAGGCCGCCCTGGGCTTCGAACGGTTCCGCCGCACCGCGTACGACACCGGCGTCGCCGCTGGCTGCAATGGTCGGAAACCAGCGCAGGGTGCCAGCGTCCAGCCGCGGCTCCTCGCACCAGGGACGCATGCCGCGGTCGAGCAGGGTCGGCGGATCCGCATGCATGAGGCCTGCATCGAGCAGCTCGCGGAACACGAAGGCGGTGCCGCCCGCGGCCTGGAAGCGGTTCACGTCGGCCTCGCCATTGGGATACACGCGCGCCAGTAGCGGCACGATCGACGAAAGCACGTCGAAGTCGTCCCAGGTCAGCACGATGCCGGCCGCGCGCGCCACCGCGATCCAGTGGATGGTGTGGTTGGTGGAGCCGCCGGTCGCCATCAGCGCCACCACCGCGTTGACGATGGCGCGCTCGTCGATGAGATGACCGAGCGGGCGGTAGTCGTCACCGAGCGCGGTGGTGGCGAGTGCACGCTCCACCGCAGCGTTGGTGAGTGCGTCGCGCAGCGGCGTGCCCGGGTTGACGAACGACGACGCCGGCAGCTGCACGCCCATCGCCTCGAGCATGACCTGGTTGGAGTTGGCGGTGCCGTAGAAGGTGCAGGTGCCGGGCGAGTGGTAGGAGCCCGCCTCGGCGTCGAGCAGTTCCTCGCGGGTCGCCTCCCCGGCGGCGTAGCGTTCGCGTACCTCGGCCTTTTCCCGGTTGGGGATGCCGCTGGGCATCGGCCCGCCCGGCACGAACACCGCGGGCAGGTGCCCGAAGGCCAGTGCACCGATCAGCAGCCCGGGCACGATCTTGTCGCAGATGCCCAGGTACACCGTGCTGTCGAACATGTCGTGCGACAGCGCGATGGCGGTGGACTGGGCGATGACGTCGCGCGAGAACAGCGACAAGTCCATGCCGGCGCGGCCCTGGGTCACCCCGTCGCACATTGCCGGTACCCCGCCGGCCACCTGGGCGGTGGCGCCCAAGCGCCGCGCCACGTCGCGGATGCGCTCGGGGTAGTGCTCGTAGGGATGGTGCGCCGAGAGCATGTCGTTGTAGGCGGTGACGATGCCGAGGTTCGGCGTCGGCCCCTCGCGCAGGCGGCCTTTGTCGACCGGCCCACAGGCGGCGAAACCGTGGGCGAGGTTGGCGCAGCTCAGGCGGCCGCGCAGCGGGCCGGCATCGCGCATCGCATCGATGCCGGCAAGATACGCGGCGCGCGAACCCCGGCTGCGCTCGCGGATGCGCTCGGTGACGTCATGGAGTACGGGGTGCAGGCTCATTGCAGATCACCATCGATCGTGGAGCGATCGCGCGCAGGTCGGATCGCGGGCATGCGTGGCCGGTCGCCGTGGCTCACGGGCACCAGTGCACGTGCAGCGGCGCGCCCGGCGTGGTGAAGGCGATCCGCGCCGGGTATTCGAACGGGTCGTCGCCGGCCAGCACGCGGTCCAGCAACTCGCGCTTGCGCTGGCCGCGGATCAGCAGCAGGCGGGTATGCGCGGGTGCCAGCCCGGTGGGCGTCAGGCTGATCCGTGTCGGCCAGGGCCCGGCGCCGGGGCATCCGCTGGCATCCACCGCGACATACGGTTGCGGCGACGCCAGCGCGGCGCCGAGATCGCGCATGCCGGGAAACAGCGACGCGGTATGGCCGTCCTCGCCCATGCCCAGTACCACCACGTCGGCCGGACTGCGCGCGTGCATGTTGGCGGTGGACACGGCCTCGGCCAGCGGCCGGCCGGCGCGGGTGAGCGTCTCGAAGCGAGCGCCGGCGGCATTGCGCTGCAGCAGCGTCTGCCGCACCAGGCGCGCGTTGCTGTCAGGGTCGTCGGGCATCAGCCAGCGTTCGTCGACCAGCGCCACGTCGACCAGTGACCACGCCAGCGGCGCCTTGGCCAGCGCGCTGTAGACCGGCTCCGGCGTGCTGCCGCCCGACAGCAGCAGGCGCGCGCGCGGCCTTTCCTCCAGCGTGCGCGTGAGCGCCGCCGAGAGCGCCACTGCCGCGCCCCATACCCACTGGGTGGCGGAGTCGTAGGTGTACAGCTGCACCGGCAGGTCGCCGGCGCCCAGCGGCGAGGCGGGCGGCATGACCATCATGCGGGCACCTGGCCGTAGCGCTGCCGTGCCAGCGCCGCGGCACCGAGCAGTCCGGCCTGCGGGTGCATCACCGCCATCGACGGCACCTGCGCCATGTTCGACGAGAACCGGCCCTTGTGCTCGAAGCGCTGGCGGAAGCCCGAATGGCGCAGTGCGTCGAGCATGCGTGGCACCAGCCCGCCGGTCAGGAACACCCCGTCCCAGGCGCCGAGGGTGAGCACCACGTCGCCGGCGATGGCACCGAACACCGCACAGAAGATGTCGACCGCGCGGGTGGCACGTGGATCCCCGCCGGCGGCGCGCGCGGTGACATCGCGCGGCTGCAGCGGGCCGGGATCCTCGCCGGCGATCTCCGCCAGCGCATGGTGGATGTTGACCAGCCCCGGCCCGCACACCAGCCGCTCATTGGAGACCCGGCCGAACTGGCGCGACAGCACGTCGAGGATGCGCAGTTCCTCCGGGGTGCCGGGCGGGAAGCTGACATGCCCGCCTTCGGTCTCGAGCGGATAGCAGCGGCCGTCGCGCACCAGCAGCCCGCCGACACCGAGCCCGGTGCCGGGGCCGATCACCGCGTAGGTGCGGTTCCGGTGCACGCCGGGCGGATCGGGACGCCAGCTGGTGCCACCGACGGTGGCGACGTCGTCGGGGCCGAGCAGGGTGATCGCCATCGACTGTGCGGCGAAGTCGTTGGCGAGCATGGCGTCGTCGAGCCCCAGCTGCGCGCACAGTCGCGGCCGCGAGATCACCCACGGATGGTTGGTGATGCGTGCATGGTCGCCGTCGACGCGGCCGGCGACCGCGAACACGCCGTTGCCTACCGAGACCCCGGCCTGCGAGAGGTAATGTCGCGCCGCGTCGGCAAGCGAGGGGAACTCCACCACCGGGTAACGCTCGACGGTGTCGACGCGCAGCGGCATCGGCGCATCGGGCCATGCCAGCGCGAAGCGCGCATTGGTGCCGCCGATGTCGGCCAGCAGGACGGGGCGGGTACCGCTCATGGGCGGCGCTTCCCGTTGCTGCCGGTCACCGTGGGCAGGAACGGGGCTGCCGACGCCGGCCCCCACGAGCCTGCCGGATATTCCTCGACCGGCGTGCCGGCCTCCTGCCAGGCGGCACTGACGCTGTCGATCCAGTGCCACGCCGCCTCGACCTCGTCGTCGCGCACGAACAGCGTCTGGTCGCCCTTGAGGGCATCGACCAGCAGGCGCTCGTAGGCGATGCGCCGCTTCGGCGCGGGCGACATCTCCAGATCCAGCGACAGCGGCTGCAGCTCGGTGGCACCCCATTCCGGTGCGGCGAGGCTGCCCATCAGGGTGAGGTCGATCGCCTCCTCCGGCTGCAGGCACACATGCAGGCGGTTGGGCTGGGCGCGCTCGCGCGAGGGCCGCTCGTACAGCCAGTGCGAGACCGGCCGGAACGACACCACGATCTCGGTGGCCCGCGACGGCATGCGCTTGCCGGTGACCAGCCGGAACGGCACCCCCGCCCAGCGCCAGTTGTCGATGTAGGCGCGCAGGGCGACGAAGGTCTCGACCTCGCGCTCGTGGCGGAAGCCCCTGGCCGCATGGCCTTCGACCACGCCATCGCCGTAGCGCCCTCGCACGCTGTCGCGCGCGGCGTCGGCGGCGCTCATCGGCCGCAGCGCACGCAGCACCTTGCGCTTCTCGTCGCGCACGCTGTCGGCATCCAGCGAAGCCGGAGGCTCCATTGCAATCAATGCAAGCAGCTGCAGCATGTGGTTCTGCACCATGTCGCGCAGCGCGCCGTAGTCGGCGTAGTAGCCCTCGCGGCCGTCGACGCCGGCGGTCTCGGCCACCACGATGTCGACCGACTCGATCCAGCGCCGCTCCCATACCGCCTCCAGCAGCGTGTTGCCGAAGCGCAGCGCCAGCAGGTTCTGCACCGGTGCCTTGCCGAGGTAATGGTCGATGCGGAAGATCCGCGACTCGTCGAGGCTCTCGCGCAGGGTGGCGTTGATCTCGCGCGCCGAGGCGAGGTCGTGGCCGAGCGGCTTCTCCAGCACCAGCCGCGACGGCTCCTCGAGCAGGCCGGCGGCCTTCAGGCCGCGGCAGGCGGGTGCGAACAGGTTCGGCGGGGTGGAGAGATAGCTCACCGCAGGGCGGTCGCCGTACTGCGACAGTTCCGCCGCGATGGCGTCGGCGTCCTGCAGGTCGAGCGCGTGGTAGCGGGTGCGGCCAAGCAGGTCGTCGAGCGCAGCATTGTTGCGGCCGTCGCCGTCGTCGAGGCGTTCGCGCAGCCAGGCGCGGAACCCGGCGTCGTCATGCGGCGTGCGGCCGACTGCGATCACGCGGAAACTCTCGGGCAGCAGTCGGTCGCGCAGCAGATGGACGAGCGAGGGGAACAGGTAGCGGGAGGCGAGGTCGCCGGTGGCACCAAACAGCAACAGGGTGTCGTGCATCGCAGCTCCGCAGGAAACTCCGGCCGGCCGACGCGCCCGCCAGTCCGCGACTGGCCGCTGCGTCGTGCATCCGGAGGGACGATAACAGGTGATGTCGGATGGCCATGCGTTCCCCGCGCGGCCGGTGCGGCCCTGACGGGTCCCGGACGCATTGCAGGCCCCCCGCAGGCGCCATCGTATGTAAGCGATTACATGCCAGAATGTCCAGCGCCTGCGGCACCCGCTGCAGGAGCGACGACGTACGCCACAATCGGCGGACACCGCCACGTGCGGACGCATGCAGACATATCCGGGAGCGTGGATGGCCAGGGTCGAGCTGGACGGGGTACGCAAGGTCTATCCGAACGGGCACGTCGGCGTGGCCGGCGCGACGTTCGAGGTCGCCGATGGCGAGCTGCTGGTGCTGGTCGGGCCCTCGGGCTGCGGCAAGTCGACACTGCTGCGGATGATCGCCGGGCTGGAGTCGATCTCCGCCGGCACCCTGCGCATCGGCGACCGGGTCGTCAACGACATCGCGCCGCGCGACCGCGACATCGCCATGGTGTTCCAGTCCTACGCGCTGTATCCGCACATGAGCGTGGCCAACAACCTCGCCTTCGGGCTGAAGCTGCGTGGCCACGACCGCGCCAGCGTGGACGCCCGCGTGCGCGAGGCGGCGAAGATCCTGGAGCTCGACGCGCTGCTCGACCGCAAGCCCGGCCAGCTCTCGGGCGGGCAGCGCCAGCGGGTGGCGCTCGGGCGTGCGCTGGTGCGCAACCCGCAGGTGTTCCTGCTCGACGAACCGCTCTCCAACCTCGACGCCAAGCTGCGCATGTCGATGCGCGTGGAGATCGCCCGGCTGCACCGCCAGCTCGGCGCGACGATGGTCTACGTCACCCACGACCAGATCGAGGCGATGACGCTGGGGCAGCGCATCGTGGTGCTCGACCGCGGCGAGATCCAGCAGATCGACACGCCGATGAACCTGTACGAACGTCCTGCGAATCTGTTCGTGGCGACCTTCCTCGGCAGCCCGGCGATGAACGTGCTGCGCGGCAGGCTGGGGCGTGCGGACGGTTGGGCGCTGATGCTCGACGATGGCAGCCGCCTGGCGCTGGACGATGCCGAACTGGAGCCGGAGATGGACGGCCGCGAGGTCGCGCTCGGCATCCGCCCGGAGCACCTGCAACGTGGCGACGGCGGCGGCTTCGCACCGCTCGTCGAGGTGGTGGAGCCGGTCGGCAGCGACGTGTTCGTCAACCTGCGCCGCGGCGCGCAGGCACTGGTGGCGCGGCTTCCACCCGGCGACCTGCCCGAACCCGGCAGCGCGCTGCCGCTGCGGCTGGACACCCGGCACCTGCATCTCTTCGATGCGGAATCCGGGCTGCGTCTGGCCGGCTGACAGCGCCGGGGCCAGCGGCCGCGCGGCGGGGGCAGGGCGGCCCGCTGCACCGGACCGCTGCAGGACGTAGCGCAACGCTGCGTCCCGGAAGGCCGGGCGCGTGGCCGGTAGAATGGGCGGGTTTTCCGCCAGCCGACCGCCGCCGTGACCCACAACCCCCCCGCGATTGCCTCCGAACCCGTGTCGATCCGCCAGGACGACCTGATCCAGTCCGTCGCCGACGCGCTGCAGTACATCAGCTACTACCACCCGGTCGACTACATCCGGAACCTGGCCGCCGCGTACGAGCGCGAGGAATCGCCCGCGGCCAAGGACGCGATGGCGCAGATCCTGATCAATTCGCGCATGTGCGCCGAAGGCCACCGCCCGATCTGCCAGGACACCGGCATCGTCACCGTGTTCCTCGAGATCGGCATGCAGGTGCGCTGGGACGACGCCACCATGGGCGTCGAGGACATGGTCAACGAGGGCGTGCGCCGCGCCTATGCGCACCCCGACAACAAGCTGCGCGCCTCGGTGCTGGCCGATCCCGCCGGCAAGCGCGTCAACACCCGCGACAACACCCCGGCCGTGGTCAACGTCAAGATCGTGCCGGGCAACCGGGTCGACGTGATCGTCGCCGCCAAGGGCGGCGGCTCGGAGGCCAAGAGCAAGTTCGCGATGCTCAATCCGTCGGATTCGGTGGTCGACTGGGTGCTCAAGACCGTGCCGACGATGGGTGCCGGCTGGTGCCCGCCGGGCATGCTCGGCATCGGCATCGGCGGCACCGCCGAGAAGGCGATGCTGCTGGCCAAGGAGTCGTTGATGGAGCCGATCGACATCGTCGACCTCAAGGCGCGCGGCCCGGCCAACCGGCTGGAGGAAATGCGCCTGGAGCTGTACGAGAAGGTCAACGCGCTGGGTATCGGCGCGCAGGGCCTGGGCGGGCTGACCACCGTGCTCGACATCAAGATCAGGGATTATCCGACCCACGCCGCCAACCTGCCGGTGGCGATGATCCCCAACTGCGCCGCCACCCGGCACGCACATTTCACCCTCGATGGCAGCGGCCCGGTGATGCTCGACCCGCCGTCACTGGAGGACTGGCCGAAGCTCACCTACAACCCGGCCAACGCACGCCGGGTGGACCTGGATACGATCACCCGCGACGACGTGGCCACGTTCAGGCCGGGCGAGGTGCTGCTGCTCAACGGCCGCCTGCTGACCGGCCGCGACGCCGCGCACAAGCGCATGGTCGACATGTTGAACCGCGGCGAGACCCTGCCGGTCGATTTCACCAACCGTTTCATCTACTACGTCGGCCCGGTCGACGCGGTGCGCGACGAGGCGGTGGGCCCGGCCGGCCCGACCACCGCCACCCGCATGGACAAGTTCACCCGGCAGATGCTCGAACAGACCGGCCTGGTCGGCATGGTCGGCAAGGCCGAGCGCGGACCGGCGGCGATCGAGGCGATCCGCGACAACAAGGCCGTGTACCTGATGGCGGTCGGCGGCTCCGCCTACCTGGTGTCGAAGGCGATCAGGGCCAGCCGCGTGGTCGCGTTCGAGGACCTCGGCATGGAAGCGATCTACGAGTTCGAGGTGCGCGACATGCCGGTGACCGTCGCGGTGGATTCCACCGGCGAGTCGGTGCACGAGACCGGCCCGCGCAAGTGGAAGTCGAAGATCGCCGGCATCCCGGTGGTCGAGATCGCCTGAGATCAGGCAGGCAAGCGCGGATCAGAGCGCTGTCGCCCGGACACGGCGCCAGGCGCTTGCGGGTCCGCACCTGCCCCGGCGACCCGGGTACGTCGCGCGTGGCCGGGCTGCGGTCCGGTTCCGCTGCGATCCACCGCCGCACGCCTGATCCGCGTCGATCCGCGTCCGTCCGGGCGGCAACCGGGTCTCAGTGCAGGAACTGCAGCCGTGCCAGTTCCGCGTACAGGCCGTTCTGCGCGAGCAGTTCGGCGTGGGTGCCTTCGGCGACGATGCGGCCCTGGTCCATCACCACGATGCGGTCGGCCTTGAGCACGGTGGCCAGGCGATGCGCGATCACCAGCGTGGTGCGGCCCTGCATCAGGTGCTCGAGCGCGTGCTGCACGGCGCGTTCGCTCTGCGCATCGAGCGCCGAGGTCGCCTCGTCCAGCAGCAGCACGGGTGCATCGCGCAGCAGCGCCCGGGCGATGACCACGCGCTGCTGCTGGCCACCCGACAGGCGTGCGCCGCGCTCGCCCAGTTGTTCGTCGTAACCGGCTGGCAGTGCGCGGATGAACTCGTCGGCCTCGGCGGAGCGGGCGGCGGCCTCGACCTCGGCATCGGACGCGTCCAGCCGGCCGTAACGGATGTTGTCGCGGGCGGAGGCGGCGAAGATGGTCGGCTGCTGCGGCACCAGCGCCATGCGCTCGCGCAGGTCGACCGGATCCAGCTGGCGCAGGTCCAGGCCATCCAGCCGCAGCGTGCCCTGCTGCGGATCGTGGAAGCGCAGCAGCAACCCGAACACGGTGCTCTTGCCGGCACCCGACGGGCCCACCAGCGCCACCGTCTCGCCGGGTCGCACATGCAGGCTGAAGTCCGCCAGCGCGGGAATGTCGTCGCGGCCGGGGTAGTGGAAGGTCACGCCGTACATGTCGATCGCGCCGGTCACGCGGTCAGGCAGCCTCTGCGGCGATACCGGCGCCAGCAGCGTCGGCTGCTCCACCAGCAGGTCGTTGATCCGGCCCATGCCGCCGGCCGCGCGCTGCAGCTCGTTCCAGACTTCCGCCAGCGCGCCCACCGAGCCGCCGCCCATCAACGCATACAGCACGAACTGCCCGAGCGTGCCCGGGCTCAGGCGCCCGGCCGCCACGTCGTGCGCGCCCGACCACAGCACCACGGTGATCGCACCGAAGATGGCGGTGATCGCCACCGCGGTCACCACCGCCTGGGTGCCGATGCGCCGGCGCGCGGTGGCCACCGACAGCGCCACGGCTTCGGTGAAGCGCCCGCGTTCGAAGGCCTCGCGCGCATGCGCCTGCACGGTGCGGATCGCACCCAGGGTTTCCGCGGCCAGCATGTTGGCGTCGGCCACGCGGTCCTGCGCCTGCCGCGAGATCTTCTGCAGCCGCCGCCCGCCCAGCACGATCGGCAGCACGAACAGCGGAATGCCGACCAACGTCCACGCCGCAAGCCGCGGGCTGGTGACCACCAGCATGGTGAGGCTGCCGACCACCATCACCACGCTGCGCAATGCCACCGACATGCCGGAGCCGACCACGCCACGCAGCAGTTCGGTATCGGCCGACAGCCGCGAGACCAGTTCGCCGCTGCGGCTGCGCTCGTAGAACGCCTGGTCGAGGCCCATCAGGTGCGCGTACAGCCGGGTGCGCAGGTCGGCGATGACGCGCTCGCCCAGCAGCGACACCAGGTAGAAGCGCGCCGCGGTGGCGATGGCCAGCGCGAACGCGACCGCGAACAGCAGCGCGAACGCGGCATCGATATCGCTGCCGCTGCCGAAGCCGTGGTCGATCATGTAGCGCACCGCCAGCGGCAGGCTCAGCGTGGCCGTCGAGGACGCCGCGAGCGCCAGCAGCCAGGCCACCAGCAGCCCGCGCTGACGCGCGAGGAACGGCCACAGCGTACGCAGGATGCCGAGCGGCACGCGCGCCTTCGGGGCGCTGCCCGCGTCGTCGGGGGGAAGATCGGTCATCGAATCGGGGTGTCCGCGGTGCGGACCGGGAAGTGTAGCGCTGCATCGTCGCGGCCCGTGCCGATCGGGTTCGCGAACCCTGCGCGGCGCTCAACCGGCCGCCTCGACCCGCACGCGGTCACGGCTGGCGTCGCGCAGCAGCAGCCGCAATGCGTCGACGTCGGCCGCCGGCAATCGCAGCACGAAGCGCACGCCGTCGGCGGCGTAGGCCTCGTCCTGTTTGATCGCTCCACGTGCTTCGATGGCCTGGTGTACGCAGCCGAGGTCCTCGAAGCCCGCATGCACGACCACGTCGGCGTATTCCACGAGCGGCTCGCGCGGCGCCAGCCGCAGGCATTCCGAGGCGGCGCCGCCATACGCACGCACCAGGCCGCCGGCGCCCAGCTTGATGCCGCCGTACCAGCGGGTGACCACCACCGCGAGACGGTCGTAGCCCTGGCCATCGATGGCGGCGAGGATCGGCCGTCCGGCGGTGCCGGCAGGCTCGCCGTCGTCGCTCGAGCGGTAGTCGTCGCCGACCCGCCAGGCCCAGCAGTTGTGGGTCGCATCGGCCACCGACACCGCGCGGATCCACGCCTGCGCGGCGTCCGCGGACTCGACCGGAGCGGCGCGGGCCAGGAAGCGGCTGTGCTTGACCTCGAGCGTGTGCCCGGCCGCGGCGGTAAGGGTGTCCAGGCTCACTGCGGGGGTTCGGCGAGCGCGGCCAGGTCGTCGGGAACGGGCAGGTCCGGGAAGCGCCGCTGCAGTTCGGCGAGGCTCTCGCGGGCGGCTTCGCTGCGTCCGCTGTCGCGCAGTTCGCGGATGCGCTGCAGCCAGGCCTGGTGCACCTCGGGCGAGTCCACGGTCGCCGGCGGCGAGTCGTCGAGTTCCCCGTCGCTGAAACCTGCGTGCTCGTCATCCGTGTGCATCGCGCTGCCGGCATCGGACGCAGCCACCGCGGTGCGCGACGGCACGGGAGCCCCGCGCAGCGCCTGGCGGCCGACCGCGGTCGCACCGGTCGCCCTGCCCACCGGCGTTGGCGGAGCGGATGTCGCGGTTGCCGGTGCGCGGTCGACCGGCGCCGACGTCGCAGGCGAGGATGGCTCGGCGGCCGGTGCCGGAGCCATCGGCGGCAGCGGGGGGCGCCCGGCGTCGTTGTCCCCGGCATGGGTTTCGGGTGTCCCCTGCGGCACGGCTTCCATCTGCATCGTCGCGGGCGGCGGGGCAGATGCGCCGCTGGAGGGCGCCGTCGCTGCCACCTGCGCTGGATTCTCCCCGGGCACGGCCGTTGTTGCCGGAGCGGCCGCGGGCGCTCCGGCCAGCCCGGGCGCAGGCGGGTCGTCGCGGGTCGCGCGAAATGCCGTGGCGGCCGGCGCGGGGCCTTCGTCCTGCACCGGGGCGGCGGCGGGCATCGGGCGCAACTGCCAGGCAATGCCGGCAGCCAGCGCCAGCGACGCGGCCACGCCGGTGATCGCGGGCCAGCGGCGACGACGCGACCACCCGGCGCGCGATGGGGTGCGCTGCGGCCGCGCCGGGGCATCGCCAGCGGTTGCTGCACGCGCCGCGGCCAGTACCGCCGCATCCAGCGCCGGCGCCGGCGCGCCCAAAGGGGCATGGCGCGCCAGCTGCGCGGCGATCGTGCGCTCGTCGGCGTCGAGAAGGGAGGGATCGCGGGTCATCATGGGGTCATCGCAGCCCGCAGCCTGTCCATCGCATAGCGCAGGCGCGACTTCACGGTTTCGCGCCCCGCACCGGTCACGGCGCCGATCTCCTCCAGGGTGAGTTCCTGCTCCAGCCGCAGCAGCACCACTTCGCGCTGCTCCGGCGGCAGGGCCTCGAGTGCGCGCTGCAGGCCGGTACTGCGTTGTTCGGCGGCCAGCCTACGCTCCGGGGTGTCGTCGTCGGGTACACGCGCCAGGCGCGCATCGGCATCATGCGGCGCCGGCGGGCGGTGCCGGGCCGCGCGCCAGTGATCGGCCAGCCGGTTGCGCGCGATCCGGTACAGCCAGGTGGCGAACGTGGCGTCGGGCTGCCAGCTGGCGCGCGCGGCGATCACACGCTGCCAGATGTCCTGGTAGATCTCGTCGGCGAGCGCCGGCTCGCGCAGTTCACGCAGCAGGAAACGGTAGAGGCGCTGCCGGTGGCGGGCGTAGAGCTGCTCGAACGCGGCGACGTCGCCGGCGGCATAGGCCAGCATCAGCGTTTCGTCGCTGGTTTCTCGGGTTCCGGAGGGGTGGGCCGCGGCTTCGCTCACCGCGCGCAGGTTAAGCATTCCCGCCTCGCAGGAGAAGCCGGTCATCGCCGGCACGAGTGCCGCGGCCGATGTCGGGGTGATGGGCATGGCGCTACAGAACGCGCGGCTGCGGCCGATGGGGTGAAGCCGGGCCCGTGCACGGTGCCTGTGGTCGGGCACGGGCCGGTATGCTGTCGGCGATCAGGGGGACGGCCAGGCGTGCAGGACATCGAGAACTTCCAGACGGTCACCGCGGCCGCACCCCCGGCCCGTGGTCCGGCGCTGCTGCGTGAACTGCTGATGGCCCTGTTGCCGGCAGGCGCCGACATGGCCGTGCACTGGTGCGATCCGCGCCTGCAGAGCGGGCAGGTCGCGACGCCCGGCGCCGCCGACCATCTGCACGCGCGTGCCTCGGTGGCGCTGGCGGGTGTGCATCCCGACCCCGACCGCCACCCCTTCGACATCCTCTGGGAAGACGCCGGCACGCGGGTGGCGGTGGCGGTGGATCCGCCGCGGCGTGCCGATCCCGGCGACCTGCAGCGCTGGGTGGCGCCGGCACGCGCGGCGCTCGTGCTGGTCACCCGCGCGGAACTGGCGAGCGCGCAGATCCGCACGCTGCGCAAGTCCGAACGCCTGCAGCAGGCGCTGTACGAGATCGCCGACCTCGCCAGCTCCACGCTGGAAATGCGCGACATGCTCAGCCGCATCCACGTGCTGGTGGCATCGCTTATGTCGGCCGAGAACTTCTACATCGCGCTCTACGACGATGTGCACGCGACGATGCGGTTCCTGTACTTCGCCGACCAGAACGACCCCTGGCGGCCGGATCCGGACGACGACATCCCGCTTTCGGAGATGCCCAACAGCCTGACCGCGGCACTGCTGCGACATGGCCAGCCGGTGATGGGGCCGTCCGACACCATCCGCGCCCAGCTCGACGTGCCGCGCGACGGCAACCAGGGCCCGGAAAGCGCCGACTGGCTGGGCGTGCCGGTCCGGCGCGAGGCGCGGGTGGCCGGCGCCATCGTGGTGCAGAGCTACAACCGCCCCGACAGCTACACCCACGAGGACCGCGCGCTGCTGGAATACGTGGCCCAGCACATCCTGACCGCGCTCGACCGCAAGCATGCGCAGCGCGAACTCGAGCGCCGCGTGCGCCAGCGCACCGTCGAACTGCAACGGGCCAATGCGGTGCTGCAGGACGAGATCGTGGAACGCCAGCGCGCCGAGCGCCTGCAGCGCGCCCTGTTCCGCATCAGCGAGATGTCGGTCAGTGCCGGCAGCCTGCTGCGCTTCTATGCCGACGTGCACGAGGTGGTCAACGGCCTGGTGTATGCGGAGAACTTCTACATCGCGATGCTGGTGGGCGACGGCGAGCGCATCGAGTTCCCGTACTCGGTGGACGAGCGCGACCCGGTGCGCCCGCCGCGCCGGCTCTCCAACGGCCTGACCGAGTTCGTGATCCGCTCCGGCCAGCCGATGCTGGCCGACCGCGCCACCATCGACCGCCTGCAGGCCAGCGGCGACGTGCACAGCCAGGGCACGCGCGCGCACTGCTGGCTGGGCGTGCCGCTGTCGCGCGACGAGACGGTGATCGGCGCGATCGCGGTGCAGAGCTATTCGCCGCACATCCTGTTCGACGAGCGCGACCAGGAACTGCTGACCTTCGTGGCCCGCCATATCGGCAGCGCGCTGTCGCGCAAGCGCGCACAGGAATCGCTCAAGGCCGCGCATGCCGAGCTGGAATCGCGGGTGCAGGCGCGTACCCGCGAGCTGCAGGAGGCCAACCGCGAGCTGCAGGCGCTGGTCGGCGAACGCACCCGCGCCGAGCAGCGGCTGATCCACCAGGCACGCCACGACCAGCTCACCGGCCTGCCCAACCGCGAACACCTGCTGGAGCGCCTGGACGCGGCCATCGCCGCGGTGCAGGCCGGCAACGCGCGGGCGTTCGCGGTGCTGTTCTTCGACCTGGACCGCTTCAAGCTGGTCAACGACAGCATCGGCCACGCCGCGGGCGACGACCTGCTGGTCGAGGTCGGCCGGCGCGTGCGGCGTGCGCTCTCGGGTGCCGACACGGTGGCGCGCCTGGGCGGCGACGAGTTCGCGGTGCTGCTGCAGGACGTGCCGGCCGCGGAGACCGCGCAGCGCGTGGCCTCGCGGCTGCTGGCCGAGATCGGCAGGCCGATGTGGGTGGCCGGGCGCGAGCTGTTCCCGTCGGCCAGCATCGGCATCGCGTTCTGGCAACCGCGCTACCGCCACGGCGAGGAGATGCTGCGCGACGCCGACGCCGCCATGTACCGCGCCAAGGCGCGTGGGCGCGACCGCAGCGAACTCTTCGACGAGGAGATGCGCGCCGAGGCGATGCGCCTGCTCGACCTCGAGGCGGACCTGCGCCGCGCCATCCTGTCGGACGATTTCGAGCCGTACTTCCAGCCGATCGTGCGGCTGTCCGATGGCGCGGTGGTCGGCCACGAGGCGCTGCTGCGCTGGCATCACGAACAGCGCGGGCTGCTGGCCCCGCCACAGTTCATCGGCGTCGGCGAGGACACCGGCCTGATCGCCCAGGTCGACTGGTTGATGTACCGGCACGTGGTGCGCTGGCTGAGCCGGCAGGCGCACGGTTATGTTTCCATCAATGTGTCGCCGCGCCATTTCGTCTCCGACGACTTCGCCGAGCGGCTGCTGCAGCTGCTCGACGATGCCGGCGCCGACCCGCGGCGGTTGCGCATCGAGATCACCGAGGTCGCGCTGCTCGACGACTCCCCGCGCGCGCTGCGCACGCTCAACGCGCTGCGCGACCGCGGCGTGCTGGCGCTGCTGGACGATTTCGGTACCGGCTTCTCGGCACTGTCGTACCTGCACCGGTTCCCGATCCAGTCGATCAAGATCGACCAGAGCTTCGTCGCCGGGCTGGTGGGTGCCTCGCGCGCCGAAAGCCTGGCGCTGGTGCGCGCGATCCTGGCACTGGCCGGCACGCTGGGGATCGAGACCATCGGCGAGGGCATCGAGCGCGAGGAACAGCGCGAACTGCTCGCGCAGCTCGGCTGCAACTTCGGGCAGGGCTACCTGTTCGGCCGGCCTGCACCGGAAGGCTGAGCGGTCACGGCGGGTGCGGTGGGCGCGATGTCGGCATGGGCACGAGCGAGGTCGACCAGCCCCAGCAGTTCGCCCCGCAGCCCCCACGGATCATCGCCGCGCGCAGCGGCGACCTCGCGCCGGATGTCGTCCCAGCCCCAGTCGCCCAGATGGGTACCCCCGCGCAGTGCATCGGCATAGGCGGCGACCGCCGCTGCGAAGCGCAGTGATTCGCCGGCCTGGGGCCGGAGATCGGCGCTGCGCACCGCGGTGTCCACCAGCCGGCTGCGCGTCTCGCCCGGCAGCCTGTAACGCAGGCTGACGCGGGCGATTTCGCCGGCGGTCGCGGGTGCGGTCGAGGGCGCGGGCGCGCCGTAGCGACGCGGCGACAGCCACGCGTCGGCCGAACCGACCGGCACGATCTCGTACAGCGCGGTGACCTCGTGGCCGGCGCCGATGTCGCCGGCATCGACGCGGTCGTTGGCGAAATCCTCCTCGCGAAGCAGGCGGTTCTCGTAGCCGATCAGGCGGTATTCGGCCACGCGGGCAGGATCGAACTCCACCTGCACCTTGACGTCGTTGGCGATGGTCAGCAGGGTGGACGACAGTTCCTCCACCAGCACCTTGCGCGCCTCCTGCAGGGTGTCGATATAGGCGTGCTGCCCGTCGCCGACATCGGCCAGCCGCTCCGCCATCGCGTCGTGGTAGTTGCCCCGGCCGAACCCGAGCGTGCTGAGTGCGATGCCGCTGCGGCGCTGGTCGGCGACATAGGTCTCCAGTGCCGCACGGTCGACGAGGCCCACGTTGAAGTCCCCGTCCGTCGCCAGGATCACGCGGTTGATCCCGCCCTGCACGTGGGCCTGGCGTGCGGTCTCGTAGGCCAGCTGCAGCCCGGCACTGCCATGGGTGCTGCCGCCCGCCTGCAGGTTGCCCAGTGCCGAGAGGATCTCGGCCTTGCGGTCGCCGGGCGTGGGGGGAAGCACCAGGCCGGCCGAGCCGGCGTAGGCGACCAGGCTCACCCGATCCTGCGGGCGCAGCTGCTGCACCAGTTCGGCGAATGCCTTCTGCAGCAGTGGCAGCTTGTCCGGCGCGCCCATCGAGCCGGAGGTGTCGATGAGGAACACCAGGTTGGCCGCAGGCAGCGTGGTGCGCGGCACGTCGTAGCCGCGCAGGCCGATCATCAACAACTGGCGTCCACGCGCCCACGGCGAAGGCGCGAGTTCGGTGGTGATCCGGAACGGCACATCCCGGCCCGCCGGCGCCGGGTGGTCGTAGCGGAAGTAGTTGATGAACTCCTCGGCGCGCACGGCATCCGCGGGCGGCCGCACGCCCTGGCGCAGCATCCGCCGCACGTTGCTGTAACTGCCGGTGTCGACATCGACCGAGAACGTCGAGACCGGCGCCTCGGCCGTGCGCTGCACCGGGTTGTCCGTTCGCGGTGCGTAGCGCTCGCTGCCTGCCATCGGGAAGAAACCGTCGGCGACGGGCGCGGGCGGCGCAGGGGGCGACGGCGGCGGTGCATGGATGTTGATCGCGGAGGGGCTGTCGAACACCACCGGTGGCTCGGCCTCGCGCCGGTCGTCCCGCGAAGATGCCTCCGCGACGGCGCGCGTCTCGGCACGCTGTGGCCCCTGGCAGGCGGCAAGGGCAAGGCAACAGACAAGCAGGGCAGGCACGCGCATCGGCACTCTCCAGTCGGTGGCAGCTGCCAACGTCCTGCGATGGCCAACGGGGTCGACGTGACTACGATGTCCGGACGTCGACGCCGCCCTCTACCAACCGCATCCGTGCAGCCGGGCAAGCCTAGCGCATGCGCGACGTGCAATGCGCGGTCGCACGCCGCGCGGCATTTGGCACACGTTCGCACGCCGGCCGGTGCGCGGCACGTAGCCCCCTCGCTGTCGTCAGGGTGTGTCCCTGATCACCAGCAGGCGCGGTTCGGTCATGTCCTCGATCGCATAGCGCACGCCTTCGCGGCCGAGGCCGGAGCCCTTGACCCCGCCGTAGGGCATGTTGTCGACGCGGAAGCTCGGCACGTCGCCGACGATGACACCGCCGACCTCGAGCCGGTCCCAGGCCCGCATGGCGTGGTCGAGGCGGGCGGTGAAGACGCCGGTCTGCAGCCCGAATTCGCCGGCGTTGACGGTTTCCAGCGCCTCGTCGAAGTCATCGAAGGCCTGCAGGCAGGCCACCGGGCCGAAGACCTCCTGGCGGTAGAGGTCGCAGTCGCGCGGCACGTCCTCCATCAGCGTGGCAGGCACCATCGTGCCGGTGCGCGCGCTGCCGGCCACCCGTTTCGCGCCGGCCTTTCGTGCATCGTCGATCCACGACTCGATGCGCCTGGCGGCGTCCTCGTCGATGACCGGTCCGATGAAGGTGTCCTCGTCGCGCGGGTCGCCCATCACCAGCTTCGCCACCCGCGCTTTGAGCCTGCGTTTGAGCGGCTGGTAGAGATCGCGATGGACGAGGATGTGCTGCACGCTGATGCAGCTCTGGCCGGACTGGTAGTACGCGCCGAAGACCAGGCGGTCGACGACATGGTCGAGGCTGGCCCCGGGGTCGGCATCGACGATGCACGCGGCGTTGCCGCCGAGTTCGAGGGTGACCTTCTTGCGCCCGGCACGTGCCTTGAGGTCCCAGCCGATCATTCCGCCGGTGAAGCTCAGCAGGGCGATGCGCTCGTCCCCGGTCAACGCGGCGGCATCGTCATTGCTGCACGGCAGGATCGAGAACGCCCCCCTGGGCAGATCGGTCTCGGCAAGGATCTCGCCAATGATCAGCGCACCCACCGGGGTCTTCGCCGCGGGCTTGAGCACGAAGGGGCAGCCGGCGGCGATCGCGGGCGCCACCTTGTGCGCGACCAGGTTGAGCGGGAAGTTGAACGGGGTGATGAAGCTGCACACCCCGATCGGCACGCGCCGCACCATGCCGCGGGCGCCACGGGTGCGTTCGGAGATCTGCAGCTCCACCGTCTCGCCTTCCACGCGGGTGGCTTCGCCGGCGGCGATGCGGAACGTGTCGATCAGCCGCGTCACTTCGCCACGGGCATCGCCGATCGGCTTGCCGGCCTCGATGCACAGCGCGAGCGCGAGTTCCTCGAAGCGTTCCTCGAAACGGCGCATGCAGTGCTCGAGCACGTCGCGGCGCTGGTCGGGCGCGAAGGCGGCCATCGCGCCGCGCGCGTTGGATGCAGCTTCGATCGCACGGTCCACGGCGTCGGCATCGGCGAACGCCACGCGGGTGGCCACCCTGCCGCTGTACTTGTCGCGCACCTCGAGATCGGTATTGGCCGTGACCGCCTCGCCGGCGAGCCAGTACGGGTAGCTGCGGGCGAGGCTGCGCGTGATGCGACGCGAGGCGGTTTTCCTGGGGCTGGCCATGCGGTGTCCTCCGTATCGGTGGCGGTCAGGCGACCGCCGCGCTCTCACGCGGGATGTCCTCGTTGAGGATGCGGTCGTCGTCGGTGTAGTCGATGGCGACCTCGATCACGTCCACACCCGGCGTATCGAGCGCCTGCCGGAGCATCGGCGCGAACTCCGCGGCCGACGCCGGCCGGTGACCACGGGCACCATAGGATTCCGCGTACTTCACGAAATCCGGATTACCCAGCGCCATGCCGTATTCGGGGTATTTCTCGTGCGCCTGCTTCCAGCGGATCATGCCGTAGGCGTCGTCGCGCAGGACCAGCACGGTGAGGTCCACGCCGAGCCGCACCGCGGTCTCGAGTTCCTGCGAGTTCATCATGAAGCCGCCGTCGCCGGCCACCGCCAGCACGCGCCGTTGCGGATGCACCATCCTTGCGGCAATCGCACTCGGCAGCCCGGCGCCCATCGAAGCAAGCGCGTTGTCGAGCAGCAGCGTATTCGGCGTGCGGCAGCGGAAGTTCCGGGCGAACCACAGCTTGTAGAGGCCGTTGTCGAGGCAGGTGATGTCCTCGGGCCCCATCGCCGCGGCCACCTCGGCCACCAGCCGCTGGCTGGCCATGGGGAAGCGGTCGTCGTCGGCACGATCGCGCAGCTGTGCGTGCAGCGCCTCGCGCACGCGGTCGAAGAAGCCGAAGTCCCAGTGCGGCTGCGGTTCGATCGCCTCGGCCAGCTGCCACACGCTGTTGGCGATGTCGCCGACAACCTCCACCTGCGGGAAGTAGACCGGGTCCACCACTGCGCCGGAGTGGTTGACATGGATGACGGTGCGCCGGCCTTCGCGCATGAAGAACGGCGGCTTCTCGATGACGTCGTGGCCGATGTTGATGATGCAGTCGGAGGCATCGATGGCGCGGTGCACGAAGTCGCCGTCCGACAGCGCGGCGGTGCCCAGCCACAACGGGTGGGTCTCGTCGATGACGCCCTTGCCCATCTGCGTGCTGAAGAACGGGATGCCGAGCCGGTCGATGAAACGCCGCAGCATGCGCGCGGTGGTCTTGCGGTTGGCGCCGGCGCCGACCATCAGCAACGGGTGCTTCGCGCCGGCGATGGCATCCGCGGCGCGGCGGATCGCCTTCTCCTCGGCGACCGGTCGCCGCGAATGGCTCTCCGGGATCAGCCGCGCATCGCTGTCGTCGGCTGCAATGTCCTGCGGCAGCTCGAGGTGCACCGCGCCGGGGCGTTCCTGTTCGGCGCAGCGCAGCGCCTCGCGCACCTGGGCGGGTATGCTGTCGGCGGAGACGATCTGCCGCGTGTACTTGGTGAGCGGACGCATCATGTCGACCACGTCGACGATCTGGAAATGCCCCTGCTTGCTGCTGCGGATGGGCTTCTGCCCGGTCACCATGAACATCGGCATCGCGCCCAGCTGTGCGTAGGCCGCCGCGGTGACCAGGTTGGTCGCGCCCGGGCCGAGTGTCGCCAGGCACGCGCCCGCGCGGCCGGTGAGCCGCCCGATGGTGGCGGCCATGAAGCCGGCGGCCTGCTCGTGGCGGGTGAGCACCAGCCGGATACCGGACTTGCGCAGCGATTCCAGCAGGTCGAGGTTCTCCTCGCCGGGGATGCCGAACACGTACTCGACGCCATGCGACTCGAGCGCGGCGACGAAAAGATCCGATGCCTTGGTCATGCAGATGATCCGGTACGGGACACGGCCAGTGTGCCGCCGGCGGCGTGATCGGCGGGCGACCGCGGCGCCGGTGATCAATCGGCGTTGGCGTCGGGCTCCACGCGTACCCGCAACTCGCCGTCGGCCACGCGTGCGCGCAGTGCATCACCCGGCCGTGCATCGTCGACGCCGCGCACCACGCGACCGTTGTCGTGCTGCAGGATCGCGTAGCCGCGGGCGACGGTGGCCAGCGGGCTCACCGCCGACAGTGCACGCACCAGGGCCTGCAGGCGCGCACGGTCGTGGCGAAGGCGGCGCGGCAGCGCGGCCTGCAGGCGCGGCCGGGTGGCGGCGAGGCGTGCCTGCAACGCGGCCAGGCGCTGTTGCGGATGGTGCCGGCGCAGGTCCGCCTGCGCATGCCGAACGCGCGCCTGGCGGCGTTCTAGGCAGATCGCCCAGGCGGTATGCAGCCGCCGCAGCGCCTCGTCGCGGCGCGCCGCCAGCGCCTGGATGCGTGCCTGCGGGCGCAGCGCGTGCAGGCGCAGGAACGCGCGGTCGGCACGTTGCGCGGCCTGGCGCAGGCGGTGTTCGATCATGCCGGCGTGGCGGCGCTGCAACACGCGCAGCCGCGCCTCCAGGTCGATGCGGTCCGGCACCAGCAGTTCGGCGGCGGCCGACGGCGTGGGTGCGCGCAAGTCGGCGGCGAATTCCGCCAGGCTGGAGTCGGTCTCGTGGCCGATCGCCGCCACCACCGGCACCGGCGACGCCGCGACCGCACGCACCACCGGTTCCTCGTTGAAGGCCCACAGGTCTTCCAGCGAGCCACCACCGCGGGTCAGCAGCAGGGCGTCATAGCGTCCGCTGGCGCCGGCACGCTGCAGCATCTCGACGATCTGCGGCGCCGCACCGCTGCCCTGTACCAGCACCGGCAGGATCTCGACCTCGAGCAGCGGGAAGCGGCGGCCCAGCACGCTCAGCACGTCGCGCACCGCCGCGCCGCCCGGCGAGGTGATGACGCCCAGGCGCCCGATCCACGCCGGCAGCGGCCGCTTGCGCGCGGCGTCGAACAGGCCTTCGGCCTGCAGCTTCGCCTTGAGCTCGTCGAATGCACGCCGCAGCGCGCCTTCGCCGGCCTCCTCGAGGCTGTCGAGGATCAGCTGGTAGTCGCCGCGCGCCTCGTACAGCGTCAGCCGCCCGCGCGCCAGCACCTGCATGCCCTCGCGGGGCTGGAAGCGCAGCCACTGGCTCTTGGGCTTGAACATCGCGCAACGCACTTGCGCGCGCGCATCCTTGAGCGTGAAGTACAGATGGCCCGAGGCCGGGCGGGAGACGTTGCCGAGTTCGCCTTCCACCAGCACCGCCGGGAACGTGTCCTCCAGCAGGCTGCGGGCGAGGGTATTGAGCTGGCTCGGGGTGAGGACGTCCGCGACGGGTGGCGTATGCATGCGCGACAGGATACCGGCCCCCACGCAGCGCGAGGTGCGCGGGGCGACGCCGAACGACGCAGCGGCGATACTGTCGCGTCCATTCCGTCACGACCTGCCCTGCGCCACTTGCCCAGCGGGTCCGGAACCCCTGGAGGTTGAATTGAACATCCGCAATGCACTCCTGCCGGCATTGGCCGCGCTGTCGCTGGCCGCCTGCAACCAGGCGGCGCCGCCCGCAACCGTCGATGCGCCGCCGCCCGGTATCGGGACTGCTGCCGATGAGGCCCTGGCGGCCGATGCCGCGCAGGCCGGGATCGCCATCCAGGCACCGTGGATCCGCCTGCCGCCGCCTCCCGCGGCGGTCGCGGCCGGGTATCTCGGCATCCGCAACGGCGGGCCGGAGGCCGACCGCCTGCTGGCGGTGGAGACCGATGCGGCCACCCGTGTGGAGATCCATGAGATGCGCGAGGAGGACGGCATGATGCGCATGCGCCAGCTGGAAGCCGGGCTGGAGTTGCCGCCCGGCGCCCACGTCGAGCTGAGGCCGGGTGGCTACCACCTGATGCTGATGGAACCGCAGGCGGAGTTGGCCATCGGCAGCCGGGTGCCCGCGGCGCTGGTGTTCGAACGTGCCGGCCGCGTGCCGGTGGAATTCGAGGTGCGCTCGGCGACCGGGCATGGTGCACACGGTGGTGGCCACGGAAACGACAGCCACTAGCGCATGCAGCGGTGCCCGCACCGTTGCGGGCACCGTCATCCCGCGGACGGCGGGTGCCGCTAAAATGCGCGCATGTCCGCGCAACCCCAGCCCCTGCCGTCCCTTCCCGTGACCGATCGCTTCGGTCCGGCGCCGCGTCGCGTCACCCGCCAGGTGCGGATCGGGCAGGTGGCCGTGGGCGGCGATGCCCCGGTCGTCGTGCAGTCGATGACCAATACCGATACCGCCGACATCGCCGGCACCGCGAAGCAGATCGCCGAACTCTGGCGCGCGGGCTCCGAGCTGGTACGCATCACCGTCAACAACCCGGAATCGGCAGCCGCGGTGCCGCGCATCGTCGAGCGGCTGGCCATGCAGGGCGTGGAGGTGCCGATCATCGGCGACTTCCACTACAACGGCCACCAGCTGCTCGAACGCGAGCCGGCCTGTGCCGAGGCGCTGGCGAAGTACCGCATCAACCCGGGCAACGTCGGCTTCGGCAAGAAGAAGGACCTGCAGTTCGCGCAGCTGATCGAGCTTGCGGCGCGCCACGGCAAGGCGGTGCGCATCGGCGCCAACTGGGGTTCGCTCGACCAGGTGCTCGCCGCGCAGCTGATGGACGAGAACGCGCGCCGCGCGCAGCCCTGGGATGCGGGGCGCGTGCTGCGCGAGGCACTGATCCGTTCCGCTCTCGATTCCGCCGAACGCGCCGTGGAACTGGGGCTGCCGCGCGAGCGCATCGTGCTGTCGGCCAAGGTCAGCGGCGTGCAGGAGCTGATCGCGGTGTATCGCGATCTCGCCACCCGCTCGGACTTCGCTCTGCATCTGGGGCTCACCGAGGCCGGTATCGGCAGCAAGGGCATCGTCGGTTCCAGCGCCGCGCTCGCGGTGCTGCTGCAGGAAGGCATCGGCGACACCATCCGCATTTCGCTGACGCCCGAGCCGGGCGCGTCGCGCACCCAGGAAGTGGTGGTCGCGCAGGAACTGCTGCAGACCATGGGCCTGCGCGCGTTCACGCCGATGGTCACCGCCTGCCCGGGCTGCGGCCGCACCACGTCGGAGTTCTTCCAGGAGCTCGCGCAGGTGGTGCAGGAACACGTGCGCGGAAAGATGCCGGAGTGGAAGATCACCCATCCGGGGGCGGAGACCATGACCCTTGCGGTGATGGGCTGCGTGGTCAACGGCCCCGGCGAATCGCGCCACGCCAATATCGGCATCTCGCTGCCGGGGACCGGCGAGGCGCCGTCGGCGCCGGTGTTCGTGGATGGCGAGAAGGCCGTGACCCTGCGCGGCGACAACATCGCCCGGGAGTTCATCGGGCTGATCGACGAGTACGTCGACCGGCGTTATGGGCGGCACCCCGCGATCGCCTGAACCGGCGCGGGGACGCGGGCTGCGCGACACCGCGTCCGCGGTGCTGCGCAGGCACGGATTCGCCCTCGCATTGCTGTTTGCCGGCGTGCTGCTGCCCATGTGGGTATTCGCCGAACTCGCCGACGAGGTCCACGAGGCCGAGGCCATTCCGTTCGACGAGCCCCTGCTGCTGTTCGCGCAGGCGATGGCGCGCGACGGCTTCGACCGGCTGTTCCTGTTCTTCTCCGCCATCGGCCACAGCTGGGGTGTGGTGCCGGCCGACGTCGTCGTGGTGCTGGTGCTGCTGTGGCGTCGGCGGTTCCGCGCGGCGGTGTTCGCCGCGGTGGCGCTGGGGGGCGCCGGGCTGCTGAACGTCGCCACCAAGCTGACCTTCGCGCGCGAGCGCCCGACGTTGTGGGAATCGATCGCGCCCGAGACCACCTACAGTTTCCCCAGCGGCCACGCCATGGGCTCGATGTCGCTGGCACTGGTGCTGGTGCTGCTGTGCTGGCCCACGCGCTGGCGCTGGCCGGTGCTGGCGGCGATGGCGGTGTTCGTGCCGATGGTGGGGCTGTCGCGGGTGTATCTCGGTGTGCATTACCCCTCGGACATCATTGCCGGCTGGATGGCGGCGAGCATCTGGGTGGTGGCGAGCTGGCTGCTGCTGATGCGCGGGGGCGCCGCCGCACGCTGATCCAATCCCAGAGGTGATCCGCGCGCATCGCCGCGGGCCGGTGTATAACCGGCGACAGGCCGCGCCGCCGGACAGGGGGTGGCGCACGCGAGCCGGGTACGGGGCGATGGCCGCTTCCGGGCGCCGTCGTCGTTCCGATCGTGAACGCCATCGGGGAAATCCATCATGTCGCCTGTCCGCATGACCGGTCTGGCCGTCCTGTTCTCGGGACTGGCCTTTGCCGCAATCGTCAGCTTTCCATCCGGTTCCGGGAGTGGGCCGGGCACCGTCGCCACGACCGCCGCAGGTGCGGCATCCGCAGACCCCGGGGCCGCGGCGACCGCCGCCGGCCGCAGGGGTGGAGGCGGCGGAGCGGGTGCCCAGCCGGATGCACCGCAGCCGCACATCGTGGTGTTCCGCGAACCCGCGCTCGCCGCCTACGAGGGCGGCACCCCCGGCCTCGCCGCGCCGGAACGGCGTCGCGACACGCGCGGCAAGCAGCGCATCGACGCCCGTGGCACCAACGCGCGCTCCTACGTGACCCACCTGCGCCAGCGCCAGCAGGTACTTGAAGGCGCGATTGCCCGGCGCCTCGGGCGCGCGGTGGCGGCCGAGAAGCGCATGCAGTACGCGGTCAACGGCGTGGTGATCCCGCTGTCGGCCGACGAGGTCGCGGCCGTCGAGGCGATGCCCGAGGTGATGCTGGTCGAGGGCTACCGCGAGTACGTGCTCGATACCGACACCGGCCCGCTGCACATCGGCGCCGGCCCGGTCTGGAGCGGCACCAATCCCGGCGCGCCCGCGCCCTACCAGGGCGAAGGGGTGGTGTTCGGCATCCTCGACTCCGGCATCAACTTCGGCAGCCCCTCGTTCGCCGCCGTCGATCCGGTCGACGGCCACGTGCACGCGAACCCGCTGGGCGACGGCACCTACCTCGGCACCTGCGCGCCCGGTGGCGTCGACCAGGGACGCTGCAATGCCAAGCTGATCGGCGGCTACAACTTCGTCTGCGGGGCGCCCGCCAACACCTGCGGCCAGCCCAACATCCGCGAGGAGCCGGGATTCGGCGATACCAACAGCCACGGCAGCCACGTGGCGTCCACCGCCGCCGGCAACCGCCGCGATGTCGACTTCCGCGGCAACCCGCGGCGCATCTCGGGCGTCGCGCCGCGCGCCAACATCGTCGCCTTCGACATCTGCTACACCAACGTGGCCACCGGGCAGGGTCTGTGCCCGAACGTTTCGGCGGTCGCGGCGATCGAGCAGGCGGTGGCCGACGGCATCGTCGACGTCATCAACTATTCGATCGGCGGCGGCGCGCAGCCGTGGAGCGAGGCGGTGTCGCTGGCGTTCCTCGGCGCCACCGATGCCGGCATCTATGTTGCCGCATCGGCCGGCAACAGCGGGCCCGGCCCGAACACCATGGGGCATCTGGAACCGTGGGTGGCGTCGACTGCCGCCGCGCAGCACGGCCGCGGCGCGTTCGCGGTGACCCTGCAAGTCACCGGGCCGCAGCCGGTGCCGGAACCGCTGACCCCCGTGCTGCTCAACGAAGGCAGCAACGGTGTGGCCCACACCTCCGCGATCCCGGGCAGCACGCCGCTGCGGGTGAGCCCGACCTTCGACACCGACACCGACGCCTGCACCGCCGCGCCCGCGGGCAGCTACCAGGGCGCCATCGTGCTGGTGCGCCGCGGCGGCTGTTCGTTCACCGAGAAGACCAACGCGGTGGCGGCAGGCGGCGCGACCGCGGTGCTCATCGCCAACAACGCCCCCGGTGCGCTGATCCCGTCGGTGCCCGACACCACCATCCGCGCCTTCGGCGTCGACCAGGCCGATGGCATCGCGCTGCGTGACTTCGCGCGCGCGCATGCCGACGCCACCGCGGCGATCGCGTTTCCGCCGGTGCCCCTGCCCAACACCGCCGACGCGCTGGCGGCGTTCAGTTCGCGCGGGCCTGCCGGCCGCTTCGACCTGCTGAAGCCCGACGTCACCGCGCCCGGCGTGAGCATCCTCGCCACCATCGCCGGGACCACCATCACCGGGTTCGAGAACGCGATCGGCCTGATGAACGGCACCTCGATGGCCTCGCCGCACCATGCCGGCGCGGCGGGGCTGGTGCGACAGGCGCGGCCGGGCTGGAGCGTGCCGGAGATCAAGTCCGCACTGGCGATGACCGCCGAACCGCTCGTCTACCTCGAGGACGAGGTCACCCCGGCCACGCCGTTCGGCAAGGGCAGCGGGCGCATCCGCGTCGACCGCGCGATCAATGCCGGGCTGGTGATGCACGAGACCGCGGCGAACTACCTCGCTGCCAATCCGGCCACCGGTGGCGACGTGTCCTCGCTCAACCAGCCGTCGATCGCCAGCGCGCGGTGCTTCCGCAATTGCAGCTTCCTGCGCACGCTGCGCAACCCCACCGCCTCCACGCAGACCTACCGCGTGCGCCTGGACGGCGTGCCGGGCGGGGTGACGCCGGCCAGCCTGACGCTGGCGGCCGGGGCGACCCGCACGCTGCGGGTGCTGGTCAACAGCAGCAGCCTGCCGGCCGATGGCAGCTGGCACTTCGGCGAAGTGGTGATGGAGCCGGTCAACGCCACCGTCGGCGGACAGCCGCGGCCGACGTTGCGGCTGCCGGTGGCGATCGCGGTGCCGGCGCCGGTCATCGATCTGCCGGATGCGGTGGCGCTCAGCCTCGCGCGAGGTCGCAGTGGCGTGGCGGTGGGATCGGTTGCCAACGCCGGTGGTTCGACGCTGCAGTATTCGGTGGCCAACACCGGCACCGCGGCGCTGACCCTGGTCGATCGCCAGCGTGGCACCCTCACCACGGGCTATCGCGGCACCTGGCGGACGGATGCGGGTTCACCGGCGGCGCAGTTCGCCGCCGACGACTTCATCCTTGCCGGGGACACGCGCATCACCTCGCTGTGGACCGAGGGCTTCATGGTCGGGGGTGCGGTCCTGCCCAATGTCGCCAGTGCGCTGGGCTGGGCGATCTTCCCGGACGCCAACGGGCTGCCCGCCGGCAACCCGGCCACCTCGCCGCAGGCCGCGATCTGGCGCCATACCAGCGCGCCCACCGGCGCGGGCGTGACGCTGTCCGGGGCGAACATCGCCCTCGACCTTGCCGCCGCGGGGCAGGACGTGGTGCTGCCTGCCGGCCGCTACTGGCTGGTGGTGTATGCACGTGCGCCGTTCGCCAGCAGCTGGGTGTGGTACGCGGCGCCGGAAGGCGATGGCAGCTTCGCCGCGCTGGTGGTCGCAGCGGACGGCACCGGCAGCTGGTCACCGGTGAGCGCCTTCCCGGGGCTGTCGATGCGGATCGGCGGCATGGTCGGGTGCGGTGCGCCGTGGATGGGCGCGGCGGCACCGGCATCCGGCAGCGTCGCGCCGGGGCGCAGCCAGACCCTGCGGATCAGTGTCAGTACCGGCGGGCTCGCTCCGGGCCGCCATGTCGCCAACTACTGCGTACAGAGCAACGACCCGGCCACGCCGAAGGCGGCGGCACCGGTGGTGTTGACGGTCACACCCTGATCTTCCCGCTGACGTGTAAGGACGCCCGGCCCGCGCCGGGCGTCCGCATTTCCGGCGCCACGTCCGCGTGCGCCCAGCCGCCCGCGATACCGGAGCGTCGGAAGTCGCCGCATCCGTATGCGGCCGCGGCGGCATCGTGCAGCGAAGCTGTGAGCGGATTCGCGGATCGGCACTCAAGTAGCGGAGAGGTCGGCCGATAGCGGTGGTACGGCGGGGTATGCGCCGTCTCCGGGGCGCCCCCCGGGGCCCGCTATGCCACGCCATCGGATTTCCCTGGATGCCTGCAGTCCCTTTTCTGTCGCGGTTGCCGCGACGGCACGTTCCGGCTGTCGCCACCACGCTCTACGACGCCATGCAGCACAGCCACGCCGTGGCCGAACTGGCCGGCGATGGCACCGTGTTGCGTACCAGCCCGGCCTATCGCGCACTGCTCGGCTGCGACAGTGCTGACGTGCATGGCCGGAAGCGCTGCGAGGTGCTCGCATCGCACGGCTTCCAGCAGCCCGATGGTGATCCCTGCGACGCACTGGCGCGCGCCGGCACCGCGTCGGGGCAGGCGTACCGTGCCGCGATCGACGGCCGCGAACTGTGGCTGGAGTCCACGTTCATCGCGTTGCCCGCCGACGCCGGTGGTTCGCCCCGGGTGATCGAACTCGTGCGTGACATCACCGCAGGCAGGTCCCGCGAGCTCGATCTGGCCGCCCAGTACCAGGCGCTGGACCGCTCCATGGCTGTCATCGAGTTCGCGCTCGACGGCACCATCCTGCGCGCCAATGCGAATTTCCTGGCGACGATGGGTTACGCCGCCGAAGAGGTCGTGGGCCGGCACCACGCCATCTTCGTGGATCGCCAGCACGCGGCCGGTACGGAGTACCGCGCGTTCTGGGAGGCACTCAACGCGGGGGAGTTCCGTTCCGGGTTGTTCCGGCGCCGCGCGCGCGACGGCCGTGATGTCTGGATCGAAGCCAGCTACAACCCGATCCTCGATTCCGCGGGCAGGCCCCGCAAGGTGGTCAAGTTCGCCACGGACGTGACCGCGCAGCGCAACCGCACCGCCGACCACGAAGGACAGATCACCGCGCTGCACAAGGTGCAGGCGGTCATCGAGTTCGAGCTCGACGGCACCATCTGCGCGGCCAATGCGAACTTCCTGCGCGCGGCGGGCTATGACGGGGCGGAGATCGTCGGCCGCCACCATTCGATGTTCGTCGATCCGGCCGAGCGCGCCTCCGAGGCCTATCGCAGCTTCTGGAGCAAGCTCGCCACGGGCGAGGCCGACACCGGGCGTTACCGGCGCATCCGGCGCGATGGGACCGACCTCTGGCTGCAGGCCAGCTACAACCCGATCCTCGACGCGGCGGGCAGGCCCTACCGGGTGGTCAAGTACTGCACCGACATCACCGCCGAGGTGGAGCAGGCCGCGGCGCTGGAAGCGCTGCTGGCGCGCGTGCATGGATTCTCGGAGTCGCTGCGGGAGGGTGCACTGGCGATCGCCACGGGCAGTGGCGACCTTTCGCATCGCACCGCGCAGCAGCAGACCGTGCTGGAGCGCACCGCGGCCGACATGCATGCGCTGGCCGGGGCGATCACGCAGACCGCCGGGCACGCGGACGAGGCGTCGCGACTTGCCGGAAGCGCGACGCAGGCCGCGCAGGGCGGCGCGCAGGCGGTCGAGCGCGTGGTGGCGGCGATGGACGACATCGCCGCAGGCAGTCGCAGGGTGGCAGGGCTTGCCGGCGTCATCGACTCGATCGCCTTCCAGACCAGCATCCTCGCGCTCAATGCAGCGGTCGAGGCTGCGCGTGCGGGCGAGGCAGGGCGCGGCTTTGCCGTGGTGGCCGGCGAGGTTCGCGCGCTCGCCCAGCGCTGCTCGTCATCCGCGCGCGACATCCGGCGGAGCCTGCAGACCGCGGACGAAGCCGTCGCCACCGGCAGTGAGCGCGCGATGGAAGCCGGTCAGGCCGTACGCGAGCTGGCCAGGATGATCGAGCTGACCAGCGGCATGATGGCGGACATCACCGCCGCCACCCGCGAACAGACCCAGCGCGTCGACCAGGTCAACCGCGCCCTGGCCGGAATGGAGGATGGCACCAGGCGCAATGCCGCACTGGTCGAGCACCTGGCCGGGACATCGCAGCAGTTCGACGGGGTGTCGTCGGGCCTGCACATGGCGGTGTCGTCGTTCGCGGCCAAGGACGTCGCGACCACCGCCTGACGGCGCCTGGTCGTGCGGCACGCTCCGGATCAGCCGGCGAGGGTGTCCTGGATCCGCTTGACCATCTGGCCGAGGCTGGCGCTGTCCGGCTGCAGCTGCGCCGTGCCACCGCGGATCCGCACCTCCACCTGCCCCGGCCCGGCAACCGTGCCGCCCGCCGCGAAGTCGCGGACCGGGGTACCGGTCACGCGTTCCGGCCTTCGCGGACGCTGACGGCCCTGTCGCCCGACGGAAGGCGGGAGCTTGCGCGGGCGCTGGATGTCGGCGTCGCCGGCTATCGGGCAATGCTTGCACGTGACCTGGACTGGGCAGTGGCCAGGGCCACGGCGGGCAACCCCGCGATGCGGTACGCATCGGTCACCGGGCTGGTGGAAGACCTCAGGCGTTTTCTCGCGGGCAGGCCCCTGCTTGCGGTCCCGGACCAGCGCGGTTATCGCTGGGGGAAATTCGTTCGGCGCAATCGCAGCGGGCTGGCGGTCGCCGGTGTCGTCGTACTGGCGCTGCTGACCGGGCTGGGGCTCTCCCTCTACGGGCTCGACCAGGCGCGGACGCAACATGCGCTGGCCGAGCAGGGGGCGCATCAGCTGCAAACCGTATCGGAGTTCCAGCAGTCGATGCTCGAGGGCATCGATATCGAGGGGCTGGGTGTCGGGCTGGTGGATGCATTACGGGCCCAGGTGCAGGACAGGGCGGAGGATCGTCTGGAGGCCTTCCAGCAGGTCCTGCCCCACCTCAACGGGGCCGACATCGCCCGGCAACTCGTCGACGGGAACATCCTGGGCGGCGCGATCTCCGCGATCGAGCGCGACTTCGGGGCGGACCCCGTGCTTGCAGCGGACCTGCGTGCCTCCATCGCGCATGTGCGGCATGAGCTGGGAATGTACCGTCAGTCCGCCCATGACTGGTCAGGGGTGCTCGCCGAGCGGGAACGGCTGCTGGGTGCGAGTGCGGACGCAACACTTGAGGCGCGACAGGGTCTGGCCAGAAGCATGATCCGCGACGGGCGGCCGGCCGAGGCCAAGGCCGTGGTGGAGACCGCGTTGCGGAATGCAGGTCACCTCGACGATGCGAGCGAGTTGCGTGCACTGCTCGAACTCAGCAGGAGCGAGGCCGTCGCCGGGATGGGCGACCTTGTCGCGGCCAGGGACATGCAGGCGTCCCTGTACGAGCGCCTCGCCATGACCCGCGGCGAGGAGGACCCGACCACGATCCGGGTGCGCAACAACCTCGGCATCGCATATTCCAAGCTCGGGGAGCACGAGGTCGCGCGCGGCATATTCACCGAGCTTCTGGCAATCAGCGAACGCGTGCATGGTCCCGAGCACGAGGACACGCTCCGGACGCTCGGAAATCTCGCGGCATCGTCGTCGGATGTCGGTGACTACGGGAATGCCATGTCCTACAACCGCAGGCTGCTCGAGGCGGGGATGCGCAAACTGGGCGAGCGGCATCCGCAAACGCTCGCCACCCGCTCGAACATGGCCCTGGACCTCCGTGACCTCGGGCGCCATGACGAAGCGCTTGTTGAACTCGAAGCGGTGCTCGACTGCGGGAGAACGTGCTCGGCCCGGAGCACCCGCAGACGTTGATGTCACGCTGGCGCGTGGCGGAAGTCCTGGCGCGCATCGAGCGCTTCGACGTTGCATTGCCGATGGCCAGGGAGGTCCTCGAGACCCAGCAGCGGCTGTTGGGCGCCCGCCACCCTTCTTCGCTTCTGACCGCGCTGAAGTATGCCGGTCTACTCGATCTTTCGGGCTCACGCCGCGAAGCGCTGGCGCTGGTCGACGAAGCGCTACCGGCAGCGCTGGAGGTCATCGGCGACGGCCGTGGCGAAGTGCGCGCCGCGATGCGCCTGAAGGAGGGTGGACCTGCCGGTTGAACCTGCGCGCAGGCGGGTGAACGGTACGGCCGGCACGGTTTTCCACCGCGGATCACTCACCCGGCTTCGCAGCCTCGACCGGTGCGGTGGTGGCGGAGCGGCGTGCCAGGCGCGCTTCACGGTGGGCGATGTAGGCATTGGCGGCGAGGATGATGCCGGCGCCGATGGCGGTCCAGCGGTCGACGGTCTGGCCGAACAGCAGCCAGCCGAACAGCGCGACCACCGGCAGCTGCATGAAGCTGATCGGCGTCAACGCGGACACCTCGCCGATCTTGAGCGCGCGCGTCCACAGCATGTGGCCGCCGGTGCCGAGCACGCCGGAGGCGATCACCCACAGCCAGACGATGCCCTGCGGCCACTCCCACACCACCAGCGCGGGCAGGAACGACATCGGCACCCAGAACAGCGTGGTCCAGATGACGATGCGGTCGGCCGGCTCGGTGCGCGAGAGCTCCTTGATCTGGATGGCGACGATGCCGCTGAGCACGGCCGCGGCCACCGCGACCAGCATGCCCGGGGTGAACTCCCCGGTGCCCGGGCGCAGGATCACCAGCACGCCGACGAAGCCGAGCGCCACGGCCGTCCAGCGCCGCGCGCGCACGGTTTCGCCCAGGAACAGCACCGCGGCGATGGTGACGAAGATCGGCGTCGAGTACGACAGCGACACCGCCTGCGCCAGCGGCAGGTGGCCGATCGCCCAGAACCCGCAGAACATCGAGGCCACCCCGATCACGCAACGCACCACGTAGCGCGGCAGCTGTGTCGTGCGCAGGAAGGCGAGCCCACGTCCGGGGCGCAGCAGCAGCGGCAACGCCGCCACCAGGCCGAAGAAGTTGCGGAAGAAGGCGATCTCGAACGTGTGCAGGCTTTCGGATGCCAGCCGGATCGCGATCACCATCAGCGCAAACAGGATGGTGCTGCCCAGCATCAGCAGGGCGGCGCGTGCCGGGGTGGAGATGGCTGCGCGCGCCGGGGACCTCATGCAGGCCAGCTGGCGCCGACGATGCGCGGCTCGGGTTCCAGGGCCACCCCGAAGCGCGCGTGCACCGAGTCGCGGATGCGCACGGCGAGGTCGAGCAACTGGCGGCCGCTGGCGCTGCCGTGGTTGACCAGCACCAGCGCATGTCCGGCCGACACACCCGCGTCGCCATCGCGATGCCCCTTCCAGCCACAGGCCTCGATCAGCCACGCGGCCGAGAGCTTGCGGCGGCCCGGGTCGCCGGCCGGGTACAGCGGCAGGTCCGGGTGCTCGGCGACCAGGGCCTGCGCCTGCGCGGTCGGAACCAGCGGGTTCTTGAAGAAACTGCCGGCATTGCCGATGCGTGCGGGGTCGGGCAGCTTGCGCCGTCGCAGGCGGATTACCGCTTCGCCCACGTCAGCCGGCGAGGGCGTGGCGATCCCCATCGCGGCGAGTTCCTCGCCCAGCCCGGCATAGCCCAGCCGCGGCGCCGAGTGGCGCGACAGTGCGAATTCCACCGCGGTGACGATCTCGTGATCCGGCGCGCGCTTGAAGCGGCTGTCGCGATAGGCGAATGCGCAGGCGTCGCGGTCCAACCGTACCGCGCTGCCGCGTTCGCGGTCGAACGCCTTCACCGCGACGATGCGCTCGCCCACTTCCACGCCATAGGCGCCGATGTTCTGGATCGGCGCGGCGCCGACGGTGCCCGGAATCAGCGCCAGGTTCTCCAGCCCGCCCAGACCCTGTGCCAGCGACCACATCACCAGCGCGTGCCAGTCGACGCCAGCCTCGGCGCGGACCACGACATGCGCCGGATCACGGTCGTCGATGATGTCGATGCGCGCACCGCACAGCCGCAACAGCGTGCACTCGGGGTCCCCGGCGAACAGCAGGTTGCTGCCGCCGCCCAGCACCATCGCCGGTGCCGATGCATCGCCGAGCAGGCCTGCGGCCAGCAGGCCGGGCAGGGCATCGGCCTCGTCCACCTCGACCAGGCGCGGGGCGCAGGCGTCGATGCCGAAGGTGTTGGAACTGCGCAGCGGCACGCGCTGCAGTACGCGATAGCCCCGGGTCATCGTACTCAGGCCGGGGGCAGGTTGCCGATGCTCGGTGCTTCCTTGCGCCGGCGGATCGCCGCGGCGCATTCGTGCACGAGTGCGGGGCCGCGGTAGACGAGGCCGGTATAGAGCTGCACCAGCGAGGCGCCGGCCGCCACTTTCTTGACCGCATCGGCACCGGTCATGATGCCGCCCACGCCTACCAGCGGGATCGATTCCGGCAGCCGCGTGCGCAGCATCCGCAGCACCGCGGTGGCCTTGTTCATCAGCGGCTCGCCGGACAGGCCGCCGGTCTCGCGGGCCAGCGCATGCTGCTGCACGGCGATGCGCGACACCGTGGTGTTGGTGGCGATCACGCCGTCCACCTGCAGCTCGCGCAGCACGCGGGCGGCCGCGTCGATGTCGTCGTCCGAGAGGTCCGGGGCCACCTTCACCAGCATCGGCACGCGCCGGCCATGCTGTGCGCCGAAGCGTTCCTGCGCCTCGCGCAGCGTCGCCACCAGCCGCCGCAGCGACTGCTCCTCCTGCAGCTCGCGCAGGCCAGCGGTATTGGGCGAGGAGATATTGACGGTGATGTAGTCGGCCAGCGGATACACCCGTTCCATGCAGTACAGGTAGTCGTCGGCCGCGGATTCGTTCGGGGTGTCCCTGTTCTTGCCGATATTGATGCCGAGCAGCCCGCCCTTGCGCGTCGCACGGCCGACGTTGGCCACCAGTGCATCGACGCCGTCGTTGTTGAAGCCCAACCGGTTGATCACCGCGTTGTGCTCGGGCAGCCGGAACATGCGCGGCTTCGGGTTGCCCGCCTGTGGCCGCGGCGTGACCGTGCCCACCTCGACGAAGCCGAAGCCCAGCGCGAACAGCGCGTCGATGTGCTCGGCGTTCTTGTCGAGCCCGGCTGCAAGGCCGACGGGGTTCGGAAAGCGCAGCCCGAAGGCCGGTGTCGGCAACGGCTTGACCCTGCGCGCGAGCAGGCCGGTGGTGCCGGTCCTGTACGCCAGGTCGAGCGCCGACAGGCCCAGCCCGTGCGCGCGTTCGGCGTCGAGGGAGAACAGCAGGCGGCGGCCGAGCGGATACATGCGGCTCAGCGCTCCGCGCGCGTGGACATGGCGATGGCGGCGGTGGTCGACGCGGCCGGATCCCGCACGGTCAGCCCCATGCCGAGAGCCATGCCAGGCCGCCGAACAGCACCAGCATCAGCGCCACCAGCGCGATACCCAGCACGATGCCGAGCCATCCCAGGACCAGGCCGGCGATCGCCAGCCCGTCGCCTTCCAGCGTCTGCGGCGCGCGGCGGATCTCCGCACGTGCGATATGGCCGGTGACCACCGCCACGATCGCGCCGAGGCCGGGCAGCAGCGTCCAGCCGAGGATGCCGAACACGAGGCTCAGAACGGCGAGCACACTGGTCTGGCGTGGCGTTGCGTCCATGTCCGGCTCCCGGGGTGTGGCGGCCCGGGAAGGGGCCGCCGTGGCCGTATCGTACTTCGGCGCGCGGCGGCCACGCGTGGCGGTTCACCACCCGCGCACGGCCGCCGCGATGCGGTCAGAGGTCGAACTTGATGCCCTGTGCCAGCGGCAGGTCGTTGGAGTAGTTGATGGTGTTGGTCTGGCGGCGCATATAGGCCTTCCAGGCGTCGGAGCCCGACTCGCGGCCACCGCCGGTTTCCTTCTCGCCACCGAACGCACCACCGATCTCCGCGCCCGAGGTGCCGATATTGACGTTGGCGATGCCGCAGTCCGAGCCCCAGGCGGAAAGGAACTGCTCGGCCGAGCGCAGGTCGGTGGTGAAGATCGCCGACGACAGGCCCTGGGGCACGTCGTTCTGCATCTCGATCGCCTCTTCCAGATCCGAATACTTCATCACGTAGAGGATCGGCGCGAACGTCTCGGTCTGCACCACCTCGGCGTCATTGGCGAGGCCGGTGATGATGGTCGGCAGCACGAAGTTGCCCTTGCGCTCGGTCAGCGCCTTGCCCCCGGTGGCGACGGTGCCGCCGGCCGCCCTGGCCTTCCCGATCGCGTCGAGGTAGGCCTTGACCGCATCGGGGCTGTTGAGCGGGCCCATCAGGTTGGCCGGGTCGGTGGGGTCGCCGATCTTCTTTTCCACCTGGCCATAGGCAGAGACCAGCTTCTCCAGCACGTCGTCGTAGATCGACTCGTGGATGAAGACGCGGCGGGTGCTGGTGCAACGCTGGCCGGCGGTGCCGACCGCGCCGAACACGATCGCCGGGATCGCCAGCTTCAGGTCGGCGGAGGACTCCACGATCATCGCGTTGTTGCCGCCGAGCTCCAGCAGCGAACGGCCCATGCGACGCGCGACGCGCTCGCCGACCTGGCGGCCGACCTTCGTCGAGCCGGTGAAGCTGATCATCGCCACGCGCCTGTCGTCGACCATGCGCTCGGCCAGCGCGTTGTCGGTGTCGTTGAACAGGAAGAACAGGTCGGGGAAGCCGCCGGCCTTGAGCGCCTCGTTGCAGATGCGCATCGAGGCGATCGCCGACAGCGGGGTCTTGCCCGAGGGCTTCCAGATCGAGATGTCACCGCAGACCGCGGCGACGAACGAATTCCATGCCCACACCGCGACCGGGAAGTTGAACGCCGAGATGATCCCGACGATGCCCAGCGGATGCCACTGCTCGTACATGCGGTGGCCCGGGCGCTCGGAGTGCATGGTCAGGCCGTAGAGCTGGCGCGACAGGCCCACGGCGAACTCGCCGATGTCGATCATCTCCTGCACTTCGCCATCGCCTTCCGGCTTCGACTTGCCCATCTCCAGCGCGACCAGCGAACCCAGCGCGTCCTTGTGGGTGCGCAGCGCCTCGGCGCACAGGCGGATGGCCTCGCCACGACGCGGGGCCGGCGTCCTGCGCCAGACCTTGAAGGCCTCCTGCGCGCGCGCAACGATGGCCTCGTACTGCTCGGGCGTGGTCGCGCTGACCCGTGCCAGCACCTCACCGGTGGTCGGATTGGTCGGCTCGAGGGTGCCTGCGCCGTCACCCGTGGCCCATTCGCCGCCGCCGAGGAAGGTGCCGGATTCGCTGTCGCCGAGGCCGAGCGCGCTGAGGACGGAATGGGTCATGGAGTACTCCTGAAACGGAACATGGGGGACACGGGCGCCGGGCGGGCCGGCGCGACGGCAGGATGCCGAAGTGGATGCAACTGGCGCCCCCGGCGCGATTCGAACGCACGACCTTCCCCTTAGGAGGGGGACGCTCTATCCAGCTGAGCTACGGGGGCAGACCGGTGATTTTCTCATGCCCGGGCCAATTGCCCAAGCCGCAGCGTCCACGGCGTTTGCACGCCGCATATGGGCACTTGGAGCGCACCGCTGCCTGCAGTGCCCGATTCCGACCGCACCGATGCCGACCGAGCTGCTCGACTACACCCGCAAGGTGATCATCTTCGTGGCCATCGTCGGCCTTGCGTTCGTGCTCGCGAAACTCTCGCACGTGCTGGTGATGGTGTTCGGCGGCGTGGTGCTGGCGGCCGTGCTGCTGACGCTGACCGGGCTGCTGCGGCGCGTGGTGCCATTGCCGCACGGTGTCGCGCTGGCGGTCGTGCTGGTGCTGCTGATCGGCGGCCTGTCGACGTTGCTGGCGCTGTTCGGCGCGCAGGCGGCGAGCGAACTCGCCACCCTGGTCGAGACCATGCCCGCCGCGGCGCAATCCTTCCAGGACTGGGTCGACACCACCCGGCTCGGCCCGGTCATCCACGAGCAGATCGAGGCGCTGCGCGGCAACGTCAACCGCCTGATGGGCACCGCCGGGGCGATGGCGATGTCGCTGACCAGCGGACTGCTGGAACTGTTCCTGGTGCTGGTCGGCGGCATCTACATGGCCGCGCAGCCGCAGCTCTACCGCAAGGGCGTGCTGAAACTGGTGCCGCGCTCCGTGCGCCTGACCACCGCCGAAGCGCTCGACGCCAGCGGGCGCGCACTGCAGATGTGGCTGGGCGGGCAGCTGGTCGCGATGCTGCTGGTCGGCGCGCTGACCGGCATCGCCCTGTGGATGCTCGGCGTGCCCGCCGCGTTCGCACTGGCGCTGATCGCCTTCCTGCTCGACTTCGTGCCGATCATCGGCCCGATCGTGGCCGCGGTGCCCGGCATCCTGCTCGGCTTCACCGTGAGCCCGAAGATCGGGCTGGCCACGCTGGTGGTCTACATCGTCATCCAGCAGATCGAGAGCAACATCATCCAGCCGCTGATCCAGCAGCGCGCGGTCGAACTGCCACCGGCGCTGCTGCTGTTCGCGCTGTTCGGGTTCGGCGCGCTGTACGGGCTGGCGGGCCTGTTGCTGGCCGCGCCGCTGACGGTGTTCGTCTACGTGCTGGTCAAGAGGCTCTACGTGCGCGAACTGCTCGACACCGAAACCTCGGTGCCGGGCGAGGAGAGCGAATCCGGAACGGAGCGCTGAAAACAGGAAGGCCCGGTTCCTGCGAACCGGGCCTTCCGTTTATGTGGTGGAGCCAGGGAGGATCGAACTCCCGACCTCGTCATTGCGAACGACGCGCTCTCCCAGCTGAGCTATGGCCCCACGGAAACGTCAGCGACGGGCCATTATACGGAGCGGCCGGCAGCCGGCAAGACGTCGCCCAGCAGCGGCGCAAGTACCGGCTCGAGCTCGGCGCGACGCCAGCCCGCCAGCGCCTGCGGCCACTCGCCGCCCTCCAGCAGGGCCTCCAGCCAGCGCCGCGACGCCAGCACGCCATCGGGCAGGCCGAGTTCGGACGAACGCGCGGCCACGGCATCCTGCAGCCGTTTGAGCGCCTTGCGGTCGACCTCCTCGGTGCGTGGCGGCGGCGCGTCGGCCTCGTCGGCAAGCGGTGTCACCAGCGCGTGCTGGATCTGCGCGGCCAGCTTGCGCGGTGACTTCGGGTGCCGGTCGAGCACGCGCTGCAGCTCCGCGGCGTCGGCTGGCGGGTCGCGGGCGAGCAGGGTGGCGAGTTCGTTGTCGAGCACCCAGCTGCGCGGGCGATCGCGCTCGCGAGCGAACCGCTCGCGCCAGCGCAGCAGGCGCAGCAGGCGGTGCTGGGCAGGCAGGTCGAGGTGCTGGGCGGCGCGTAGCGACAGGTGCGGCCAGCGCTCGGTCTCGTCGCTGTCGGCCAGGCGCACCTGGCGCGCGCAATCGGCGTCGAGCCACGCGCGGCGGCCGAGCGCGGCGAGGCGGTCGTCGAGGTGCTGGTGCAGGGCGGCCAGGTGCCGCACGTCATCGGCGGCATAGGCCAGCTGCGATTCCGACAGTGGCCGGCGCATCCAGTCCGAGCGCGTCTCGCCCTTCGGCAGGGCCTCGCCGGTGATTTCCTGCACCAGCTTCTGGTAGCCGAGGCCTGCGGCGATGCCGGCCATCGCCGCGGCCACCTGGGTGTCGAACAGCGGCGTGGGCACCGCCGCGCAGGCGTGCTTGAAGGCGATGAGGTCCTCGCCGGCGCTGTGCATCACTTTGAGCACGGCGGGATCGAGCAGCAGCGGCCGCAGTGCGTCGGTCATGCCGGGCACCAGCGGGTCGATGAGCAGGATCTCGTCGTCGATCGCCAGCTGCACCAGCGCCAGTTGCGGCCAGTAGGTGCGTTCGCGGATGAACTCGGTGTCCAGGCCGACGCGGGCGGGTGGGCGGGCGAGCCGGGCGGCGAGGGTCTGTGGATCGTCGATCCACTGGATTCGGGGTTCGGGCATCGCGCCAGTGTAGCCGTCGGGCCGGTCTGCACGCAGGCCCGCCGGTGCACAGGCGATACTGCGCGCCCGGCCGCGCGATTGACCGCGCCGCGGGCGCCCCCTACCGTCCGCCGTTCGTACACCCCGCCAGGTCCCTGGAGCCCCGCTTGCGTCTTCGTCCCGTCCTCGTGATTCCGCTGGTCCTGCTGTTGTGTGCGGCATGCGCGCGCGACGCGGACGTGCCGGCGGCGGAGGACGCGTCGCCGGCCGCGGCGACCGGCAGCGTCACCATCAGCGCCCAGGAGGCGGGCGCCGCGGCGCTGAGCTGGCAGCGCCCCCGGGTCGCGCTGGCGGAGGAGGACGACGAGATCGCGCAGGCACGCGAGCGTGCCGGCGAGGCGCTCGACAGCGGAGATCTCTACGAGGGCGAGGACGCGGCGATCCCGCTGTACCTCGCGCTGCTCGAACGCGACCCGGAGGACGGTGACGCGCGACGCGGCCTGAACGCGGCGCGCGCGCGGTTGATCGCCCTCGGGGACGAAGCGCTGGCGCAGAGCGGCGACGACCCCGACGCCCTGCGCAATGCCCACCGGGTCGCGGCGGTCGCGCGCGATGTCTGGCCGCAGGACAAACAGACCCAGGCCTATCTGCAGCGGGTGGATCGCGCCGACCATCTGTGGGAACTCAACCGCCTCGCCGAGGCGGACCTGGCGCAGGACCGGCTCGGCGAATCGGGCGATGGCGCGCTGCCGAAGTTGCGCGAGGCGCTGGAACTCGCACCCGGCCAGGCGCGTGCGATGCAGAACCTCGCCGCGGTCGAGAGCGCGCTGATCCGCCGCGCCGAGACCGCCGCCGCCAGCGGCGACTTCAACAGCGCCGGGCAGTGGCTGGAGCACGCCGCGGTGCTGCGTCCGGACATCGACACCGTGCCCGATGCCCGCGAGCGCATCGCGCGCATGCGCACGCTGCGCATCGCGCGCCTGCGCGACCAGGGCGTGGCCGCGCTGGCCGGGGAGGATGGCATCGCGCAGGCGCGCGCGCGACTCGCCGAACTCCTGCGCATCGCCGAGCCCGGCGATCCCGCCGCGATGGACCTGCGCGAGCGCATCGACCTCGCCGTGCACTACGGCCTGTTCCGGCCCGGCCAGGTGTTCACCGATGCGCTGGGCAGCGGCGGCCGTGGCCCGCGGATGGTGGTCATCCCGCATGGCGCCTTCACCATGGGCGCTCCGGCGGACGAGCCGGGCTCCACCGACGCCGAGCAGCCACAGCGCAATATCCGCTTCGACCGCGGCTTCGCCATGGCGGTGACCGAAGTCACCGTGGGCGACTACCGGCGGTTCGTGAACGCTACCGGCTACCAGACCCGTTCGGCGCGGCGCGGCTTCTCGATGGTCTACGACGAACGCAGCGGCAACTTCGTCCGCCGCAGCAATGTCGACTGGCGCCACGACCATCTGGGCGCGCTCGCCGCCGACAACGCACCGGTGCTGCACGCCAGTGCGGTGGATGCCGCCGCCTATGCCGACTGGTTGTCGGAACAGAGCGGGCACCGCTACCGCCTCCCCAGCGAGGCCGAGTTCGAATACGCGCTGCGCGCCGGCACCGAAAGCGCGTTTCCCTGGGGCGATGGCAACGAGGTCCCGGAAGGCGTCGGCAACCTGACCGGTGGCGAGGACCGTTCGCCCTCCGGCCGGCAGTGGAGCAACGCCTTCCCGGGCTATGGCGATGGCTACTGGGGCCCGGCACCCGTGGCGAGCTTCGTGGCCAACCGCTGGGGAGTGCACGACCTGGCCGGTAATGTCAGCGAGTGGGTCGCCGACTGCTGGCACGACAACTACCGCCGCGCACCGGCTGATGCCACGCCGTGGGTGAATCCCGGCTGCCGCACGCATGTCATCCGCGGCGGATCCTGGGCCAGCGCGCCCGGCCAGGCGCGTTCGGCATGGCGCACGCCTGCGCAGCGCGACACCACGAACGCCCGCCTGGGCTTCCGCGTGGTCCGCGATCTCTGATCCCCGCGGCATCCTCACCACGTCTTGCGTGCCGGGCGTGGTACATCGGCGCGCACCCCGCGCCAGCACGAGAACCCACGATGCGACAGGACCCGTTTTCCCGACAGTCGGACCCGCGACGCCGCAACCGCCGCGGCGGGGGCCTGCGCCTGTGGATCCTGCTGCTGTTCGCCGGGTACGGCGTCTTCTACTACTTCTCCAACCAGGTCGAGGACCCGGTCACCGGGCAGAAGGTGCTGATCGACCGCAACCTGTCGGCCGACGACGAGAAGGCGCTGGGGCTGGAGGCCTACCAGCAGATCCTGCAGCAGGAACGCCCGGTGGATCCGTCGCTGCCGATCGCCCGGGAGGTGCAGTCGATCGCCGACCGCCTGATCGCCAAGGTCGATGTCGTCGAGGCGGCGCTCGCCGCCGAGCACGGCATGCAGCCGACCCGCTTCTCGCAGAGCTTCGACTGGGAGGTCAACGTGATCGAGTCCGAGCAGGCCAATGCGTTCTGCCTGCCCGGCGGCAAGATGGCGGTCTACACCGGCCTGGTGCCGGTGGCGCAGAACGAGGACGCGATGGCGGTGGTGATGGGCCACGAGATCGCCCACGCGCTGCTGCGCCACGGTGCGCAGCGCATGGCGCAGCAGCGGTTGAGCCAGGTCGGGCAGATGGCCGGTGCGATGAGCGGCATGGACCCGCAGCAGCAGCAGATGGTGATGGCGGCGATGGGCTACGGCTACCTGCTGCCGTATGCGCGCAAGCACGAGACCGAGGCCGACGAGGTCGGTCTGATGCTGGCGGCCGCCGCCTGTTTCGATCCGCGCGAGGCGGTGCCGCTGTGGGAGCGGATGGGCGAGGCCTCGGGCGGGCAGTCACAGCCGGAGTTCTCATCGACGCATCCCAACCCGGGCACGCGCATCCAGAACCTGCAGGCGATGATGCCGCGCGCGCTCGAATACCGCGAGCGCTTCTGCGAACAGGCGATGTAGCAGCGATGCGCGCGGGCCGTGGGCTCGCGCGCCCGCTCAGAAGCTCATGAACAGCCCGCCGTTGACCGGAAGGTTCGCACCGGTGATGAAGCCGGACTCCTCCGCGGCAAGGAACGCCACCGCGCGTGCGATCTCGTCGGGCTGGCCGAGCCGGCCCACGGGCACCCTGTCGACGATGTCCTCGCGGATCGCGTCCGGCATCGCGGCGACCAGGGCGGTGGCGCAGTAACCCGGCGACACCGTATTGACGGTCACGCCCTTGCGTGCGACCTCGCGGGCCAGGGCCATGGTGAAGCCATGCATGCCGGCCTTGGCCGCCGAGTAGTTGGTCTGGCCGAACTGGCCGGTCTGCCCGTTGACCGAGGCGAGGTTGACGATGCGCCCGAAGCCGCGCGTGACCATGCCGTCGACCGCATGCCGGCACAGGTTGAACACGCTGCCAAGATTGACGTCGATCACCGCCTCCCACTGCACCCGATCCATCCTGCGCAGGGTGGCGTCGCGGGTGATGCCCGCATTGTTGACGACGATGTCGAGCGCGCCATGGCGATCTTCCACCCCGGCGACGAACCGCGCGCAGGCATCGAAATCGGACACGTCGAGCACCGCGTGCTCCGCGTCGAGCCCCTGCATGGACTGCTCGAATGCGGTGCGGCGCTCCGGCGGACCATCGAGGTCGGCGGCGATGACCCGGCAACCGGCGCGGGCGAGGTGCCTGCAGATCGCGGTGCCGATGCCGCCAAGGCCGCCGGTCACGACGGCCACGCGTTGTGGACTCATGCAATCAACTCGTCATGGGCGACACGGCGGCAATGCGCCGCCGAGTCGGATCGTTCGCGGCTCAGCGGCCGCGCTTGTCGTCGGGCTTGTCGGGGCCCGTACCGGGCGCGCGGCCGACGCTGCCGACGAGGTTCTTCTGGAAGTCCTGCCACATTTCCAGATTGCGCTCGGTGAGCTTGTTCATCATCGTCCAGGGCGTCTGCCCCAGAAGCCCGCTGACCTGCTGGCGGAACTGGGTCTGCTGGTCGAGGAACACCTGCATCGAGCGTTCCAGGTAGGTCGCCATGAAACCCTGCAGCGGATCACCGTAGAAGCGGATGATCTGGCTGAGCAGCTGGGTGGAGAGGATCGGCTGACCTTCCTGTTCGTGCTCGGAGATGATCTGCAGCAACACCTGCCGGGTCAGGTCCTGGCCGCTCTTGGCATCGCGGACCTCGAAGTTCTCGCCATCGATGATCAGCTGGCGGACATCCTCGATCGTGATGTAGCTGGAAATCTCGGTGTCGTAGAGCCGGCGGTTCGGATACTTCTTGATGATGCGGAGGTCGCTCATGGGACCCTGTGGCCTGGCCGTGTTGCCACGCAGCATGGCCCAGCGCGTGGGCCCGCGCAACCGCGCCGCGCGCCTGCGCGATGGCGGTTGCGCGCGCGCCGCGATCACCAGCCCATGTACTGGCCGCCATTGGCCGAGAGGTTGGCGCCGGTGATCCATGCGGCTTCTTCGGGCAGGAAGAACGCCACCGCGTAGGCGATCTCGTCCGGCGTGCCGAGCCGGCCGGTGGGGATCTGCGCGACGATCTTCTCGCGTACCGCTTCGGGCACGGCCATCACCATGTCGGTGCCGATGTAACCCGGCGAGACCGTGTTGACGGTGATGCCGAAGCGCGCGTTCTCCTGCGCAAGCGAAATGGTGAAGCCATGCATGCCGGCCTTGGCAGCGGCGTAGTTGGCCTGCCCGTACTGCCCCTTCTGGCCGTTGATCGAACTGATCTGCACGATGCGCCCCCACTGCCGCTCGCGCATGCCCTCGATCACCGGGCGTGTGACGTTGAAGACCGAATTGAGGTTGGTGTCGATGACCTCGCGCCACTGGTCGGCGCGCATCCGGTGGAAGGTGGTGTCGCGGGTGATGCCGGCGTTGTTGATCAGGATGTCGACCGCACCGAGGTCACGCTCGACCTGGCGCACCATCGCCTCCGACTGCTCCGCCGATGCGACATCGCCCTGCGCGAGCACCACCTCGCAGCCATCGGCGCGCATGCGTTCCTGCCATTCGCGCGCGCGGCCCTCGTCGCGGTAGTTGGTGGCCACGCGATATCCCGCGGTGTGCAGGCGCCTGCAGATGGCAGTGCCGATACCACCGGTTCCCCCGGTCACCAGGGCGACTCTTGCCGTCATTTCCTTCTCCTTGCCACGGGGCGTGGGTGCGCCGCCGATTCTAGGGTGGGTCCCGGTCACCGGTGTTGTGCGATGCGGCGAGCGGTCCACGCGGGATCCGTCCGGGCTCGAACGCGGCGCTGGCCAGCACCAGCCAGTCGCGAGGATCGGTGGTGGTGGCAGCCAGTGGTTGCTGCCCCAGCAGCAGCCATGCACCGGCAAGCGCGGCTACGGGATCGGTCCCATCGAAGGGCAGGGCATCCAGCGACTTGGAGAGCTTGTGGCCACGCGCATCCAGCAGCAGCGGCAGGTGCGCGTACCGCGGTACCGGCAGGCCCAGGCGCTGCTGCAGGACCATCTGGCGCGCGGTCGATCCCAGCAGGTCGGCGCCGCGCACGATCCCGGTCATGCCCTGCGCGGCATCGTCGACGACCACGGCCAGCTGGTAGGCCCAGTAGCCGTCGGCGCGTCGCAGCACGAAGTCGCCGGTGAGCGCATGCACGTCCTCGGCGACGTGGCCCTGGATGGCATCGTCGAAGGCGACACGGGTGCCTTCGGGAACACGCAGCCGGATCGAGGGATCACGCCTGGGCGCGCCGCCCACACAACGGCGATGGACGCCGGCATGCGCGGCCAGCGCACTGCGGCTGCAGTGGCAGACGAAGGCGTCGCCCTGGTCGAGCAGGCGCTCGAGCGCCTGTGCATAGAGCGCACCGCGCGTGCTCTGCCGCACGACCGCACCGTCCGGCTGCAGGCCGAGGCGGGCGAGTGCACGCAACTGCGCATCCGCGGCGCCGGCCACTTCCCGCGGCGGGTCGATGTCCTCGATACGCACATGCCACTCGCCTCCCACGTGGCGGGCGAACAGCCAGCTGCCCAGCGCGGCCAGCAGCGAACCGGCGTGCAGAGCGCCGGTGGGCGAGGGCGCGAAGCGTCCGCGTGGTGGTGTCGGAGTGGGGGGCATGGGCTGTGCGGGCAACCGGGGCTGACCGGAGCACTTGAATTCCGGCAGGCTGGCATTATGTCGGCAGCAACGCGGCCGATGGTCCGCGAACCCCTATCTGGAACGAATCCGATGTTCAGCCGTATCGCCCTTTTCCTCGCCACCAACATTGCCGTGCTGGCGCTCGTCAGCATCGTCATGGCCATCTTCGGCATCGATCCCGCCACCAACGCGGGGCTGCTGATGTTCGCGGCCGTGTTCGGCTTCGGTGGCGCCTTCGTGTCGCTGGCGCTGTCGAAGTGGACCGCCAAGCGCAGCACCGGCGCGCACGTGATCACCCAGCCGGCCAACGAGAGCGAGCGCTGGCTCGTCGAGACGGTGCGCCGCCAGGCCCAGCAGGCCGGCATCGGCATGCCCGAGGTGGCGATCTACGACGCGCCTGAAATCAACGCCTTCGCCACCGGCGCCACCCGCAACAACGCACTGGTGGCGGTGTCCACCGGGCTGCTGCGCTCGATGACCCGCGACGAGGCCGAGGCGGTGCTCGGCCATGAGGTGGCGCATGTGGCCAACGGCGACATGGTCACGATGGCCCTGCTGCAGGGCGTGCTCAATACCTTCGTGATCTTCCTGGCGCGCGTGGTCGGACGCGCCGTCGACGGCTACCTCAATGGCGGCCGCGACAACGGCGGTGGCGGGCTTGCCTACTTCGCCATCGTATTCGTGCTGGACATGATCTTCGGCCTGTTCGCCAGCATGATCGCGATGTGGTTCTCGCGTCGCCGCGAATTCCGCGCCGACGTCGGTGGGGCCCAGCTGGCCGGCCGGCAGAAGATGCTTGCCGCGCTGGAACGGCTGGGGCAGACCTATGGCCACAACACGCTGCCCAAGCAGATCGCCGCATTCGGCATCAGCGGCGGGCTGGGCCATGGCCTGAAGCGCCTGCTGATGAGCCACCCGCCGCTGGAGGAGCGTATCCAGAGCCTGCGCAACGCCGATCTCGGCGAAAGCGACGGGGCCCGCCAGCGCGCGTTCTGATCCGTCACCGACAACCAAAAAAGCCCGCCGGATGGCGGGCTTTTTCGTTGCGCGGAGGCGGCTACTCGAAGTCGTAGTTCATGTGCGGCCCCGGCTCGGCCAGGAACATGCCCTGCACGTAGTCGATGCCGGCCGAGAACAGGATCGACATGCTCGAGGCGTCCTGCACCGATTCGGCAATCGTGCGGATGCCCAGCTCGCGCGCCTTCTCGGCGATCTCGCCGACGCGCCGCTGGTTGTCGGCATTCTGCGGGAGTTCTTCGGTGAAGCTGCGGTCGAGCTTGAGCAGGTGCGGCTGCAGGTGGGCGAGCAGCTGGAAGGAATCCAGGCCCACGCCGAAATGCTCCAGGGCCAGGCGGCAGTCGTAGCGGCCGATCGCCGTGGCGAAGTCGCGCGTCGCCTTGAGGTGGGTGAACACCTTGGCTTCCGGCAGCTCCAGCACCAGGTACTCGCCGGGCACCTCGTGCTTGGCGAGCTGTTCGCCGATATAGCGCACCAGGCTGTCGTCGTGCAGCGAGGCCTGGCTGATCTTCACCAGCAGCGTGGTCGGCCTGCCGGCGCGCATGCGCTCGCCGATCCGCGCGATCGCCTGGCCGACCACGTGGTGGTCGATCTCCCACAGCAGCCCGTGTTCCTCGGCGATGTGCAGGAAGGTCAGCGGCTTCACCAGCTCGCCGTCGCCGGCGTCCAGCCGCAGCAGCGTCTCGTAGACGGCCCCGGTCTCGCCCTGCAGGTTGATCACCGGCTGGTAGTGCAGCACGAAGCTGTCGCGGTCCAGGGCGTCGCGCAGGCGCTCGACCCACGCCTGCATATGTTCCTCTTCCGCGCGGTCGGCGGCCGCCGGGTCGAAGATCTCGTAGCGGTTGCCGCCCACCGCCAGCGACGAGGCCACGCCGGCGTCGGCTTTGGCCAGCACCTGGCTGATGCTGGCGATCTTCTCGCCGATCTGCACGCCGCCGATACTGGCGGTGACCACGCTGGAATGGCTGCCGATCTGGAACATGTCGGCGGTGAACGCGGCGAGGATGTTCTCCGCAAGCGCCACCGTGCGGGCGTGATCGGCATCGCGCAGCAGCACCGCCAGCCGGTGCTCGGCGTAGCGTGCTGCCACCGCCTGGTCGCCGATCACCGCCCGCACGCGTTCGGCCAGCGCGGCCAGCATGTCGTCGGCGGAGTCGAGGCCGATCTCCTGCAGCAGCCGCTGGTAATGGTCGGGTTCGATCAGCAGCAGGCCGTGCTGGTGGTTGTCGGCCGCCGATGCCGATACCGCATCCTCGAGCAGCCGCAGGAAGGTCGGGCGGTTGAGCAGGCCGGTGACCTGATCACGCTTGCGCAGCTCCTCGACCTGGCGCGCGAGTTCCGGATCGACCTCGGCACGCCGGAAGATCACCTGCAGGCAGGGTTCGCCCTCGTACTGGGCCGGGGTGAACTCCATCGTGGCGGGAAAGGCGTTGCCCTCGATGTCGCGCGCCTGCAGCTCGTAGTGCGGCGGCGGCGGCTCGCCCTTGGACAGGTTCTTGAGCAGTTGCTTGAAGTCGTCGACGTGCTGCGGGCCGACCATGTCGAGCAGCGACATGCCCTCGACGTCCTCGAATTCCTCGTACCCGAACATCTCCAGGTACGCCGCGTTTGCGCGGATATGCATGCCTTCGTGGATGTAGGCGATCGGTTCGCGCGAGGAGTCGATCAGCGCATCGCAGCGTCGCTCGGTCTCCCGCACGCGTGCCTCCAGCCGGCGCAGCGAGCGGCGGGCCTCGAGGTCGGCCCATTCGCTCTTCACCAGCGACAGCAGCACCGCCGGCTTGTGGCGTGGCACGATCCGGCGCGCGCCAAGGGCCAGGGCGGCCAGGAAACCGGCCTCGTCGATGCTCTCGACCACCGCCATCAGCGGGATGTCCTTGCCGCTGGCCAGCACCCGCTGGGCCACCTCGGCCAGCGGCAGCGCACCCGGCCGCTGCGCGGCGAGCACCAGGTCGATCGGCTGGCCGCCGAGGGCGGCGTCGAGTTCCTCGAGGGTCGCCGGCCGCAGGGGCCGGACCGCGATGCCCGCGTTGCGCAGACCGCTGACGATCGCCTCGGCGTCCTCGACGCTGTCGTCGACGATCACCAGGCGCAGCGCGTTGTCCTGTCTTGCCATGCGTCCCTCCCCGGAAGCCCGGGGTTTATGCCATGCGCCGGCCTGCGGCGTCCATCGACATGACGGTCAGAGCGGCCGTTTCGAGCCGTCGCCCGCCACTTCGCGCACCAGCCGCGGCACGAGGTAGCCCGGCAGGTGGTCGCGCAGCGCGGCATGCAGGGCCAGCGCGCGCGCGTCGTCGACCTCGAAATGGGCCGCACCGGCCACGCGGTCGAGCTGGTGCAGGTAATACGGAAGCACGCCGGCCTCGAAGCCGCGTTCGCTCAGCGCGGCCAGGGCGTCGAGCGAGTCGTTGACCCCGCGCAACAGCACCGCCTGGTTGAGGAGCGTCGCGCCCGTCGCACGCAGCCGTGCCATCGCGGCATCGACGTCGGCATCGAATTCGTTGCCGTGGTTGGCATGCACCACGACCGTCACCGGCCAGGGCAGGGTGGCGATCCAGCCGACCAGTTCCTCGTCGACGCGCTCGGGCAGCACGATCGGCAGCCGGGTGTGGACGCGCAGGCGCTTCACGTGCGCCAGCGGCGCCAGCGCGCGGGTGAGTTCGCCGAGCTTGGGCGTCGCCAGCGACAGCGGGTCGCCACCGGACAGGATCACCTCGTCGATTGCGGGGTCGGCCGCGATCGCCGTGACGGCGTCGTGCCAGCCGCCGGCAGCCGCGGTCTCCTCGGCATAGGGGAAGTGGCGGCGGAAGCAGTAGCGGCAGTGCACGGCGCAGCTGCCGGTCGCCACAAGCAGCGCCCGTCCGCGGTACTTGCGGATCAGGCCACGGCCGGCGCGAGCGGCCGAGTCACCGACGGCATCCAGGTCGAATCCCGGCACCGGGCGCAGCTCGTCGTCGAGCGGCAACACCTGGCGCAGCAGCGGGTCGGCGGGATCGCCATGGCGCATGCGCGCGACGAAGCTGCGCGGCACGCGCAGCGGGAACTGCGCGCAGGCGGCCTCCGGCACGCGCGCGGCCAGCGCGTCCAGGCCCAGCAGGCCGAGCAGTTCGCGCGGATCGCGGACCGCATCGCGCCAGGCCAGCTGCCAGCGGCGCGGCTGCATGGAAAGGGAGGCTGCAGGTATCATGTCGGGCTCAGCGCGGCGCAACGGCACCGGGCGCAAACCGACATTCTATCTCCCGCGCAAGCGGGACCGCAGGAGCAGAGATGGCCAGCTACGGCATGAACGACGTCAAGAACGGGATGAAGATCCTGGTCAACAATGAGCCCGCGATCATCACCGACACCGAGTACGTGAAGCCGGGCAAGGGCCAGGCCTTTACGCGCGTGAAGTACCGGATGATCAAATCCGGCCGCGTGCAGGAAGTCACCATGAAGGCCACCGACTCGGTCGATGCCGCCGACGTGGTCGACACCGACATGCGCTATCTCTACGCCGACGGCGAGTACTGGCACTTCATGGACCCGGACAACTTCGAGCAGGTGCAGGCCGACAAGGCCGGCATGGGCGGCGCCGAGAAGTGGCTCAAGGGCGAGGAGGACTGCGTGGTCACCCTGTGGAACGGCACCCCGATCGCGGTGCAGCCGCCGAACTTCGTCGAGCTGAAGATCACCGAGACCGACCCCGGCGTGCGCGGCGACACCTCCGGTGGCGGCGGCAAGCCGGCCACCCTGGAGACGGGCGCGGTGGTGCGCGTGCCGCTGTTCGTCGGCCAGGACGAGGTGATCAAGGTCGACACCCGCTCCGGCGAATACGTCAGCCGGGTGAAGTGACTGATCCGCAGCGCCCGCGCTGCGGTGCGTCGCGGATCAGCCATCCCCGCGGAGGCGGGGTTCCTAACAGCCGTACGGCGTGTCATCCACGGACCCCGGTCCCGGATTCCCGCCTGACGACGTCCACGTCCATCGGTGCCGCCGTCGCGACACCGCCGGACCGCAAGCGGTGAACGCAATGAGCCAGCCCCCGGAACGCGTCGACCTCCTGATCGAAGCCGGCTGGGTGGTGCCGGTGGAACCGCATGGCGTGGTGCTCGAGGACCACGCGGTCGCCGTCCGCGACGGCGCGATCGTGGCGCTGCTGCCACGTGACGAAGCGCGTGCCCGCTTCGAGGCGGCGGAGACGGTCTCGCGCCCCGACGCGGCGCTGATGCCCGGCTTCGTCAACGCCCATACCCACAACCCGATGACGCTGCTGCGCGGCGTGGCCGACGACCTGCCGCTCAAGACCTGGCTGCAGGACCACATCTGGCCGATCGAGGCCGCGGTGATCGGCCCGGAGTTCGTCGCCGACGGGGTGACCCTGGCGATCGCGGAGATGCTTCGCGGTGGCACCACCTGCGTCAACGAGAACTACTTCTTCCCGGACGTGCAGGCGGCGGTCTACAAGCGCCATGGCTTCCGCGCCCGCGTCGGCCTGCCGGTGATCGACTTCCCGACCGCCTGGGCGAAGAGCGACGACGAGTACTTCGCCCGTGCCGGCGAGGTGCACGACCAGTGGCGCGATGATCCGCTGATCAGCACCGCGTTCGCGCCGCATGCGCCGTACACGGTGAGCGACGCCAACTTCGAACGCGTGCGGATGCTGTCCGACCAGCTCGACGTGCCGGTGCACCTGCACCTGCACGAGACCGCGCAGGAAGTGGAACAGTCGCTGGCCGAGCACGGCCAACGCCCGATTGCGCGCCTGGATCGCCTGGGCCTGTTCAACGACCGGCTGATCGCCGTGCACATGACCCAGCTGACCGACGCGGAGATCCACCTCTGCCGCGAGCGCGGCGTCAGCGTGGTGCATTGCCCGGAATCCAACCTCAAGCTGGCATCGGGTTTCTGCCCGGCCTGCGCGCTCGAGCGCGCCGGGGTGAACCTCGCCATCGGCACCGACGGCTGCGCCAGCAACAACGACCTCGACATGTTCGGGGAAACGCGCACTGCGGCGATCCTCGCCAAGGCTGTCGCGCAGGACGCCTCCGCGCTCGATGCCGCCACCGCGCTGCGCGCGGCCACGCTGGGCGGCGCGCGGGCGATCGGGCTTGACCACCTGGTCGGGTCGATCGAGGCCGGCAAGCAGGCCGACCTGGTCTGCGTGGACCTCTCGGCGCTGGAGACGCAACCGTTGCATCACGTGCACTCGCAGCTGGTCTACGCTACCGGCCGCCACCAGGTCAGCGATGTGTGGATCGGCGGCCGCGCGCGCCTGCGCTCCCGCGAACTGGTGGATATCGACGCCGCGGCGCTGGTCGCCAACGCGCGCCAGTGGCGCACCCGCATCGCCGCCCTCGGGCGCTGAGGCACACGCAGCGCAGGAGCATGCAATGACCGCAACCGCAAGCAATTACCGCCAGTCCGAGCTCGACAAGTTCGCCGCGCTCGCCAGCCGCTGGTGGGACCCGGACGGCCCGCAGAAGCCGCTGCATGCGCTCAACCCGGTGCGGTTGGAGTATGTCGCCGGGCGCGTACCGCTGGCGGGTGCCCGGGTACTGGATGTGGGTTGTGGCGGCGGACTGCTGAGCGAGGCACTCGCCGCTGCCGGAGCCCACGTGACCGCGATCGATCTCGCCCCGGAACTGGTGCGGGTCGCCCAGCTGCACGCGCGCGAGTCCGGGCTGGACATCGACTACCGGCAGCAGGCGGTGGAAAGCCTCGCCGAGGCCGAAGCGGGCAGCTTCGATGCCGTCACCTGCATGGAGATGCTCGAGCACGTGCCCGATCCGGGCGCGATCCTCGGCGCGTGCGCCACGCTGCTCAGGCCCGGTGGCCGGCTGTTCGTGTCCACCCTCAACCGCACGCCGGCAGCCTTTGCGCTGGCCATCGTCGGCGCCGAATACGTGGCGCGCCTGCTGCCGCGCGGCACCCACCGCTACGAGGACTTCATCCGCCCGTCGGAACTGGCCGCCTGGCTGCGCGACTGCGGGCTCGAGCTGGAGGACGTCAGCGGCATGATGTACGAGCCGTGGCGCAACCGCGCGCGGCTGGTGTCGCGGACGGAGGTCAACTATCTCGCCTGCGCGCGCAGGGCGGCGACGTCATGAACGCCCCGGGTCGCTTCCCGCGCACGGTGCTGTTCGACCTCGACGGCACGCTGCTCGACAGCGCGCCGGACATGCTTGCCACCGTCAACCGCATGCGCGCGCAGCGCAACCGGCCGCCGATGGCACTGGGCGAATTGCGCCCGCATGTGTCCAAGGGTGCGCGGGCGATGTCCGCTGCCGCATTCCCGGATGCCGATCTTGCCGAACGCCAGGACATGGTTCCGGAATTCCTGTCGATCTACCGCGAGGAGCTCGGCCGCCACGGCGGGCCGTTCGACGACATCCCCGCTCTGCTGGACGCGCTCGAGGCCGATGGCGTGATCTGGGGCGTGGTGACCAACAAGCCGGAATACCTCGCCAGCGAAGTGCTGCGTGCACTGGAGTGGCAGTTCCGCTGCAAGGTGCTGGTGGGCGGCGATTCGCTGGCCGAACGCAAGCCGCATCCGCTGCCGCTGCTGCATGCCGCGCAGACGCTGGGCGTGGACCCGGCCGACTGCGTGTACGTGGGCGATGACGAGCGCGACATCGAGGCCGCGCGCGCCGCCGGGATACCGTCGATCGTGGCGTTGTGGGGCTATCGCCTCGGCGACGACCTGCCACGCAACTGGGGTGGCGACGTGATGGTCGACCAGCCCGGCGAGCTGCTGGACCCGGCGTGCTGGCCGCGCGTCGCCACGCGTGGCTGAGGCGGGACCGGGCATGGCCACCACCGACAACCGCGAGCCGCCGGAAAGCTTCACCGCCAAGTTCCAGGAGCGCTGGCCGGAATGGGGCGTGGCGATCGCCTTCATCTCCCCGGGCGAGCGCGAGGCGCTGGAGGCCTGGCTTGCGCTGCTGCAGGAATTCGCCGATGCCGCCTGGGGCGGCAGCCAGGCGGCGCCCGGGCTGGCCAAGCTGGCGTGGTGGCAGGACGAACTGCTGGGCTGGTCGCGCGGCGCGCGGCGGCATCCGCTGGCGCAGCGTCTGCGCGCACAACCGGTCGACTGGGCGACGCTGGGACACGCGCTGAACGTGCTTCCGGCCACGCGCGAGGGTGCACCCGAAAACATCGGAACGACGCTGGCTCCGCTCGCCGAGGCGCTGGCCCGGGCAGAGGCCGCGCTTGCCGGGCAGACGGTGGGCGCCGATGACGCCGCGCAGCTGGTCGCGACGCTGCTGGGCGAGCGTGCGCTGCGCCATGGCGACGCCGACGAGGCGCGGCGCGTGCTTGCGGCATGGCCCGGCCGGCGCGGTGCCGGCAGCCGCGGACGCCGCATCCAGGCCGAACTGCTGCGCCGGCGCCTGCTGGCGCTGGCCGACGGCAAGGCCCCGCAATCGCTCGCAGCATGGCGGGCATTGCCATTGGCATGGCGCGCGGCGCGCGGCTGAAACGGCAGACGCTGCCTATCGCCGCGATCGCCCGCGGCACCCGCCACAACGCATCGTTGCGCGGGCAGCCGGACCTGCGCCGTTACACTAGCCGGCCCCCCTGTCGTCCCCGGTGAACCGTGACCCAGCGCCTTGCCCCCGTCCTGCCCGATGTCGCCGACGATGCCGCGCTGTCCGCGCGCGCGCTCGACTGGGTGGGGATGGACCGCATCGCGCTGCCTCTGCAGCTGCCGGCCATGGAGGGTGGAGCGGCTATGCAGGTGCCTGCGGAGGTCGACGTCGCGGTCGACCTGCGGCGCCCGGATACCCGCGGCATCCACATGTCGCGGCTGTACCTGCGCCTGCAGGACGCGTTTGCCGCGGAGCCCCTGACACTGTCCGGCCTGCGCCGCATCCTCGACGACCTGGTCGATTCGCAGCGTGGCCTGTCGGGCTCGGCGCGCGTGGTGATCCGTTACGAACACCTGCTGCGTCGCCGCGCGCTGGCCAGCGACAACGCCGGCTGGAAGCGCTACCCGGTGCAGCTGGAAGCCACGGTGGCCGATGGCCGCTTCCGTGCGGTGCTGGCGTTCTCGGTCGAGTATTCCAGCACCTGTCCGGCCTCGGCGGCGCTGTCGCGCCAGCTCAACGCGGCGCGCTTCACCGGGGATTTCGCGGCGGCGCGCCCACTGTCGACCCAGGTGGTCGGCGAATGGCTGGCGTCGGAGCGCGGGCTTGCCGCCACACCGCACGCACAGCGCAGCCGCGCCGACGTGCGCGTCGAGCTGCAGCCGTCGTTCGATGCCGGCCTGCCGGTCGAGGCGCTGGTCGATGCCCTGGAAGCCGCACTCGGCACGCCGGTGCAGACGGCGGTGAAGCGCGAGGACGAACAGGCCTTCGCGCGCCTCAACGCCGAGAACCTGATGTTCTGCGAGGATGCCGCGCGCCGCGTCGCTGCCGCGCTTGCCGCCGACGAGCACGTGTCGCGCTTCGAGGCGACGGTGTCGCACTTCGAAAGCCTGCACGCGCATGACGCGGTGGCGCGGGTCAGCGGGCCGTAGAGCCCGGGCACGGATTTCCGCGCTTACGCGCTGACCGGTAGCCGATCAGGGCGGCGCGTGCAGCGCTTCTGCCCCGCGACCCTGTGGCTTCAACGCCTGTGCCTGGTGGTCACCCATCGGGTGACCCGCGCATACCCAGGGTGCCCTCACTGAGCGCGTTCGAGCACCAGCTGTGGATCGATGCGCACGTCGAACCAGCTCATGCCCCAGTGCAGGTGCGGCCCGGTCGCACGACCCGTGGCGCCGACCGCGCCAAGCACCTGACCCTGCTCGACGCGATCGCCCACCGCCACGTCGATGCGCGACATGTGCAGGAAGTTCGAGCTGACCCCGTGGCCGTGATCGAGCAGCACCGTGCCGCCGGTGAGATAGAGGTCCGGTGCGGCAAAGGTGACGATGCCTGCGGCAGGCGCGCGGATCGGTGTACCGGTGGGCGCGGCGATGTCCATGCCCGAATGCGGCGACCCAGGCCTGCCGTTGTAGACGCGGGCACGGCCGAAGCGGCCGCTGATGCGGCCTTCGACCGGACGGATGAAGGGCTGGGCGAAATCCGCGCGGGCATCGTCGCGTACCCGCGCCGCTGACACCTGCGCCTGCTCGCGGCGGATGCGTTCGGCGATCGCCGGTGGCGGATCGACGGTGGCCGGCGGCACGCCGTCCACGCGCTGCAGTGGCCAGTCGCGGGCCAGGACCTGGATCGCCACCGGCTGCCGGCTGCCGTCGGGGCGGGTGACCGACACCTGCACCGGGCCGCTTTCGTCGCGGCCGACGCCGAACACCACGCTTCCGTAGCCGGTGACCCGCAGCGTGCGTCCGGCATGGGTGACCTCGCTGCCCGGCGGCACCTTGCCGATCACCATCGCGCCCTGTTGCACGCGGTCGGGAAACACCACGCGGTCATCGGCCGCAACGGCGAACGGCGCAATCGCCAGGGCGCACAGGAGCGCAGCGGTCCAGCGCCGTGCCAGCGGGCGCAATGCCGCCATCAACGCGCGAACTCCAGCCGCTGGCCGGCGGGCGCACCGGTGATGCGCTCGCCGTCCCAGGCCAGCGTGCCGTTGACCCAGGTCGAGGCGACCCGGCTGCGGAAGGTGGTGCCTTCGAATGGCGACCAGCCGCACTTCGACAGCACCTGCTCGCGCCGCACCTGGAACGGAATGTCCTCGACCATCACCAGGTCCGCCCAGTAGCCCTCGCGCAGGAAGCCGCGCTCGCGCACGTCGAACAGCTGCGCCGGCGCATGCGCGAACTTGCGCACCACGGTGGCGATGTCGAAGTGCCCCTCGTGCACGCGCTCCAGCGCCGCCGACAGCGCGAACTGCACCAGCGGAAGCCCCGACGGCGCGCGCAGGTAGGTCTGCTGCTTCTCGTCCCAGGTGTGCGGTGCGTGGTCGGTGGCCAGCACGTCGATGACGTCGTCGGCGATCGCGCGGCGCAGCGCATCGCGGTCGGCGACATCCTTGATGGCCGGGTTGCACTTGATCTGGTGGCCGAGCCGCGCGTAGTCGGGCCGTGCGAAGTGCAGGAAGTGCACGCAGGTCTCGGCGGTGATGCGCTTGCGCACGCGTCCGTCGGCATCCACCAGCGGGCCGCGCTCGAACAGCGCGAGCTCGTCGGCCGTCGAGATATGCAGCACGTGCAGGCGGGTGTCGTGGCGGCGCGCAAGCTCGAGCGCCAGCCGGGTGGACGCGATGCAGGCTTCGCGCGAACGGATGTCGGGGTGGCACTCGGCCGGGATGTCGTCGCCGTACTCCGCGCGGAACTTCGCAAGCAGCGCATCGATCGTCGGCGTGTCCTCGCAATGGGTGATGATCGGCACCGGGGTCTCGCGGAAGATGCCGTCGAGCGTCTCCGGGTTGTCGACCAGCATGTTGCCGGTGGACGCGCCCATGAACACCTTGACGCCCGGCGCGGTGGCCGGGTCGAGGCTGCGCACTGCGTCGAGGTTGTCGTTGCTGGCACCCAGGTAGAAGCCGAAATTGGCATGCGCACGCCCCGCGGCGCGCCGGTACTTGTCCTGCAGCGCGCCGGCGTCGAGCGTCGGCGGGCTGGTGTTGGGCATGTCCATGAAACTGGTGAGGCCACCGGCCACCGCCGCCGCCGATTCGCTGGCGATGTCGGCCTTGTATTCCAGGCCCGGCTCGCGGAAGTGCACCTGGTCGTCGATCATCCCCGGCATCAGCCAGCGGCCGGCGGCATCGACCACGTGCTCGCCGTTGCGTGCGGTCAGGCCGCTGGCGATCGCGGCGATGCGCCCGTTGCTGATGCGCAGGTCGGCCTCGGTGACCGCGCCTTCGTTGACCAGGCGCGCGTTGATGATGAGGGTGTCGGTCATTGGGTGGAGTCCGTGTGCGGCATCGGCACGGGGTCGTGCCCGCCGGGGTGCAGGGGATGGCAGCGTGACAGGCGGCGCACGGCCAGCCATCCGCCCTTGAGCGCGCCGAAGCGCGCGATGGCGGTCATCGCGTATTCGGAGCAGCTGGGGACGAACCGGCAGCGCGGGCCGAGCAGCGGGCTCAACAGGCGCTTGTACAGGCGCAGCAGGAGGATGAGGAAGCGGTCGATCACTGGATGCATGCGGCGTGATGATGGGGGGTGGTGCTCGGTTGCCGCTGCCGTCGGGGCAGGGTATAACACCCCGCTTTCCCAATCCAAGGGAACGAAAGGACGGAGCGACGTGGCAGCGAAGAAAACCGCGAAAAAGTCCGCCACCGCGGCGGCGAAGAAGGCGCCCGCGAAGAAGGCCGTGAAGGCACCGGCGAAGAAGGCTGCGGCAAAGAAGGCCACCGCTGCCAGGTCCCCGGTGAAGAAGGCCCCCGCGAAGGCCGCAAAGAAGGCGGCAGTCGCGAAGAAGGCGGCCGTCGCCCGGAACACCGCTCCGGCAAAGAAGGCTGCACCTGCCAGGAAGACCGCGCCGGCGAAGAAGGCCTCGACCAGCACCGCCACCAGGGCGCCCGCGAAGAAGGCTGTCGCGAAGGTCCCGGCCGGCAAGACGGCGGTGAAGAAGGTGGCGACGCCTGCCGTGGCAAGCAAGGCCGCGGTTGCGAAGAAGCCGATCGCCAAGGCCGCCAACGTCGCCCGCAAGCTGGCCCCGGCCGCGGCGGTCAAGGGCGAAGCGCCGGAGACCACGAAGACCACGAAGACCACGGCGTCGAAGGGCGCGAACAAGAACACCGCGCCCACCGGCGCTCCCCAGGCCGCGAGCGCGGCCGCGAACCCGCGCCGGACGGGCAAGGTCGCAGTGGCTGTCGCCGCTCGCCCGGCTCCCCCGGCGCCCAAGACGAAGTACAAGGTAGTGGAATACAAAACCGATCCCGAGACCGGCCGTCCGATCGTGCCGAACGGTTATCGCCCCTCCCGCGAGGAGGAATACATGAACCCGCTGCACCTCGAGTATTTCCGCCAGCGCCTGATGCAGTGGCGTGCGGATCTCGTGGAGGAATCCAAGCAGACCATCGAGAACCTCAAGGAAGAAGTGCGTGACGTCGGCGACGAGGCCGAGCGCGCCACCCGCGAGACCGAGAATTCGCTGGAGCTGCGCACCCGCGACCGTTACCGAAAGCTGATCGGCAAGATCGACAGCACGCTCAAGCGCGTCGATTCGGGCGAATACGGCTACAGCGTCGATTCCGGCGAGGAAATCGGCCTGGACCGCCTCGAGGCGCGCCTGACCGCCGAACGCACGATCGACGAGCAGGAGCGCTGGGAGCATCTGCAGAAGCAGATGGGCGACTGACCCCCACGCATCACGAATGACCTGGACGGGCCCCGCAGTGCGGGGCCTGTTCCGTTTCAGGGCTGGCAGGTGATGGCGTGCCTGGACCTGCAGCGGCAGGTGGGTGTTGGTCCGGCGCGACGCCAGGCGCCGGCCCGGTCCCGCAGCTGGCGCAGGGCCGCTGCCGCTGCCGTCGCGGCCTGGTGGCTGCACCGCTCTCCGGGCTGTCGACGACGCGCAGGACCCTGCGCCTGTCCGACGCTCAGTCGTCGCGTCCGCGCGCCAGCGGCCCGGCCTGCAGCTCGCGCAGATCCAGCCGGCGCAGCCGCGGCGCCCGCCATGCCGCGGCCAGCGCGATCGAGATGGTCACGCAGCCACCCAGCACCACCGCGGGCACCAGCCCCAGCAGCCGCGCCATCGAGCCGGCATAGAAGGCGCCGAGCTCGTTCGACGAACCCACGAACAGCCCGTTGATCGACGACACCCGGCCGCGCATCTCGTCGGGGGTCGCCAACTGCAGGATCGTCGAGCGCATCACCACCGACACGCCGTCGCAGACACCCGACAGCAGCAGGAAGAACGCCGACAGCCAGAAGACCCGCGACAGTCCGAATCCGATGATGCACAGCCCGAAACACGCCACCGCCACCAGCAGGATGCGCCCGGCATTGCGCTGGATCGGGTTGCGCGCCAGCCACACGCCGACCGCCACCGCGCCCAGCGCCGGCGCACCGCGCAGGATGCCCAGCCCTTCGGGGCCGTAGTCGAGGATGTCGTGGATGAAGGCCGGCGCCAGCGAGATCGCCCCGCCGAACAGCACCGCGAACATGTCCAGCGCCAGCGCACCCAGCAGGATCTGGTGGCCGAACACGAAGCGCGCCCCTTCGGCGATGCTGGAAAAGATCGGCGCACGCTGCAGCACCGGGGCCGGCTCGGTGACCTGCATGCCGGCAAGCGCGACGACCACGCCCAGCGCCAGCACCGCCGCGGCCACGTACGCCGACGCGGTTCCCGACCACCCCACCAGCACGCCGCCGATTGCCGGCCCCAGCACCAGCGCCGACTGGAACACGATGCTGCCCAGGCTTGCTCCGCGCACGAACTGCGCGCGCGGCAGCACGCGTGCGAACAGGGCGTTGTAGACCGGCCCGAGGAAGGCCCGCACCATGCCGGTGAGCACCACCGCGGCGTAGATCGCCCACACGCCGGCATCGATCACGCCGATCGTGAGCAGCGCCAGCAGCACCGGCGTCAGCGCCAAGCCCAGGCCCGCCGCCATGCCCAGCCGGCGACGCGGCAGGTTGTCGACCAGGTAGCCGGCGAACGGCGCCACGCAGAAGTAGGGCAGCAGTTCGGCCAGCCCGATCAGGCCCAGCATCCACGGGTTGCGGGTGAGTTCGTAGACCTGCCAGCCGACAGTGACTGCGACCACCTGGTAGGACAGGATCGAGCAGATGCGGTAGGCCAGCAGCCGGCGGAAGCCGGGATTGCGCAGTGGTGCGGCGCGGCTGCTGTCGTCCGCGGCAGCCTGCGCCGGTGCGCTCACGCCAGTGCGCGTTGCGCGGCGGCGCGGATCTCCGCCAGCAGTGCCGCCAGCCCGTTGCTGCGGGTGGGCGAGAGGTGCTTCGCCAGCCCGATCGCGGCGATGTAGTCGGGCTCGGTGGCGACGATCTCCCGCGCACTGCGGCCGGCATAGACACGCAGGGCGAGGAAGATCAGCCCGGAGACGATCGCGGAATCGCTGGTGGCGGCGAAGTCCATCCGCGACGCATCGCCCGAGGGCACGATCCAGACCATCGACTGGCAGCCGAGCAGGCGGTTGTCCTCGGTCTTGAGCTCGTCGGGGAACGGCGGCAGCTTGCGGCCGAGGTCGATCAGGTACTGGTAGCGCTCCGACCAGTCGCCGAAGAACGCGAACTCGTCGCGGATCGCGGCCTGGGCCTCTGCGGCGCTTGCTTCGAGGGGGAAAACGGTGTCGTTCACGTTGTGCTCGTCGATTCGGTATTGCCGCGCGGCGAACGCGCGGTCGGCCTGTTCGCCGTCCGCTGCCGGGAGCCGTCGCGGTTCAAGGCGGGCGGTCAGGCGCGTCTGCGGACCCAGCGTACGCCCTGCGGTGTGTCCTCCAGCTGCACGCCATCGGCGGCGAGCTGGTCGCGGATGGCATCGGCACGGGCGAAGTCGCGCGCCTTCTTGGCGGCGCTGCGCTCGTCGACCAGTGCCTGGATGCGTGCATCGTCGTCACCGGCGGCACCACGGCCGAACCAGTCGGTCGGCGACTGCTGCAGCAGGCCGAGTGCGAGCCCGGCGCCGACCAGCTGCGCCTTGGCGTCGACGCGCGCCTCGCCTTCGGCCCTGCGTGCCTCGCCGCCGAGGCGGGCGAGTTCCGCCAGTGCCTGCGGGGTGTTGAGGTCGTCGTCGAGCGCGGTCTCGATGGCCGCGGGAATGCGCGGCGTCGCCTCCACGTCGGCGAGATCGCGCAGGGTGGCGTACAGCCGCTCCAGCGTGCGCGCCGACTGTTCGACCAGTGCGTCCGACCAGTCCAGCGGCTGCCGGTAGTGCGCCGACAGCAGCGCATAGCGCAGTGCCTCTGCGGGGTGCTGCTGCAGCAGGTCGCGGACCTTTTCGATATTGCCGACCGACTTCGACATCTTCGCGCCCGACAGCGTCAGCATGCCGTTGTGCAGCCAGAAGCGGGCGAATGGCGCGCCGCCGTGGGCGCATTCGCTCTGCGCGATCTCGTTCTCGTGGTGCGGGAACTGCAGGTCGACGCCGCCGGCATGGATGTCGATGGTCCGGCCCAGGTGCGCCGCCGCCATCGCCGAGCACTCGATGTGCCAGCCCGGGCGGCCACGGCCCCAGGGCGAGTCCCAGCCGGGCAGGTCGTCGGTGGACGGCTTCCACAGCACGAAGTCGCCGGGATCGCGCTTGTACGGGGCGACCTCGACACGGGCGCCGGCGCGCATGTCCTCGATATCGCGGCGCGACAGCCTGCCGTAACCGTCGAAGCTCTCGACCGCGAACAGCACATGGCCCTCGGCGCAATAGGCATGCCCGCTGTCGATCAGCTGCGCGATCATCGCCACGATCTCGGGGATATGCGCGGTCGCTTCGGGCTCGAGGTCGGGCGGGGCGACGCCCAGCGCGGCCATGTCCTCGCGGTAGGCGGCGGCGAAGCGGTCGGTGATCGTCGAGATCGGCACGCCCTGGTCGCGCGCGGCCGCGTTGATCTTGTCGTCGACATCGGTGATGTTGCGCGCATAGCGCAACCCGCCGTAGCGGCGCCGCAACAGATCCGCGAGCACGCCGAACACCACCGGACCGCGCGCGTTGCCGATATGCACGTAGTTGTAGACGGTGGGCCCGCACACGTACATCGTCGGGCAGCCGGGGTCCTGCGGCTCGAAGGCTTCGACGCGTCGGGTGAGGCTGTTGTGCAGGCGCAGGGTCATGGCGGTGCTTGCGGTAAACCCCGGGATTCTAACGGCCCGCCCGGGTCCACGACAGCGAGGATTCAGGCCGCGCACAGCGCCACGGCCTAAACTCCCTGAATTCGCGCCTCTCCTGGTTTCCATGCCCCAACCGTTCCAGCAAGCAACCTGCCTGTGCGCCTTCCTGGTGGTGGCGGCGGTGTCGTTGCCGGTTGCGGCGCAGAGCGTGCATGGCAACCAGCGCGCCCAGCGCGACGCGCAGATGGCCGCGCCGCCGCAGGAGAACGTGCGGATGGAATACGCCCGCGTGCTGAGCGCCGAACCGGTCTACCAGGTGCTGCGGGCGACCAGCATGGTCGAGCGCTGCGATGCCTCCACGCCGGTGGCCGGCGAGGGCGAGCGGCGCGGCATTTCCCGCGTGGTCGGCGCGGTGCGCGACGTGCTTGGCCCGGACGAGGAAGAGGCTGCGCGTGCACGTCCGGCCAACGGCAACTGCCGGATGGTGCCGGTGGAGCGCGAATTCCGCCGCCCGATCGGCTACGAGGTGGATTACATCCACAAGGGCGTGAAGTACCGTTCGCGGCTGCCGTTCGACCCGGGCAACCGGGTGCGTGTGCGGGTGTCGGTGACGCCGGTGGTCGGGGCGTCGGCCGAATGAGCCGCCACTTGCCGCCCGCCGGCGCCCGTGCGAGGATGCCGCCCCTCATGAACCCCCTTCGCGCCGACGCCGAGATCCTGACCTCCGCCTGGATGGCGGCTGGCATGACCTCGCGCGCGCGTCGACCGGAAGCCCACCATTCCGCTGGGTAGCCGGTACTCGTCGCATTCGAGTTTCACCAGGACAGACCCAGCCCGAGCGCTGGGTTTTTTCGTTTCCGCACCATGCGCATGACGCGCAGGCACCCGCAGCCACTGCGGGCGCACCACCTCCACCCGGACCATGCCGATGTCGATCAAGCACTTCCTCAACACCCAGGACTGGAGCCGCGCGGAGCTGGACGCGCTGCTGGCCGATGCCGCCCGCTTCAAGCGCGAGAAGCTCGGGGATGCGCTGAAGGGCCGCTCGATCGCGCTGGTGTTCTTCAACCCGTCGATGCGCACGCGCACCAGCTTCGAGCTGGGCGCGTTCCAGCTGGGCGGCCACGCCGTCGTGCTGCAGCCGGGCAAGGACGCATGGCCGATCGAGTTCGACCTCGGCACGGTGATGGACGGCGACACCGAGGAGCACATCGCCGAGGTGGCGCGCGTGCTGGGTCGCTATGTCGACATGATCGGCGTGCGTGCGTTCCCGAAGTTCACCGACTGGGCCTACGACCGCCAGGACATCGTGCTGAAGTCGTTCGCGAAGTATTCGCCGGTGCCGGTGATCAACATGGAGACCATCACCCATCCGTGCCAGGAGCTCGCGCACGCGCTGGCGCTGCAGGAGCACTTCGGCACCAGCGACCTGCGCGGGAAAAAGTACGTGCTGACCTGGACCTACCACCCGAAGCCGCTCAACACCGCGGTGGCCAACTCGGCGCTCACCATCGCCACCCGGCTCGGCATGGACGTGACCCTGCTGTGCCCGACGCCGGAATACATCCTCGACGAGCGCTACATGGACTGGGCCGAGGCCAATGTCGCCGCGAGCGGCGGCTCGCTGGCGGTCAGCCATGACGTCGATGCCGCCTATGCCGGCGCCGACGTGGTCTACGCCAAGAGCTGGGGCGCGCTGCCGTACTTCGGCAACTGGGGCCCCGAAAAGCCCATCCGCGACCAGTACAGGCACTTCATGGTCGACGAGCGCAAGATGGCGCTGACCAACAATGGCGTGTTCTCGCACTGCCTGCCGCTGCGTCGCAACGTCAAGGCCACCGATGCGGTGATGGACTCGCCCAACTGCATCGCCATCGACGAGGCCGAGAACCGCCTGCACGTGCAGAAGGCGGTGATGGCGGCACTCGCGCGCCAGTGACCGCCGCCACCCGCGCTGCCTGAGCGGCCCTTCTTTTCATTTTTCTCCCCTTCTTTTTCCTCCAGAGATCTCCCATGTCGCAGCATCCCGCGCCTTCTTCCGACGGTTCCCCGGTCCGCACTTCGCCGGCGCAGAGCCGCGACATCGTGCTCGCCTTCTCGGGTGGCCTCGATACCAGTTTCTGCGTGCCGTACCTGCAGGAGCGCGGCTGGTCGGTGCACACGGTGTTCGCCGACACCGGCGGCGTGGACGCCGACGAGCGCGCCTTCATCGAGAAGCGCGCGCAGGAGCTGGGCGTGGCCAGCCACGTCACCGTCGATGGCGGCCCGGCGATCTGGACTGGTTTCGTCAAGCCCTTCGTGTGGGCGGGCGAGGGCTACCAGGGCCAGTACCCGCTGCTGGTTTCCGACCGCTACCTGATCGTTGATGCGGCGCTCAAGCGCGCGGCGGAGCTCGGCACCAACGCCATCGCCCACGGCTGCACCGGCATGGGCAACGACCAGGTGCGCTTCGACCTCGCCATCAAGGCACAGGGCGACTACCGCATCGTGGCGCCGATCCGCGAGATCCAGAAGGAACACACGCAGACCCGTGCCTACGAGCAGAAGTATCTCGAGGAGCGCGGCTTTGGCGTGCGCGCCAGGCAGATGGCCTACACCATCAACGAGAACCTGCTGGGCGTGACCATGTCGGGCGGCGAGATCGACCGCTGGGAGGCACCTGGCGAGGGCGCGCGTGGCTGGTGCGCGCCGCGTAGCGCCTGGCCGGTGGAACCGCTGACGGTGAAGCTGCGGTTCGTCGCCGGCGAGGCGGTGGAACTGGATGGCAAGCCACTGCCGGGCGAGCAGCTCCTGGCCAGGCTCAACACGCTGTTCGCGTCCTACGGCGTCGGCCGTGGCGTGTATACCGGCGACACCGTGATCGGCCTGAAGGGCCGCATCGTGTACGAAGCGCCGGGCCTGGTGGCGCTGCTGACCGCGCATCGCGCACTCGAGGAGGCGGTGCTGTCCAAGCAGCAGAACCGCTTCAAGCCCGAGGTGGCGCGCAAGTGGGTGGAGCTGGTCTACGAGGGCTTCTTCCACGATCCGCTCAAGACCGACCTCGAGGCCTTCCTGGCCTCGGTGCAGGCCACGGTGACCGGCGAGGTCACGCTCGAGACGCGTGGCGGCCGGGTTGACGCCGTGGCCATCAGCTCCGCGCACCTGCTGCATTCGCGCAACGCGACCTACGCGCAGTCCGCCGACTGGGGCGTCGAGGAAGCCGAAGGCTTCATCAAGCTGTTCGGCATGAGCTCGACGCTGTATGCGCAGATCAATCGCTGAGCGACCCGGCATCCCGGCCCCGAACCGACCACCGCGACCCTGATGCGAAGCCGATGAGCAATCTTCTCGACAGCACCCTGACGCACCTGGAACGGCTGGTGTCCTTCGACACCCGCAATCCCCCGCGGGCCATCGATACCGGTGGAATCTTCGACTACATCCGCGCGCAGCTGGCGGATTTCCGCGTCGAGGTGACCGACCACGGTGACGGCGCGGTGTCGCTGTTCGCGGTGCGCGGGCAGCCCCGGGTACTGTTCAACGTGCACCTGGACACCGTGCCGGACTCGCCGCACTGGAGCGCCGACCCGCTGCGCCTTCGCGTGCGTGGCCGCCGCGCCATCGGCCTGGGCGCCTGCGACATCAAGGGCGCGGCTGCGGGGCTGATCGCGGCCGCGCGGGCCACCCGCGGGGCGGCCGCATTCCTGTTCACCAGCGACGAGGAAGCGAACGATCCGCGCGGCATCGCCGCGTTCCTGGAACGCGACCACGGCTTCGCCGAAGCGGTGATCGCCGAGCCGACGCGCTGCGAAGCGGTGCTCGCGCATCGCGGCATCAGTTCGGTGCGGCTGCAGTTCCGCGGTGCGGCCGGGCATGCATCCGGCGCCAATGCGCTCGAGGCCAGCGCGCTGCACCAGGCGATGCGCTGGGGCGCGAGCGCGCTCGATTTCGTCGAGGCACAGGCGCACCAGCGGTTCGGTGGCCTGACCGGCCTGCGCTTCAACGTCGGCCGCGTGGAAGGCGGCATCAAGGCCAACGTCATCGCTCCGCATGCCGAGGTGCGCTTCGGCTTCAGGCCGCTGCCGTCGCAGGACATCGATGTGCTGCACAGCACGTTCGGCGGCTTCGTCACCACCGGCGCGCTCGATCGCTACGAGGAAACCTTCCGCGGTCCGCCGCTGCCGGCCGGCAACGTCGCCGAAGCCGAGGAGCGCCGGCTGGAAGCACGCGACCTCGCCGACGCGCTCGGCCTGCCCGTTGGAAATGCGGTGGACTTCTGGACCGAGGCCTCGCTGTTCTCGCAGGCGGGGATGACCGCGATCGTCTACGGGCCCGGCGACATCGCCCAGGCGCACACGGCGGACGAGTGGGTGTCGTTGAGCGAGCTCGAGACCTACGCGGAATCGATCGTGCGGATCCTGGGTGGTGCGGCCGGTTCTGCCGCGGATCCACGCCGATGAACGCCGGCGGCCAACGGACCGCGGCCCGCCAGACACACACGTAACACCCCTCCCTCCCGCGCGGGAGAGGTGGCCCGACAGCAACGCCGCACGTTTCCCCCTTCGATCCGCGTCCGCACCGTAATCCGCGGCTGAAACCCGTACCCACCCGAACCGAGCCGATGCAAGCACATACCCAGACCCGCCAGACCATCGTCCGCCTGTTGTCGTCGATGGCGAGCGCGCGCGAGATCAGCCAGTACCTCAAGCGCTTCTCCCAGCTCGACGCCAAGCGGTTCGCGGTGGTGAAGGTGGGGGGCGCGGTATTGCGCGACGACCTCGATGCACTGACCTCGTCGCTGACCTTCCTGCAGCAGGTGGGCCTGAGCCCGATCGTCGTGCACGGCGCCGGCCCGCAGCTGGATGCGGAGCTGTCGGCCGCCGGCATTGAGAAGCACACCGTCAACGGCCTGCGGGTGACCACGCCGGAGTCGTTGGCCATCGTGCGCCGGGTGTTCCAGGCCTCCAACCTGGCACTGGTGGAGGCGTTGCAGCAGGCCGGTGCGCGCGCGACCTCGATCACCGGCGGCGTGTTCGAGGCCGACTATCTCGACCGCGACACCTACGGCCTGGTGGGCGAGATCCGCAGGGTCAACCTGGCGCCGATCGAGGCCAGCCTGCAGGCCGGGTCGATCCCGGTCATCGCAAGCCTCGGTGAGACCAGTGGCGGGCAGATCCTCAACGTCAACGCCGATTTCTCCGCCAACGAGCTGGTGCGGGTGCTGCAGCCGTACAAGATCATCTTCCTCACCGGCACCGGCGGGTTGCTCGACGAGCAGGGCAGCGTGATCGACTCGATCAACCTGTCGACCGAGTACGAACACCTGATGGCGCAGGACTGGATCAGCGGCGGGATGCGGCTGAAGCTGGAGCAGATCAAGGGGCTGCTCGACGACCTGCCGCTGACCTCGTCGGTCTCCATCACCCGCCCGGATGATCTCGCCAAGGAGCTGTTCACCCACAAGGGCTCGGGCACGCTGGTGCGCCGCGGCGAGCGCGTGCTGCGTGCGACCGACTGGAGCGCCTTCGACCTCGACCGGCTGCGCACGCTGATCGAGTCGAGCTTCGGCCGCACGCTGGCGCCTGACTATTTCGAGCGCACCCGTCTGCTGCGCGCCTATGTCAGCGAGAACTACCGTGCCGCGGTCATCCTCACCGCTGAGGGCGACTACGTGTATCTCGACAAGTTCGCGGTGCTCGACGAGGCGCAGGGCGAGGGCCTGGGGCGCGCGGTGTGGCAGGTGATGCACGAGGAGACGCCGCAGCTGTTCTGGCGCTCGCGCCACGACAACCAGATCAATATCTTCTATTACGCGCAGTCCGACGGCTGCTACAAGCAGGATGCGTGGAAGGTGTTCTGGTACGGCACCGGCGATCTCGAAGACATCCGCTATTTCGTCGACCATTGCGCGCAGCGCACGCCGACCCTCGTCGGCTGAGCGAAGGGAGTACGACATGAGCCAATCCGTACGTACCGTCGGCATCGTCGGCGCACGCGGCCATACCGGCGCGGAGCTGATCCGGCTGGTCCACGGCCATCCGTCGCTGGAGCTTGCCTTCGTCTCGTCGCGCGAACTCGACGGCCAGCGCGTGGACGCGCAGGTCGCCGGCTACGCCGGTGAGCTGCGCTACGGCAACTTCGATGCCGAGGCCGTGCCCGGGCAGGGCGCGGATGCGGTGGTGCTGGCGCTGCCAAACGGCAAGGCCGCGCCATTCGTCGCCGCGCTCGACCGCGATGCGCCGCAGACGGTGGTGGTCGACCTGTCGGCCGACTACCGCTTCGACGACAGCTGGTATTACGGGCTGCCCGAGCTCACCCGCGGGCGTTATGACGGCCAGCGCCGGATCAGCAACCCCGGCTGCTACGCGACCGGGATGCAGCTGGCGATCGCGCCGCTGCTGGGCCTGCTGGACGGTCCCGTGCAGGCGTTCGGCGTGTCCGGTTATTCCGGTGCCGGGACCACGCCATCGGACCGCAACAACATCGAGCTGCTGCGCGACAACCTGATGCCGTATGCGCTGGCCGGGCATATCCACGAGCGCGAGGTGACGCGCCAGCTGGCGACTGCGGTGGAATTCATGCCGCATGTCGCCGCACACTTCCGTGGCATCACACTGACCGTCAATGCGCACCTGTCGGCTCCGGTGGAGGTGGATGCGCTCGCTGCGCGTTACCGCGACCGGTACGCGGACGAACCTCTGGTGGAGATCATCGACGCCGCGCCGTGGGTGAGCGGCATCGCCGGGCGCCATGGCGCACGGATCGGCGGCTTCACCGCGAGCGACGACGGCCGTCGCGTGGTGGTGGTCGCCACGCTGGACAACCTGCTCAAGGGTGCCGCCACCCAGGCGCTGCAGAACCTCAACCTCGCCTTCGGTCTCCCGGAGACCACGGGCATTCCGCTCTAGGCACGGCACGCGCCGCTCCTCCGGCAACAGGAACTCCAACGATGTCCGACCTCCTCTGGCAGAAACCCGGCGTCGCCGTCGACGCGCAGATCCAGGCCTTCCTCGCCGGCGACGATGTGCTGCTGGACCGCGAGTTCTTCCTGCACGATATCGCCGCCAGCCGCGCGCATGCGCAGGGCCTGCAGCGCATCGGCATCCTTTCGGCCGATGAACTGCAGAGGCTGGAAGCGGAACTCGACCAGCTCGCCGCCGACTTCGGCAGTGGCGATTTCATCCTCGATGCGCGCTACGAGGATGGTCATTCGGCGATCGAGGCGCGGCTGGTCGAGCGCCTCGGCGATGCCGGCAAGAAGGTCCACACCGGCCGCAGCCGCAACGACCAGGTCCTGGTCGCCACGCGCCTGTGGCTGAAGGAGAAGCTGGCTCGCGTGGCCACGCTTTCGCAGCAGACCGCCCGCATTGCGCTCGACCGCGCGCAGGCCGAAAAGGACCTGCCGCTGCCCGGCTACACCCACCTGCAGCGTGCGGTGGTGTCGTCGGCGGGGATGTGGTGGGCCGGCTGGGCGGAGGCGTTCATCGACGACGCCCGGCGTGCGCTCGACACGCTGGCGCTGGTCGACGCCAATCCGCTCGGCACTGCCGCCGGTTACGGCGTGAACCTGCCGCTGGACCGCGAGCACACCACCGCCGCGCTCGGCTTCTCACGCATGCAGGTCAGCCCGATCTACGCGCAGCTCTCGCGCGGCAAGTTCGAACTGGCCGCCCTGGAAGCTCTCGGCTCGGCCACCCTCGACCTGCGCCGCCTTGCCTGGGACCTGTCGCTGTTCACCGCGGCCGAATTCGGCTTCGTGGCCCTGCCGGCGCAGTACACCACCGGCAGCTCCATCATGCCGAACAAGCGCAACCCCGACGTCGTCGAACTGATGCGCGCCACCCACGCCAGCGTGGCCGCCGCGCACACCGAGATCGAACAGCTGCTGTCGCTGCCATCCGGCTACCACCGCGACCTGCAGGCGTCCAAGGGCGCGATCTTCCATGGCTTCGGTCGCGGCCTGGCCGCGCTGGAGCTGCTGCCGGCGCTGCTGTCCAACCTCGAATGGAAGCCCGGCGGCATGCGCGCGGCGATGGATGCCGGCATGTATGCCACCGACGTGGCGGTGGAGCAGGCCGCCGCCGGCGTTCCGTTCCGCGATGCCTACCGTGCCGCCGCGGCGTCGGTGGAGCAGGCCGGGGAGGGACGCACGCCGGAAGCCAGCCTCGCGGCGCGCGTGTCGCCCGGCGCGGCGGCGGACCTGCGCCTGGATCAACTGCGTGCGCGGCTGGATGCGCTGTAGCCCGACGGAGTCAGCTGCCCAGTTGCGCGGCCACGGGGCACGCGTCATCGTCAAGCGCCACGTGGACGATGCGCCCGTCGCGTAGCTTCGTTGCCAGCATCGGCGTGGCGCCAAGCGCGCAGCGCACGCTGTCGTCATCCACATCCGTCCGGCGACGGCGCCGGTCGGCGTTTGCGAAGCGGGCCCGGTTGTACTCCGCCCAGCCGATCAGCAGCGTACCGCACGCCAGCGCGATCAGTGGCAGCGAGGCGAGCACGAACAGGTCGACCTCATCCTGGCGCAGGTACAGCTGCAGCCACGCGGTGCGGATGCCGACATACCAGGCGATTATCGTCACCAGCGGCGCCCACAGCCACGCGTACACCGCCCATGCGGCGGCCGTCATCGCACCGCCGGCGGCACGCCGGCCGGGCCCGCGGCGATGACGGTGGTCGATGATCGGCGGTGTCATGCGCGTGCTCCACGATCCGGGCTGGTCCACAACGCGCGCCGGTCACGGCGGCCGAGCAGGGTGCGCGGGAAGGCGATCGCCGCGGTCACCATGCCGATCGCCCAGAAGGCCATCGGGTACCAGATGATCCAGTAGAAGTGCCGCGCCAGGCCGCGTTCGTACCGGCGCTCGATCACCAGGCTGGTGGCGAACTGCAGCATGCACACCGAGGCAAGCACCACCCCGTGCCAGCGCGGCAGGATGGTTTCGACCTGCAACGGGGCCGGCAACGGCAGCAACAGGCCGAGCACCCAGAGCAGGATGATGGTCAGCATCACGTAGGCCCAGGTGAGGCTGAGCGCGTATTCGGCAAGCACGCCCCACATCCGCCGCCGGCGCCACGACAGCACGTCGCGGCCGTGGCGCAGCAGCACCTCGACGCCTCCGCTGGCCCAGCGCATCCGTTGCGACCACAGCCCGCGCAGCGTCTCGGGCATCAGGATCCAGCACAGCGCGTTGGGTTCGTAGCGGATGTCCCAGCCGGCCAGCTGCAGCCGCCAGGAGATGTCGATGTCCTCGGTCACCATGCGGTCGCTCCAGTAGCCGACGTCGTGCAGTGCCGTGCGCCGGAACGCGCAGATCACGCCGGAGATGGTGAACAGACGACCGTAGGTGCGTTGCGCGCGCTTGATCAGGCCGATGATCGCGGAGAACTCGCCGATCTGCATGCGGCCTAGCAGGGTGGTGCGGTTGCGGATGCGAGGGTTGCCGGTGACCGCCCCCACGCGTGGCCCGTCGATCAGGTGGCCGACCAGCCAGCGCACCGCGTGCCGATCGAGCGCGGCATCGGCATCGATGCACACCAGGTACTCCGAGGTCGCCGCCAGCGTCCCGATGCGCAGCGCGTTCGCCTTGCCCTGGTTTGCGGCCAGGTGTACCACGCGCAGGCGCGGATGGTCGGCGACCATTGCATCGAGCAGCTCCGGGGTGCGGTCGCTGCTGCCGTCATTGACCGCGATGATTTCGAAGTCCGGGTACTCCTGCGCCGACAGCGCGGTGATCGTGGCCACGATGTGGTCCTGCTCGTTGTGGCAGGGCACCAGGATCGAAGCGAACGGCGTGTCCGGCAGTGGGGGCGGTGCATCCGGCAGTGGGGTGCCACGCTCGCGGCGCAGGTAGTAGTAGATGCCGCCGGTCATCCAGAAAAAGGCCATGACGATCGGGTAGAAGAACGCGAAGTTGAACAGCCATGCGGCAAGCGGAAACCCGTAAACGTCCAATCAATGCTCCACGTAGGGGAATTCGCGTGCCGACATTGCTTCACGGGCGGCGGGCAGGGGCGGATGGTCGGAGATGAAGTCGTCCGGGTAGTAACCGAGGTGGCGCACGCCCGCGGCGAGCAGTGCGCGCACCTGGCTGCGCAGCACATCCGGCGCGATCGGTCGCTGACTGCGCCAGTCGATCGTCTGCAGCTCGAACAGTGCGCGTTCGAGCCCACCCGGCGTGGTGGCGACCGCGGCCACCAGGGCCTGCATCCAGCGTTCGGGATCCTCCGCGTTCTCGAGCTGCGGCATCGCCATCAGCGCGGTGAAGTCGTAGGCCTCCAGGAACGCGTCCAGGCGCTGCGCGAACCACGCTTCGGATTCCGGCTCCAGCACCGGTCGTGCGAACAGGTTGCGCACGGTGACGAGCTTCGGCCGCCAGCGCTCGGCGGACGCCTTCAGCGCGAGGGTGAAGTCGACCAGCCCTGCGGTGCGGCGGGCCGGCACCCCGTCGCCGTAGTGAGGCACCTCGTCGTCGCGCAGATAGGCATCGTCATGGAACAGCAGGCCGTCGAAATGCGCGTGGCGGGCGAGATCGGCATAGATGTCCTCGACGATCGCAAGCGCGCGCGGATCGGCAGGATCGAGCCGGGGAATCTCGGCCGGGTCGTGCGCGGCGATCCGCAGCTCGCGCTGCAGTGCTGGGTCGGCGAGTTCGTAGCCCAGCACTGGAAGCCACGCGAACACCCGCACGCCCGCGCGCGTGCGCAACTGCCAGGCCACGCGGCTGAAGAGATCCGCGCGCACCGGCAGGTGCCGGTTGGGAAAGTACAGGGCATCCGCCGCGCCATCGCCATCGGGATCGGCGAACGCCTGCAGGAACACATGGCTCGGGCGGATCTCGTGGATGCGTTGCACCAGCGCATCGAGATTGCGCGCCATCTGCACCGGATCCTCGTCGTGCACATAGTCGAGGTCGACCTGGATCGCCCGCAGGCCATCGCGCGAGAGATCGCGGCGCAGCTCGCCGGCGAAGTCACGCACATCGGGATTGCGGTGCATCAGCAGCCGCGCAAGGCTGTCCAGCGAGTCCTGGCCGGCCTCACGCTCGCCCTGCTGGCCAAGGTCGCCCTGCTGTGAACGGCCTTCGAGATCGAACGACAGGGTCATGCCCAGCGCGTGGGCGATATCGGTGGCGGCGCGGTTGTAGGCGGCGTAGGGCCACACCATCACCCGTGGCGCGCGACCGGTGTGGCGCTCGATCAGCGCACTGCTGGTGGCGAGGTCGGCATGGATGCGCGCGTGCCAGTCCGCATCGGACTCGTAGCCCGTGTCCGCATTCCACAGACGGGTGACCGCAGCGGGCATCTGGTTGCCAAAGGGGTTGCCGGTCACCCCCCGGTGCAGGTCGTGGCTGTGCGAGCCGATCTCGACCAGGCCGCTGTCCTGCATCTCGCGCAGCTGCGTCCAGGTCAGGAAGTCCTCGCGGGTGAAGTCGCGCGGGCCATAGGGCACCGCTTCGCCCTCGGCCAGGTCCATCCAGCCTGTCACCGGTGCCACCAGCGCGGGGAAACCGTATGCGCGCAGCAGCGGGAATGCGTGGGTGTAGGCGCTGCGCAGGCCATCGTCGAAGGTCAGCAGCACCGCGCGTTCGGGCAGCGCGCCGCGGCCGGCGCGCGCATCCAGCACCGCCTGCACGCTGACCGGGCGGTAGCCATTGCCATGCAGCCAGTCCAGGTGCCGGGCGAAGTTGGCCGTCGACACCGCGTAGGCATCGGGATCACCCTTCGGCGCGACATCGTCGCGGATGTCGTGATAGCTCAGCACCAGCAGGTCGGCACGGGCCGCATGTGGCCAGCACGCCCACGCCAGCAGCGCCAGCATCAGCACCAGTGCGCGGCTCATCGGGCATCTCCCCAGCGCAGGCCGGCGTCGAGCGCGACGCGCTGCTCACGCACGCCGTCGTAGACCGGGCGTGACCAGGTCACGCCATATTCGAACGTGCCGCCTTCGCGTCGCCACACATGGCGGTAACCGACGGCGGGTATCCATTGACTGCCATGCCTCTGCTGCCAGTACGGGCCGGCGTGCAGTTCCAGCCTCTGCCGGAACGCGCTGCCGTAGCGCCGCCAGGTGATGTGGTCCAGGCGCAGGCCCAGCTGTATCGAGGCGTCGCGCGACGGGTTGAAGTACGCGGCGTCCTCGCCGTGCGAGCCGCGGCTGACATGGACCGAGGCCAGTGCATCGACCAGCAGGTGCGGGCGCGTATGCAGGCGGGTGGATGCATCCACGCCGATCCGGTCGCGCGTGTTGCCGTCGTCGTAACGCAGGCGCGATGCATGCGCGCCGATGGCGAGGGTGTCGTCCGGTGTCCAGTCGGCGCTCAGGCGCAGGCTGTCGGCGGTGATGCCGGCCCGGCGCGCCTGCAGCGAGGCATCCGCATCGCGGTGGGCCATGGAGCCGCCGATCCGCCAGGCATCGCCGAGGCGCCAGTCTGCGGCGAACGACCACGCGGTGGGACCGGGCGCGTCATCGTCGTCGATACGCCAGACGGTGGCCGCGGCACCGAGGCGGTCGTGCCGGTACCAGCCGCCCACGCCGGCGCCGCGATAGCGCGTGCGGATGTCGTCGAAGTCGGCCTCACGTTGCTGGCCGACGACGCCCACGCGCCAGCGCCCGGCCAGCAGCGGCGAGCGCAGCTCCAGTGCGTGGCTGGCATCGCGGCTGCCGAAAGGCGATTGCGCCGTGCGTCCGCCGAGCGGGCTGCTGCGACCTGACGCCGACGACAGCGACAGCTGCGCACCGCGATGGCGATCGAGATCGCGGGCGATACGTGCGCTGCGCGGATCGTCCGGATGGATCGCGTGCAACGCCTGCAGTGCATCCGCGGCCTCGTCGATGCGCTCCAGCGCGACCAGACTGCCGACCTGGCCAGCGAGGGCATCGCGATCGTATGGATCCAGCGTGGCCGCCATCCGGTAGCGTTGCAGCGCCGCGGCGGGCCGCAGCCGTCGCGCCTGCACGGCGCCGAAGGCCGCCTGCAGCGATGCGTTGTGCGGGCCGATGGCCACCAGTGACTGCAGCATGTCTTCGGCCCCGGCGTGATCGTTGGCGTGGGAATGGGCCAGCGCGTGGGCGACATCGGCGCTGTAGCGGTCCCAGTTCTCGTAGCCGGCAATGGCGCCATCGCGCCGCGGCCACGCCGGTTGCGACGCGGCCAACGTGGCGAACACCGGCAGCGCGCGATCGAAGCGTTCGAGCTCGAGCCATGCATAGCCGAGCAGGATCGTCGCGTTGACGTTGCCCGGGTCGTGGGCGACCGCCTGCTCCAGCACCGGTAGCGCCTCGTCGGGGCGCCGCAACGCCAGCAGCGAATCGCCGACGGTGGCCAGGATGTAGGCCGGCACCTCGATGTCGTCGGCCAGCAGCTCGCGGTAACCGGCGGCGACCTCCTCGTGCCTGTGCAACTGGTTGAGCGCGGTCAGTGCATCCACCCGCAGCCGTGTGGATTCCCAACGGGTCTGCCGCGGCGCCTCGCGCTGCAGCGTGCGCAGTTCCGCCAGCGCGGCGCGGGCTTCGGCGAGCCGGTCCTGCGGGTTCTCCGGCAGCACTTCGGCCCAGCCGAGGCGCCGCGCCACCGCGTTGCCCTCGATGCGCTCACGCTCGTGGTCGGCGAACAGGGTGGGGCGTTGCGCAAGCCCGGCCGCGGCCAGGCGCGAACTGCCGAGATCGGCCAGCGTCAGCACGCGCAGGCGGTACGCGTCGTCGTCCGGGCTGTGCGCGAGCCGGCGCTCGATCAGCAGCAGGGCCTCAGCATGCCGGCCTTGCCTGCGCAGGTCGTCGATGGCCGCGAAAACACCGGCCCCGGAGTGGCGGCCCGTGGCGGGATCACTGGATGGAAGCACCTGCGCGCCGGCGGGCAGCGACAGGGCGAACAGCAGGAGGGCAAGACGGCCAGGACGAACAACGCAGGGACATCGCATGAAGTGATCGACTGAGTTGGGATGCGGGCCGTGTCACTGCATCCCTGCGGCATTCGGCGCGGCGATACTTGCGAGGCCGATGTCAACGGCGCGTTGCCAGTTCCGGAAGGTCTTCTCGCGCGGTTCAGATAGCGGGCAGCGACGACGCGGCGATTCCTCAATCTTTCGCCGCGGCAGCCGATAGCCATTGGGTCCGCCTCCGCGCGGCGCATGCCCGCCGCTGCACAGAAACCTTCCATGCGCGACATGAGCGATCCCCCCGCCACCACCTTCCGTCGATCGCCAGGCGGCACAGCTGCCGCGGTGTCCATCCGCCGTGCCGAGCCGATCGACGGCGCAGGGCTGCGCGTGCTGTTCGCGGGCGCCGACCAGCCACCGCTGCTGCTGGCCGCCTTCGCCGACGGCATGGCCGGGCTGCACGACGAGCTCGGCGACATGGGCCGTTACCTGCAGGCGGCCTGCGCCGCCGAGGACTGGGTCGCCTACGGCCGCTCGATGCGGCAACTCGTCGACAGGTACATCCGCTGCATAGAGCTGGAGCCACCGTCGGCCAGCGAGGCGGAGCGGCTGCGCGAGGCGCTCCGCCAGGTGCTGGGCGTCGCGCTGGGGGCCCTGCTGCAGCGCGAGCCCGCGCTGGCCAAAGAAGCGGGCGCGCTGGCCACCCGGGTGCGCGAATGGCGGCCCGGGCAGGACCTGGGCGCGCTGACGCAACAGCTGACCGGCCTGTGCACGCGGGTCGGCCTGTATGCCGAGGATGCCGACGAACAGCTGGCGATGCTGGTGGGGCTGTTCGAGGTGCTGCTGGAGAACATCGGCGAGCTGCTCGACGAGCGCAGCTGGCTGCATGGGCAGATCGCCCGGGTCCGTGGCCTGCTGGGCGGGCCCATGGACCGGCAGTCGCTGCAATCGGCGCGCGCCGAACTGCGCGACGTGATCTACCGGCAGGGCCTGTTGCGGCAGGGCATCGCCGACTCGCGCACCGCGATGAAGGACATGATGGCGGCGTTCGTGGAGCGTCTGGACGGGATGGCGGTGGACACCGGCGAGTTCCACGACCGCATTACCCGCCATGCGCTGCGGGTGCGCGAGGCGCGCAGCATCACCGACCTGCAGCAGATGCTCGACGACGTGCTGGTCGATACCGCCCGGGTGCAGGCGCAGGCCCTGCGGGCCCGCGACGACCTGCTGACTGCGCGGCAGGAGGTCGAGGCGCGCGAACGCCATATCCAGCAGCTGGAGCAGAAGCTGCGCGACGCCGCGGGGAAGGCGCGCGAGGACCAGCTGACCGGCTGCCTCAACCGTCGCGGCTTCGAGGAACGTTTCGACGCCGCTGCCGCCGCCGCGGTGCGCGCTGGCCGCCCGCTGTGCCTGGCCATGCTCGACCTCGACGATTTCCGGGCGCTGAATGCCACCCACGGGCATCTCGGCGGCGACGCGGCGCTGCGCCACGTCGTAGAGGTCGCACGGCTCACGCTGCGTGCCAGCGACGTCGTCGCGCGCTTCGGTGGCGAGGAGTTCGTCGTGCTGATGCCCGATACGCCACTGCCGGAGGCACTCGCCGCGCTGGCGCGCCTGCGGACCGTGCTGCAGCACCGCGCCTTGCCGCACGAGGGCGCGCGGATCGTCATCGCCTTCAGTGCGGGCGTTGCCCTGTATGCGCCGGGGGAGTCGCTGGATGCGCTGGTCAAGCGCGCCGACCTGGCCATGTACGAGGCCAAGCGGGCCGGGAAGGACCGCTGCATCGCCGCGGCCTGATCCTGCGACCGGTGCGGACACGAAAAAGCCGGCGCGAGGCCGGCTTTTTCGATGAACAGTGGTCGGGGAGACAGGATTTGAACCTGCGACTTCTACGTCCCGAACGTAGCGCTCTACCAGGCTGAGCTACACCCCGACTGAGCCGCGCATTCTAGGGATCCGCGAAGAACTCGGCAAGGGGGTCGTGCACGATCGGACGCCGGAGTCGGGCGAGCCGCTAAACTGTCGCACTGCCTTTCTGCACTGCCGGAGCCCGCCTTGATCAAGCCGCGTACCCCCGCCGGGGTCATGGAACTGTTGCCTCGCGAGCAGATCGCCTTCCAGCGCATGCTGGACGTGATCCGCCGCAACTACGAGCGCTTCGGCTTCCTGCCGGTGGAGACGCCGGTGTTCGAGCTGTCCGACGTGCTGCTGACCAAGACCGGCGGCGAGACCGAGCGCCAGGTGTATTTCGTGCAGTCCACCGGCGCGCTGGCCAACGCCGCCGCGGGCGAGGGTGCCGGCCTCCCGGAACTGGCGTTGCGTTTCGACCTCACCGTGCCGCTGGCGCGCTACGTGGCCGAGCACGAGCACGAGCTCAGCTTCCCGTTCCGCCGCTACCAGATGCAGCGCGTCTACCGTGGCGAACGCGCCCAGCGCGGGCGCTTCCGCGAGTTCTACCAGTGCGATATCGACGTCATCGGCAAGGACGGCCTGAGCATCCGCTACGACGCCGAGATCCTCGCGGTGATCCACGCGGTGTGCTCCGAGCTCGGCATCGGCGGCTTCGCGGTGCAGCTCAACAACCGCAAGCTGATGCGCGGGTTCTTCGAGGCCCAGGGTGTGACCGATGCGCAGCAACAGGCGCTGGTGCTGCGCGAGGTCGACAAGATCGACAAGCGTGGCCCCGACTACGTGCGCGAGACGCTCACCGGCGCGGCATTCGGTCTTCCCGCTGATGCGGTGCAGCGCATCCTCGATTTCGTCGAAGTGCGCTCCACCTCGCATGCCGATGCGCTGGCGCGGATCGACCAGGTGCTGGCGCAGGCGGGCGAGGGCGCCGGCGAGGCGCTGCGCGCAGGCGCCGCCGAACTGCGCGAGGTGCTGGAGCTGGTGCGTGCGCTGGGCGTGCCCGAGTCCGCCTACCGGTTGAACTTCTCGATCGCCCGCGGCCTCGACTACTACACCGGCACCGTCTACGAGACCACGCTCACCGACCATCCGGAGATCGGTTCGATCTGTTCCGGCGGCCGCTACGAGGACCTCGCCAGCCACTACACGAAGTCCAGGCTGCCCGGCGTGGGCATTTCGATCGGCCTGACCCGGCTGTTCTTCCAGCTGCGCGACGCCGGCCTGATCGACGGCATCGGCGAAAGCAGCGTGCAGGCGATGGTGGCGCTGATGGACGATGCCTCGCTCGACGACGCCCTGGACCTGGCACGCCGGCTGCGCGCCGGTGGCATCAACACCGAAGTGCAGATGGAGCCTCGCAAGCTCGGCCGCCAGTTCCAGTACGCGGCGAAGGCGGGTGTCCGCTTCGTGGTGCTGGCTGGCGACGACGAGCGCGCGCGCGGCGTGGTCGCGGTCAAGGACCTGCTGCGCGAGCAGCAGTTCGAGGTGGCACGCGCCGAGTGCGCGGAAGCGCTGCGCGTCGAGCTCGAGCAGACCCGCGCGCTGGCAGGCCGCTGAGCCCGCCGCACGCATCACGCCGGTAGCGGCAGGCATGCGCGACGGCCCGGCAACGAATACAGGGGACGACAGATGAAACCGATCCATCTCGACGGCAGGTCGCTGAGCCGTACGCAACTGGTGATGGTGGCCGAGGGGGCCCCGGTCGAGCTGGATGCGGGTGCGCTGGAGGCGGTGGCACGTGCCGCCGCCTTCCTGGCCGAGCAGGTCCGCCGCGAGGAACCGATCTACGGGGTTTCGACCGGTTTCGGCAGCAATGCCGACAAGCTGCTCGGCGCGCATCCGCTGCGCGACGAATTGCCGGGCGCCACGCCGTCCGGGCGCTCGCTGCACGCCGAGCTGCAGCGCAACCTGATCGTCACCCATGCGGTCTGCGTGGGCGAGCCGATGCCGGCCGACGTGGTGCGCGCGATGCTGTGCATCCGCATCAACACGCTGCTGCGCGGGCACTCGGGTATCCGCGTGGAAACCCTGCAGGCGCTGACCGCGATGCTCAATGCCGGTGTGGTGCCGGTGGTGCCGTCGCTGGGTTCGGTGGGTGCGTCGGGTGATCTCGCGCCGCTGTCGCACCTGGCGATCGTGCTGCTGGGCGGCGGCGAGGCCTTCCTCGACGGCGAGCGGATGCCGGGTGGCGAGGCGCTCGCGCGCGCCGGCCTGCGCCCGGTGGAGCTGTCGTACAAGGAGGGCCTGGCGCTCAACAATGGCACCGCGCAGATGCTGGCGATGGGCGTGCTGGCGCTGCACCGGCTGGAGGACCTGCTCGACACCGCCGACCTCGCCGCGGCAATGACCATCGACGCCTTTGCCGGACGCCTCGGCGCGTTCGATGCCGACGTGCACGCGCTGCGCCCGCATCCGGGCCAGGTCGAGGTGGCCGCACGCCTGCGTGCGCTGCTGGACGGTTCGACGCTCGCCGACATCGCCTACCACCTGGTGCCGCGCTTCCGCTTCTGGATGCCGGAGAGCTGGGACACGGCCGAGGCGCAGGCGCTGCGCTTCGATATCGGCTGGGACTGGGTGGCCGCCAACCAGCGCCACGGACGCGAGAAGTTCTACGACCGCTTCAAGCCGTTCCGTGGCGGCAAGAAGCACCAGCCGCAGGACAGCTATTCGCTGCGTTGCATCCCGCAGGTGCACGGTGCGGTGCGCGATGCCGCCGCGCACGCCGCGCGCGTGCTCGACATCGAACTCAATGCCGTCACCGACAACCCGCTGGTGTTCCCGGACCGCGAGGCCGAGCACGTCGAGGAGCAGGTGATCTCCGCCGGCCACTTCCACGGCATGCCGCTGGCGCTGGCACTGTCGGCGGTCAAGGCCGCGATCCCGGTGCTGGCGTCGATCTCCGAGCGGCGGCTCAACAAGCTGGTCGATCCGTCCACCAGCGACGGCCTGCCCGCGTTCCTGATCGGCAACGAGGACGGCACCGAATCGGGTTTCATGATCATCCAGTACACCGCGGCGGCGATCGTCAACGACCTCGCCACGCGCGCGCACCCGGCCAGCGTGTACTCGGTACCCACCAGCGCCAACGCCGAGGACCACGTGTCGATGGGCGCCAACGAGGCGCGCCATGTGCTGTCGATGGTGGCCGACCTCGGCAAGGTGCTGGCACTGGAAATGCACACCGCCGCGCAGGCGCTCGATTTCCGCCGCGACATGATCAACGCCGCGCGCGACCTCGCGCGGCGCAGCGATGCCGCCGGCTTCGCGGTGAAGGTGCAGGGCGCGCCGGGGCCGTCCCATCCGGATCGCGAGCGTTTCCTCGCCGAGGTCGATGCGCTGCGCGAGGAGCTCGCCGTTTCCGAGCCCTTCCAGCCCGGATCGGCCGTCGCCGCGGCCCACGCCGCACTGCGGGAGCGCATTGCCTTCCTGGACCGCGACCGTGCGCTCGATGGCGAGGTGGCCGAAGCGGTGCGCCTGGTGGCCGACGGCACCCTGCTGACCGCCGCGCGCCGGGCGCTGGAGCAGGGCGGTTGAACCTGCCGCTGCATTACGGCTGGCTCGGTGCCCTGGAAGCCGGCCTGATCGCGCTGCTGGTGGGAGTGCTGGCCTTCTGGCTGTTCCACGCGCTGGCCCGGAGGTTCGCCTGGACCGAAGGGCATTCGATCGGCTGGAGCTGCGTGTCCGCGATCGCGATCGCCGCCGGCATCGACACCTGGAACCTGTTCTACATGGGCGTGGTGCGGCTGGAGTCGCCGGTCTACGCACGCATGTTCCTGCAGGGGATCCATGACGCCAACGGCCTCGGCACGCGCGTCTTCATGGAGATCATCGGCGCGGTGTCCGGCGTGGCGCTGGGCTGGGTGATCGCGCACCGCCACCAGGACAGCGACCGGGCTGCCGACGCCGGGGACTGAGGCATGGCGCGGCCGCGGGGCGCGGCGTGCCGTCAGTCAGGCAGCAGTCCGTGGGCGCGCAGGGCCTCCTCCAGCTGCAGGCGATGGTCCGGGGTCCAGCCACTGATGCGGGCCAGCACCCGGTCGCCGTCGAGCACCACGAACACCGGGGTCCGTGCGAAATCCAGCTCCGGCCACGCGCCTTCGCGGGTGGCGACCTCGATCGGCGTGTCCGGGTGGGCGGCATTCCATCGTTGCAGATGCTCCCAGCCGGCGAGCTGCCGTGGCGGTGCAAGCCACAGCGCGTGGCGTGCGAACACCGGCCCCAGCGTGGCGTCCCCGGCAATGTCACGCGCGGCCGCGCGGCTGAATCCGCAACCCGGCGCCGACACCACGACCACGCGCCGCCCGGCCACCGCGCGGTCGCGCTCGACCAGTGCCGGAGGATCGCCGGTGACCTCCCAGGCGGTGTGATGGCGTCCGCTGTCCGCGAGCGGATGCAGCCCGGGTAGCCGGATCGGGTCGCGCTCCGGCATCGCCTGCGCGATCGCCGCGGCGGCATCCGGATCGCCGGCCGCGAAATGCAAGGCCTGCATGTCCCGCACCTGCAGGCGTGTATCCAGCCCACGCTCGCGCAACGCGGCGAGGGCCGTCGCCGCGCGATCGTGGAGGCGTGGATCGCGGCCGTGGAACGCTGCACTGCTGGCCGCGCGCCACAGCAGGAGCAGGTCGTGGTCGCCCGCGTTCGCAAGCAGCCGCGTCCACCCGGCGGACGGGAACGTCTGTTCGAACCTCGCCTGCACCGCCATGGCGCGGTTTCGAGAACCAGTGTGCGCGGAGAGGTCAGCGATGTCCGCTTCGAACGTTTCGACGCGATGTTCCAGTGCGGTGGCCGCCGCAGGGCGCGCGACCTGCGATACGCGCCGCGCCTCGGCTTCGGTCAGCCCCTCCCAATGGCCGTCCATCCCGAACAGTCGTGCCACCGCAGTCACCTCGGCGCTGGTGAGCTCGGCCTGCAGGTCGGCGAGCGGGAAGCCCGCCGGACCACGATCGGTCAGCACCAGTCCGCGCAGAAAGCGCGCCAGGCCGGTTGGAGACATCCGGTCCAGCGGGCCCGGATTCGCCTGGCGCCAGGCCGCGAGCGCGTCATGGCTGCGCAGCGGCAGGGCCGGTGTGGCCTGCGCTGCGGCCAAGGTGTCCCCCTGCGCGACGTCCTCCTGCGGCTGCGCGGCCATTGCCGGGAGTGCGAACACGAGAGCGGCCCAGGTCGCAATCAATGGGATCGGAAGCACGACGTCGTCCGTGAGGTGCGTCCGGCGATTGAACCACGAGGCCGCATCCGTGCTGAACGCAACGCGCCGAGCGCTTGCAATTGGAGCGCCGATCGGAATAATGCACTAACGCGTTAATACATTATCCCAGTGAAACAACGTCCTGATCCCCTGCCGCGATACGACGCCGAAGCCGCCCTGCAGGGCCTGGCGGAGGCATTCGCGTCGCTGCAGAGCGGCGAGGACGTGGTCGCGTTCCTGCGCGACCTGTGCACGCCCGCCGAACTCGAAGCGATGTCGGACCGCTGGAAAGTGGTGCCGCTGCTGCTTGAAGGCGTGCCGTATCGCGAGATCCACGAGCGCACCCGTGTCAGCGTGACCACCGTCGGTCGCGTCGCACGCACGCTGGGCCACGGCGAGGGCGGCTATGCCGCCGCCGCGCGTCGCCAGTTCCCGCACCTCGTTCCCTCCCACTGACCCGGACCGCCATGAGCCCGACCGCCCCCGCGGCGGTGCGCGACCGTCTGCGCATTGCCATCCAGAAGAGCGGCCGCCTCGGCGAGCCGTCCCGCGCCCTGCTGGCGTCGTGCGGCCTCGATTTCCGCGAGAGCCGCGACCGCCTGTTCTGCTACGGCGAAACCCTGCCCATCGACCTGCTGCTGGTGCGAGACGACGACATCCCCGGCCTGCTGGCGGATGGCGTTTGCGATCTCGGCATCGTCGGCCGCAACGTGCTGGCCGAGCAGGCCGCCGGTCGCCGGGCCGAGGCGTTGCCGGAGGTGGCGCGGGAGCTGCGCACGCTCGGCTTCGGCGGCTGCCGGCTCGACCTTGCCGTGCCCGAGGGCTGGGAATGGACCGGCCCTGGCGGACTCGCTGGCCGGCGCATCGCCACCAGCTATCCGCACCTGATGCGCCAGTGGCTGGACGGGCAGGGCATCGACGCCGACGTGGTGGTGCTGTCGGGTTCGGTGGAGATCGCTCCGCGTCTCGGCCAGGCCGACCTGATCTGTGACCTCGTCTCCAGCGGCGCCACGCTCGCCGCCAACCAGCTGCGCCCGGTGCTCACCCTGCTGCAGAGCGAGGCGGTGCTGGCCGGGCCGGTGCGGGCATTTACCGATGCGCGTGCCGAACTCATGGCACTGCTGCTGCGGCGCATGGACGGCGTGCTGCGCCTGCGCGACAGCCGCCTGCTGATGTTCCAGACCACGCGCGAGGCCGTGCCCGCGCTGATGAAGCTGCTGCCGGACGCGGAGCCGCCGACCGTGATGCAGCTCGATGGGCAGGACACGCTGGCACTGCAGACGCTGTGCCGCGGCACCATGACCTGGCAGCGCCTGGAAGATCTGCGCCAGGCCGGTGCCCGGGGGCTGATGGTGCTGCCGGTCGAGAGGACGCTGGCATGAGCACCGGTCTGGACATCGCGCCGACCGCGCAGCGCGTGCGCTGGTCCACGCTGGACGGCGAAGCACGCCTGCGCGTGCTGCAGCGCCCGGGTCGCGACGGTGCGCAGGCACTGGCGCGGTCGGTGGCCGCGCTCATCGACAAGGTGCGCGGCGGCGGCGATGACGCACTGCGTGCCATCACCGCGCGCCTCGATGGCGTCGCACTGCAATCCTTCGAGGTCAGCGAAGCCGAGTTCGCCGCGGCTGAAGCCTTGGTGCCCGCGAACCTGCGCAACGCGATGGCCCGCGCCGCAGCGCGCATCGAGGCCTTCCACGCGCCCGGCGCGCTGCAGGGCTACAGCGTCGAGACCGCGCCGGGCGTGGTCTGCGAACGGCTGGTGCGGCCGATCGCGCGGGTCGGCCTGTACGTGCCGGCCGGCAGCGCGCCGCTGCCATCCACCGCGTTGATGCTCGGGGTTCCGGCGCGCCTGGCCGGGTGCGCGCAGGTGGTGCTGTGCACGCCGCCACGTCGCGACGGCAGCGCCGACCCCGCGGTGCTGGTGGCCGCGCGCATGACCGGCGTGCACCGCGTCTTCAAGCTCGGCGGTGCGCAGGCGATCGCCGCGCTGGCGCTCGGCACCGCGCAGGTGCCGGCGTGCGACAAGGTCTTCGGGCCGGGCAATGCCTGGGTCACCGAGGCCAAGCGCCAGCTGGCGCAGGCGGGCGACATCGCCATCGACCTGCCGGCGGGCCCGTCGGAAGTACTGGTGATCGCCGATGCCGGCGCCGATCCGGAATTCATCGCCGCCGACCTGCTGTCGCAGGCCGAACACGGCCCGGACTCGCAGGTACTGCTGGTCTCCGACGCACCGGCGCTGATCGCCGCGGTCGAGGTGGCGCTGGCCCGCCAGCTCGACGCGCTGCCGCGCGCCGACATCGCGCGGCAGGCGCTGGCGCGCTCGCGGCTGGTCGAGGTCGACAGCCTCGAGGATGCGTTCGCGCTGTCCAACCTGTATGCGCCCGAGCACCTGATCCTGGCGCTGCGCGAACCGCGCCGCTGGCTCGACCGGGTCACTTCGGCGGGCTCGATCTTCCTCGGCGACCACACCCCCGAGGCGCTGGGCGACTACTGCAGCGGGACCAACCACGTGCTGCCGACAGACGGTGCCGCGCACGCCTGGAGCGGTGTCGGCGTGGCGGCATTCCAGAAGACGATCAGCGTGCAGACCGCAACACCCGGCGGGATCGCCGCGATCGGGCCCGATGCCATCGCCATCGCCGAAGCCGAAGGCCTGCAGGCCCATGCCAACGCGGTGCGGCTGCGGCTGCCGGAGGCGCGGGCATGAGCGTGCTCGACCTGGTCCGCGAGGACCTGCGCGATTTCGCCGGCTATGGCTCCGCGCGCAGCACGCGGGTGGCCGGCCGTGACTGGCTCAATGCCAACGAATCGCCCTGGCCGAATGCCGCCGATGCCGATGGCGGCTGCCGCCGCTATCCGGATCCGCAACCGCAGGCGCTGGTCGATGCGCTGGCCGCGCTGTACGCGGTGGATGCCGGCCAGCTGCTGGTCGGGCGTGGCAGCGACGAGGCCATCGACCTGCTCGTGCGCGCCAGCTGCCGACCGGGGCAGGACGCCGTGCTCGCCACGCCGCCGGTGTTCGGCATGTACGCGGTGGCCGCGCGGCTGCAGGGCGCACCGCTGGTGGAGGTGCCGCTGTTGGATGATGTGCGCGGGTTCGGACCGGACCTCGGTGCCGTCGTCGAGGCCGCACGCCAACGCCAGGCGCGGATCGTGTTCCTGTGTTCGCCGGCCAACCCCACCGGCGCCGCGATCGCGCCGGATTCGATCGCAGCCGTTGCCGACAGCCTGCGCGGCCAGGCGCTGGTGGTGGTGGACGAGGCCTATGCCGAGTTCTCCTCGCAGCCGTCGGCGCTGGGCCTGCTCGCGCAGCACGCGAACCTCGTGGTGCTGCGCACGCTCTCCAAGGCGCATGCGCTGGCCGGTGCACGGGTGGGCGTCGCGATCGGCCATCCGGACCTGATCGCGGTGCTGCGCCGTTGCCAGGCGCCGTATCCGCTGCCGGCACCATCGGCGGCGCTGGCCTGCGCGGCGCTCGTGCCTGCGGCACTGCGCCAGACGCAACGCCACGTCGACGAGGTGCGACGCGAACGAACGCGCCTTTTCGATGGACTGCTGCGCGCACCCGGCGTGCGTCGTGTCTACCCGTCCGACGGCAACTATCTGCTGGTGCGCTGCCGCGATGCGCAGGCCGCGTTCGACGGCCTGCTGGCCGCGGGCATCGTCGTGCGCGACCAGCGTGGCGCCGTGCAGCTCGACGACGCACTGCGGATCAGCATCGGCACGCCCGAGCAGAACGATCGCGTGCTCGAGGTCTTCGGCGCACCCCGCGGCACCGCCGGATCGCCGGGCGACGTGACGGACGCAGCCGGCATGCCCGTGCCACGCCGCACAGAGGAGACTTCGCAATGAGCACGCCGATCCTCTTCGTCGATCGCGACGGCACCCTGATCGAGGAACCGGGCGACTTCCAGATCGATGCCTACGGGAAGCTGCGGTTGTTTGCGGGCGTCATCCCCGCACTGCTGAAGCTGCGCGATGCCGGCTGGGAGTTCGTGATGGTGACCAACCAGGACGGGCTCGGCACCGATGCATTCCCGCAGGAAACCTTCGATGGCCCGCATGCGCTGATGCTGCAGATCTTCGAAAGCCAGGGCATCCGCTTCCGCGAAACGCTGATCGACCGCAGCTTCGCCAGCGAAGGGTTGCCGACGCGCAAGCCCGGCATCGGGCTGGCGATGCACTACCTGCGCGATCGTGGCATCGACATCGCACGTTCGGCGATGGTCGGCGATCGCGATACCGATATCGCGTTCGCCGCCAACATGGGCATCCGTGGCTTCCAGCTGCGCACGCCACAGTTCGGCGGTGAGTGGGACTGGGCGGGCATCGCCCACGAACTGGTGGATGCACCGCGCCGGGCACAGGTGCAGCGCACCACGCGCGAGACCTCGATCCGTGTCGCGCTCGACCTCGATCTCGCCGCAGAGCCGCGGGTCAGCACCGGCCTGGCGTTCTTCGACCACATGCTCGACCAGCTCGGCAAGCACGGCGGCTTCGCGCTGGAGATCGACGCGCAGGGCGACCTGCATATCGACGAGCACCACACCATCGAGGACACCGGGCTGGCGTTGGGACAGGCGCTGCGTGAAGCGCTGGGCGCCAAGCGCGGGATCGGCCGCTATGGTTTCGACCCGCCAGACGATCCGATGCTGGCTGCGGCCGCACCGCACGCCGGCTTCACCCTGCCGATGGACGAGACCCTGGCACGGGCCGCGCTCGACTTCAGCGGTCGTGCCTACTTCGTGTTCGACGGCGGCTTCCGCCGCGAGCGGGTGGGCGATCTGCCAACCGAACTGGTCGCGCACTTCTTCCGCTCGCTCTGCGATGCGGCGGGGCTCAACCTGCACCTGCAGGTGCGCGGCGACAACGATCACCACAAGATCGAGGCGATGTTCAAGGCGGTGGCGCGTGCGCTTCGCCAGGCATTGCGTCGCGAGGGCGCCGGGCTTCCCAGCACCAAGGGAGTGCTCTGATGCGGCTCGCGGTGGTCGATGCCGGCGGCGCCAACCTCGGCTCCGTGGCGTACGCATTGCAGCGGCTGGGCGTGGAGCCGGAACTCACCACCGACGCGGCGGTCCTGCACGCGGCCGATCGCGTGATCCTGCCCGGGGTGAGCACTGCGGCGACGGTGATGCGGCGCTTGCGCGAGCTGGAACTGGTGAACGTGCTGCGTGAGCTGCGGACGCCTCTGCTCGGCGTGTGCGTGGGCATGCAGCTGCTGTTCGAGCATTCGGCCGAGGACGACACCGCCTGCCTCGGGCTGCTGCCGGGCAGGGTGATGCGCCTGCAGGAACGCGACGGTGTCCGGGTCCCCCATATGGGCTGGAACACGCTGGCGCCGGTGCGGCCATCGCCGCTGGTGGCGGGGATCGAACACGGTGCACACGCCTATTTCGTGCACAGCTACGCCGCGCCGGTGACCGATGACTGCGTGCTGGCCTGCCAGCATGGCGATACCTTCGCCGCGATCGTGCAGCGCGGCAACGTGGCGGGTGCGCAGTTCCACCCGGAGCGCTCCGCCGACGTCGGTGCGCGCCTGCTGCGCAATTTCATCGAGAACGGACTGTGACCAGCAACGACTTCACCATCTATCCGGCGATCGACGTGCGCGAGGGGCGGGTGGTGCGCCTGCGCCAGGGCGACTATGCCCGCGAGACGCGCTACGCCGACGGACCGCTCGCGCTGGCACGCGAATACGCCGACCAGGGTGCGCAATGGCTGCACCTGGTGGATCTCGATGCCGCGCGCGTCGGCCACTACACGCTGGGGCCCCTGTTGCGGGCGATCATCGCCGGCACCGGGCTGAGCGTACAGACCGGCGGGGGCGTGCGTTCACGTGATGATGTGGCCGCCCTGCTTGATGCGGGCGCTGCGCGCGTGGTGGTCGGGTCGCTCGCGGTGCGCCGTCCGGAGCTGGTCGAAGCGTGGTTGCAGGAATTCGGCGCCGACCGCATCACCGTCGCGCTCGACACCCGGCGCGACGCCCTCGGCGTCTGGCGGCTGCCGGTGCACGGCTGGACTGAAACCGGTGGCGAGACGCTGGATGCGCTGGCGCTGCGTTATGCGCAGGCCGGGCTGGTGCATCTGCTGAGTACCGACATCGACCGTGATGGCATGCTCGCCGGCCCCAATCCCGCGCTGTATGCGCATCTGCGCGGGATCGCATCGTCGCTGTCGGTGCAGGCCTCGGGCGGCGTGCACCGGCTCGACGACATCGGCGACGCCCGCACCCGGGGCTGCGCCGGGATCGTGCTCGGCCGCGCCCTGCTGGAGGGCCGCTTCACCGTCGCCGAAGCGCTGCGGGCGACGTCATGCTGAGTCGGCGCATCGTGCCCTGCCTGGACGTGCTCGACGGGCGCGTGGTGAAGGGCGTGCGCTTCCGCGACCACGTCGACATGGGCGATATCGTCGAACTCGCCCTGCGTTACCGCGATGCCGGCGCCGATGAGCTGGTGTTCTACGACATCGCCGCGAGCCCGCAGGGCCGTTCGGTGGACCGCGAGTGGATCCGCCGCGTGTCGCGCCTGCTCGACATCCCGTTCTGTGTGGCCGGTGGCATCCGTGATGTGGCGACCGCACGCGCAGTGCTCCAGGCCGGCGCCGACAAGATCTCGATCAACACGCCCGCGCTCGAGCGTCCGGCGCTGATCGGGGAGCTCGCTGCCGAATTCGGCGTGCAGTGCGTCGTGGTGGGCGTGGATTCGGTCCGCGAGGCGGACGGCGAGTGGCGTGTGCGCAGCCACACCGGTGATCCCGGGCGCACACGCGCGCCCGGGCGGCGCACGCTGGATTGGCTCGTCGAGGCGCAGGCGCTGGGTGCCGGCGAGATCGTCCTCAACTGCATGGGCAGCGACGGCGTGCGCAACGGCTACGACATCGAACAGCTGCGTGCCGCGCGCGCGGTGTGCCGCGTACCGCTGGTGGCGTCGGGAGGCGCGGGGACGGCCGCGCATTTCGTCGATGTGTTCCGCGACGCCGATGCCGACGCGGCGCTCGCCGCCAGCGTGTTCCACAGCGGTGCGCTCGCGATCCCGCAACTCAAACGCGATCTTCGCGGCGCCGGCATCGCGGTGCGGGCAGCGCCGGACGCCCGTGCCTCCTTCCCTCTGCGCGGCGACACGGCATGAGCACCATGATCGACATCGACAGCCTCGACTGGAACAAGAGTGGCGGGCTGTTGCCCGCCGTGGTGCAGGACGCCGACAACATGCGCGTGCTGATGCTCGGCTATATGGATCGCCAGGCCCTGCAGGTGACCTGCGGGACGGGACAGGTGACGTTCTTCAGCCGCAGCCGCAATCGCCTGTGGACCAAGGGCGAGACGTCGGGGAATACCCTCGGGCTCGTCGCCATCGAGACCGACTGCGACGCCGACAGCCTGCTGGTGCGCGCACGACCGCAGGGCCCGACCTGCCATCTGGGACGCGACAGCTGCTTCGCCGACGCGCCAGGCGACGTGGTGGCGGCACTGGACGCGCTGGTGGCTTCCCGGGTGGATGCTCCGGCCGATGCGAGCTACACCGCACGCCTGTTCGCAGGCGGTGTGCGCCGCATCGCGCAGAAGGTCGGCGAGGAAGGTGTGGAAACCGCGCTCGCAGCGGTCGCCCAGGACGACGATGCACTGCTCGGCGAAGCCGCCGACCTGGTGTACCACCTCGTGGTGCTGCTGCGCGCCCGCGGCCTTGGCTGGGCCGATGTGCAACGCGTGCTCGCAGCGCGCTCGGGGGCTGCGCCGCGCGGCTAGCGATACAATGCGCCGCCGTTTGTCGCTGGAGCACACATGTCCGATCAACCCGCCTGCCCACAGTGTGGCGGTGCCCACGCCTACACCGATCGTGGCCTGCTGGTGTGCCCGGAGTGCGGGCACGAGTGGTCGGATGCGCCGTCGGATGGCGAGAGCGGCGACACCGTACGCGACAGCAACGGCAATCCGCTGGTCGTCGGCGACACCGTGGTGGTGATCAAGGATCTCAAGGTCAAGGGATCCTCGATCCCGCTCAAGCAGGGCACGGTGATCCGCAACATCCGCCTGGTCGATGGCGATCCGACGCATGTCGAAGGCCACTCCGAGAAGATCAGGGGCCTGGTGGTGAAGACCGAGTTCCTGCGCAAGGCCTGACCGGCTCCGGCGCTACAGCATCGCCAGCTCGACGTTGCCCAGGGTGCGGTTGTACTGGTCGCGCAGCCGCACCTTGCGCTCGAGGTCGGCGATGATGTGGCCGCTGAAATCCACGCCGGTGAGCTCCTCGATCATGTTGATGCCGCCGGGCGTGTCGACGTTGATCTCCATCATGCGGTCGCCGACGATATCGAGGCCGGCGAAGTACATGCCGTCGCGGATCAGCTTCGGCGCGGCGATCTCCGCCAGGCGCAATGCATCCGCGTCCGGCACCGCGGCCTCGTACTTGCCGCCGGCGCTGATGTTGCTGCGCGCGTCGCCGCTGTCGTTGTAGCGGCGGATGCACGCCCAGGTGCCATCCACCTGCAGCGGGCGCCCATTGAGCGTGAGCAGGCGCAGGTCGCCGTCGGCTGCCCGGGGCAGGTATTCCTGCGCGATCGCGTAGCCGTCGCGCACCACCGCATCGATCATCTGGTTGAGGTTGGCGCCGCTCTCGGGCGTCACCACGAACACGCTCTGGCCGCCCGAGCCCTGCAGCGGCTTGATCACGCCGTAGCCATCGTGCGCGGCGATGAACGACTTGATCTCGTCGGGGTCCAGGGTGATGCAGGTTTCCGGGCGCAGTTCCTCGGGGAAATGCTGGAAATAGGTCTTGTTGCTGGCGTCGGTCAGGCGCGTCGGATCGTTGAGGACGATCACGTGGCGTGCCGCGACCAGCTGGGCGAACAGCAATGCGCTGTTCGGCGCCCATGGCCGGCTTTCGAGTTCTTCGGCGGGATCGCTGCGCAGCATCAGCACGTCGAGGTCCTCGACCGAGATGCGCTCGCGCGTCGCCCCCTCGCCCTGCAGTTCGGCCAGCAGCCCGGCATCGTCGGCATAGTCGGAGCGCTGCGGGATGCAGGCCGATGCGCGCACGCAACCGGTGGCGTCGTAGGTGAAGTCCCCGAGCCCGATGATCGCAACGCGGTGGCCGCGCGCGCAGGCACGGCGGGCCAGCCGGATGGTGGTGTAGTTCTCCTGCTCGGTGGCGACGTCGTTGACGACGAAGCCGAGCGCGATCGGGGTGGGGCTCATGATGCGGGTTCCATGTGGTAGAGGTGCTGGACGGGCAGGCTGCGGCACAGTGCGAGCCTGTCGGCGAAGGCGGGATCGGTCATGTAGCGGGGCAGCAGCTCCGGGCCGACCACCCAGCCCTCGGCCAGCAGCTGGTCGAGCACCACGCGGTGCGACAGTGCGAACTTGCCCACCAGCAGCGCCTCGAAGTCGCCGTCGTCATGGAGGTAGTCGACGAGGTCGCGCAGGCCGCGCAGGTAGACGGCGTCCTTGCTGAGGCCACCGCCGCGCACCGCGCGCACCGCGACATCGAAGGCGTCGTCGGTCGGCAGCCCGTGGGTGTTGTGCAGCGCGTCGAAGATCGCCGGCACGCCTTCGCCCTCCAGTGCCATGTGCACTGCGAGCACACGCGCCGCGAGCACCCGCAGCCGTTCGCCGGGCAGGTAGCCGGCCAGGAACTCCGCCAGCACGCCCAGGCCTTCCTGCAGCGGGTCGTAGTGCGCCAGCCCCACCTTCAGTTGCGTGAGTGGCTGGCGCGCACCGTTGTGGCGTGTCACCACATGGGTGCCGATCTCGTGCTGGATCAGCGGCTGCACCCGCGCGTGCGGGATGCGCAGGTTGCCGTCGACATAGAACGTGCCGTGGTTGACCAGCATCAGCGAGTTGAGGTCGGTGTCGACCACGACCTCGGCGTGGAAGTCCGGGCAGCGGTCGTGGTACCAGTCGAGCTCCGCTTCCAGCGCGGCCATGAATTCGTCGATGCCGGCATCGGCCTGCAACGGTGCACCCGGCTCGACGTCGCGCAGGATCTCCTGCGCGAGTTCCAGCAACGGCGGCTCCACGCCACCGAACAGGTCGATGCTTGCATTCACGAAGCCGTCGGTGCCGCGCATGCGCACCAGTTCGAGCTGGCGGTCCAGCTCGCGCTGCTTCTCGGCCAGAAGCCCCGAGAGCAACGGCGATTCCACCCGGTCCACCGGCAGTTCCAGCAGTCGGCGCCGCGCCGCATGCAGGTCGATGTCGAGGTCGATATAGCGCAGTTCCGGCATCGCGGTGCGGCCGCTGCCTTCGAAGGCCTCCCACAGCTCGACGTTGCCGATCGGCGACAACGCCATCAGCCAGTCGAGCTCGGCGTCCATCCGTGCCAGTGCGGCGTCCACCCCGGCGGCGATGGGCGGCAGCGGCCTTGGCGTCGCTGCGGTCGCGTTCACCGCCCGAACTCCGCGCGCACCGCGGCCACCGCCTGCTCGAGCCCGGCCTGCAGGTCGTAGAGGCGGGCGATGTCGGCATGCCCGGTCCATTCGTCCATGAAGGTCTTCTTGTATTCGATGGAAATCGTGCAGATGTTGCTGCCGTAACGTGCGTGGATCCATTCCGGGAAGTGGCCGCCACCGGGGTAGCGCACGTTCTCGCGCACGTCGGGGGCGCCGCCCGCGACCGGTGCGGCGCGCATGGCTTCGGCGAATGCATGCACGGCCTTGCCCCAGCGCGCGCGGTCGAGGGTGGTGACACCGAGGTCGATATCCGGATTGGCATCCGCCGGGGCGTGGATGTCCGGTCCGTCGCGGCGGTGGTTGTAGCTGTGCAGGTCGATGACCAGCAGGCTGCCATGGCGCTCGAGCAGGGCGTCGAAAAGTTCGGTCAGCATCGCGTAGAAGCGGTCGTGCACGGCGAGCGAGGCCTGCAGTTCCTCGCGCGGCAGTTCGCCGCGCCAGAAGCGGATGCCCCAGGTGTCCTCGGGGTTGCTCGACAGCGCCTTGTCGCGTGGCCGGTTGAGGTCGACCTCGAAGCGCGAGCGCCGCGCGCGCAGGCGCACGTCGCCGACGCTGGTGAGCAACCCGGTCAGCGGATCCTCGTCGCGGCGCCGGCTGGGCGTATCGATGGCGAGATGCTGTTCGAGCGACGGCCGCATCGCGTGACCGTCATGGACCGCGGCGGCCACCACCGGCCCGTCGCCGATCACCAGGTCCCATTCGTCGCAGGGCGAGGCCGCCACCAGGCGGGTGTCGTGCAGGAAGAACTCGGATTGCCGGACGCGCGCGCCGGCGGCTGCGTTGGATGTCGTCATGCCGCCATGCTGGCGAGGGCGGCATTAGCGCGTCGTGGACATGCTGAAGCCGCGTTCAGCGAACGCCTGGAGATGGCAAGCGTGCCTCAGCTGATGCGGATCTCGACGCCATCGAGCTGCACCACCTGGCCGCTGCGGATCTTCGCGGTCTTGCGCGATTCGACCGCGCCGTCGACACACACCGCGCCCGCCGCCACCAGGGCCTTGCCGGCACCGCCGCTGTCGACCAGCCCGACCAGCTTGAGCAGCTGGTTGAGTTCGACGTGGTCGCCTTCGAGATCGAACGGAATGGTCTGCATGGGGCGCATGGTCCCATGCGCGAGGGCCGCTGGCCATGACCCCGGCGGTGCGTGCCGCGTGGGTCAGCCGGGTCGCAGCCAGCGCAGGGCGGCGCGTACGCGATCGGCTGCACCGGGGTCCACCGGGCCGTCATCGACCAGCCCTGCCGCCAGCGCGCGCCGGAACGGGGCGGTGCGCGCTGCAGCCTCGAGCGCGGCACGACGCAGCGGCCGCACCGGACCACGGTCGTCGCCATACAGGCCGGCGACGGTGGCGGTCGCCAGGAACAGCGGCAGTGAACCCCGGCGGTGGCGGCGCTGGTAAGCCGCGAGCGCACGCGGGTCGGCGGGGTCGGCGTGCCGCTGCAGCGAATCGCCCACCGCGCCCGCAAGGCGTTCCACGCTGGCGAGGCCGAGGTTGAAGCCGTGCGCGGTGACCGGATGCATGCCGACCGCGGCATCACCGACCAGCGCCGCGCGCGTGGCCACGAAGCGGCGCGCGTACACCGTCACCAGCGGATAGCGGTGGCGCGTGCTGGCCGTGGCCATCGCGCCGAGGCGGTGCTCGAAGCGCTGTTCGACCTCGCGGGCGAAGGCGTCGTCGTCGAGCCGCTCCATGCGCTGCGCCTCGGCACCGGTGAGGGTCAGCACCACAGAGGACAGGTGCGGTTCCAGCGGCAACAGCGCACGCGTCTGCGCATCGCCGAACCACTGCCAGGCCGCGCCATCGTTGGCGACCTCGTGGTGCATCCGGCACACCAGCATGTGGCGGCCGGAGTCGTGCATCCGCGCGCCGATGCCGAGCGCCTGCCGGGTCTGCGACATCCGGCTGTCCGCGGCCACCAGGAGGCCGGCGCGCAGCACGCGGCCGTCGGCCAGGCGCACTTCGGCGGCGCGGGCATCGGTGTGTACGGCATCCACCACCGCGCCCGCGTGCACCTGCACGTCGGGCAGCGCCTGCGCGGCCTGCCACGCCGCCGCGCGGATGACCCGGTTCGACACCAGGCTGCCGAGCCGGTCGTGGCCGGTGTCACCGGTATGCACCTGCAGCTCGCGTGCGACGTCGCGCTCGATCACCCGTGCAATCCGCAGAGGCGACATCGCGGCCGCCGGGATGTGCGCCGCGATGCCCAGCTCGCGCAGCAGCCGCATCGAGGCGTGGGTGAGCGCGATCTCGCGGCCATCGAACGCCGGTTCCGCCACGGCGGACAGTGGCTGGCGTTCCACCAGCTCCACGCGCAGTCCGAGCGGAGCGAGCGCACAGGCCAGTGCCAGCCCGGCGGGGCCGGCGCCGACGATCACCACATCGGTGGTCCGGGGGGTGGCGCGGTAACGGGTCTGCATGCGCACAGTCTAGGCAACCCGGTGCGCCGGGACTTGATCCGGCGCAAGCCGCGGGCAACCGGCCATCGCGACATTCCGCCACGTCAACCCGGCGATGCCTCCACCCGGTTGCGTCCGCTGCCCTTGGCGCGGTACAGCGCGGCGTCGGCGGCTTCGATCCAGTCGCGGAGCGACTGCTGCGCGGGATCGGCCATCGCCAGGCCGATGCTGATGGTCGCTTCCGGGCCCGGCCCGCCGGCGGTCCGCACGACCACCGTGGCGCGCAGGCGTTCGGCCAGGGCCATCGCCGCGGCGCGGTCCACGGCGGGAACCACCAGCGCGAATTCATCGCCGCCGTAGCGGCCCGCCAGGCCCGGCCGGGCCTGCAACTGCAGCAGGATCTCGCCGAGCGCGCGCAGGATCCCGTCGCCCGCGGCATGGCCGACACGGTCGTTGATGTCCTTGAAACGGTCGATGTCGATCATCAGCAGCGCCGCGCCGCCGTCGGCGCGGGCGCCGGCGAACACCGCTTCGGCCTGCTGCTGCCAGTGGCGGCGGCTGGTCACCCCGGTGAGTCCATCGATGCGGCTGAGCTGGTCGAGCTGGCGGTTCTTGCCGCGGATCTGCTGCACCAGGTCCTGGCTGGCCAGCGCGACGCCGATGGTGTGCAGGATCATCATCGGCAGGCAGGCCACGATCACCGCCATCGAGGTATCCGGCGCCACCGCGAAGCCGGTCACCAGGCCGGTCGCGAGCAGGCCGCCGAGCATCCACGGCAGCGAACGCAGCCACAGCCGTGGCAGGCCGGTGCTGATCTTGTCGACCGTGGCCAGCGTCAGCACCAGCACGCTGGGCAGCAGGTTGAAGTGGAGCAGGGCGGCCAGCGAGCCGGCCAGCGCCGAGTCGATCAACAGGTTGCCCACCTCGCCGCGATGGGGATCGCGGCTGCGGCTCGAGCGCAGCCATGCCAGCTGCGGCCATGCCAGTGCGATCGCCAGCATCCAGCCCCACGCCGGCCACCCGGCCTGGCGCTCGTACAGCACCACCGCCGCCGCAACCCCGGCCAGCCCCATGCCGAGCACGCGGAACGGATACACGCGCCGCGGCAGCCGTGACATCCGCCGTGGCGCGGCGGCCGCCGCAGCGGGCATGCCGGTCGCCGTGTCGATGTGCTGGTCCATCCTTTCCCCCGGAACCGGACCCCCGCAGCATACCGGCGCTTCCCGGCGCGTGGCCACGCCGATCGACGTGTCCACGCATCGCGCGCCCGCGGTGCGCACGCTAGGCTGTGCGCCCTTCCGCAACATGGATCAACGGTGGGCGACGCAGGCGGAACCAACGTGGGAAACAGCACCATCGCGGCATGGCTGCAGCGCTGGTGGCAACGCGTGCGCGGGCCGGTGGACGCGTCCGGACGGCGCCTGCGCCGGCCTTCGGTGCGGCGCTACGGCCGCTACGCCGCGCTGCAGTTCACCCGCAGCCAGACCCAGAGCCGGATGCTCGCCGACGACCCCGACCATCTGCTGATCGACTACACGCGCACGATGCTGGCGGCCCTGCTGTGGGCACCGGCGCGGCCGCGCATCGGCATGGTCGGGCTGGGCGGTGGATCGCAGGTGAAGTTCATCCATCGGCATTTCCCGGAAGCCACGCTGGAGGTGGTCGAGAACAACCCGTGGGTGGTCGGCCTGCGCCGGGAATTCGGCATTCCCGACGACGACGCACGCCTGCGGGTGCTGGTCGACGACGGCGCCGCGTTCGTGGCCGCACGCCCCGGCCGCTACGACGTGCTGCTGGTCGATGGCTACGACGAGACCGGCATCCCGCCGGTGCTGTCGACCCGGCAGTTCTACGCCGACTGCCACGCCGCGCTGCTGCCCGGCGGCGCGCTGTCGGTCAACCTGTTCGCGGCCGGGGCCGACGCCCATGTCGAGCACCTGCGCGCGGTGTTCGGTGCCGACCGGGTGTTGCTGGTCGAGGAAGCCCGGATGCGCAACCAGGTCGCATTCGCCTGGCGCGGACCGCAGCCCGGAGCGGACGCCGCCACGAAGCTGCTGCTCGACCGCCAGGCTGTCGCCGTCGCCCAGCTGCAACCGGTACTCGACCGGGTGGCCGCTTCGCTTGCGGCACACCCCGGAACGACGACGCCCGGCTGATGCCGGGCGTCGGGGGCGTCCTGGAAAAAGAGAGGACTATTCCTCTTCGTCCTGGATGCCCTGGGTCTCGCGGCCCTGCTGCTGGCCGCCCTGGCCCTGCTGGTTCTGCTGGTCCTGGCCGCCCTGCTGCTGGTTGTTCTGACCCTGCGTCTGGTTGTTCATCGCTGACTCCTGAGGGGGGATGCGGACACACCGTTGGTGCCGCACGTGCATCCTGCGCGCCGGTCCCCGTCAGCCGGCGTGAAGCAGCCGTTGCCCATGGGTGAAGCGGTGAACGCTTCAGGATGCCGGGCGTTCGCCGTCACGGTCGAGTTGCGCCAGCATGTGCTCGGCGCTGGACACCTTGAACTCTCCGGGCGCCTCCACGAACAGGTGGCGGATCACCCCGTCCTCCGCGTACAGCGAGAAGCGCTTGGCGCGCCGGCCCATGCCGTAGGCACTGGCGTCCATCTCCAGGCCGAGGGCGCGCACGAAGTCGCCATTGCCGTCCGACAGCATGCGCAGGCCGTCGGGCACGCCGAGCTGCTGGCCCCAGGCCTGCATCACGAACGGGTCGTTGACCGCGATGCAGGCGACCTCGACCCCGCGCGCGCGGAACGCGTCGAAGTGCTCGACGAAGCCCGGCAGGTGGCGTTCGGAGCAGGTCGGGGTGAACGCCCCCGGCACCGCGAACAGCACCATGTTGCGGCTCTGGAACAGGGTGGGGGTGTCGATGGCCTGCACGCCATCGTTGATGTACTTCAGCACCACTTCGGGAATGCTGTCGCCGGGCTGCACGCTCATGGGAACTCCTCGGGGAATGGGTGAACACAGTCTAGCCGCGCCATGCCGGGCCGCGACGTGACCCTTGAAAGACGCAGCGGAAACGCTACATCCCGGGCATACGGCGGGCGCACGGCGCCGCCATCCAGCAACGGAGGACACACCGATGAGACATGCAATCCGCCATCCCCTGCAGGGCACCACCCAGCCCAGCCTGCACGACGAACTGCGCCAGGCATTCAACCAGTTCTTCCAGACCGATGACGACCGCGACGGTTCATCGGTGGTCACCAGCCAGTGGACACCGCGCGTCGACATCAAGGAAGAGGCCGACCGTTTCGTGATCTTGGCCGACCTGCCGGGTGTTGACCCGGAGGACGTCGAGGTGCTGATGGACAAGGGCATCCTGAGCATCCGCGGCGAGCGCCAGTCCGAGGCACGCGACGAGGGCACCAGCTTTTCCCGCGTCGAGCGCCGCTACGGCAGTTTCCACCGCCGCTTCGCGCTGCCCGACAGTGCCGATCCCGAAGGCGTCACCGCGTCCGGCCACAACGGTGTGCTGGAAATCAGCATCCCCAAGCGCCCGGAAACCACGCCGCGGCGGATCCAGGTCGGACGACCGGGCACGCTGCCGACGCAGCAGTAAGCACGCAGCACAGCCGCCACGCCGGCGGAACGGGGCCCACACCGGGCGCATTGCGCGCCCGGTGCGGCTACGCCCTGTCGGCCGCGCACCGGCGGCCACGCACTACACTGGGCAACCTCCAGACGAACACGCACGATGCAGTTCAAGGACTACTACGGGACACTCGGCGTCGAGCCCGGCGCGGACGAGGCGGAGCTCAAGACCGCCTATCGCAGGCTCGCCCGCAAATACCATCCGGACGTCAGCAAGGCGGCGGATGCGGAAGAGCAGTTCAAGGCGGTCAACGAGGCCTACGAGGCCCTGCGTGACCCGCAGAAGCGCGCCGCCTACGACCAGCTTCGCGCGCGCGGCTACCGGCCCGGCGACGAGGTGCAGACCCCGCACGGTTTTGGCGGCCCCGGCGGTGTCGATTTCGAGGAGATCTTCGCCGGCGGAGACGGCGGCGGTTTCAGCGATTTCTTCGAGGAACTGTTCGGTCGCCGCCGCGGTTTCGGCGGCGGACCGGGGCCGGGCGCGCAGGCGCCGCGCGGCGACACCCGCGCCAAGCTCGCGGTGCCGCTGGACGCGGTCTACCACGGCAACAGCGTGCGCATCGCGGTCAACGGACGCTCGCTCGACGTCAACGTGCCGCGTGGCATCCGCCCCGGGCAGGTGATCCGGCTGCGCGGGCAGGGCGCCCACGGCGACCTGCTGCTGGAGGTCGAGTACGCCGCGCATCCGCAGTTCGAGGTCGATGGCGGCAACGTCATCCATGTACTGGCGGTCGCGCCGTGGGAAGCCGCGCTGGGCGCGACGGTGAGCGCACCGACGCTTGGCGGACCGGTGGAACTCAGGATTCCCGCAGGTTCGGAAGCCGGCCGGCGACTGCGCCTGCGCGGGCGCGGGCTACCCGGCACGCGCGGCGCACCGGCGGGCGACCAGATCGTCGAACTCGAGGTGCTGGCGCCGAAGCCGCAGACCGATGCCCAGCGCGAGGCCTACGAGGCGCTGCAGGCCGCGTTCGGCGAGGGCTGGCGCGCGTAGGCCGCGCCAGCGACGCGACTCAGGCGGAAATGTCGCCGGCGCCCAGCGTGCTGGAGATGACGTCGGCCAGCTCGTCTTCGGTGAAGGGCTTGGTGAGGTAGCCGCGCGCGCCCTGGCGCATGCCCCAGATGCGGTCGGTTTCCTGGTCCTTGGTGGTGATCAGCACTACCGGGATGTGCTTCGTCGTCGCCTCGCGGCTGATCGAACGGGTCGCCTGGAAGCCGTTGAGGTTGGGCATCACCACGTCCATCAGGATCAGGTCCGGCAGTTCGCGGTTGGCGGCATCCACGCCGGCCTGTCCGTCTTCGGCCGTCAGCGGCTGATGGCCGAGCTTCTCCACGATGCGGCGGATGCCGGCAAGCTGGGAAGGTGAGTCGTCGACGATCAGGATGCGCGCCATGGCATGTTCCGGGTTGCGAGCGGAGATTGTAGCCGCGCCACCACACCCGGCAAGCGGATGCAGTGCGTGCGTGGACGATGCGCGCCGACTCAGCCGATGCGTACCAGCGTGCGCCCGAGCGAGCCACCGGCGAGCATTCGCTCGAACACGGAGGGCAACGTGTCGAGTGTCGCTTCGTGCTGGAGGATGCGGTCAAGGTGCCGCGGCTTCCATTCGGCGGCCAGGCGCTTCCAGACCTCATCGCGGATGTCGCGCGCGGTGCCGGCCGATGCCACGCCCAGCAGCGAGACGCCGCGGATGATGAAGGGCATCACCGTCGTCGGCAGCTCGTGGCTCGCGGCAAGGCCTGCGCTTGCGACATTGCCGTAGGGCACGGTCTGCGCCAGCAGGCTGGCCAGCATCGGGCCACCGACGTTGTCGAGGCCGCCGCCGAAGCGCGCGGATTCCATCGGCCGGCCGGTCGCCAGCGCATCGCGGCCGATGACCTCGGTTGCGCCGATCTCCTTGAGATAGGCGGCCTGGGCCGGCTTGCCGCTCACCGCATGCACCTCGTAACCGGCGCTGGAGAAGATGTCGACCGCAAGCGAGCCGACGCCGCCGGTGGCGCCGGTGACCGCCAGCGGGCCGAGGCCGGGGTGCTGGTGGTTCTCGGTCAGGCGCAGCAGGGCCAGTGCCGCGGTGAAGCCGGCGGTGCCCAGCACCATCGAGTCGCGCAGCGACAGCCCGGCCGGCAGCCTGACCGCCCATTTCGATTCCACGCGTGCGTACTCGGAATAACCACCGTCGCGGGTTTCGCTGAGCCCGCAGCCGGTCACCAGCACCTCGTCGCCCTCGCTGAAGGCGGGGTCCGTGGACGCGACCACGTGCCCGGCGAGGTCGATGCCACCGACCAGCGGGAAGCGGCGCAGGATCTTTCCTTTGCCGGTGCCCGCCAGCGCATCCTTGAAGTTGACCGAGGAGTACGCCGTGCGGATCACCACTTCGCCCGGTGAAAGGTCGTCGAGCGTCACCGTTTCGACGCCGCTGCGATACCCCTGTGCGTCATCGTGGATACGGAAGGCACGGAAGCCGGTGGGGATGGTCATGGCATTGCTCCGGTCGGTTCAGCGCAGTTCGCGGCTGTGCTTCTCGCTCAGCCACTTGGTCGCCTGCGCGGGTTCGTAGGACTTCATCCAGTCGAGCATCGCCTCGATGTCGCGGCCGGTCCACATGTCCTCGCGCTGTGCGGGATGCAGGAAGCGCTCCTCGACCATGCGGTCCATCATCGCGATCAGCGGCTGGTAGTAACCCTCCACGTCCAGGAACGCGCAGGGCTTCTCGCTGATGCCCAGCTGCCGCCAGGTCAGCATTTCCACCACTTCCTCCAGCGTGCCGAAGCCGCCCGGCATCGCCACGAAGCCATCGGCGAGATCGAACATCCGCAGCTTGCGCTCGTGCATCGAGCCCACCACCTCGAGCCCGGTCAGGCCGCGGTGCGCCACTTCCATGTCCACCAGCTGCTTCGGGATGATGCCCGTCACCTCGCCACCGGCTTCGAGCACCGCGTCGGCGATCGTGCCCATCAGCCCGATGTTGCCGCCGCCATAGACCAGGCGGATGCCGTCGCGTGCCATGCGCGTGCCCAGCGCGATCGCCTGTTCGGCGTAGATGGGGCGGGCGCCGCTGTTGGAGCCGCAGTAGACGCAGATGCTTCGCATATGGGTGTGCCGTGCTGGAAGGAAAACGCAGGGGGGAGAAACGCGGACGCCGGGCAAGAGCCCGGCGCCTGTGTCGCATGCACCGCGGTGGCGCCGGGCGCGCCCGGCGGCCGTGGCGTCAGTTCGCCTTGTGGATCGCGCGCTTGTCGACCGCCATCGCGGCGTCGTGGACCACTTCCGACAGGCTCGGGTGCGCATGGCAGATGCGCGCCAGGTCGTCGGCGGAGCCCTTGAACTCCATCGTCAGCACGCCCTCGTGCACCAGCTCGGAGACGTTGGCGCCGACCAGGTGCATGCCCAGCACGCGGTCGGTTTCGGCATGCGCCAGCACCTTGACGAAGCCCGCGGCCTCGATCATCGCCACCGCTCGGCCGTTTGCCGCGAACGGGAAGCTGCCGGCCTTGTACGGAATGCCTTCCTCTTTCAGCTGCTGCTCGGTCTTGCCGACCCAGGCCAGCTCCGGCTCGGTGTAGATGACCCACGGGATGGTGTCGAAATTGACGTGGCCGGGCAGGCCTGCGATCAGCTCGGCCACCGCGATGCCTTCCTCGAAGCCCTTGTGCGCCAGCATCGGGCCGCGCACGCAGTCGCCCACGGCCCAGACGCCGTCGACGCCGGTGTGGCAGTGCGCGTCGACCTCGATCTGCCCGCGCTCGGTGAGCTTCACGCCGGACCCTTCGGCCAGCAGGCCCTTGGACGCGGCCTTGCGGCCCACGGCCACCAGCAGCTTGTCGACGGTGATCGTTTCCTCGCCGTTCTTGTCTGCGAAGGTGACCTGCACTTCCTTCTTCTTGCCCTTGCCGGTGACGTCGGCCTTCGAGACCTTGGCGCCGAGGCGGATGTCCAGGCCCTGCTTCCTGAACTCGCGGAAGGCGACCTTCGACACTTCGGCATCGGCGGCGGCCAGGAAGTCCGGCATGGCTTCGAGGATCACGACCTCGGCGCCGAGCCGCTTCCACACGCTGCCGAGCTCGAGGCCGATCACGCCCGCGCCGATCACCGCCATGCGCTTGGGCACCTCGGTGAAGTCGAGCGCGCCGACGTTGTCGACGATGGTCTCGCCGTCGAACTTCGCGAACGGCAGCTCGATCGAATCCGAACCCGCGGCGATGATGACGTTGGTGCCGGTGAGTTCGACCTCGCTGCCGTCATGCTGCTTCACCTTGACCAGGCGGTCGGCATGCAGGGTGGCGAAGCCGTAGTACGGCGCGACCTTGTTGGCCTTGAACAGCTGCGCGATGCCGCCGGTGAACTGCTTCACGATGGCGTCCTTGCGGCCGACCATCTTCTCGACGTCGATCTGCGGATCCTTCGCGCTGATGCCGTGCTGCTCGAACACGTGCTGCAGGTTGTGGAACTGCCGCGAGGAATCCAGCAGCGCCTTTGACGGGATGCAGCCCACGCGCAGGCAGGTGCCGCCCAGCGCCGGCTTGCCATCCTTGCCCAGCGCGGCGTCGATGCAGGCGACCTTCATGCCGAGCTGCGCGGCGCGGATGGCGGCGTGGTAACCGGCCGGGCCGGCACCGATGACGACGACGTCGAATTGTTCAGCCATGTTCGTTTCCTTGCTTGATCCCTTCTCCCGCGTGCGGGAGAAGGTGGCGCGCAGCGCCGGATGGGGGCGCGCCTCTCCGCGAGCGGAAGAGGGCCCAGAACTTTACAGGCCCAGCAGCATGCGGTGCGGGTTCTCGAGCTGGTTCTTGATGTCGACCAGGAACAGCACCGCGTCCTTGCCGTCGATGATGCGGTGGTCGTAGGACAGCGCGATGTACATCATCGGCGCGGCGATGACCTGGCCGTTCTCGACGATCGCGCGCTCCTTGATCGCGTGCATGCCGAGGATCGCGGACTGCGGCGGGTTGACGATCGGCGTCGACATCAGCGAGCCGAAGGTGCCGCCATTGGTGATGGTGAAGGTGCCGCCCTGCAGGTCGTCCAGCGCCAGCTTGCCGTCGCGCGCCTTCGTCGCGTATTCGGCGATCTGCTTCTCGACGTCGGCGAAACCCATGCGCTCGACATTGCGCAGCACCGGCGTCACCAGGCCGCGGTCGGTCGACACCGCGATCGAGATGTCGGCGTAGCCGTGATAGATGATGTCGTCGCCGTCGACCGAGGCGTTGACCACCGGGTACTTCGCCAGCGCGTTGGCGGCGGCCTTGGCGAAGAAGCTCATGAAGCCGAGCTTGATGCCGTGGTCCTTCTGGAACTGTTCGCCCAGCTGCTTGCGCAGGGCCATCACCTTGCCGAGGTTGACCTCGTTGAACGAGGTCAGCATGGCGATGGAGTCCTTGGACTGCATCAGGCGCTCGGCGATGCGCTTGCGGATGCGGGTCATCGGCACGCGCTCTTCCGGACGCGCGCCACCGGACACCCCGGGGGTCTTGCCGCTGGCGTAGTTCACCAGGTCTTCCTTGGTGACCGCGCCACGGCGGCCGGTGCCTTCGACCTGCGACGGATCGATGCCCTGGGTCAGGGCGGTGAAGCGCGCGCCCGGCGGCAGGTCACCGGTCGACGACGCGGCCTGCGGCGGCGCGGACGCCTCCGGCTTCTTCGCGACGCTCGGGCCTTCCTCGCGGGCGGCCTCGACTTCCGCGGCCTTGGCCTTGCCCTCGTCCTTCGGCGCGTCCGCGGACTTCGCCGGCGCGGCGCCTTCCTCGATCACCGCCAGCACCTGCTGGCTGGTGACGGTATCGCCCTCGGCGAACTTCAGCTCCTTGATCACGCCCTCGACGGTCGACGGCACTTCGAGCACTACCTTGTCGGTCTCGAGGTCGACGATGTTCTCGTCACGCGCGACCGCGTCGCCCACCTTCTTGTGCCAGGTGGCGATGGTGGCGTCGGAAACGGATTCGGGGAGTACCGGTACCTTGATCTCGGTGGCCATGGTCTTGATGCGTCCTGGGTCGTAGGCGGTGTGGGGTCAGTCGGCTGCGAAGACGCTGCCGGCGGGGGAGGTGAGTGCATCGGCGACCAGCTGCTGCTGCTCGACGACGTGGTCGGCGAAATGGCCGACGGCGGGCGAGGGCGAGCGCTGGCGGCCCGCGTAGTGCAGCTCGAGGCCGACGGGCACGCAGGCCTGCAGGTGGTGGCGGATCTGGTACCACGCGCCCTGGTTCTGCGGCTCTTCCTGGCACCAGACCACGTCGGTGGCCTTGCCGTAACGGCCGAGTTCAGCGGTGAGCGCTTCGCGCGGGAACGGGTAGAGCTGTTCGACGCGCACGAGCGCGACGTCGTCCTGGCCGCGCTTGTCCTTGTCCTCGAGCAGGTCGTAGTAGACCTTGCCGGAACACAGGACCACGCGCTTGACCTTCTTCGGGTCGGCCGAGGCGTCGCCGATCAGGTGCCGGAATTCGCCGTTGGCGAGTTCCTCCAGGCTCGACACCGCGAGCTTGTGGCGCAGCAGCGACTTCGGGCTCATCACCACCAGCGGCTTGCGGGTGGTCATGTGCATCTGCCGGCGCAGCATGTGGAAGGCCTGCGCCGGGGTCGACGGCACGCACACGAGCATGTTGTCGAGCGCGCACAGCTGCAGGAAGCGCTCCAGGCGCGCCGAGCTGTGCTCGGGGCCCTGGCCTTCGTAGCCGTGCGGCAGCAGCAGGGTGAGCCCGCTGATGCGGCCCCACTTGGCCTCGCCCGAGGCGATGAACTGATCGATCACCACCTGCGCGCCGTTGGCGAAATCGCCGAACTGGCCTTCCCAGATGCACAGGGTGTTCGGGTCGGTGGTGGAAAAGCCGTACTCGTAGGCCATCACCGCTTCCTCGCTGAGCAGCGAGTCGATGACGGTGGCACGCTCCGGCGAATCCACCAGCTGGCGCAGCGGCAGGTGGTAGGTGTCGGTCTTCTGGTCGTGCAGGATCGCGTGGCGGTGCGAGAACGTGCCGCGGCCGACGTCCTGGCCGACCAGGCGCAGGCCGAAACCCTCGTCGAGCAGGGTGGCGTAGGCGAGATTCTCGGCGAAGCCCCAGTCGGCGGCCGCTTCACCTGCGGCCATCTTCCGGCGGTCGTCATAGACCTTGGACACGCGTGCGTGGAGCTGCACGTCGTCCGGGATGCGGGTGATGGCCTGCGCCAGCGACGTCAGCTTCGACAGCCCGACCGCGGTGCTGGTGTCGTCGGTGAGCCTGCCGGACACCAGCGTGCCCCAGTCGACGAACAGGCGGCTTTCCGGCGGCGTCTTCTCCACCTTGGCGAGCTCGGTGGTGACCTCGCCATTGTCGAGCTTGTCGCGGTAGGCATCGGCCAGGGCCTGGCCCGCCTTGGCCGACAGCACGCCCGCGGCTTCCAGCTGTTGCGCATAGAGTTCGCGGGTGGTCTTGTGCTTGCGGATGATCTGGTACATCACCGGCTGGGTGATCGCCGGCTCGTCGGCCTCGTTGTGGCCGTGGCGGCGGTAGCACACCAGGTCGATGACGACGTCCTTGCGGAATTCCTGGCGGAAGTCATAGGCCAGGCGCGCGGCGAAGGCGACGGCTTCCGGGTCGTCGGCATTCACGTGCAGCACCGGCGCCGCGATCATCTTCGCCACGTCCGTGCAGTACAGCGTGGAACGCGCGTCCTCGCGGTTGCTGGTGGTGAATCCGACCTGGTTGTTGACCACCACGTGCACGGTGCCGCCGACGGCGAAGCCACGCGCCTGCGACATCTGGAACAGCTCCATCACCACGCCCTGGCCGGCGAACGCGGCGTCGCCGTGGATCAGGATCGGCATCACCTTGCGGCGGTCGGTATCGCCACGGCGCTCCTGGCGCGAACGCACCGAGCCGGCGACCACCGGGTCGACGATCTCGAGGTGCGACGGGTTGAACGCCAGCGCCAGGTGCACCGGCCCGCCTTCGGTGGCGACGTCGGCGGAAAAGCCCATGTGGTACTTGACGTCGCCGGCCAGCGCGAGCGCGTTGTGCTCGAACTTGCCTTCGAACTCGTCGAACAGGCGGCGCGGGCTCTTGCCCAGGGTATTGACCAGCACGTTGAGGCGACCACGGTGGGCCATGCCGATCACGATGTCCTTGACGCCGTCGTTGCCGGCGCTGCGGATCACGGTGTCGAGCAGCGGGATCAGCGAATCGCCACCTTCCAGCGAGAAGCGTTTCTGGCCGACGTACTTGGTGTGCAGGTAGCGCTCCAGACCCTCGGCCGCGGTGAGGCGCTCGAGGATCCTGCGCTGCTCGTCGGGGGTGTGGCTGAAGCGGCCGCCGGCCTTTTCCATGCGCTCGTACATCCAGCGGCGCTGGTCGGCCTGCGGAATGTGCATGAATTCGGCGCCGATCGGCCCGGCATAGGTGGCCTTGAGCAGCGCCAGCAGCTCGCGCAGGCGCATGCGCGGCGCACCGCCGAAGGTGCTGGTGCCGCCGCCGGGGCCGGTCGCGAACTCGGTGTCGAGGTCGGCATCCGACAGCCCGTGGAAGGGCAGGTCGAGGTCGGGGGCGTCGATCTTCTCGGCCATGCCCAACGGATCGGTATCCGCCTGCAGGTGGCCGCGCGAACGGTAGGCGGTGATCAGCTTGAGTACCGAGCCCTGCTTGCGCTGGGCTTCGAGGTCGCCGCCATTGCCGCCTGCGGTGGTGATGACGCCGCCCTTCGCCTCGCGGCCGGCGCGGGCGACCGCGTCCATGACCACCGAGTGCGGAACGTCGCCGGCCTCACGCCCCTTGAAGCCGTCGAACCAGGATTTCCACTTGGTGCCGACGCTGTCGGGATCCACGAGGTACTGCTCGTACAGATCCTCGATATAGGCGGCGTTGGCGCCGAGCTGGGAAGACTGGGCGAACTGCTTGAGAAGACTGTCCACGTCGGGGGTTTGGGCTCGGAAAGAAGGGGCGGGGGACGGCCCGGACGTGGTTACAGCGGCCGCCCGGGTCGGGATGCGGCAAAGAACGCGATTATAGCCCCAGCCCACCGGTGGGGGCGACCCGTTGCGAGCGCCCGCGGGCGCCGCGACGCCCCCGTTCATGTTGTCGCCGGCTGCCGGGTCAGATCCCGAGCACGCGGAATTCGCTGGCCGGGCGCGCGCGTTCCCACACTGGCAAGAAGGTGTCGCGCAGCTGGCGCGCCCGGCCCGGGGCGTCGAGTTCAGCCTCGCCGTCGAACCGGTTGCCGAGGATGCGGAAGTAATAGCCGCCGGCGTCGGTGGCGATGTAGGCCGGGGCGTAACCGCGGTCCACCGGTTCCTCGACCACGCGGAACGTGAACACGCTCGACAGGCGCTGGGCGAGCGGCAGCAGCGGCGCATGTGCCCGTTGCGCGGCGGCGGGGTCCTGCAGCAGGAAGCGCGCCTCCACGCCGCCGCCGCGGGTGCCGAAACGGCGCAGCGCCGCCAGGACCTCGGGGTCGTCGAACAGGCCCGGATCGAGCTCGCGGCTGTACACCCATAGCCGCCGGCGTGCGCCATGCACCAGCGCGCAGACGATGGCCGCCGCGGCATCGCGGTCCTCGATCGCCTGCGGCCGCGCCAGCGCACGGCGCATGGTCTGGTGCTGGATGCCGGCCTCGTCGAAGCGCTCGCCCTCGGGGACGAAGCCGTGCCGGGTGTAGAAGCCGATGGCCTCGACCTGAGCATGCAGCGCCACCTCGGACAGCCCTTGCGTACGCGCCTCGCGCAGCAGCGCCTCGAGCAGCGCGTCGCCGACCCCCTTGCCGCGCCACTCGCGCAGCACGGCCATGCGGCCGATCCGCCGCTGCGGGGTCAGCCGCGCGGTGCCGATCGGGCGGCCGCCGGCATCGCGGGCGATGACATGGGTGCTGCGCGGGTCGTCGTCGTCGCGCTCCAGCGCTTCCGGAACGCCCTGTTCCTCGATGAACACCACGCCGCGCACCTGCAACAGTGCGGCGTGGTCGCGTGTCCAGTCGGCCGTGGCGACCTGGAACGGCCCGGGCGGCGGCTGGCCGCTCATCGCCCGTCGATCTCCACGCCGTCGCCGTCCTCCGCACCGTCCCACTCGCCGTCGTCGGGCGGCAGCAGGTGGTAATGGCCGGCCTCGAGCAGGGCGATCACGGCGTCGCGGCCGGTGTCGGACAGGCGTGAGTACAGCGCATCGTCCACCCGCGCCGACGCGGCAAGCGCGCGCGCGTCCGCGACCGGCAGGCCGAATTCCTGGCCCGATGCGTACAGGCGCGCGCCTCGGCGTGCACGCCGCCAGGCCATCCGCGTCCACGGGTGGCGGTGCAGGGCGCCGCCGGCGCGCAGGTCCCACTCCACCTCGATGCGCGGGCGGCTTTCGCCCCCCGGCATGGCCTCCGCGCCGGCGCGGTAGAGAGTGATGAAGCGGCCGAACCAGTCGCCGAGGCGGTCGGCGTCGTTCATCCGCAGCGCGTTGAGGGCCTCGATCACGCGACCCATCGCCAGCGCGTCGATCTCCCACGGGTCTTTCGGGGGCGCCATGCCGGCGTCGCGGTAGCGGATGCTGTCGTCGGCATCGGCCACCACGGTGTCGAGCCAGTCGGTGATCAGTTCCGCCGACGACGGCGCGCGCGTGCCCACCGAGAACGTCAGGCAGGGGTTCACCGCGACGCCGTGGTGCGGCATGCCCGGCGGCAGGTAGAGCATGTCGCCCGGGTCGAGCACCCAGTCGTGGCTGGGATCGAACTGGCGCAGCAGCTTCAACTCGGCATCGTCGCGGAAGGCGGTCGGCGGGTTGGCGCGGGCGTCGATCTGCCAGCGGCGCTGGCCCTGGGCCTGCAGCAGGAACACGTCGTACTGGTCGATATGCGCGCCGACCGAGCCGCCGGTGGCGGCGAAGCTCACCATGATGTCGTCGATGCGCCAGCGCGGCAGGAAGCTGAAGGCGTCGAGCAGCGCTGCGATGTCGGCGTCCCACTTGTCGACGTCCTGCACCAGCAGGGTCCAGTCGTGGTCGGGCATGCCAGGAAAGGCGTCTTCGGGGAACGGGCCGGTGCGCAGGCCGTAGCGGTCGGCGGCGCGGTCGTGCTCGACGATGCGCGCCAGCACGCCGTCCTCGCAGGCGAGGCCGGCGAGGTCGTCGGGTTCGATCGGCGAGACGAAGCCGGGAAACGCGTTGCGGACCAGCAGCGGCCGCTGCTGCCAGTAGTCGCGCAGGAAGCGTTCGGCGGACATGCCGAGCGGGCCGCCTTCGGGCGTCCGGCTGGCGTCGATTTCAATCGGGAATGGGGGGCGGCTCATGGGGCCGCAGCCTACGCGAAAACCGGATCCGCCTCACGCGAAAACCGATGCCGCGGGCGCGTCCGGATCAGGCCGGCGCGGTGGCGATCGCGTCGTAGCCACCGCCCAGGAACTGCAGCAGGCACCAGCCATGCCCGAACGGATCGGCGATCTGCACGATCCGCCCCCAGTCCGCTTCGCGCACATCGCCTTCCTGCGTAAAGCCGGCACCGAGCGCCCGGGTCAGCGCGACGTCCAGGTCGTCGACCACCAGGTCCAGATGGCAGGGCATCCAGTGGCGCGCATAGTCGCGCGGTCGCGTCGCGGCGGCGGTGCTGCCGGCCGCCTTCACCAGCAGGTAGACCGGTGCCTGGGCGCCCAGGAGTTCGACGCCGTCTGTGCCGAAGCGGCGCCCGGCGCGGAGGCCGAATGCCGTCGTGTACAGGGCCTCGGCTGCGGCGAGATCGGGAACGTCGAGGTTGATGAGGATGGAGACGGACATCGGCAGTTCCTCCCTGCAGCATTGGCCGGACGCGCGGCACGAGGCCTTGCCCTTTCCGCCGGCCGATCGTTCAGATCGCGCGGGCGAGCTGCTCCGCAAGCCCGGTGTAGCCGCCCGGGGTGAGTTCGCGCAGCGGCTGCTTCGCATCCTCCGGCAGCTCCAGCGACTCGACGAAGGCACGCATCGAGTCCGCGGTGATGCCCTGGCCGCGGGTCAGTGCCTTCAGCTGCTCGTACGGATTGGGCAGGCCGTGGCGCCGCATGACCGTCTGCACCGCCTCGGCCAGCACCTCCCACGACGCGTCGAGGTCGGCGTCGAGCCGCTGCGGGTTCACTTCCAGCTTGCCGAGGCCACGCGACAGCGCGTCCAGCGCCACCTGGGTGTGGCCGAAGGCGGTGCCGAGCGCGCGCAGCACGGTCGAATCCGTCAGGTCGCGCTGCCAGCGGCTGATCGGCAGCTTGGCGCTGAAATGCTCGAACAGCGCATTGGCGATGCCGAAATTCCCCTCGGCGTTCTCGAAATCGATCGGGTTGACCTTGTGCGGCATCGTCGAGGAGCCGACCTCGCCTTCCTTGAGCCGTTGCTTGAAGTAGCCCAGCGAGATGTAGCCCCAGATGTCGCGGGCGAGGTCGATCAGGATGGTGTTGGCGCGGCGGGCGGCATCGCCGATCTCGGCGATGTTGTCGTGCGGCTCGATCTGCGTGGTGTAGGGGTTGAACACCAGCCCCAGGCCCTCGACGAAGCGCTGCGCAAACGCCGGCCAGTCCACATCCGGGTAGCTCGCCACGTGCGCGTTGTAGTTGCCGACCGCGCCGTTGATCTTGCCGGTGAACTCGACCGCGGCGATCTGGTGGATCTGTCGTTCGAGGCGCGCGACCACGTTGGCCAGCTCCTTGCCGAGCGTGGTCGGCGATGCGGTCTGGCCGTGCGTGCGCGACAGCATCGGCTGGCCGGCCTGTGCGTGCGCCATGGTGCGTAGGCCGTCGGCGATGCCCTGCAGCGTCGGCAGCAGCACCTCGCGCCGCGCCTGTTCCAGCATCAGTCCATAGGACAGGTTGTTGATGTCCTCGCTGGTGCAGGCGAAATGCACGAACTCGAGCGCGCCGGCCAGCCCCGGCGCATCGCGCAGCTGGTCCTTAATGAAGTACTCGACCGCCTTGACGTCGTGGTTGGTGGTGCGTTCGATCGCCTTGACCTGCGCCGCATGCTCGACCGAGAAGTCATCGGCGATCGCGCGCAGGCGGGCGGTGGCGCCGTCATCGAACGGTGCCAGTTCGACGATGCCCGGCTCCGCGGCAAGTGCCAGCAGCCATTCGATCTCCACCCGCACGCGGGCGCGGATCAACCCGTACTCGGAGAACACCGGGCGCAGCGCATCGACTTTCGATGCATAGCGGCCATCCAGCGGCGACAGGGCGAGCAGGGCGTGGGACATGGGGAATGCTGCACAGCGGGCGGGCGCGCATTTTATGCGGGATCGAACAGCGCTGCAGGCGCGGTGGTTCGCGTGCCGGGCCTGCAGGGGCGCTCACGATGACGCGCCAGTGGCGTGTGGCGGCAGCCCGGGCCTGCACCGGCGCTGTCGTATCCTCGGGAACACACCCGGCGGAGCCTGTGGCCCGCCATCACCGCACAGGAGAGCGCCATGCCGGAGTCCTTTCGTACCGAACACGACAGCATGGGCGAACTGCAGGTGCCCGCCGATGCGCTGTGGGGCGCGCAGACCCAGCGTGCGGTGCAGAACTTCCCGATCTCCGGGCGGCCGATGCCACGCGGTTTCATCCGTGCACTGGGGCTGGTGAAGGCCGCCGCGGCCGATGCCAATGGTGGTCTCGGGCTGTTGCCGGAGCGCCTTGCCGCATCGATCCGGCGTGCGGCGCTTGCCGTGGCCGACGGCGACCACGACGCGCAGTTCCCGATCGACATCTACCAGACCGGGTCCGGGACGTCATCGAACATGAATGCCAACGAGGTGATCGCCGCGCTGGCCTCGGCGCGCGGCCGCAAGGCACACCCCAACGATCACGTGAACCTCGGCCAGAGCTCCAACGACGTGATCCCGACCGCGCTGCGCGTGGGTGCGGTACTGGCGGCGGAAGAGGACCTGCAGCCGGCGATCCTCCACCTGCGCCGGACCATCGACCGTCGCGCGCGCGGACTGAAGAAGGTGGTGAAGACCGGGCGGACCCACCTCATGGATGCGATGCCGCTGACGTTCGCGCAGGAGTTCGGCGCATGGTCGGCGCAGCTGGAATCGGCGCAGGCCCGCATCGCCGATGCGCTCAAACGCCTGCGCCGGCTGCCGATCGGCGGCACCGCGATCGGCACCGGCATCAATGCCGATCCGCGTTTCGGTGCGCGCGTGTGCGCGGCGCTGTCGAAGCAGACGCGGGTGAAGTTCGCCAGCGCGGAGAACCGCTTCGAAGGCATCGCCTCGCAGGACGATGCAGTGGAGATGTCCGGTCAGCTCAACGCGCTGGCGGTGGCGCTGATGAAGATCGCCAACGACCTGCGCTGGATGAATGCCGGGCCGCTCGCGGGCCTGGGCGAGGTCGAGTTGCCGGCGCTGCAGCCGGGCAGTTCGATCATGCCGGGCAAGGTCAATCCGGTGATCCCGGAGGCGGTCGGCATGGTCTGCGCGCAGGTGATGGGCCACCACACCGCGATCACCGTGGCCGGGCAGAGCGGCAACTTCCAGCTCAACGTGATGCTGCCGCTGATCGCGGCCAACCTGCTGGAGTCGATCCAGCTGCTGGCCAACGTGTCGCGTCTGCTGGCCGACAGCGTCATCGATGGCCTGAGCGTGCGCCGCGACATCATCGCCACCGCGCTGGACCGCAACCCGATCCTGGTCACCGCGCTCAACCCGGTGATCGGTTACGAGAAGGGCGCGGCGATCGCCAAGCGCGCCTACGCCGAAGGCCGGCCGGTACTGGACATCGCGCTGGAGGACAGCGGCCTGGACGAGAAGACCCTGCGCGCGCTGCTGGACCCGGAAGCGCTGACCCGCGGTGGCATCCACGGCAAACCCGGCGGCGGAGGCGGCTGAGCCCCAGCTGCCGGGCGCGGGTGTGGCACGGCGACCGCTTGCAGCTCAGCCGGCTGACGTTGGCGCCGTGGCGGCTTCCGCCGCTGCATCACGTTCTTCAAGCTTGCGATGGCAGTTCTCGACATCGTCTCCGGTCATCGTCGCGTAGGGCACGAAGGCGGGCACCGCGGCGGCGAGCGCCTGCTGTGATTCGAGCATTGCCGGCAGATGTCCGCACAGGCCCAGCGCCGCCTGTTCGATGCGCGCACCTTCGGCTTCCATCTGTGCCTCGAATTCCTTGCTACCGCCGGTGAACAGCGCGCCCAGCGCACCGCGTGCCGCGTCGAGCCCGAGGGCCGCGCCCTGCGCGCCGATCTCCATGCCGGCATCGGCCACCGCGATCACGTTGGCGCGGTGGGCCAGCACCAGCGCCCTCTGGCGGTCGTCGAGCGGCACGGGTTCGCCATCGATCAGCAGGTCGCCCGCGGGGCTGATCTTTGCCGGCGGCAGGCCGTCCGTGCGGGCACCGTCGCCGAAACTGAAGCCACGGCCGTCGCCCTTGCCGCCCACGCCGATGTCGGCGGTGGCGAGTTCCTCGCGGGCCTTGCCGATGGCCTGGCGGGTGGTGCGCGCCACCAGGCCTTCATCCGGTTCCGCGGTGTCACCGGTGGCGGGCGGAGCCGGGTTGCTGCAGGCGGACAGCGGCAGCAGGCAGAGCAGCAGCAGGGCGGGAAGGGAGCGGGTCATGGCGGTCTCCGGAGTCCGAAAGAAATGTGGGCGAAGCGGAGCCATCCCATCGGCCGTGCACGTGCCCGGCCAGGGACGGCGGCAGATGGTCAGCGCCTGGCGAATTCGCGGCGGACCTGGCGCTCGCAGTCGCTGGCCTCGTCGACGGTCATGGTGGCGTAGGGCCGGAACGCGGGCAGGCTGTCGGCGAGGCGTTGCTGCGACGCGTACAGCGCCGGCAGGCGGGCGCAGATCGCGCGTACGTCGGATTCGACGGCGGTGGCAATCTGTTTCTCGAGCTGTCGTTCCAGGCTGCCTGTCATGGCCGCGACCATCAGGCTGAACACCCCACGGTCGACCGCATCGATCGCAAGCTGCGCGCTGCGCTCGCCGATGTCGATCCCGGCAAGGCCGATCGCGATCACCCGCCCGCGGTAGTCCAGCAATTGCCGGCGCTGCGCCGCATTGACGGCCACGGCCTCGCCGTCGACCAGGAAGTCGCCGTCCGGGGTTATCTCCGCCGTCGGCAGCGCGGAGGCGGCCTCCTCGGACGCCTGGCCGGGGCGCAGGCTACGGGCGACGTCGATGTTGCCGGTCGTAAGCTCGAGGCGTGCTTTGGCGAGATCGGCCTGCACCTCGCGCCGGGCCTGGGCGAGTTCGCTGCTGATCTCCTGGTTGACGCCGCCATCCGCCGCCTGGCCGGGTGGTGCGGGCGCAAGCATCGCCACGAGCAGGCAGGCCGACAGCATCGGCGGAAGGATGCGGTTTCGTGAAGTGTGCATGGGAGGCTCCGCTGCGGAAGGAGGGTCAGCGCTTGCGGGGAAGGTCGACGGTGCCGGCGACATCGCGGTGGTCGACGTCGCCGCTGCCCCTGGAGCGGACGGTGAGTCCGCCCTGCACGTTGCGCACGTCGAAGTCGCCGGATCCGATGGAACCCAGCACGACGTCGCCGGTGACATCCGCCAGCGACGCGTCGCCGGAGCCGATCGAACCGATGTCGACGTTGCCGCCGGCACCGCGCAGTTCGAAATCGCCGGAGCCGATGCTCCCGATTTCGACGTCGCCACGCACCTGCTGGACCTCGATGTCGCCCGAGCCCAGCGAGAGGACCTTCAGCGCGCCCAGGTCGCCCAGCGCGGCGTCGCCGGAGCCGACCTTGGCGGTCAGCAGGCCGCCGACCTGGCGCACGTCGACATCACCCGAGCCGACGTCGGCGCTCGCCGCGGCGGCGCCGGTCAGCCAGGCATCGCCCGAGCCCACGCGCAGCTGCACGAGGACGTCGTCGGGCACCGTGCCTTCCAGCGTCAGGTAGGCATAGCGGTCGCCGAACGACAGCCCGCGCCGGTCCTCACGCTGCAGGGTCACGTGCAGGGTGTCGCCACGCAGCGCCTGGGTGACCGACAGGCGTTCCAGGTCGCCCGCACTGGAGGCGCAGGCGCGGCCGGCGATCCGGTGGTCGTTGCCACCTGCGCCCTGCAGGCGCAGCGTGTGCGGGCCGATGTCGAACATCACGCGCCTGGCGCCGGCGGTTTCCAGGACGAGCTCCTGCGGCTGGCTGTGCGCGCAGCGTTCCTGGGCGAATCCGGCGACGGGGAGCAGGCAGAGCAGCAGGGTGGCGGTGGCTTTCATCAGGCGTCCTTGTTGAGGAATGGTTCCCGCACGCGGTGCGGACTCAGATCTCTTCGCGCCAGCGGCGCAGGCGCACCGCGATGGCGATCATCAACGCGCCCGCCGCGGCGCCGATCCACATCTTCGGCGACAGGAAGGTGGAGTACATGGCGCGCAGGTTGAGCACGTCGCGCAGGTCGCCGGGGGCATCGATGGCATGCAGGTTGACCGCGTCCATCCAGCCGGCCGGCACCACGCTCAGGAGCATGCGTGCCACCACGTTCTGCCAGAACCACTCCGCCTGCAGCCCGAAGTAGCCCATCACCTCGAACCACCAGACGAACACCCCCAGCAGCACCGGGATCACGATCGCCCACAGGAACGGCTTGCCCTTCGCCCAGGCCGAGCACAGCAGCAGCCAGCCGATGGTCGGCAGCGCCCAGACCGCGTACACCGGAATCGCCGCGAGCACGAACGCCGCCATCCGGAACGGCCCGCCCGAGGCCCACACCAGCTGGAAGGCGTTGCCGCCGTGCGCGGCCACCAGCACGCTGACGATGATCGCGAACAGCAGCATCGTCACCAGTGCAGCCGCGGTTGCCAGCAGCGGCGCCACCAGCGCGGCACTCGCGACCTTCGACAGCACGGTGTCGCGGTCCGACACCGGCAGCGACTTCCAGAACAGCACGCTGCGGTCCTTGCGGTCGTCGTACAGCGCGCCCAGGCAGTAGAAGAACACCACGAAGGCCATGACGATGAACGGCCAGCTGGAGGCCATCAGCAGGCTGGCATCGAAGGCCTCGCCGAGCTGCTGCAACTCGACCGGGCTCATCCGGCTGGTGATCATGCCGAGGTCGAGGCCGTTGATGGTGACGCCGTCGATCTGCAGCTCGCCATCGGCCATTGCCCGGCGCGCCATCACCGAGGCGACCACCGCGAAGATCATCGTCAGCAACAGCGAGATGCCGCCGGCGATCAGCGGCGCCCACAGGAAGCCGCCGCGGTGTTCCCAGTATTCGCGCCGGAGCAGCATCGGAAACGGATGCGCGCGCGGCCTCGTGGCGCGCCCCATGGCCGGGGTTTCGACGTGGGCGTTCATGCGTAGGTTCCTTTCATCTGGGCCACGAACAGGTCGGCGAGGCCGGGATTGCGGGTTTCGCCGTACTCGGCCAGGCGCGCGGCGGGCACGCCGTCGAACAGCATCACGGTCTTGCCGAACGGCAGGCTGCGCTCGTTCACCGGGCCCAGCGCACGGGCGGCGTCGAGGCGGTCGGCATTCACCAGCACCTCGGTGAAGCGCTCGCCGACCTCGTCCATCGTCGACTGCAGCACGATCCGGCCGTCACGGATGAACATCACGTCGGTGAGGATGTGCTCGATCTCCTCCACCTGGTGGGTGGTGACCAGGATCGTCTTCTGCTCGTCGAAATAGTCCTCCAGCAGGCGCTGGTAGAACTCCTTGCGGTAGAGGATGTCCAGGCCCAGGGTGGGCTCGTCGAGCACCAGCAGGCGGGCGTCGATCGCCATGACCAGCGCCAGGTGCAGCTGCACGATCATGCCCTTGGACATCTCGCGCACCCGCATCTTCGGGGTGAGCTTGGTGTTGGCCAGGAAGCGCTCGCAGCGGCTGCGGTCGAAGCGCGGGTGCACGGCTTCCACGTAGTCGATGGCCTCGCGCACGCGCATCCAGCGTGGCAGCACCGCGACATCGGCGATGAAGCAGACATCGTTCATCAGCCGGTCGCGGTCGCGGCGCGGGTCGAGCCCCAGCACCTGCAGGTCACCGTCGACCTGCAACAGGCCGAGGATCGCCTTGAGCGCGGTGGTCTTGCCGGCGCCGTTGGGGCCGATCAGGCCGACGATGCGCCCGGGCTCGATGGCGAAGCTGGCATCGGCCAGCGCCACGGAGTGGCGATAGGCCTTGCGCAGGCCGCGCGCCTGGATGACATGGGGCAGGGTGACGTCGGGTCGCGTGACGTTGGACGGCGTGTTCACTCGGCACCTCCAGTGCGCAGCGGTCGCGTGAGTTCATCCAGGTCCAGGCCCAGGCGCTGGATGCGTTCCAGTACCAGCGGCCATTCCTCGTTGAGGAAGCGCTCGCGCTCGTTGGACAACAGTTTTCTGGACGCTTCTTCGGTGACGAACATGCCCAGCCCGCGGCGCTTTTCCACCAGCGCCTCGTCCGCGAGTTCCTGGTAGGCGCGCGAGACGGTGATCGGGTTGAGCTGGTAATCGGCGGCGACCTGCCTCACCGAGGGCAGGGCGTCGCCGGGTTTGAGTACGCCGTCGAGCATCATCGCGATCACCCGTTCCTTGAGTTGGCGGTAGATGGGAGCGCCATCGCTCCACTGGATGTCGGCCATGGGTCAGCTCCCTACCGGGCGCAGTCCCTGCGCGAACGAGAAATACGGCATTGCCAGCGCCTGGTGGCGGCGGCGCGCGCGCCGCGGCGCGGATTGGGCTTCGTCCGGTTCGACCGAGGCCCGGGTGCTGCCCGGAGCGGAGAGCGCATCGGCCGTGGGGACCACCGCGGAGGTGCCGATCGCGGTGCCGTGCACGCTGGGATCATCGTGGCTACCGGACAGGTGCGCGATCGTGGAACCTGGTGCCTGCGGCAACGGGCTGGCGGCCAGCAGCATCAGGACACCGGCAAGGCCGGCGAACGAGAAAGCCAGTATCGTGTTGTGGAGCTTGCGGTTCATGTCGAACCTCCTGCCCTGGTTGATCGGTGTTGTATGCAACTATAACACCAGAACAGTTGAGGTCAAGCAGCTGGTATCCCCAACTGATGGCAGGGTCGGTCCGATCCCCAAGGAGTCAGTGTGATGAGATTCAAATCAGCGATTTGCGGGATTTTCCTGATGCTGTTCCTGACGCCGGTGCAGGCCGCGGACACGCTGCTGGACCACACGTACCGGCCGCTGGCGGGGCGTGAGCCGGTGGATCTGCGCGAGTCCTATGGCGGCCGGGTACTGCTGGTGGTCAACACCGCCAGCAAATGCGGGCTGGCGCCGCAGTTCGAGGCGCTGGAAGCGCTGCATTCGAAATACGCCACGCGCGGCTTCGCGGTGCTCGGATTCCCCTCGGGTGACTTCCGCGAGCAGGAATTCGAGGACGAGGCCGAGATCCGCGAGTTCTGCACCCTGACCTACGGCGTCCGTTTCCCGATGTTCGAGCGCGTGCACGTGGTCGGCCCGCAGGCCACCGGGCTGTATCGCGATCTCGCGGCCGCAAGCGACGGCGACGTACCGAAGTGGAACTTCCACAAGTACCTGATCGGTCGCGACGGCAGGCTGGTGGACAGCTGGGGCAGCCGCACGCCGCCGGATGATCCCGCGATCGTCAGCGCGATCGAGCGCGCGCTGGGCTCGCCCTGAAGCAGGGTCGTGCTGCGGTAACCGCCGGGCAGGTCAGTCCTGACGGGCCTCGCGCGCCGCGCCACGGCGGCCGGCGAAATTGAACGCGGTGTCGATCAGCGCGAAATGGGAGAACGCCTGGGGGAAATTGCCGACCTGGCAGTTGTTCTCCACGTCGTACTGCTCGGCCAGCAGGCCGACGTCGTTGCATAGCGAAAGCAGGCGTTCGTACAGGGCACGTGCCTCGTCCTCGCGGCCCTGCAGGATCCGGTTGTCGGCCAGCCAGAAGGTGCAGGCGAGGAATGCGCCTTCCTCGCCGTCCAGGCCATCACCCGCCGCCTTCGGGTCATAGCGCAGCAGCAGGCCGTCGCGCGAGAGTTCGCGTTCGATCACGTCGATGGTGGACACCATGCGCGGGTCATCGGCCGGCAGGAAGCCGAGGATCGGCATCAGCAGCACGGCGGCGTCCAGATGGGGCTCGCCATAGGCCTGCACGAATGCCCCACGTTCGTGGTCGTAGCCGCGCTCGAGCAGTTCGGCGCGGATGGCGTCGCGGGTCTGCTCCCAGCGGTCGACCGGGCCTTCCAGGCCGAAGTCACGCGCGAGCTTCACCGCGCGGTCGAACGCCACCCAGCACATCAGCCGCGAATGCACGAAGTGCCGGCGACCGCCGCGCACCTCCCAGATGCCCTCGTCCGGCTGCTGCCAGGCGCCTTCCAGGTATTCGAGGATGTCGCGCTGGAATTCGGGCACGTCGGGCGGCAGGTCCAGTCCGTTGGCACGCGCCTCGTAGAGGGTATCCATCACGCTGCCGAAGATGTCGAGCTGCAGCTGCCTGTAGGCGGCATTGCCGATGCGCACCGGCCGCGAGTCGGCATGGCCGGGCAGCCAGTCCAGCTCGACCTCGTCGGTGCGGTGGCCGCCGTCGATGGCGTACATCGGCTGTGCCTGCGACGCCACCCCGGCCACCGAGCGCATGACCCAGCGGCACCAGGCTTCGGCTTCCTCGCGATGCCCGGCGTTGAGCAGCGACAGCAGGGTGAACGTGGCATCGCGCAGCCAGCAATAGCGATAGTCCCAGTTCCGCGACCCGCCAAGCCTTTCCGGCAGCGAGGTGGTGGGCGCGGCGACGATGCCGCCGGTCGGGCGATAGGTGAGCGCCTTGACCGTCAGCAGCGAGCGCTTGACCGCGTTGCGCCATGGCCCGTCGTAGTCCGAACGTGCCGACCAGCCGGTCCAGAACTCGCAGGTCTCCTGCAGGGCCTGTTCGGCGTCGGGGAGTTCCGGCGGTGGCAGGTGCGAGGCCTTGTGCACGAGTACGAACGGCAGGCGCTGGCCTTCCTCGACGGTGAAGACGGCCACGGTCGCGTGGTCGTTGGAGCGGGTCGTCACCGGGGAGGCGAGGGTCACCGAGTGCGGGCCGGCCTCGGCACGCAGCACCTCGCCCTCCAGCCGCGACACCCAGGGCACGATGCGGCCGTAATCGAAGCGCAGGGCCAGGTCCATGCGCATCTCCACCCGGCCGCTGCGCCCGACCACCACCCGCACCAGCTCGGACACGGGCCGGGCGTTGCGGATGGTCATGAAGTCGATCACGGCCACGGTGCCGGTCGCGGTCTCGAACTCGGTTTCCAGGACCAGGGTGTCGCCGAGATAGCGCCGGCGGCTGCGCGCCTCCCCGTCGCACGGGGCAATCAGCCAACGGCCATGCTCCCGGGTGCCCAGCAGCGCCGCCAGACAGGCATTCGAATCGAAACGGGGCCAGCACAGCCAGTCGATCGAGCCGTTGCTGGCGACCAGCGCCGCGGTTTCGCAGTCGCCGATGATCGCGTAATCGGCGATCGGCCGGCTCATGCGGGCCTGCCCCGCGCAACCACGGCCACCAGCACGTCCGAAAGGCCGCGCAGCCTGCGGATGTCACGGGTGGCCGCGCTGCGTGGCAGACCGTCGAGCGCTGCGAGCAGGCGCGCGTTCGGCTGGATGCGGCGCACCGGCGCCGGAGCGGGACGCGCGAGCGGGCGCACCGTCAGCGACCCGAACGGCCGGCGAGGCGCAGGCCGAGCGCCAGCCCGGCCGCCGCCGCCAGGGTGCAGGCGGCGATCACCGCACCGCTGCGTGCGGTCTGCGCCGACATCATCACCGGCGCGCGCTTGACCTCGTGCCCGAACGCGCCGTAGGTGCGGTGGCGCCCGGCCACCGGTTCGAACAGGTTGTCGCCTGCGCGGGCGGCCTTGCCCTCTCCGCGCCGCTGGCCTTCCACCGCCTTGCTGGCCAGATAGCGGTCCATGCGTCCCGGCGCAACCATGTTGGCAAGGATCGTCGCCGGGGTGGTGGCGCCCAGCCAGTACTCGCGCACCGGGTGGGCTGCCGCGTGCAGGATCGCCTTCGCGGCCTCGTCGGGCGAGAACACCGGCGCGACCGGGCGCGGCGCGCCCCGGTCATGGCTGCGCGCCCAGTCGAACTGCGGCGTGTTGATTGCCGGCAGATGCACGGCGGTGAGCTGCACGCCGCTGCGTGCATGCAGCAGTTCGGTGCGCAGCGAGTCGGTGAATCCGCGGATCGCGTGCTTGGCGCCGCAATAGGCCGCCTGCAGCGGAATGCCGCGGAAGGCCAGCGACGAGCCGACCTGCACGATCACCCCGCGGTTGCGCGGGCGCATATGCGCCAGCGCGGCCAGCGTGCCGTGCACATAGCCCAGGTAGGTCACCTCGGTGACGCGGCGGATCTCGGCGGCGTCCATCGCATCGACCGGCGAGAACACCGTGGCCATCGCGTTGTTGACCCAGACATCGATCGGGCCAAGCCGGGTTTCGCAGTCGTCGGCGGCGGCGCGCACGGCGTCGGCATCGGACACGTCCACGGCGAAGGTGGCGACCTCGGCCCCCAGTGCTTCGAGTTCCTGGCGGGTTTCGTCCAGCCCCGCCGGGTCACGGGCGATCAGGCCGACCCGGGCGCCGCGGCGCGCGAAGCGGATCGCGGTGGCGCGGCCGACGCCGGCGGTGCCGCCGGTGATCATCACCACCTTGCCGTGGAAATGGACGGGGATTTCGCTGGAACGTCGGAAGAGGGCCATGCTGCTCCTGGTGGGCGGGGCGGGGGCGCCGGGTCGGCAGTGCATGGTCGAAAAAAAAACGTGAAGGCATCGTGCCCGCGGGGCAGGACATCGGCGGTTCATCGCCCGCCCATCACCGTGGCGCGGTTTCGACGTGCCGGGAGGGCGCGCGGTGGCGCGATTGCCCGCGTGGCGTGCTGCCCTGACAATAGCCCGCTGCATCGTCTCCGCCCGATATCCGACAGCGCCCCCGGGGCGCCGCGGGCAGGGCGGAAGCGCATGGCCAGGTATCCGGGCGCGCGTCCGCGTCATCCATATGGAGTTGTCCCAATGAAGAAAGCGATGCGCGGTGCGGCCGCGCTCTGTCTGGCCGCGATGTGCGCGGTCGCGGTTCCGGCCACGGTCCTGGCGCAGGGGCAGCCGTTGCAGGGCGAGCGCGCCCAGATCAGCTACATGGTCGGCATGGACGTGGGCCAGTCGATCGCGCCGGTCGGGCCGGACATCGACTACGCGGCGCTGGAGCGCGGCATCCGCAACGCCTTCGAGGGCGGCGAGCCGCTGCTGTCGGAACAGGACGTGGCGCAGACGGCGCAGGCGCTGATGCAGCGCATCGCCCTGCGCAACGGCCAGACCCCGCCCGGCATGCCGCCCGGCGCGGCGCCGCAGGAGGTCGACCGCGAGAAGGTCGGACTGATGGTCGGCAGCGATATCGGCCGTTCGCTGCAGCCGATCCAGGGTGAGCTCGAGCTCGCGGTGCTGGTGCAGGGCCTGCGTGCACGCGTCGAGGGCGGTCCGCTGCTGATGGACGACGCGCAGGCCGATGCGCTGCGGCAATCGTTCTCCGACCGCGTGCGCAAAGACATGGAAGCGCAGCAGGCGCAGGCCGGTGAGCGCAACCGCACCGAGGGCGAAACGTTCCTGGCCGGCAACCGCAACGAGACCGGCGTGCAGGTCACGCCGTCGGGCCTGCAGTACCGCGTGGTCCGCCAGGGCTCGGGCCGCCGCCCGGTGGCCAGCGATCGCGTGCGCGTGCACTACGAGGGCAAGCTGCTCGATGGCACGGTCTTCGACAGTTCCTACGAGCGCGGCCGCCCGGCCGACTTCGGGCTGGGCCAGGTCATCCCCGGCTGGACCGAGGGCGTGGCGCTGATGCCGATCGGCAGCAAGTACCGCTTCTGGATTCCCGCGCGCCTCGGCTATGGCGCCAAGGGCACCGAAGGCATTCCGCCGGAGGCCACCCTGGTGTTCGACGTCGAACTGCTCGACATCCTCTGATCGCGTTCGCGCTCCAAATGGCCGGCGCGCTGTCCGCGCCGCCCGCAACCTTTCCTTCCAGGAGTTCCCCATGAAGATTTCCCGCAGCGCCCTGACCATCTCCGCGCTCGCGCTGGCCACCACCCTCGGGCTGTCGGCCTGCAAGAAGATCGAGGACGGCGAGGGCTCGACCGGCGCCGCGACGGCCGCTGGCGCCGATGCGCCCGCCGTGCAGGTGCCGGGGCTCAAGAGCAACCGCGAGCAGGTCGGCTATGCGATCGGCCTGGACCTGGGCAACTCGATCAAGCCGCTCGAGGACGAGGTCGACCTCGACGCGATGGTGCGTGGCATCCGCGACAACCTTGCCGGCAACGAACCCAGGCTCAACGACGAGCAGGTCATGCAGGTGATGCAGGGCCTCGCCACGCGCATGCAGGCGAAGCAGGCCGCCGAGGCGCAGACCCGCCTCGACGACGAGAAGAAGATCCTCGACGAGAACGCCGCCAGGGAGAGCGTGCAGACGACGGCGTCGGGCCTGCAGTACGAGGTGCTGACGCCCGGCACCGGCCCGACCCCGACCACCAGCGACCGCGTGCGCGTGCACTACGAGGGCAAGCTGCTCGACGGCACCGTGTTCGACAGCTCGATCCAGCGTGGCGAGCCGGTGGAATTCGCACTGGCCGAGATCATCCCGGGCTGGCAGGAAGGCCTGCAGCTGATGCAGCAGGGTGCGAAGCACCGCCTGTGGATCCCCAGCAGCCTGGGTTATGGCGAGCAGGGCGCTGGCCCGATCCCGCCGAATGCCGCGCTGCAGTTCGAGGTCGAGCTGATCGAAGTGCTGCCGGCCAGCGCACAGTAGGCACGCGGTTCCGGCTGGCGCGCCCACGCGGTGGCGCCGGCCGGCAAACGCCGGGCGTGGAACGGAACGGGAACACGATGGATGAGCTGGAACAGCGCGTGGTGGAACTGGAAACGCGGGTCGCGTTCCAGGAGCACGCGCTCAACGAGATGAGCGACGCACTCGCCGGGCTGCGCCTGCAGTCCGCGCAGCACGCGGAGCTGCTGCGACGCAGCCTCGATGAACTCAAGCAGGCGCGTGGCGGGTTCTTCGCCGACCCGGCGGACGAACCGCCGCCGCCGCATTACTGACTGGAACCACGGCACGACGATGAGCGATACCCTGCGCGACCAGCTCCTGGGCCTTGGCTTCAAGGCCCCCACGCCGGAGCGCAAGCCCGTGCGCAAGCCCGGCACGGCCGGCAATCCCGCGTCCGCGAAGGGCGACCCTGTGCGCCATGGGCAGCGTCGCGCCGACGGCAAGCCGCCAGCGGGAAAGCCGTCGTCAGGCAAGCCACCGGCGCGGGGCGACGCGCGTGGGCGGGGGCGCGGCAGGCCGGCGACGCGCGAGGACATCGACCTTGCCAAGGCGTATGCCATCCGCGCGCAGAAGGAGAAGGACGAGCGCATCGCCGCCGAGAAGCAGAAGCAGGAGGAGGCGCGCCTGCGCCGAGAGGCGCGTGCGCGGCTGGCCACCCTGCTCGACGGCAAGGCGCTCAACCGCGAGGACGCCGAGATCGCCCGGCATTTCGAGTACGGCGGCAAGATCAAGCGCATCTACGTGACCGCCGACCAGTTGCAGGCGCTCAATGCGGGCGAGCTCGGCGTGGCCCAGCTCAACGGCCGCTACCTGCTGGTGACCGCGGCGGTGCTGGCCGAGGCCGAGGCGGTGTTCGCGCCGTCGGTGGCGCTGCGGGTGGATCCCGACGCGCCGGCCGGCGACGATCCCTACGCCGATCCGAAATACCAGGTGCCCGACGACCTGGTGTGGTGATCGCGCGTCACTGCGGGTCGTAGTCGAGCTGCGTCGCCAGCCAGCGCTCGGCCTGCTGCAGCGGCACGCCCTTGCGGCGCGCGTAGTCCGCCACCTGCTCGCGTGACACCCGGCCGACCACGAAATACTGGCTGCGCGGGTGGCTGAAGTAGTAACCCGACACCGCCGCAGTCGGCAGCATCGCGAAGTTCTCGGTCAACGACATGCCCGCATTGGCGCCGGCATCGAGCAGCGCGAACAGCGTGGTCTTCTCGCTGTGGTCCGGGCATGCCGGGTACCCGGGCGCGGGGCGGATGCCGCGGTAGCGTTCGGCGATCAGCGCATCGTTGTCGAGGGTTTCGTCGGTGGCGTAGCCCCAGTACTCCATGCGCACGCGCTGGTGCAGGCGCTCGGCCAGCGCTTCCGCCAGGCGGTCGGCCAGCGCTTTGAGCAGGATCGCGTTGTAGTCGTCGTGGTCGGCCTCGAAGCGCGCGACATGCGGGTCCAGGCCGATGCCCGCGGTCACCGCAAAGCCGCCGATCCAGTCGGGGATGCCTGTCTCGCGCGGGGCGATGAAGTCGGCCAGGCAGAAGTCCGGGCGGTCGGCCGGCTTGTCGACCTGCTGGCGCAGGAAGTGCAGCGTGGTCCCGCCACTATCGGCACGCACCACCACGTCGTCGCCGATGCTGCAGGCCGGCCACAGGCCGAACACGGCCTTCGCGGTCAGCCATTTCTCCTCGACGATGGTGGCAAGCATTGCCCGCGCATCCCGGTACAGCTCGCGGGCCTGGGTGCCGACGATGGCGTCGTCGAGGATCGCCGGATAGCGGCCCGCGAGTTCCCAGGCGTTGAAGAACGGGCTCCAGTCGATGCAGTCGACCAGCTCGGCCAGCGGCCAGTCTTCGAACACATGCAGCCCGGGGCGGTTCGGCGCGGGTGGCGCGTAGTCGTCCCAGCCGCCGTCGAATCGTTGGCCGCGCGCCTTCTGCAGCGACACCAGGCGCCTGGCGTCGCCGCGGTTGCGGTGGCGCTCGCGGATCCCGGCGTAGTCGGCATCGTTGGCGGCGACGAACGCCGCGCGCATGTCGCGCGAGATCAGCGATTGCGCAACGCCCACCGCGCGCGAGGCGTCCTTCACCCAGACCGTGGGCGCGGCGTAGTGAGGATCGATCTTCAGCGCCGTATGCGCACGCGATGTGGTCGCGCCGCCGATCAGCAACGGCATCGTGAAGCCCTGCCGCTGCATCTCACGCGCGACATGGCCCATCTCCTCCAGCGACGGCGTGATCAGGCCGGACAGGCCGACCAGGTCGGCACCCACTTCGCGGGCGGTATCGAGGATCTTCTGCGTCGCCACCATCACCCCGAGGTCGACGACCTCGAAGTTGTTGCAGGCCAGTACCACGCCGACGATGTTCTTGCCGATGTCGTGGACGTCGCCCTTGACCGTCGCCAGCACGATGCGGCCGTTGGATTTCGCCACGTCGCCGGTGCGGGCCTTCTCCGCCTCGATCCAGGGCAGCAGATAGGCGACCGCCTTCTTCATTACCCGCGCGGATTTGACCACCTGTGGCAGGAACATCTTGCCGGCGCCGAACAGGTCGCCGACGACGTTCATGCCGTCCATCAGCGGGCCTTCGATCACATCCAGCGGGCGGGGCAGCTGCTGGCGCGCCTCCTCGGTGTCGGTTTCCACGTACTGGTCGATGCCGTGCACCAGCGCATGGGTGAGGCGTTCGCCCACCGGGCGCTGGCGCCAGGCCTGGTCCGCGACCTCGCGCGCGGCGCCGCTGCCGCGGAACGTTTCGGCGATCTCCAGCAACCGCTCGGTGGCATCCGCGCGGCGGTTGAGGACCACATCCTCCACGCGCGTGCGCAGCTCCGGGTCGAGGTCGTCGTAGACGGGCAGGGCACCGGCGTTGACGATGCCCATGTCCATGCCGGCCTGGATGGCGTGGTAGAGGAACACGGAGTGGATCGCCGCGCGCACCGGCTCGTTGCCGCGGAACGAGAAACTGACGTTGGACACGCCACCCGAGACGTGGCAGTGCGGCAGCGTGGCGCGGATGATCCGCGTGGCCTCGATGAAGTCCACCGCGTAGTTGTCGTGCTCGGCGATGCCGGTGGCGATGGCGAAGATGTTGGGGTCGAAGATGATGTCTTCGGGCGGGAAACCGACCTCGTCGACGAGGATGCGGTAGGCGCGGCTGCAGATCTCCACCTTGCGTGCGCAGGTGTCGGCCTGGCCGTCCTCGTCGAAGGCCATCACCACCGCGGCCGCGCCGTAGCGCAGCACCTTGCGGGCGTGCGCCACGAAGGCGGCCTGGCCGTCCTTCAGCGAGATGGAATTCACCACGCCCTTGCCCTGCAGGCACTGCAACCCGGCCTCGATCACGCTCCATTTCGAGGAGTCGACCATCACCGGGATGCGCGCGATGTCGGGCTCTGACGCGATCAGGCTGAGGAAGCGCACCATGGCTGCTTCCGAGTCGATCAGGCCCTCGTCCATGTTGACGTCGAGGATCTGTGCGCCGCTCTCGACCTGCTGGCGCGCGACCTCCACGGCATCCTCGTAGCGGCCTTCCTTGATCAGCTTGCGGAAGCGCGCGCTGCCGGTGACGTTGGTGCGCTCGCCGACGTTGACGAACAGCAGTTCCGGCGTGAGCACCAGCGGCTCGAGGCCGGACAGCCGGGTATGTCGCCGCGTGGCACTCACGCCAGCGCACCCGGGCGGCGGGGTGTCACGCCACGGACGGCTTCCGCGATCGCGGCGATATGCGCGGGCGTGGTGCCGCAGCAGCCGCCGACGAGATTGACCAGGCCCGCGGTGGCGAACTCCTTCAGCATCGTGGCCATCTCCTCCGGCGTCTCGTCGTAGCCGCCGAATGCGTTCGGCAGGCCGGCGTTGGGGTGCGCGCTGACGTGGCACTGCGCAATTCGCGCAAGGGTCTCGACATGCGGACGCAGTTCGCGCGCGCCGAGCGCGCAGTTGAGGCCGATCGACAGCGGTCGCGCGTGCATCAGCGAGACATGGAAGGCCTCGGCCGTCTGCCCGGAGAGGGTGCGGCCCGAGGCATCGGTGATCGTGCCCGAGACCATCACCGGCAGGCGTCCGCCGAGCTCGTCGAAGACTTCCTCGATCGCGTACAGCGCGGCCTTGGCATTGAGGGTGTCGAACACCGTCTCCACCATCACCACGTCCGCGCCGCCCTCGACCAGGCCGAGCGTGGCATCGCCGTAGGCCTTGCGCAGTTCGTCGAACGAGGTGTTGCGGAAGCCGGGGTCGTTGACGTCGGGGCTGATCGATGCGGTGCGGCTGGTCGGGCCGATCACCCCGACCACGAAACGCGGGTGCCCCGGGGTGACGGCTTCGGCAGCCTCGCAGGCGGCGCGGGCGATGCGCGCGCCCTCGCGGTTGAGCTCGCGTGCGAGGTGCTGCAGGCCGTAGTCGGCCTGGCTGAGCGACGTGGAATTGAACGTGTTGGTCTCGACGAGGTCGGCGCCCGCGTCCAGGTAGGCGCGATGGATGTCGGCGATGACGCCGGGGCGGGTCAGGTTGAGCAGGTCGTTGTTGCCACGGAGCTCGTGCGCGGCGCGCTCGCCGGGGGCTTCGGCATCGAAGCCGTCGACGAAGCGCTCGCCGCGGTAATCCGCTTCGGCCAGCCCATGCTGCTGGATCAGCGTACCCATCGCGCCGTCGATGACCAGGATGCGCCGCGACAGCGCATCCTCCAGCGCCTGCACCCGCTGCGGCTGCAGCCAGGGTTGACCACCGGCAACGGGTCGGCTCACGCCGGCGTTCCGGTGCGTGCCCGCGCCGGCACGTGTGCCGCGGCCGCGGGTTTGAGCGCGATCAGCGAGATGACCTCGAAATGCGGCGGCCGCTTCTCGCGGGTCACCGTGTTGAGGCTCTGCAGCGACAGCCCGGCCCTGTCCACGAACCGGCGCAGCTCGCGCTCATTGAAACCCAGGTTGACGTGGCCGTAGGCCTCGACCGCGCTGCGGTGCTCGTGGCGGGCAAGAGTGGTCAACAGCAGCCGGCCACCCGGACGCAGTACGCGTGCGGCTTCCGCCACCGCCTGCGCGGGGCGGTCGGCATAGGTCAATGCATGCATCAGCACCACCAGGTCGAAGCCGCCTTCGTCGAAGGCGAGCGCGTGCATGTCGCCTTCGCGCACCTCGACGTTGCGGTAGCGCTTGAGGCGTTCGGCGGCGGCGCTGACCACCCGCGCGCTGGTATCCACGCAGACATAGCGCCGGGCATGCGGGGCGAGCAGTTCCGCCAGCACGCCGTCGCCCGAGGCGATGTCGAGCACGTCGCCGGTTTCCATCAGTGGAAGCGCGGAACGCGCCAGTGCTTCCCAGGTACGGCCCGGCGAATAGTGGCGCTCCATGTCGCCGGCCACCGAGTCGGCCCAGTTCTGGTCGGCGGCGCGCATCGCCAGCACCGCGGCGACGCGCTCGGCATCCTGGCGCAGCAGCGGGTCGTCGCTGCCGTCGCGCAGGGTGACCCAGAGCGTGCGGATGGCCGGGTCGAGCGGTGCGTCGTCGAAGCGGTAATAGGCTGAAACCCCGGCGCGGCGGTCGCGCACCAGTCCGGCTTCCTTCAGCTTGGCCAGGTGCGTGGAGACCCGCGGCTGCGCCAGGCGCGTGATCGCCGAGAGCTCCGCCACGGTGAGTTCCTCGCCTTCGAGCAGCGCCAGCAGCCGCACACGTGTGGCATCGGCGAGGATCTTGAGGCGTGCCGACCAGCTTTCCAGATCCATAAATATCTCTATATCGCGATATCGAGATAAGTCTGCGCGTGCGGCCCGGGAGCGTCAAGCCGGATGATGGGGTTTGCCCGCGGGCGCGGGTACAATTTGCGCTTCCCGTTCGGCTTCGAGGTGTGCGCGTGGAGTTCGGTTTCAGCGAAGAGCAGTTGATGATCCAGGACGTGGCGCGCCGCATCGCGCAGGAAAAGATCGCCCCGTCCGCGGAGGGCTTCGATCGCAGCGGCGAATTCCCGCTCGACAACATCCGCCTGCTGGGCGAGAACGGCCTGATGGGCATCGAGGTGCCCGTGGAGTATGGCGGTGCCGGCATGGACCCGATCGCCTATGTGCTGGCGATGGTGGAGATTGCCGCCGGCGACGCCGCGCACTCCACGATCATGTCGGTCAACAACTCGCTGTTCTGCAACGGCATCCTGACCCACGGCACCGAAGAGCAGAAGCAGCAGTACGTGCGGGCCATCGCCGAAGGCGCCGAGATCGGCGCGTTCGCGTTGACCGAGCCGCAGTCCGGGTCCGACGCCACCGCCATGCGGTGCCGCGCGGTGAAGCAGGATGACGGCAGCTATGTCATCAACGGCAAGAAGAGCTGGATCACCTCCGGCCCGGTGGCCAAGTATTTCGTGCTGTTCGCGGTGACCGACCCCGAGCAGGGCGCACGCGGCATCACCGCGTTCCTCGTCGATGGCGACCGCGCCGGCTTCCACCGCGGCAAGACCGAGCCCAAGCTCGGCATCCGCGCCTCGGCCACCTGCGAGATCGAGTTCCAGGACTACGTGGCGCGCGCCGAGGACGTGCTGGGCCAGGAAGGCCAGGGCTTCAGGATCGCGATGAGCGTGCTCGACGCCGGCCGCATCGGCATCGCCTCGCAGGCGATCGGCCTGGCGCGCGCCGCCTACGAGGCCACCCTGGCGTACGTCAAGGAGCGCAAGGCCTTCGGTCAGCCGATCGGCGCGTTCCAGATGACCCAGGCCAAGATCGCCGACATGAAGTGCAAGCTCGACGCGTCGCTGTTGCTGACGCTGCGCGCGGCCTGGCTCAAGGGCCAGGGCAAGCGCTTCACCACGGAGGCTTCGGTGGCCAAGCTCACCGCCTCGGAAGCCGCGATGTGGATCACCCACCAGGCGGTGCAGATCCACGCGGGCATGGGCTACTCCAAGGAAATGCCGATCGAGCGCTACTTCCGCGACGCCAAGATCACCGAGATCTACGAGGGCACTTCGGAAATCCAGCGCCTGGTCATCGCACGCAACGAGACCGGGCTGCGTTGACCACCAAGTGACCGCCTACGCCGTCGCCGCGAACGCGCTGCCCACGCCGGACATCCCGGCCGCATGCGCGACCGTGCCGCACGGCGACTGAACTCCCATGACCGGCCCGCGCATCGCGCGGGCCTCATTGCATCCGGACCCACCGACCATGACCAGCAAACGCAGTTCCACCCGCAAACCCGCCGACGCGAAGACCGACAGCCCCGCACGCATGGCGTCGAAGAAGAGCGCGCGCAGCGCCGGCGGCGGCATCCTCGCGCCGATCCGCGCCGCGATCCGCGGCCGTGCCGGCGCGGCCGGCGCTGCCGACGCCGAGGCCTTCGCCAATGCCTTCTACTACCGCATGGGCGACGACGAGCTGCCCCTGCACACCGCCGACGCCTGGGCGGCGCTGGCGTTCGACTTCCTCGAGTTCGCGCGCCGGCGCAAGCCGGGCACCGCGCGCATGCGGTTGTTCAACCCGACCCTGAAGACCCACGGCTGGGAATCGCCGCATACGGTGCTGCAGATCGTCAACGACGACATGCCGTTCCTGGTCGATTCGGTGACGATGGCGTTGGCCGAGCAGGGCATCGGCGTGCACGTGCTGGGCCACCCTGTGATCCCGATGCGCCGCGACCGCGGCGGCAGGCTGCAGGCCGTGGGCGAGGGCGAGCCCGAATCGCTGATGCATCTCGAGATCGACCGCCAGCCGGCGGAGTCGATCGCGGCGATCGAGGAGGCGCTCGGCCACGTGCTGAACGACGTGCGGCAGATCGTCGCCGACTGGCCGGCGATGCGCGAAAGGATGGTCGCGGTTGCCGAGGACCTCGCCACCCGCGCACTGCCGGTGGACGATGCGGTGCGCGCGGAAGCGCAGGAGTTCCTGCGCTGGGCCGCCAATGACCACTTCACGTTCCTGGGCTATCGCGAGTACCAGGTGCGCCAGCGCGGCGGCGAGCCGAACCTGCTGGCGGTCGAGGATTCCGGCCTCGGCCTGCTGCGTGGCAAGGAAGTCGGCCAGCCGCGCTCGCTGCGTGCGCTGGCCGCGCAGGCCGCGCGAGGCGAGGGCGAGATCGATCCGCTGATCATGACCAAGACCAATGCGCGCTCCACCGTGCACCGCCCGGGCTTCATGGACTACGTCGGCATCCTGCAGTTCGACGCCAGGGGCCGCGCGATCGGCGAGCAGCGCTTCATCGGCCTGTACACCTCCGCCGCCTACAACCGCCGCCCGTGGGACATCCCGATCGTTCGCGAGCGCTTCGAGCAGGTGATGAGCCGTTCCGGCCTGCGCGAGACCGGACACAGCGGCAAGGCGCTCAAGCACATCCTGGAGACCCTGCCGCGCGACGAGCTGTTCCAGTCCACCAGCGACGAGCTCTACCGCCTGGCGCTGGGCATCCTGCACCTGCAGGAACGCGTGCGCAGCCGCCTGTTCCTGCGCAGCGACCGTTACGGCCGCTTCTACTCCGTGCTGGCCTACGTGCCGCGCGACCGCTACAACACCGAGGTGCGCCTGCGCATCGAGGCGATGCTGCGCGACGTCCTCGAGGCCGACCGCGTGGATACCAGCGTGCAGGTGGGGGAGTCGCCGCTGGCGCAGCTGCACCTGATCGTGCGCCCGCGTTCCGGCAACACCGTCGACATCGATGCCGCCGCGCTCGACAGCGGGCTGTCGGCGATCGTGCGCAACTGGCAGGACGACCTGCGCGACGCGCTGATCGCCCGCCATGGCGAGGCCGAGGGGCTGGCGCTGGCCGGCCGCTTCGGCCGCGCGCTCAGCGTTGACTACATCGCCCAGGCCACCCCGGCGGTGGCGGCGAACGATGTCGGCCAGCTCGCCGCGCTCGAGTCCGCCGACGACCTGCGCCTGAGCCTGGTGCGCGCGGCGGAGTCCGCGGACGGCATCGGTGGCCTGCGCCTGAAGCTGTTCCGCCAGCACCGCGACATTCCGCTGTCCGACGTGCTGCCGGTGATGGAGAACATGGGCCTGCGCGTGCTGTCGGAGCATCCGCACCGCATCGATGCCGGCGGCGACATCTTCTACGTGCAGGACTTCGAGGTCGAAGCGGTCGGCGTGGAGCTCGATCTCGAGCGCATCGGCCCGGCGTTCGAGGAGGCCGTTGCCCGCCTGTGGCGCGACGAGGCCGAGAACGACGGCTTCAACCGCCTGATCGTGCTGGCCGGGCTGGACTGGCGCCAGGTGGCGATGCTGCGCGCCTACAGCAAGTACCTGCTGCAGGCCGGCGTGCCGTTCTCGCAGGCCTATATGGAGCAGACGCTGGCGCGTTACCCGCTGCTGTCGCGCCTGCTGGTCGAGCTGTTCGAAAGCCGCTTCCACCCGGCCACCGGTCGCGAGACGCGCGCGCAGATCGGCGAAGGCGTCGAGCAGCTGCGCGCGCAGTTCGCCTCGCTCACCGGCGGCAACGCCGACGCGATGGCGGCCCTCGAGCCGGTGCTGCAGGCACGCGAAGGCGACCGTGCGGGACAGTACACCGCCGCCCGCCAGGCCCTGGCAGCACTGCTCGACGGTGTCGGCAGCCTCGACGAGGACCGCATCCTGCGCGGCTTCATCGGCGTGATCGACGCCACCCTGCGCACCAGCTACTACCAGCGTGCAGCCGATGGCCAGGACAAGGACTATGTGGCCTACAAGTTCGACTGCGCACGCGTGCCGGAGCTGCCGAAGCCGCGCCCGTACCGCGAGATCTTCGTCTGCGGGCCGCGGGTGGAGGGCGTGCACCTGCGCTATGGCCCGGTGGCGCGTGGCGGCCTGCGCTGGTCGGATCGCCGTGAGGATTTCCGTACCGAGGTGCTGGGCCTGGTCAAGGCGCAGATGGTCAAGAACACCGTGATCGTGCCGGTCGGCGCCAAGGGCGGCTTCATCGTCAAGAAGCCGCCGGTGGGCGGCGATCGCGACGCCCAGCTGGCCGAGGGAATCGCCTGTTACCGCCGCTTCATCAGCGGCCTGCTCGATGTCACCGACAACGTCATCGACGGCAAGGTGGTTCCGCCGAACGACGTGGTGCGCCACGACGATGACGACTACTACCTGGTGGTCGCCGCCGACAAGGGCACCGCGACGTTCTCCGACATCGCCAACGGCATCTCCGCCGAATACAACTTCTGGCTGGGCGACGCCTTCGCCTCCGGCGGCTCGGTCGGTTACGACCACAAGGGCATGGGCATCACGGCCAAGGGCGCGTGGGAATCGGTGAAGCGTCACTTCCGCGCACTCGGCGTGGACTGCCAGAACGAGGACTTCACCGCGGTCGGCATCGGCGACATGTCGGGCGACGTGTTCGGCAATGGCATGCTGCTGTCGAAGCACATCCGCCTGGTCGCCGCATTCGACCACCGCCACATCTTCATCGACCCGCAGCCCGAGTCCGCACGTTCGTGGAAGGAGCGCGAGCGCCTGTTCCGCCTGCCGCGTTCGAGCTGGGAGGACTACGACAGGTCGCTGATCAGCGCCGGCGGCGGCGTATGGCCGCGCTCGGCCAAGACGATCCCGGTTTCGGCGCAGGCACGCGAAGTGCTGGGGCTGGATGCCTCGGTCACCACCCTCAGCCCGAACGAGCTGATGAACGCCATCCTCAAGGCGCCGGTGGACCTGCTGTGGAACGGCGGCATCGGCACCTACGTCAAGGGCTCCACCGAGAGCCACGCCGACGTCGGTGACCGCGCCAACAACGCCCTGCGCGTGGATGGCTGCGAATTGCGTTGCCGCGTGGTGGGCGAGGGCGGCAACCTCGGCTTCACCCAGCGCGGGCGCATCGAAGCGGCCCAGGTGGGCACGCTGCTCAACGCCGACTTCATCGACAACTCGGCCGGCGTGGACACCTCCGACCACGAGGTCAACATCAAGATCCTGCTCAACGGGCAGGTGCGGGCGAAGAAGCTCACCCTGCCGGCGCGCAACAAGCTGCTGGCCGACATGACCGGCGAGGTGGAATCGCTGGTGCTGTGGGACAACATCCGCCAGAACCAGGCGCTGAGCCTGATGGAGCGGATGAGCCTGTCGCGGCTGGGATCCAAACAGCACTTCATCCGCACGCTGGAATCGCAGGGGCTGCTGGACCGCCAGATCGAGTTCCTGCCGTCGGATGCGGAGATCTCCGCGCGCCGTGCCCGCGGCCAGGGCCTGACCCGGCCGGAACTCGCCGTGCTGCTGTCGTATTCGAAGCTGGTGGCGTTCCAGCAGATGCTCGATTCCGACATCCCGGAGGACCCGTACCTGTCGAAGGAGCTGCAGCGCTACTTCCCCGAGCCGCTGCGCGTGAAGTACGCCGCGGCGATGGAAAAGCACCCGCTCAAGCGCGAGATCATCGCCACCGCGGTGACCAACGCCACCATCAACCGGATGGGTGCGACGTTCCTGATGCGCATGCAGGAGGACACCGGCCGCAGTGCGGCCGAGGTGGCCAAGGCCTACACCGTGAGCCGCGAGACGCTGGATGCACGTGCGCTGTGGACCCAGCTCGACGCGCTCGACCTCAAGGTCAGCGAAGAGGCGCAGATCGATGCCCTGCAGGCGATCTGGAACCTGCAGCGCTCGTACGTGCGCTGGCTGCTCAACCGCCAGGGCGAGATGCCGGCGATCACGCGGGCGGTGGAGCGCTACCACGATGCGCTCAACGAGATCCGCCGTGCCGACGGCATCCTCCCGGATTCCCAGCGTGGCGAGTACGAGGCGGGCCTTGCGGCGTGGGCCGAGCGCGGCATGCCGGCAGACCTCGCCCGGGAGCTGGCGGAACTGCCGTACCTGGCCTCGGCGCTCGACATCATCGAGCTGGCGCGGTCGCGCAGGCTGAAGCCGGTGGACGTGGCGAAGGTGCACTTCCGCGTCGGCGAGGCCCTGCGCCTGCCGTGGCTGTTCTCGCAGATCGAGGCGCTGGAGGTGCAGGGCCGCTGGCATGCGGTGGCACGCGGCGTGCTGCGTGACGACCTCGCGACCCAGCAGACCCTGCTGACCGCGCAGGTGCTCGACATGCCGGGCCGTGGCGCAGACGACAAGGTCGCCGCCTGGGTGGGTCGTGACGACGCCACGCTGCGCTTCACCCTCGGCATGCTCGACGAGATGTGCGCGCAGAAGTCGCTGGACTATCCGACGGTCTCGGTGGCGGTCAGCCGCCTCGGCCAGCTGGCCGGTACCGGCCCCGGCTGATCCGGCATGCAAACGGTCCGTCGGCACTGTCCGACGGACCGGGCGATCGGAGTGCCCGCGTGCGTGATGCCGCGGGCGTCGTTGTTCGTGGCAGGCCGGTGCCTGTCGCGGCGTTGCCCGCGTTATCCTGCCCGCGACCCATCGGGAGCCGTCGGATGTCCGCGCCGCGCATTGCTTTCCTCGCCAGTCCTGCCGATCACGCACGCGTTGCGCTGGAGGCACTGGTCGCCAGGCATGGCAACCATGCCCCGGAGGACGCCGACGTGCTGTGCGCGCTCGGTGGCGATGGCTTCATGCTGCAGACCCTGCATCGCCATGGCGCGCTGGGCCGACCGGTGTTCGGAATGAAGCTCGGCACCGTCGGCTTCCTGATGAACCATCACCGCGCGGAGGGCCTGCTCGAGCGCATCGCCGCCGCCGAGCCCGCCACCCTGCGCCCGCTGGAGATGGTGGTGCAGACCGAATCCGGCACCAGCGTGGGTTCGCTGGCCTACAACGAGGTCTCGCTGTTGCGGCAGACCCGCCAGGCCGCGCACCTGAGCATCGAGCTCAACGGCCGCACCCGCCTGGAGGAACTGATCTGCGATGGCGTGCTGGTGGCGTCGCCCGCGGGCAGCACCGCCTACAACTATTCCGCGCATGGTCCGATCCTGCCGCTGGGCAGCGGCGTGGTCGCACTGACGCCGATCGCGCCGTTCCGCCCGCGCCGCTGGCGGGGCGCGATCCTGCGTGCCGACACCGAGGTCGTGTTCCGCGTGCTCGATCCCTACAAGCGCCCGGTCAGCGCCACCGCCGATTCGCACGAGGTCCGCGACGTCGTCGAGGTACGCATCCGCGAGGCACGCGACCGCCAGGTCACGCTGCTGTTCGATCCCGAGCACAACCTCGAGGAGCGGATCCTGAGCGAACAGTTCATGGCGTGACGGCGGGGTTGACCAACTGGCCTGCGTCGCGTCTCACGGCATGCGCCGCACGGGCCGCATAATCCGCGCATGTCGATCCCATCCGTCTCCACGCTCACCATCGCCATCTCGTCGCGGGCGCTGTTCGACCTCGAGGACAGCCATGCGCTGTTCGAGGAGGAAGGCATCGAGGCGTACTCGAACTACCAGCGCGCCCACGAGGACGACATCCTGCCTCCGGGCATCGCCTTCGCGCTGGTGCGCAAGCTGCTCGCGCTCAACGAATCCGCGCCGCCGGATGCGCCCCACGTCGAGGTGATCCTGCTGTCGCGCAATTCGGCCGATACCGGGCTGCGGATCTTCAACTCGATCCAGCACCACGGGCTGCCGATCTCGCGCGCGACGTTCACCTCGGGCGAGCCGACCTGGCCGTATATCCGGCCGTTCGGTGCGCAGCTGCTGCTGTCGGCGAACCCGGAATCGGTCCGCCGGGCGCTTGCCGATGGCATCGCCGCCGCGACCATCCTGCCCAGCGCCGCGCTGCCGCCGCCGGCGCGGGCGGGCGAAGCCGCCACCAGTGCGCGCGCGCAGATCCGCATCGCCTTCGATGGCGACGCGGTGATCTTCGGCGACGAGGGCGAGCGGGTGTCGCAGGAAAGCGGCATCGAGGCCTTCCATCGCCACGAGCGCGAACGCGCCCGCGAGGCGCTTTCGGGCGGTCCGTTCCGCGGTTTCCTGTCCGCCCTGCACGATCTGCAGGAGGCGTTTCCCGCAGGGCCGGATGCGCCGATCCGCACCGCGCTGGTCACCGCGCGCTCGGCGCCGGCACACGAGCGCGTCATCCGCACGCTGCGCGAGTGGGGCGTGCGCCTGGACGAGGCACTGTTCCTCGGCGGCCGGCCGAAGGGCCCGTTCCTGGAAGCCTTCGGCGCCGACATCTTCTTCGACGATTCCCTGCACAACATCGATTCCGCGCGCCAGCACGTCACCGCCGGCCATGTACCCCACGGGATATCGAACCTCCCCAGGGTTCCCGCTGCGAAGTAGACGGCTACCCGCCACACACTGCCCGGACGCCTCAGGCCGCGCCGGTGAGCACGGCCGCGACCACACAGAACAGCACGACCCAGGGCACCGCGACCCGACCGGTCAGCGACAGTGCGAATGCGCCCACGGCAATCACCAGATCCGCAACGCCATGGATCGCCGTCACCCACAGCGGGTCGTACAGCGCTGCCGCGAGCAGGCCCACCACGGCGGCATTGATGCCGGCAACCACCCTGGCCGCCGCCGGGCGGGCGAGCAGGCGCGTCCAACCCGGCAGGGTGGCGGTCACCAGCAGGAATCCCGGCAGGAAGATCGCGACCAGGGCCAGGCCCGCCGAGGCGGCCGGGGGAAGCCCGGCGTCGATCCCCGCACCGAGGTAGGCCGACAGCGCGAACATCGGTCCTGGCAACGCCTGTGCCGCGCCATACCCGGTGATGAACGCATCCGCATCCATCCAGCCCGGCTCGACCACGGCCTGTTGCAACAATGGCAGCACGACGTGGCCGCCGCCGAAGACCAGCGCACCTGTCCGGTAGAACGCAGCGAGCAGGCCGGGTACACCCGGCGAGGGCGACAGCGGCATGGACAGCGCCAGCCCGAGGAGCGCGGCGAAGGCCAGCAGGCAGGCAAGCGCGGCGCGGTGTCCGACATGCCAGCGTTGGCCGGTGGTCGCAGGGCCGCGGACGTGCGCGCAGAAGACAAGGCCCAGCATCGCCCCCAGCACCACCGCGGACAACTGGCTCCAGGCACCGCCCGTCAACAGCACGAGTGCCACCGCGCTCACGGCGATGGCGGCGCGGGCGACATCCGGCACGAGCGATCGCGCCATGCCCAGCAGGCCGTGGGCGACCACCGCAACCGCGACGATCTTCAGCCCCTGCACGATGCTTCCGGTCACGGCGTGCGGTGCGAGCATCGGCGCAAGCACGGCCAGCGCGAACATCAGCAGTGCCGAGGGCAGGGTAAAACCCACGAACGCGGCCAGCGCGCCGGTCCAGCCGGCACGATCGAGGCCGATGGCGAATCCCAGCTGGCTGCTGGCAGGGCCTGGCAGGAACTGGCATACGGCCATCAACTGGGCGAACCGCTCGTCGTCGAGCCAGCGGCGGCGCTCGACGAACTCCCGGCGCAGGTAGGCCAGGTGCGCGATCGGCCCACCGAACGACGTGAGGCCCAGCAGGAGGAAGATGCCAAACACCTCCAGCGATGACGCCTGTGCAGCCGAGCGGGTCGGGAGGTTCACGGTCTCATGGCCGGCGTGCAGGGCGCTTCCGTATCCGGTCCCCGGTGGATGCGGCAACGCTCACGGCGAGACGCGGATATCCGAAAGCCGCCAGTGCAGGCCCTTGCGGGTCAGCACGAACACCATCGGCCGGGCACCTTCGTCTTCGATGGTCACCGTGAAGCGCGACGTCGATTCGTAGCGGTAGCGCGCGTCGCGGAACGGCTGCGGGCGCTGGCTTTCGTCGAGGCTGCGCGCGGGTGGCGAGCCGTCGAGGCGCGACCACACACGCCGGCCCTCCATCAGTGCCGCCAGCCCCACCGGCGTGGCCATGGCATCGACCATGCCACCGGCCAGCCCGCTGGCGACCCGCAGGCCAAGCCGTCCGAACACGTTGGCCTGGGCGCGATCGCCGTACTCCCTCGCGATGTGGTCTTCGGCCTGGGCGCGGAGATTGGCGCGCAGGGCGGGGAAATCCACCTGGCGGGCGAGGGCGCGGGTGTCGTCGTCGCGGATCGCCTGTTCGATGCCACGGATGGTCAGCCACGGCCCGGCGACGACGTAGGCCAGCACCGCCAGTACGATCGCGAGCACCGCCCACGGCAGCCACCGCGTGCGCCTCATGTCGATCCTCCATGGCAGCCGGCCGCGGCTGCATGGTGCGGTGTGGGTGCGGTGGTCGGGCCTGTGGAGGGGAAGGCGGACATCAGAACTCCAGGTCCAGCGCGGCGCACAGGTAATCCATGAACGGCGCGGTCGCGGCGAGCTCGCGGGCGATGGTCTGGCGCAGCCGCGGCCCGGCCATGGTGGCATCGTCGAGCGGGCGCAGGATGACGAAGTTGCGACGGCGCAGGTCGTCGCGGTAGTCGAAGTCGTCGGGATAACCGCGCGGCACCCGGACCAGCATGTCGTCGGCCGACAGGCTCCAGCGACGGCATAGCGCAGGATCGTGCGCGGCGCGACCCCAGCCCTGCGGGTTGTCGACGAGGAACTGGCGGATCTGCCGCAGCACCGGCGTTTCCGGATGCCAGATGCCGGCGGCGAGGAAATTCTCCCCGGGCTGCAGGTGGATGTACCAGGACGGTGCCGGCACCTCGCGGTGGCGCGCATGGAACAGCTTCGCGCCCTGCCAGCGCTTGTAGGGCGACTTGTCGTTGGCGTAGCGGGTATCGCGGTTGATGCGGAACAGCGAGCCGCCGACCGGCCGCGGATCGGCGCGGAACTGCAGGCTGACCGCGGCGAGATCCGGCTGCAGGTCGCCCAGCAGATGCTGGAACGGCTCGCGCACATGCGCTTCGTACTCCGCCTTGTGGGCGTGGAACCACTCGCGCTCGTTGTGGCGCGCGAGGCTGTGCAGGAACCGGAAGGAGCGGTCGGAGAAATAGGCGGGCATTGGCGACCGCGACGTGGGTGTGCGGGCATTCTAGGGTGGCACTGCCGAACGCCGCTTCACTGCCGGCCGGTGCGGCGCGGAGCTAACCGAGCGACACCTCGATCCCACGGCCCCATGCCTCCAGCCGGTCGAGCAGCACCTGCACCCGGCCGTCGCCGGCATGGGCCTGGCGCATCTGCGCGATCTCGGCGAAGAATCCCGGTAGCGAGTGTTCCGACAGCTCGCTGCCCTCGGCAAGGCGCTGGCGGCGGTAGGCGTCCCAGCGCACGCGCTCGCCGGCGTCCAGATGTTCCGGCCAGTTGCGCGCGCGGTAGCGGAACAGCAGCTCGTCCAGCCGTGGGTCCTGGAAACCGGACGTGCGCGTGCCCAGCTGGTCGGGCGGCGTCGCGCGCACCTCGGCGCAGCGCTTGCGGTCGCCATCGCCGAGGAAGCCGTCGTAGATCGCGCCGTCGGCGTCGGATGCCGCGCGCTCGGCCTGCTGGGCGTACACACGCCGCACCTTCTCGGCCAGCGCGGGTCCGGCGTCGCGCAGCCGCTGCGCGCGCGCCTGCACCAGCGCATCGTCGATGCACAGGCGCTCGCGGTCGGCATCGGTGAGATGTCGCCAGGCCACCAGCGACGGGCAGCGGTTGAGATGGACTTCCTTGAGCGGGATACGCGTCTCGCCTTCGGGCAGGTCGCGCGCCGGGGTGTACAGGCGGTCGGCGATCTCCGCCGGATCGAGGTCGAGCAGGCGTTCCGGTTCGCCTTCGAGGTCGAACACGATCACGCGACCGTCGATACGCGGATGGCGCGTCAGCGGCAGTACCGCGGCCGCGCACATCCGCGAGGCCGGATAACGTTGCGAGACATGCAGCACCGGCTGCATCGCCACCGTATCGAGCAGCGAGGCCGCATGGCGCTTGTCGCGCAGGCGCAGCGCATAGTCCCACAGCCGCGGTTGCGATTCGCGCAGGCGGCGCGCCATGCCGATCAGCGCACGCACGTCGGACACCGCCTCGTGGGCGTCGCCGATGCGCACGCCGTTGGCAGCGGCCAGGTGTTCGAGCCGGAACGAGGTGGCGCCGTCGTCGCGGCGTGGCCAGATGATGCCGTCGGGCCGCAGCGCATGGGCGAGGCGCATCACGTCGAGCAGGTCCCAGCGCGAGTTGCCGCCGCGCCACTCCCGCTCGTAGGGGTCGTGGAAGTTGCGGTACAGCCCGCAGCGGATGAACTCGTCATCGAAGCGCAGCGAGTTGTAGCCGACGCTGCAGGTGCGCGGCTGCGCCATCGCTTCATGGATCAGCGCGAAGGCGTCGGCCTCGCGCATGCCGTCGCGCAGCGCGCGTTGCGGCTCGATGCCGGTGACCAGGGTGGCGCCGGGCGATGGCAGCAGGTCATCGGCGGGCCGTACCAGCAGGTCGATTGGCGCTTCGATTTCCTCCAGGAGCTCGTTGGTGCGGATGGCCGCGAACTGGGCAATGCGCGTGCGCCGCGGATCGCTGCCAAAGGTTTCGAGATCGTAGAAAAGAAAGCTGGATGACATGAAAAGCGGTGGTCCTGGCGAGTCACTGGTATCGGCCGTGGCGACGGCATCGTTTCAATCGCGTCGGAGCGTGCACCTGGCGCGATCGTGGAAGAGAAGGCTTGGCGACATCAGCGCTCCGGGTCCAGCGCGGCCAGGCGTTCACGCACGCGTGAATCGAGCATCGCCCAGTCGATGGCGTCGAGCGACTCGATGCCCGCTGTTGCCTCGGCCAGTAGCAGGCGTTGCACCTCGCTGCGCTCCAGCGCCACGCGGTACGGGATGCGCATGAAGGTCACCATCGCGTAGTGAGGCACGAAGCGGCCGGGATGGCGTTCCTGCAGCACCAGTTCGAGTGCGCGCTGCAGCAGGTAGTCGGCATCGTCGACGCGGTCGCGCATCTCGTAGTAGTTCTCCAGCGCCATGTGCTGGATGGCCTCGGCGTTCGGCTTGCGCTCGGCCTCGAAGGCGGCGAACGCGGCCTCGAACGAGTCGGCGCTGCCGATATGCCGCGCCAGCGACACGCAGTCCTCGAACGCGCAGTTCATGCCCTGGCCGTGGAACGGCACCATCGCGTGCGCGGCATCGCCCATCAGCACCGCACGGCCGTCCAGCGCCCAGCGGTCGAGGTACAGCGTGGCCAGCATGCCCACCGGGTTGGCCTGCCAGTCGGCTTCGAGGTCCGGGATCAGCGCCAGCGCATCGGCGAAGTCGCGCTCGAACAGCGCACGCGCCTGTGCCGGCGTGCGCACCGTGTCGAAGCCGGGATTGCCGGTGTTGGGCATGAACAGCGTGACGGTGAAGGTGCGTTCGTCGTTGGGCAGGGCGATGCACATGTAGTCGCCACGCGGCCAGATGTGCAGCGCATTGGGCTCGATGCGGAAGCCGCCGTCATCGGCCGGCGGGATCTCCAGCTCGCGATAGGAATGGCCCAGGGGCTCGACCCGTTCGCCGAGGTCGATGACGTCCGTCATCGCCGCACGCAGCGCCGAGCCGGCACCATCGGCGCCGATCACCGCGTCGAAAACCACGCGGTTGAGGCTGCCATCGCGGTCGTCGACGAAGCGCGCCTCGCGCGCATCGAAGTCGACACCGTCGAGGCGGCTGTCGAAATGCACCCGCGCGCCCGCGTCTTCCGCGATGCCGAGCAGGGTGACGTTGAGGTCGCCGCGGTGCACCGACCAGATCACTTCGGAATCGTCGCGGCCATAGCGCTGCAGCTGCTGGCTGCCGTCGGCGAAATGCACCATGCGCCCGCGCATCATCACCGCCTGGCGCATCACCGCGTCGTCGGCATCGGCCTGGCGCAGGGCGTGCCGGCCCCGTTCGGCCAGCGCCAGGTTGATCGAGCGGCCGCCGGCATAACCCTGTCGCCGCGGATCACCGCGCTTCTCGTACAGATCCACCTGCCAGCCCTGGCGGGCGAGCAGGGCGCCCAGCAGCGCACCCGCCAGGCCAGCGCCGACGATCACGATGCGCTGGCCCGCGGCCGGCTTCACGGCGCGTCCCCCGGCGCACGTCCGTCGCGCCAGGCCAGCGCGCTACGAGCGAAGCGCAGCACGTCGGCATGCGAGTTGTAGAGCGGGGCCGGAGAGATCCGGATCACGTCGGGCTCGCGCCAGTCACCGAGCACGCCGCTAGCGGCGAGATGCTCGAACAGCGCGCGCCCCGCATCGCGACCGGCACGCACGCGCAGCGACAGCTGGCAGCCACGCTGCGCCGGGTCCGCGGGGGTGACGATCTCCAGCGCGTCGTCGAGATGGCCGCGCACCAGCGATTCCAGGTAGCCGGTCAGGCGCTCCGAGCGCGCACGCAACGCATCCATGCCGGCGCGGGCAAACAGGTCCAGCGAGGCGCGCAGCGGCGCCAGCCCGAGGATGGGCGGATTGCTGAGTTGCCAGCCGTCGGCACCGGGCGTGGGCACGAACTCCGGGCCCATGCGGAATCGTGTGGCCTTGTCATGTCCCCACCAGCCGGCAAAGCGGGGGTGGTCGGCGCGTGCGTGGCGTGCGTGCACGAAGGCACCGCCCACCGCGCCCGGCCCGCTGTTGAGGTATTTGTAGTGGCACCACACCGCGAAGTCGGCGTCGGCATCGTGCAGGCGCAACGGCAGGTTGCCGACCGCATGCGCAAGATCGAAACCGACGACCGCGCCAGCCGCATGGCCGAGGCGCGCGATCTCCGCAAGATCGAAGGCCTGCCCGGTGCGGTACTGCACGCCCGGCCACAGCACCAGCGCCAGCCGCGGGCCGTGGCGCTCGATGGCCGCGGCGATGGCCGCCGTCGACAGCGTGCCGCCGGGCAGGTCGGGCTCGACCTCGATCAGGTCGGTGGCCGGGTCGAAGCCGTGGAAATGGATCTGCGAGGCCACTGCATGGCGGTCGGAAGGAAACGCGCCGGCCTCGATCAGGATCGCCGGTCGTTCGGCAGTCGGCCGGTAGAAGCTCACCATCAGCAGGTGCAGGTTGGCGGTCAGCGAGTTCATCGCCACCACTTCGGCCGGCTCCGCGCCCACGACCGATGACAACGGCTCCGCCACCAGCTCGTGGTAGGTCATCCACTGTGCGGGTCCGCGGAAGTGACCTTCGACGGCGATCCGTGCCCACTGGTCGAGAACCTCCTCCACGTGGGCGCGCGCGCCGCGCGGCTGCAGGCCCAGCGAGTTGCCGACGAAATAGGCCTGCTCACCCTCGCCATGGCGTGGCAGGTGGAATTCGGCGCGCAGGGCGGAGAGCGGGTCGGCCGCGTCGAGCGCCGTGGCGTGGCTGCTGGAAAGAAGATCGGTCATCGGGGTTCCGGAACGGGATTGGCCGTGGTCGATGCTGGTCGGCAACGATCAGCGGTGGCATCGGGGCTGGTGCGCAGGTTATGCGAACCGCGACAGCGGCAGGCCGAGCCATTCGAGTGCGGTGCCGTGGTAGAGCCGCGCCTGTCCTTCCGCGTCGAGTCCGAGTTCGGCGATCCCCGTGCCCGGGGTCTGTTCACCAAGCGGGAATGGATAGTCCGTTCCCAGCATCACCCGGTCGATGCCGCAGGTATCGATGAGGTAGCGCAGCGCGTGCGGGTCGGCCACCCAGGAATCGAAGTACATGCGCTTGAGGTAGCCGCGCGGGTTGTGCGGATTGTCGGTGGCGACCAGGTCCGGGCGCATGTTGAAGCCATGCTCGATGCGGCCGATCGTGTACGGGAAGCTGCCGCCGCCATGGGCCATGCAGATCTTCAGCTTCGGCAGGCGCTCCAGCACGCCACCGAAGACCAGCGAGCAGGCCGCACGCGACTGCTCGGCCGGCATGCCGACCAGCCACGGCAACCAGTACTTGGGCATGGTGTCGGTGCCCATCATGTCCCACGGATGCACGAGGATCGCCGCGCCGAGATCGGCCGCGGCCTCGAAGAACGGGAACAGTTCCGGTGCATCGAGGTTCCAGTGCTGGCCGTCGGACAGCTGCACGTGCGAGCCGATCTGCACGCCCTGCAGGCCGAGCTGGTCGATGCAGCGTTCGAGTTCCTGCACCGCCAGCCGCGGCGACTGCAGCGGCACCGTGCCGATGCCGGCGTAATGGCGCGGGAAGTCCCGGCAGGTCTGCGCCATGTGGTCGTTGAGCGCCTGGTGCAGCTCCAGCGCGTGCTGCGGTCGCGCCCAGTAGCTGAACATCACCGGCACCGTGCTGATCACCTGCACCTGCACGCCGAAGCGCGCGAAGTCGTCGATGCGCTCCTGCGCGTCCCAGGTCTTCGACCAGATCTCGCGGAAGAACCTGCCGTCCTTGTAGATGCGGTGGCGCCCATCCGGGGTGTGGTGGATCACCGGGAAGCGCGCGTCGCCGTACTTGCGGGCGAGGTCGGGCCAGTCGCGCGGCAGGTAGTGGGCGTGGATGTCGATCTTGAGCATGGCGGTCATCGTAGACGAGGCCGACCGGGCGGGCGACCCGGGCGGCCGGCTCACCGACCCTGCGCGCCCGACGGCCCCGTCGACGATCAAACCGTGGTCGGGCTACGGCTCGTGCGCGGCGTGGCAGCACACCCGGGGGGACTCAGGTGATATCGGCCTGCGAATCCGCCTGCATCTCGTAACGCGTGGGCCGCGGATTGAGATGCCCGCATGCCTTGCAGGTGCGCAGGTCGTCGCTGCGGTAGAAGGCCTCGAACACCCGGAAGAAGTCCTGCTCGATATCGGTGAGGTGGAAGAACTCCTCGTACAGCTTCGCGTTGCACTGCACGCAGAACCACATCAGCCCATCGTCCTCGTGCGGCAGCCTGCGCCGCTCGATGACGATCCCGATCGAACCTTCGCCACGCTGCGGCGAGTGCGGTACGCGCGGCGGCAGCAGGAAGGTCTCGCCGGCGCGGATCGGGATGTCGCGTACCCGGCCCGGCTCCCCATCAGAGTGATCCTGGATGCGCAGCACCATCTCGCCTTCGAGCTGGTAGAACCACTCCGGGCCGTCCTCGTAGTGGTAGTCGGTGCGAGCGTTCGGACCGCCCACGACCATGACGATGAAGTCACCGTCGTAGATGCACTTGTTGCCCACCGGCGGCTTCAGCAGGTGGCGGTTGTCCTCGATCCACTTCTGGAAGTTCAGCGGTGCGGGAATCATCGGGAATCCTCCACATGGAGCGGCACGCGCCAGGATGACGCGCCTGCGATGGGCAGGCCTATGCCGGGGTGCGCGGTGTGACCGCGGCGATGCATTTCAGTTCGATGGCGATCGGTGTGGGCAGCGCGGTGATGCCGAGGGTGGTGCGGCAGGGCGCGGTGGCCGGATCCGGGAACGCTTCGGCCCACACCGCGTTGTAGCGGGCGAAATCGCCGGCCATGTCGGTCAGGTAGACGGTCACGTCGACAAGATCCTCCCAGCGCGCGCCGCTGGCTTCGAGCACCGCGCGCACGTTGGCGAACACCGCGCGCGTCTGCGCGGTGATGTAGTGGGCGACCAGCTGGCCCTCGTCGTCGAACACGTTGCCGGGAACCGAGTCGGTGCGCGGGTCGCGCGGACCGATGCCGGACAGGAACAGCAGGTCGCCGACCCGTCGCGCATGCGGATAGCGCCCGACCGGGCGCGGTGCGGCACCGGCGTGGACGACGTCAGTCATCGCGCCGGCCACGCGCCGCGACGTCGGCCACCTCGGCCACTGCCCTGGCGTAGGCGGGTGCCAGCGCCTCCGGTGCGCTGACGTCCATCGACAGCTCGCGCACGCGGCCATCGCCCAGCGCGTAGACCCATCCATGCACGGTCAGTCGCTGGCCGCGCGCCCAGGCGTCCTGGACCACGGTGGTCTCGCACACGTTGAACGCCTGCTCGATCGCATTGAGTTCGCACATGCGTGCATGGCGCAGCGAGGGGTCGCTGACGGATGCCAGCAGCGGTGCGTGCTTCTTGGTGAGGTCGCCGACGTGGCGCAGCCAGTTGTCGGCCAGGCCCAGGCGGGTGCCGGTCATCGCCGCATGCACGCCGCCACAGCCGTAGTGGCCGACCAGCAGGATGTGCTCGACCTTGAGGATGTCGACCGCGAACTGGATCACCGAGAGCGCGTTGAGGTCGCCATGCGACATCACGTTGGCGATGTTGCGGTGGACGAACACCTCGCCCGGGTCCAGCCCGAGGATCTGGTTGGCCGGTACGCGCGAATCGGAACAGCCGATCCACAGGTAGCGCGGGGTCTGCTGAGTGGACAGACGGTGGAAGAAGCCCGGGTCGTCGCGGGAAACGCGTTCGGCCCAGTCGCGGTTGCGTTGCAGGAGGTTGTCGAGTTCGCCCATGCGCGGATTATTCCAGAGTCATCCGTAGGGCAGGCTCACGTTCTTCGGTTCGGTGAAGAAGCGCATGGCCTCCATGCCGCCCTCGCGGCCCACGCCCGATTGCCCGGTGCCGCCGAACGGCGTGCGCAGGTCGCGCACCAGCCAGCTGTTGATCCAGACGATGCCGACGCGCAGCTCCGCCGCCATCCGGTGGGCACGGGCGAGATCGCGCGTCCACACGCTGGCGGCAAGCCCGTAGTCGCAGGCATTGGCCAACGCCAGTGCGTGGGCATCATCGTCGAAGGGTTGCAGGGTGGCGACCGGGCCGAAGATCTCCTCGCGATTGGTCGCGGTATCGGCACCCAGGCCTTCGAACAGCGTCGGCGCGACGAACCAGCCCGGGCGGTCGAGCGCATGCCCGCCGCACAGGACCTGCGCACCCTCGTCGCGCGCGCGCGCGATGGCGGCCATCACCTTGTCGAAGTGCACCTGCGACACCAGCGGGCCCATGCGCGCATCGGGATCCATCGGGTCGCCGGGCACCAGTTCGCCTACGCGTGCGACCAGCGCATCGCGGAAGCGGTGCCAGATGGCGCGCTCCACCAGCAGGCGCGAGCCGCACAGGCAGATCTGCCCGCTGTTCTGGAAGGTCGAGCGCACGATGGTGTCGAGCTGGTCTTCCCAGTCGCTGTCGGCGAACACCAGCGTGGCGTTCTTGCCGCCGAGCTCGAGCGACAGCTTCTTCAGCATCGGCGCCGCGATCGCCGCGATCCGCCGGCCCACCGCGGTGCTGCCGGTGAACGAGATCGCACGCACCTGCGGGTGCGACACCAGTGCTTCGCCCACCACCGCGCCGCGGCCGTGGACGATGTTGAGCGCGCCATCGGGAAAGCCGGCCCCATGCAGCAGTTCGCCCAGCATGGTGGCAGTGGCGGGGGTGATCTCGGAGGGCTTCGCCACCACCGTGTTGCCCGCGGCCAGCGCCGGCGCGATCTTCCAGGTGAACAGGTACAGCGGCAGGTTCCACGGCGAGATCGTGGCGACCACGCCCAGCGGCAGCCGCAGCGTGTAGTTCAGCCCGGCCTGGCCGTGGTGGCACTCGCTGGCGAACTGGGTGGCGGCATGGGCGAAGAAGCGCAGGTTGGCGATCGCGCGCGGAATCTCCGCATCGCGTGCCAGCGCGAAGGGCTTGCCGCCATCGCGGGCTTCGGCGTGGGCGAAATCGTCGAGGCGCGCTTCCACCGCGTCCGCCAGCCGTTCAAGGCAGCGTGCGCGCCGTTCGGCCGGCCAGCCGCTCCACTCCGGGAACGCGCCGGACGCCGCTTCAACGGCGGCGTGCACGTCCCCGGCACTGCCGTCGGCGACCTCCGCATAGGCGAGACCGCGCGCCGGGTCGGCGACTTCGAGCCAGTGCTCCGAGCCGTGCGGCTGCCCGCCGATGAGGTGTTGGTAGCGCAGCATGCGCACAGCTTACGCCGTCAGATCGACGCCATCCGCCCGCCGTCGACCGCCAGGCTGACGCCGTTGACATAGGCCGCGGCCGGCGAGCACAGGAAGGCGATGACGCCGCCGGTCTCTTCCGGCCGGGCGAAGCGGCGTGCCGGCACCCCGGCGGCCATCTCCGCGCGGACGTCGGCCTCGTCGCGGCCTTCGCGGGCCGCGCGGTCGCGAACGATCTGGTCGATGCGCCCGGTCTCGGTGAAACCGGGAAGCACGTTGTTGACGGTGATGCCGTCGGCGGCGAGCTCGCGCGAGAGCGTCTTCGCCCAGCCCGCGACCGCGCCGCGCACGGTATTGGAGACCCCGAGGCCTGCGATGGGCTCGCGCACCGAGGTCGAGACGACATTGACGATGCGGCCCCAGCGGCGTTCGCGCATGTGCGGCAGGACCGCCTGCACCAGTGTCTGCCCGGCCACCAGGTGGCGGCGGAACGCATCGAGATAGGCATCCACCGCGGCCTCGTGGGCACTGCCACCCGGCGGGCCGCCGGTGTTGTTGACCAGGATGTCGACGGGGCGCTGCGCCAGCCGCTGTTGCAGCGCTGCCTGCAGGCCCGACGTATCGGCCACGTCGGCGACGCACCAGCCGTGCTGCTGGCGGTGGGTCGCGGGTAGCGCATCGACGACCGCACGCAGCGCCTGCTCGCGCCGCGCCAGTACGGTCACCGTGGCACCGAGCAGGGCCAGTTCATGCGCCGCGGCGCGGCCGATGCCTTCCGAACCGCCGCAGACGAGCGCGTGCTTGCCGGTGAGGTCGAGGTCCATCGCAAGCTCCGGCGCAGGTGGGTCAGGCGTTCCCGGCGGCCAGCCGGCGCACCATCAGCGGGCGCAACTGGTCGTCGTCGCCGGCCTGCGGCGGGGCAAGCTCTTCGAGCGAGAACCCGCGTGCCAGCGCGTCGTCCTCGTCGAGGCCGTCGTAGCCGACGAATTCCGCATCCAGCAGCGCCGCCCGCGCGGTGTCCTCGCTGTCGTAGGCCAGCGTATTGCCGTCGCTGTCGAACACCTCGGCGGTGCCGCCAGCGCGCACGCGCAACCGCGCCCAGACCACCGTGCGGCCAAGGGTCGCCAGCCACCACTCGTCATAGGTATGTTCCCCGGCGGGGTCGCGGATCTCGTGCATGGATTCCTCAGCTCAGCGCCCACAGGGCGAGCAGGCCCGCGAATGCGAGGCCGATCATGGTGACCACCAGCGCAATGCGAGCCGGCGTGGCGAGCCCGGTGAACTGGCGGTCGGCGACCTCGCGGTAGCCGCCCGACAGCAGCCAGCGCAGCGCGGCCGGGCGCAGGAACGCGTTCTCGCCCAGCCGGGCGCGCACCGCGGGTTCGCGCTCGCGCAGGTGCACCAGCGACAGCGGCCAGAAGATCACGAAGGCGCAGGTGCCGCCGATGGCGACGCCGACGAAGACCAGGGCCATGAACAGGATCACGGTGGTCAGAACTCCGCGTGGCCGGGCGCGCGCGGGTAGGGGATCGCGTCACGGATGTTGGACAGGCCGCAGACATAGACCACCAGGCGCTCGAAGCCCAGGCCGAAGCCCGCATGCGGCACGGTGCCGTAGCGGCGGAAGTCGCGATACCAGCCGTAGTGCTCGCGGTCGAGACCGAACTGGTCCATGCGCGCGTCGAGCACGTCAAGGCGCTCCTCGCGCTGCGAGCCACCGATGATCTCGCCGATGCCCGGCGCCAGCACGTCCATCGCGGCGACGGTTTTGCCGTCGTCGTTGAGGCGCATGTAGAACGCCTTGATGTGCTCGGGGTAGTTGGTCACCACCACCGGGCGGCCGACGTGCTGCTCGGTCAGCCAGCGCTCGTGCTCGGTCTGCAGGTCCAGGCCCCATTCGGCCGGGAACTCGAACTTGTGCCCGGAGTTGCGCAGCAGTTCCACGGCATCGGTGTACTCGATGCGCTCGAACGGTGCGTTGACGAACTTCTCCAGCCGGGTGATGGCGTCCTTCTGCACGCGCTCGGCGATGAACGCCATGTCGTCGGCGCGCTCGTCGAGTACCGCGCGGAACAGGTACTTGAGGAAGTCCTCGGCCACCCGTGCATCCTCGGCGAGGTCGGCGAAGGCGATCTCCGGCTCCACCATCCAGAACTCGGCCAGGTGACGGGTGGTGTTGGAGTTCTCGGCGCGGAAGGTCGGCCCGAAGGTGTAGACCTTCGACAGCGCCAGGCAATAGGCCTCGACATTGAGCTGGCCGGACACGGTCAAAAACGCCTCGCGACCGAAGAAATCGCGCGAGAAGTCGACACTTCCGTCCGGGCTGCGCGGCAGGTTGGCCATGTCCAGCGTCGACACCCGGAACATCTGCCCGGCGCCCTCGGCGTCGGACGTGGTGATGATCGGGGTGCTGATCCAGTAGTAGCCCTGCTCGTGGAAATAGCGGTGCACCGCCTGCGACAGGCAGTGGCGGATGCGGGTGACCGCACCGAACAGGTTGGTGCGCGGGCGCAGGTGGGCGACCTCGCGCAGGAATTCCAGCGAATGCGCCTTGGGCTGGATCGGGTAGGTCTCCGGGTCCTCGACCCAGCCCACCACCTCCACCTCGCGCGCCTGGATCTCGAACTGCTGGCCCTGGCCCTGCGACTTCACCAGGGTGCCGCGGGCGATCACCGCGCAGCCGGCGGTGAGCCGCTTCACTTCGCTGTCGTAGTTGGGCAGATCCGAAGGGGCGACCACCTGGATCGGGTGGAACCCCGACCCGTCACTGACATTGACGAAGCTCAGCCCGGCCTTGGAGTCGCGCCGGGTCCGTACCCAGCCACGCACCGTCACCTCGCCGCCCTCGGGCACCTTGCCCGCCAGCGCCTGCGCCACGCTTACCGTCGTCATGCTGAAATCCCGTGCAGAAAATCGTTGTCGGAAGCGCCGCAGTCTACCGAAAACTCAGGCGCCGCTAAGGCGCGCGTATGCCGGGCGGGCTAGAATCGACGGCATGGCCATCTCGCTTGCACCTGCCGCTCTCGAACGCGCACGCCGCTTCGTCGACTCCACCCCCGGCGCGCTCGGCATCCGCTTCGGCGTCGAACGCACCGGCTGTTCGGGCTGGGGTTACATGGTCGACATCGCCCACGAGGAGCGCCCGGGCGATACGGTCAGCGAGTTCGGGGGCATCCGCATCTATGTCGATGCCACCAGCCAGCCGATGGTCGATGGTACCGAGATCGATTTCGCGCAGAAGGGGCTGAACCACGAGTTCGTGTTCCGCAATCCCAATGCCGCCGCGGAGTGCGGCTGCGGGGAAAGCTTCACCACCGACGCCGACAAGGCCGCCTGAGCCGCCCATCGTTCCGCGATTGCGGGCACGTCGTTGATCCACCATAATGCGCGGCTCGCTGCGGCCCTGTGCCGGGCGAGCCCTTGCCCCACTGCGCCCGCCCGAGGGCGGCGACGGGGGGCTGTCCTTCCGGTGGATCCACTGTCCGCCGGCCGATAACCGAAAGGAAACACCATGCGCCACTATGAAATCGTGTTCCTGGTCCATCCGGACCAGAGCGAGCAGGTGCCGGCGATGATCGAGCGTTACACCTCGATGGTCGAAACCGGCAACGGCAAGGTCCACCGCCTCGAAGACTGGGGTCGTCGCCAGCTGGCGTACCCGATCAACAACCTGGTCAAGGCCCACTACGTGATGTTCAACATCGAAGCCGACCAGGGCGTGTTGAATGAACTGGTCGAGACCTTCCGCTTCAACGACGCGATCCTGCGCCACCTGGTGATCCGCCGCGACGAGGCGGTCACCGAGCAGTCGCTGATCATGAAGAACAAGGACGACAAGGGCGACAAGCCCGAGCGCAGCGAACGCCGCCGCCGTGACGACGAGTCCGGCGACGACGCCCAGAAGGCCGACAAGGCCGACGACACCGCCGAAGCCGCCTGAGGAATCACGTCATGTCCAAGTTCTTCCGTCGCCGCAAGTACTGCAAGTTCACCGCCGAGGGTGTCAAGGAGATCGATTACAAGGATCTCAACACCCTGCGCCAGAACATCACCGAGAACGGCAAGATCGTGCCGAGCCGCATCACCGGCACCAAGTCGCGCTACCAGCGCCAGCTGGCCACGGCCGTCAAGCGCGCGCGGTTCCTCGCGCTGATCCCGTACACCGACAACCACAACGTCTAAGCACGGGCCTCCCTCCGGGGAGGCTCCCGTCCACCCGGACGGCACGTTCGGACAGCACCCGTTGCGGCGCGCGTCGCCGCTAACGAACACGGAGCAACACCATGAAACTGATCCTCCTGCAGAAGATCACCAACCTCGGCAACCTCGGCGACACCGTTACCGTGAAGCCGGGCTACGGCCGCAACTTCCTGGTCCCGCAGGGCAAGGCCGTGCCGGCGACCGCCGACAACCTGGCCGCGTTCGAAGCCCGTCGGGCCGAGTACGAAGCCAAGGCCCGTGACCAGCTGGAAGCCGCGAACTCGCGCATCTCGAAGCTGGAAGGCTTCACCGTCAACCTCAAGGCCAATGCCTCGTCGGAGGGCAAGCTGTACGGGTCGGTCACCAACCGCGACATCGCCGAGGCGCTGTCGGCGCAGGCCGGTGTCGAGGTCAGCAAGTCCGAAGTGGTGATGGGCGAAGGCCCGTTCCGCCACGTGGGCGAGTACGAAGTGGTCGTCCACCTGCATGCCGACGTCGAAACGCCGGTCAAGGTGGTGATCGAGCCGGAAGCGGTCGCGGTCTGATCCGCGCTGCCAACCGGAGCTGACGGAGGGCGCCCCAGGGCGCCCTTCGTGTTTCTGCGGCGTCGGGTTCGCACGCAGTGAGATCACCCGGCGCCAGCATGGCCGGGTTATCCACAGGTTGTTCCATCGCGTACCCACAGCCATCGGCACTAGCATCGATGTTTCCTGCCGCCCGCATGACCGCGGCACCGCCTGTCCGGAGTTCCCCAGAAGATGTCCGCCCGCCCCCGATTCGGCGACCGCGCCGGCCACGAGCACGATGCCCGCGAAGGCCGCCTCGAGCAGTTGCGCATCCCGCCCCAGTCGGTCGAGGCCGAGCAGGCCGTCCTCGGTGGGCTGATGCTGGCGCCGGAGGCGTTCGACCGCATCGCCGACATGCTGGTCGACAAGGACTTCTACCGCCGCGACCACCAGCTGATCTACCGCGCCATCCGTGAGCTCGCCGAACGCAACCGCCCGTTCGACGCGGTGACCCTGGGCGAATGGTTCGAATCGCAGGGCCTGGCCGAGCAGGTGGCCGGTGGCGCCTACCTGGTCGAACTGGCCAGCACCACGCCGTCGGCCGCCAACATCCGCGCCTATGCCGAGATCGTGCGCGACAAGGCCGTGATGCGGCAGCTGATCGACGTCGGCACCGAGATCGTCAACGACGGCTTCCAGCCCGACGGCCGCGATTCCGGCGAGATCCTGGCCAAGGCCGAGCAGCAGGTGTTTGCGATCGCCGAGGCCGGGGCGCGCGGGCGCACCGACTTCACCGCCATCAACAAGGCGATGGCCGAGGCCTTTGACGTCCTGCAGACGCGCTTCGCCAACGGCGACGGCATCACCGGCCTGCCGACCGGCTACGAGGCATTCGACCAGATGACCTCGGGCCTGCAGCCGACCGACCTGCTGATCCTTGCCGCGCGCCCGGCGATGGGCAAGACCACGCTCGCGCTCAACATCGCCGAATACGCCGCGCTGAAGTCGAAGAAGGCGGTGGCGGTGTTCTCGATGGAAATGTCGGCCAGCCAGCTCGCGCTGCGTCTGATTTCATCGAACGGCCGCATCAACGCCACCCGCCTGCGCACGGGCCAGCTCGAGGACGAGGACTGGAGCCGGGTGACCGCGGCGATTCGCATGCTCAAGGAGTCGAAGATCTTCATCGACGACACACCGGGCCTGTCGCCGGACGTACTGCGTGCCAAGGCGCGCCGGCTCAAGCGCGAGTACGACCTCGGGCTGGTGGTGATCGACTACCTGCAGCTGATGCAGGTGCCGGGCAACAACGAGAACCGCGCCACCGAGATCTCGGAGATCTCGCGTTCGCTCAAGGGCCTGGCGAAGGAGCTCAACGTGCCGGTGATCGCGCTGTCGCAGCTCAACCGCTCGCTGGAATCGCGTACCGACAAGCGCCCGGTGATGGCCGACCTGCGAGAGTCCGGCGCAATCGAGCAGGACGCCGACATGATCATCTTCATCTACCGCGACGAGTACTACAACAAGGAAGCGTCGCCGGACAAAGGGCTCGCCGAGATCATCATCGGCAAGCATCGAAGCGGCCCGACCGGCTCGTTCAAGCTGCGGTTCTTCGGCGAATACACCCGCTTCGACAACCTCGCGCACGACGCGATGGGCAGCTTCGAATAGCCCATCGCGCGGCGGCGTCGCCTGCGTACAGCAGAGCCGCCCACCGCTAGAATCCGCTGCATCCGGGCACCGCGCCCGTTGATGGACCACGCATGAGCGTTTCCGCCACCGAGCGCCCGACCCGGATCGTGGTCGACCTCGACCGCATCGCCGGCAACCTGCAGCGCATCCGCGCGCACGTGCGGGTACCGGTGATGGCGATCGTCAAGGCCAATGCCTACGGCCACGGCCTGGTGCCGGTGGCGCGCCACCTCGAAGCCAGCGGCGTGGAACGGCTCGGCGTGGCGTTCGTGGAAGAGGGCATCGCGCTGCGGCGGGCGGGCATCCGCGTGCCGATCCTCGTGCTGGGCGGCATCTTCGGCCCGCAGGTGGCGCAGTTCATCGCCCACGATCTCGAGGTCACGGTGTCGTCGGTGGAGAAACTGCGACAGGTCGAGACCGCGGCGCAGGCGCTGGGGCGTCGTGCGGTGGTGCACCTGAAGATCGACACCGGCATGGAGCGCATCGGCGTGCACGAGTACTCGGCCGGGCCCTTCATCGAGGCGGCCGTTGCCTCGCACTGGTGCCGGATCGAGGGCGTGTATTCGCACCTCGCCTGCGCCGACGATCCGGATTCGCCGATCACCGCGCTGCAGCTGGAGCGTTTCCTCGAGGCCTGCGCGCATTTCGACCGCATCGGTGCACCGATGCCGCTGCGCCACCTCGCCAATTCGGGTGGCGTGCTGCATTTCCCCGACACCCATCTCGACCTCGTGCGCCCGGGCATCCTCGTCTACGGGGTGATGCCGGACCCGGCCTCGCGGCCCACGATCAGGGTCGAACCCGCACTGTCGCTGGTCTCGCGGGTGGTCTACTTCAAGGTGGTGCGCGCCGGCCGCACGGTGAGCTACGGCGGCAGCTGGACCGCGCCGTCCGACACCCGGGTGGTGACGGTGCCACTTGGCTATGGCGACGGGTACCCGCGGGCGCTGTCGTCGCGGGGACGCGCACTGATCCGCGGGCAGTCATATCCCATCGTCGGCCGGGTGTGCATGGACCAGTTCATGGTCGACATCGGAAGCGGCAGCGCGTGGAACGAGGACGAGGTGGTCCTGATCGGACGTCAGGGCGAGGCGCAGATCGATGTCGAGGCTCTTGCCACGGCCGCGGGCACCATTCCCTACGAACTGCTGACCGGCTTCAACGACCGCATTCCGCGCGAGTACATCGGCAGTCCCACGAACGTCGTTTGACGCGTCGCTCACCCGGACGGCCGAGACTGCGCCATGCCTATCGCCCTGGTCTGGTTCCGCAACGATCTCCGCCTCGACGACAACCCGGCACTGCGCGCCGCGGTGGAGGGCGGTTACCAGCCGTTGATGGTCCATATCCACGCGCCGGGCGAGGAGGGCGACTGGCCGCCGGGCGCGGCCTCCAATGCCTGGCGGCACCGTTCGCTGAAGGCGCTCGATGACGAACTGCGCGCACGTGGGTCGATGCTGCGTTGCTTCCACGGCCCGACACAGGCAACGCTGGAGTCGATCGCCGCGGCCGTCGATGCCGAGGCGGTGTTCTGGAATCGTCGCTACGAACCCGTGGTCGAGGCGCGCGACACCGTCATCAAGCGTGCGCTGCGCCGCGCCGGCCTGCGTGCGGAGAGCTTCAACGGCTCGCTGCTGTTCGAACCCTGGGAAGTCGAAACCGCGCAGGGCGATCCGTACCGGGTGTTCACGCCGTTCTGGAAGCGCGCACGCGCGCAGTGGCGTGCGACCCGCCTCTGGCAGGCGCCGCAGCAGTTTCCGGCCCTGGAGGACGAAGACGCGGTGCCGCATGGCGTACCGCTCGAGGGCCTGCACCTGGCGCCGCGCCGCGGCTGGGACCACGGGTGCTGGGAGCGGTTCATGCCAGGGGAGGCCGGGGCGGCGAGGGCGCTGTCGCACTTCCTGCAGGCGGATCCCGGCAGTTACCGGGAAACGCGCGACATCCCCGGCATCGACGGCACCTCGCGGCTGTCGCCGCACCTGCACTTCGGCGAGATCGCAGTGGCCCGCGTGGCCCACGTGGTGATCGACGCGGACCTCGGAGATGCCGGCGATGCCTACCTCGCGCAGCTGGGCTGGCGCGAGTTCGCCCACCACCTGCTGCACCACTATCCACATACCGTCGATGCCGACCTCGACCCCCGGTTTGCCGACTTTCCCTGGCAACGTCCACAGCAGGGGGTGCTGGCTGCCTGGCAGCGGGGCCGCACCGGCGTGCCGATCATCGACGCCGGCATGCGCGAACTGTGGCAGACCGGGTGGATGCATAACCGTGTGCGCATGCTCGCCGCCAGCTATCTCACCAAACACCTGCGGCTGCACTGGCGGCACGGTGCGCGCTGGTTCTGGGACACCCTGGTGGATGCCGACCTCGCCAACAACACGATGGGCTGGCAGTGGGTGGCGGGGACCGGGGCGGATGCCGCGCCGTACTTCCGGATCTTCAACCCGGTCCTGCAGGCGCGGCGCTTCGATCCCGACGCGGCCTATATCTCGCGCTGGCTGCCGGAACTGCAGGTGCTGCCGCCGGCACACCGCTTCGCACCGTGGGACGCGCCCGCGGCAATGCTGAAGCAGGTGCAGGATTACCCCCATGCACCGTTGGTGGGCATCGCCGAGGGTCGGCAGGCGGCGCTCGATGTGTACGCGCAGGTCACCCGCAAGCGGGTGTCGAAAAACTGAATGGGTCGTATCCGCGCATTCAGCCCGTCACCCGGTCCCGACCGTCACGTAGCTAGCATGCGATCCGCCTACCCACACGCCGGAGTCCTCCGGCGCAGACCCCAGGGAGAAGACCCATGCGCAATTCCGTGACCAAAGGCCTGACCGCCGCGCTCGCCGGCGCGCTGATGCTGACCGGCTGTGCCACCTACACCGGCCAGAGCAGCGACCCCAATGACCCGAACCGCACCCGCAACACCGCGCTGATCGGCGCCGGCATCGGTGCGGTGGCAGGTCTACTGAGCGGCGACAGCGCGACCGAACGTCGCCAGCACGCGCTGATCGGCGCCGGTGCCGGCGCGCTTGCCGGTGGCGCCGTGGGTGCCTACCAGGACCGCCAGGAAGCCGAGCTGCGTCGGCAGATGGCCGGCACCGGTGTCGACGTCGTCCGCCAGGGCGACAACATCACCCTGAACATGCCGGGCAACGTGACCTTCGGGTTCGACCAGTCCAACATCCAGCCGCAGTTCTATCCGGTGCTCAACAACGTCGCGAATACCCTGCGCCAGTACGAGCAGACGGTGATCGAGGTGGCTGGCCATACCGACAACACCGGTGCCGCGGCCTACAACCAGCAGTTGTCGGAGCGCCGCGCCCAGGCGGTCGCCCAGTACCTGGGTGGGCAGGGCGTCAACCAGCAGCGAATCATCACCGTCGGCGCCGGTATGACCCGTCCCATCGCCGACAACAGCACCGAGGCCGGCCGCGCGCAGAACCGCCGGGTTGAGATCACCCTGGTGCCGATCCAGCAGTAATCGTCCGGATCGATGCGAAACGGAAAGGGCCGCGAAAGCGGCCCTTTCTTCTCCTGAAGGTCCCCCGGGCAGCGTTACCAGGTCATACCGACGTGGTTGGGCCCAGTGGCCGATGGCTTATGCGAGCACGTGCTCGTAGACGATCGTCAGGCCGATCAGGATCAGGATCACGCCGCCGAGCACTTCAGCCCGCCGCCCGGCCATTGCGCCCAGCGCGCGGCCGAGCATGACGCCGGTCGTCACCATCGCCAGCGTGCACAGGCCGATGACCGCAGCCATCACCACGATATTCACGTCGAGCATCGCCAGGCCGACGCCGACCGCGAGCGCGTCGATGCTGGTCGCAAGGCCGGTGGCGGCAAGGTTCCAGAAACCGTGCCGCGGGAGATCCACTTGCACCGGCGCCGTACGCAGGCCGGCAAGGATCATGTGACCGCCCAGCAGCACCAGCAGGGCCAGCGCGATCCAGTGATCGAAAGCTTCCACCCACGGCAGCGCGCTGCGACCCAGCCACCATCCGACCACCGGCGTGACCGCCTCGATGGCCCCGAAGATCAGGCCCACGCGCAGCGCATCGGGCAGACGCGGCCGGCGCATTCCCGCACCCTTGCCGACCGCCGCGGCAAACGCGTCGGTGGACATGGCAAGGCCGATCAGAAGCATCGTGACAGGGTGCATGCGTCAGGCAGTCGGTTGCGGACACGGCCATGACGGCGCACGGGCGCCGTGGACCGCTGGTCTCGCCAACCCATCACGGCTCCGGTACCACGGCCGAAGGCCGAGCATGTTGATACCGGCGCTTCCTTGCGGAAGCAGGCTACTCCCCAGTGAAGCGCAGGATTCTAGCACCCGGGGCCATGGCCATCAGGCGCGTACGTGCTCCGCGGCCAGTTGCAGGTCATCGAGAAGTTGCCGATGCATCTCCTCGCGCTTCGGATCGCGCGCGCGCAGGATCGCCGACGGGTGCCAGGTCGCGACCACCGTGGTGTCCGACTCACCCAACGGCAGCAGCTGGCCGCGGCCCATAGTCAGGCGGAACGTGTTGCCGAGCAGGGTCTGCCCCGCCATCGCGCCGAGCGCGACGACCATGCGTGGCCGCAGCCGGTCGAGCTCGGCGGCAAGCCACGGTCGACAGGCCGCCTGTTCGCCGGCGGACGCACGCTGGTGCAGGCGCCGCTTGCCGCGGGCCTCGAACTTGAAATGCTTGACCGTGTTGGTCAGGTACAGCCGCGCGGGATCGAGGCCGGCGGCCTCCAGCGCCGCGCGCAGCAGCTGCCCGGCGGGGCCCACGAAGGGCTGACCGGCGAGATCTTCCTGGGCACCGGGCTGTTCGCCCACCAGCATGATCCGCGCACGTGCCGGGCCTGCGCCGAATACCGTCTGCGTTGCCGGGCGCCACAGCGGGCAACGCCGGCACGCGTCCGCAGCGGCACGCAGTTCGGAGAGGCTGCCCGTCGGCACCTCGTCGACCGGCTTGGCGGGGCGGGGCGGTCCGCGACGGCTGGCGGCGCTTGCAGGCATGGCGCCACGCTAGCGGGCATTGCGCGTCCTGCCGGTGAAGTCGGCGGGGCTTTCCGTGCCCTGAAAGCAGAAGACCCCGGCCGTTTCCGGTCGGGGTCCTGCTTGAAGATGGTGGAGGTGGGGGGAATTGAACCCCCGTCCGAAGGCACTCCATCCCCGGCACTACATGCTTAGCGCACCGTTGGATCTCGCCCCGGAACAGCACGGTGCGCGAAGCGCATCCCGGGACCAGCCTGTTGGTTCAACCATGGCGGACAGGCAACCGCCATGGCTGGTTCCTGTGATAATGACCCTACATCCACGAGCACAGGCACAAGTGGGTTCGGGGCTTACGCCTTAAGCGGCGAGAGCGTAGTTGTCGTCGTTGGCAACTAGAGTTTTGCAGCTGGATTTACGAGGAAAGCTACCCCCTCGGCATGCGCCAGGCAATTTCGCGACCCCCGTCGAAGCCAGTGCACCCCCGGGAATGTCGTTTGTCGCCGACATGCGCCAGTATAGGGGCCGCCTGCGCGGACACAAGGCGCGCACGCACGGGGGCGGGGAGGCGTTCATCGAAGGGAACAACAGCTTGATCGGGGATACGGACGGCACAACGGCAAGGCCCCGGGGGCTGCGCGAGGATCCACGGCTTGCGGTGGCGGCGGCGCTGGTGGTGTTGCTGGCCGCGCTGTCGCTGGTGCTGCTGTACGCACGCTCCGAGCATGCGCGCGACCGCGACTCGCGCAAGGCGCACATGGCCGAAGAAACCACCCAGGTGCTCGACCTGATGTCGCAGCGGCTGCTGGCCTACGAGCTCAGTACGCGCGGTGGTGCCTCGCTGTTCGCCTCGGTCGAGCGGCCCACTGCGCAGCAATGGCGGAGCTACGTCGACGGCCTGCAGATCGGGCGCCGCGCCGGGCCCAACGCGCTGGGCTACGGGGCCTACATTCCCGGCGATCGCCTGCGCGAGTTCCAGCTCGAACGCCGCAGTGATGGCAATGGCCTGTTCGAACTGCATCCGCGCGGCGTGCGCGAAGCCTACGGGCCGGTGGTCTATGTGGAGCCGCGACGGCCGGAGCATGACGGCATCGACGGCTTCGACATGCTGTCGGAGCCGGCGCGCCGGGTGGCGATGGAAGCCGCGCGCGACAGTGGCGAGTCGCGGCTGACCGGGAAGCTGGTCCTGCAACGCAGGTTCGACGACACCCCGCAGGGCGCGATCCTGTACACCCCGGTATACCGCGGTGGCGTGCTGCCGGCGTCGGTGGAGGCGCGCCGTGCGGCATTGCGCGGATGGACCTACGCACCGTTGCGGATGCAGGACTTCATGCCGCAGTCGCTGGCCACGCTGCCGCGCACGATGTCGATCCGGATCACCGACATCACCCACGGCGAGGCCGCGGAAATGTATGTCGATCCAGACTTCGCCAGGGCCGCGGCCGCCGACCATCGCGACCGCCACAGTGTCATCCAGGAATTCTACGGCCGCACCTGGCGGATCGAGTTCATCGCACTGGAGCCGTCCAGCGGCCCCTCGCCGGCGCGGGCCACGATGATCGTGGGACTGCTGGCGGCCCTGCTGCTGGCGGCGGTGACGTGGTCGCTGGCGCGTACCGGCGTGCACGCCCGCCAGCTCGCTGCGCGGATGAGCGAGTCCTACCGGCGCAGTGAATCCCGGTTCCGCAGCGCGATGGTGTACTCGCCGGTCGGCAAGGCGCTGCTCGACGAGGATGACCGCGTCGTCGATGCCAACCTCGCCCTGGCCGCCATCGTCGGCATGCCGCTGGAGCAGCTGATCGGGGCCGACATGGGCGGCTTCTTCGTCGACGGACGCGATGCCGACGAGGTGGACAGCGAGGAAGCCGGCGCACACGCACGCGATGGCGTGTACCGGGCCAGCAGGATCCTGCGCCGCAGCGATGGCAGCCGGCGCCGCGTGCGCATGTTCACCGCGCCTGTCCCCGGCGAGGCCGGCGACGAAGTCGTGCGACTGGTGCAGATCGACGATGTCACCGAGTGGTACCGCGCCGAGGAACGCGTGCGCGCATTGAACCGCACGCTCGAGGCACGGGTGGCGGCGCGTACGCAGGAACTGGAGCGGGCGAATCTCGAACTCGAGGCGTTCTCCTACAGCGTGTCGCATGACCTGCGCGCACCGCTGCGCACGATCGACGGGTTCTCGCGCCTGCTCAACGAACGCTACAGCGCGGTGATCGACGATACCGGCCGCGATTACCTCTCGCGTATCCGCGCGGCCACGTCGCGCATGGATGCGCTGATCGACGCGTTGCTGCAGATGGCGCGGCTGTCGCGCGCCAAGGTGCATCGCCGCGAACTCGACCTCGCCGCGATCGCCCGGCAGGCGATCGCGGACCTGCGGCTGGCCGATCCGGAGCGCGAGGTCGACGTCGACATCGCCGACGGGCTTGTCGCGCACGGGGACCCGGCTCTGATCGCCAACCTGCTGCAGAACCTGCTCGGCAATGCCTGGAAGTTCACCGGTGGTCGCGATGGCGCACGGATCGAGGTTGGCCGCCGGCAGCGCCCCGATGGCGTGGAGGCATTCTTCGTGCGCGACAACGGGGCCGGATTCTCCCAGGACTACGCGTCCAAGCTGTTCCGGCCGTTCCAGCGCCTGCATGCGCAGCACGAGTTCCCCGGCCACGGCATCGGCCTGGCCTCGGTCAAGCGGATCGTCGAACGCCACGGTGGCGAGGTCTGGGCCGAAGGCCGCGAAGGCGAGGGCGCCTGCTTCTGGTTCACGCTGCCGGAGCAGCCCGACGACGACAGTGAGACCGCCTGACGTCCGGGACCGCGACGCCGGTGGGGCCGGTCAGGCGTCCTTGTTGTGCCGGCGCAGCACGCGCTGCTTCTCGCGGTTCCAGTCGCGTTCGCGCTCGGTATCGCGCTTGTCGTGCTTCTGCTTGCCCTTGGCCAGCGCGAGTTCGACCTTCACCTTGTTGCGCTTCCAGTACAGCGAGGTCGGCACGATGGTGTAGCCGTCGCGCTCGACCTTGCCGATGAACGTGTCGATCTCGCGCCGGTGCATCAGCAGCTTGCGGGTACGGCGCGAATCGGCGACCACGTGGGTGGACGCCGAGATCAGCGGAGTGATCTGCGCGCCGAACAGGAAGATCTCGCCATTGCGGACGATCGCGTACGCCTCGGTGATGTTGGCACGGCCGGCGCGGATGGCCTTCAGTTCCCAGCCCTGCAATGCGATGCCCGCCTCGACGCGCTGTTCGAGGTGGTATTCGTGGCGCGCGCGCTTGTTCAACGCGATGATCGCACCGATTGTCTTATCCTTGTCCGCCTGCTTGCCCATCCCGGCATTGTCCCCGAAATACGGCAGGCGTGGACACACCCGCAGCAAAGAGGTTCCATGCCCAAGATCCAACGCAGTGCCCTGGTGGAGCATTCCGTCACGCGGATGTTCGAGCTGGTCCGTGACGTCGACGCCTATCCCCGCCGCTTCGCGTGGTGCGAACGCGCCGAGGTGATGGAATCCACCGCTGACCGCCAGCTTGCCCGGCTCGACCTCGGCTTCGGCGCGCTGCGCACCTGGTTCACCACCGAAAACACACTGGACGCCCCGCATCGCATCGACATGCAGCTGCGCGACGGGCCGTTCCGCCGGCTCGATGGGCGCTGGGACTTCCATGCGATCGACGAAGCCGCCAGTCGGGTCACGCTGACGCTCGATTTCGAGCCGCGCACCCGCCTGCTGTTGCCGGCGATGACGATCGGATTCCAGGGCCTCGCCGACCGCATGGTCGACGATTTCGTGCGCGTCGCCGACCGCGAAGCATGAGCGCAGGCACCATCCGGGTCTCGGTGGTGCTGGCCTGGCCGCGCCACTTCGAGGCGGTGGAACTGCAGCTGCTGGCAGGCGCGCGGGTGGCCGATGCCATTGCCGCCAGCGGGTTGCCGCTCGATGGCATCGATGGCCAGGCGGTCTTCGGCGAACGGGCCGAGCCCGACGCCCCGCTTGCGGACGGCGACCGCATCGAACTGCTGCGGCCACTCGTGGCCGATCCCAAGGACGCGCGCCGGCGGCGCGCAGGCGAACGCGCACAAAAGAAATGACCGGCACATGGCCGGTCATCGGGTGTCAGTCATGCACCGCTGCGCGGATCAGCGGCGGCCGCGCTCGCGGGGCAGGTTGCCGAACTTGCGCATTTCCGCGGCGAGTTCCTCGTTCTGCTCCGGGAAGTATTCGCCTTCCCAGCGCGTCAGCCGGTCGCTTTCGAACCACAGCGTGAGGTTCTTGATGTCGGTGCGGCCCAGGCGGTTGTTGCGCTGGGTGGCGGTGTAGTCCCAGCGCTGGTGGTGGAACGGGTCTGCGATGGACGGGGTGCCCAGCAGGCCGACGACCTGCTGCTTGCTCATGCCGGCCTGCAGCTGCTCGACCGCTTCGGGTTCCACGAGGCTGCCCTGGTAGATCGGCTGCTTGTAGACGATGCCGCAGCCCGACAGGATGCCGGCGACGAGGAGGGGAACGAGGAGTCTGCGCATGGGGCCATCGGTGGTCGGGAACATGCCGATGATACACTCCGGCCGATTGCAGCAACCGTTCCGGACCGCTTTGCCCTGTTCGATGCGGCCGACAGGAGACGACATGGAATCCTTCGACCTTCGCAAGGCCGGTCTAAAGGTCACGCATCCCCGAATGCGGATCCTGCAGCTGCTGGAGCAGAAGACGCCGCACCAGCACATGACCGCGGAAGGCATCTACCGCCAGTTGCTCGACCAGGGCGACGAGATCGGCCTGGCCACGGTGTACCGCGTGCTGACCCAGTTCGAGGCCGCGGGGCTGGTGATCAAGCACAACTTCGAGGGCGGCCATGCGCTCTACGAACTCGACCGTGGCGACCACCACTACCACATGGTCGACATGAGCAGCGGGCTGATCACCGAATTCGAGAGCCCGGAAATCGTCGCCCTGCTCAACCGCATCGCCGACGAGCACGGCTATGTGCTCGACGAGCATTCGCTGGTGCTGTACGTGCGCAAGAAGCGCCTCTAGAAGCCGGCTTCGGGGAGCCCATCGCTCCCTCAGGATTCACACACGGTTCGGCGACACGACTCCCGCCCGGCACGCTCGCCCCTCTCCCGCCTGCGGGGGAGGGGATGGGGTGGGCACCTTCTTCCGCAAGCAGGAGAAGTCGGGCATGTCTCCTGTCAGCCACACCTCAGGCCACGTCCGCCAGCAGGCGCCGCGCCGCCGCCATTGCTTCGCGGCTGACCTCGACGCCGCCCAGCATCCGCGCCAGTTCCTCCTGCCGCTGGCGCTCGTCGAGGCGGTTGACCTCGCTCTCGGTCTCTTCGCCGCGGGTGCGCTTGCTCACCCGGTAGTGCGCATGGCCCTGCGCCGCCACCTGCGGCAGATGGGTCACGCACAGCACCTGGCGCGATGCGCCCAGCGCGCGCAGCTTGCGGCCGACGATCGCCGCCACCGCGCCGCCGATGCCGGAGTCGACTTCGTCGAAGACCATCGTCGGCACCGCGTCCAGGCCCAGCGCGGCGACCTCGATCGCCAGCGAAATCCGCGACAGCTCGCCGCCGGAAGCCACCTTGCGCAGCGGCCGCGGCGGCTGGCCGGCATTGGCCGCGACCAGGAATTCCACGCGCTCGGCGCCCAGCGGGTCGGGGCGGCCGCCCGGCTGCGGCTCCAGTGCGATCTCGAAGCGGCCGCCGCCCATGCCGAGCTCATCGATCAGCGTGGTGGTGTCGGCAGAGAGCCGTGCCGCCGCCGACGCGCGGGCGCGGGTCAGGTCGGCGGCCGCCGCCGTCCACGCGGCGCTGGCGGCATCGATCTCGCCATCCAGCCGCTGCAGGCGGATGCCGGCGTCGGCCAGTTCCTCCAGTTCGGTGGCGATGCGATCGCGCAGGGCTTCGAGGGCATCCGGGGCCACCCTGTGCTTGCGGGCGAGGTCGTGGATGCGGGCGAGGCCGCGCTCGAGCTCGGCGTAGCGCTCCGGGTCGATGTCGAGATCGTCGCGCACCCGCTGCAGCAGCAGCTGCGCCTCGTCGAGCTGGATCGTTGCCGCCTCGAGCATCGCGTCCACCTCGGCCAGGCGTGGCTCGTCGCGATGCAGGCGTGCGAGCTCGCCGCGCAGCCGCTGCACGCGTCCGGTCACGGCGTCGTCCTCGCCAAGCCCCGCCAGCACCGTTTCGCAGGCGGCGATCAGGCCGGCGGCATTGGCCTGGCGGCGGTGTGCGGCATCGAGTTCGGCGAGGGAGGCGGCATCCAGCGGTTCGCGTTCGAGTTCCGCGAGCTGGTGGGCCAGCCAGTCACGCCGCTCGCCGGGGTCGCCCAGGCCCGCAAGGCGGTCGCGCTCGTCGAGCAGTGCCGACCAGGTGCGCGCGGCCTCGGCCACCGCCTGCAGTGCGCCGGCATGGCGGCCATAGGCATCGAGCAGGGCGAGCTGCGCGCCACGTGACAACAGCGCCTGGTGCTCGTGCTGGCCATGGATCTCGACGAGGTGACCCGCCAGCGCGGCCAGCTGCCCGAGCGTGGCCGGGCGGCCGTTGATCCATGCCCGCGAACCGCCATCGGCGCGCAGCGTGCGCCGCAGCTGGCAGGCATCGCCATCGTCGAATTCCTCGGCGATCAGCCAGGCGCGCGCGCCGGCCGCATCGGCGAGGTCGAAGCTGGCGGTGAGTTCGGCGCGGTCGGCGCCATGTCGCACCATGCCGCTGTCGGCGCGCAACCCGGACAGGAACCCGAGCGCATCGACGAGCAGGGACTTGCCGGCGCCGGTTTCGCCGGAGATCACGGTGAGGCCGGCACCGAACTCCAGCTCGCTGGCGGTGGCGACGGCGAAATTGCGGATGGCGAGGTGGGTCAGCATGCGCGGATTGTGCAGGGCGGGAGGGTTGCGGCCAACAATCTCGGCGATCAGCGGCGCAGCGGCTGAGACGCGCTTGCGTGGGCGCGGGGTGCGCCGTATACCGGGGCCATGAGCCGCAAGCACACGCCCCCGTCCGAACTCGATGCCCGTTCACGGCATCTGCTGCGCACATTGATCGCCCGCCATATCGAGAACGGCGAGCCGGTCGGGTCGCAGACGCTGGCCCGCCACGCCGGGCTGGACGTGAGCCCGGCGACGATCCGCAACATCCTCTCCGACCTCGAGGACAGCGGCCTGCTGACCGCGCCGCATACCTCCGCCGGGCGCGTGCCCACCGCGCAGGGCTACCGGGTGTTCGTCGATTCACTGCTGCAGCTGCGGCCGCTGCCCGAGCACGAGGTCACCCACCTGCGCGAACAGCTGCCCGCCGGCGGTGGCACCCAGTCGCTGCTGGGCAGCGCGTCGGAGCTGGTGTCGGCGATGACCCGCTTCATGGGCGTGGTCAGCGTGCCGCGGCGCGAGCAGTTCGCCTTCCGCTACATCGACTTCGTTGCCGTCGACAGCCAGCGGGTGATGGCAATCCTGGTGTTCGCGGACAACGAGGTGCAGAACCGCCTGATCCAGGTGCGCCGGCCCTACGAGGCGTCGGAACTGGAGCAGGTGGCCAACTACCTCAACGTCAACTTCGCCGGTCGCGCGGTGGCCGACATCCGCGCCACGCTGCTGCGCGAGATGCAGCTCACGCGCAGCCAGATGGAGAGCCTGATGGCGCGCACCGTCGAGCTTGCCGAGCAGGCCCTCGCCCCGGAGGAGGGCGACGACATGCTGATGGCCGGGCAGGCCCGGTTGATCGGGGTGCAGGACCTCTCGGATCTCGACCGCCTCCGCGAGCTGTTCGATACCTTTTCGCGCAAGCGCGAGATCCTGCAGTTGCTCGAGCGCACCGTGCGCGCGCCCGGGGTGCGGGTATTCATCGGCGAGGAAACCGGGCTGGCCCCTCTGGAAGGGGTATCGCTGGTGACCGCGCCGTACGCGGCCGACGGGCGCGTGCTCGGGGTGCTGGGGGTGATCGGGCCGACGCGGATGGCCTACGACCGCATCGTGCCGGTGGTGCAGGCCACCGCGGAAGCACTGGGTGCGGCGCTGGAGCGCGGTGGCAGGTCGCCGTAGCGGGGGCTGCGGGACGGCACCGACACACGATTGCAGGCGGACGGCACTTGAATCCGCGCCGGGCAACCCCATTGCTCCGGCCAGCGGCGGCCAGTCGACCGCCACGGACATGGAAATGACCCACGAGAGCCACCCCGACACTCCCGACCCCACGATGCAGCCGCAGGACGACGCGTCGGCATCGCCGCAGGCCCTGCTCGAAGAACAGGTGCAGCTGCTGCAGGCCGAACTCGAGCAGCTGCGTGCGCAGTCCCTGATCGAGCGCGCGGACCTCGAGAACCAGCGCAAGCGCATGGCGCGCGAGGTCGAAGCGGCCCGCCGCTTCGCCAACGAACGCCTGCTGGGCGATCTGCTGCCGGTGTTCGACAGCCTGGATGCAGGCCTGGCCGCGGCCGGCGCCGACAGCAGCCCGCTGCGCGAGGGCCTGGAACTGACGCTGCGCCAGCTGCTCAAGGTGGCCGGCGACAACGGCCTGCAGGTCGTTGCGCCAGCGGGGCAGCCGTTCGACCCGGAACGCCACCAGGCGATCAGCCAGACCGACGCCGGCGAAGTGCCTCCGGGCCACGTCGCCCAGGTGTTCCAGAAGGGCTACGTGCTCAACGAGCGCCTGCTGCGCCCCGCGCTCGTCGTGGTGGCCAGGGACTGACGCCGGCGCGCCTGCGCATCGCGGTGGCCGCTTGAACGGCACACCGCCGCCCCCAGATATCACGCATCGGCGGCCGCGTGCCGCCCCCAGACACATCGAATACGGATCCAGAGGGAACCACTCATGGCAAAGATCATCGGCATCGACCTCGGCACGACCAATTCGTGCGTGGCGATCATGGACGGCGGCAAGGCCAAGGTCATCGAGAACAGCGAGGGCGATCGCACCACGCCTTCGATCGTCGCCTACACAAAGGATGGCGAGGTACTGGTCGGCGCATCCGCCAAGCGCCAGGCCGTCACCAATCCGCACAACACCTTCTTCGCGGTCAAGCGCCTGATCGGGCGCAAGTTCACCGATGCCGAAGTGCAGAAGGACATCGGCCTGGTGCCGTACAAGATCGTCCAGCACGACAACGGCGACGCCTGGGTGGCCACCAACGACGGCAACAAGCTGTCGGCGCAGGAGATCTCCGCGCGCATCCTGGAGAAGATGAAGAAGACCGCCGAGGACTACCTGGGCGAGAAGGTCACCGAGGCCGTGATCACGGTGCCGGCGTACTTCAACGACTCGCAGCGCCAGGCCACCAAGGACGCCGGCCGCATCGCCGGTCTGGACGTCAAGCGCATCATCAACGAGCCGACCGCGGCCGCGCTGGCCTATGGCCTCGACAAGGCCGGCGGCGACCGCAAGATCGCCGTGTACGACCTCGGCGGCGGCACCTTCGACGTGTCGATCATCGAGATCGCCGAGGTCGACGGCGAGAAGCAGTTCGAGGTGCTGGCCACCAACGGCGACACCTTCCTGGGCGGCGAGGACTTCGACAAGCGCGTCATCGACTACCTCGTCGAGGAGTTCCAGAAGGACCAGGGGATCGACCTGCGCAAGGATCCGCTGGCCCTGCAGCGCCTGAAGGATGCGGCCGAGCGCGCCAAGATCGAGCTGTCCTCCGCGCAGCAGACCGAGGTCAATCTGCCGTACGTCACCGCCGATGCGTCGGGTCCCAAGCACCTCAACATCAAGCTGACCCGGGCCAAGCTCGAGGCGCTGGTCGAGGACCTGATCCGCAAGTCGATCGAGCCCTGCCGCACCGCGCTCAACGATGCCGGTCTGCGTGCGTCCGACGTCAACGAGGTGATCCTCGTCGGCGGCCAGACCCGCATGCCGAAGGTGCAGCAGGCGGTGGCCGAGTTCTTCGGCAAGGAGCCGCGCAAGGACGTCAACCCCGACGAGGCCGTGGCACTGGGCGCGGCGATCCAGGGCGGCGTGCTGGCCGGCGACGTCAAGGACGTGCTGCTGCTCGACGTGACCCCGCTGAGCCTGGGCATCGAGACCCTGGGCGGCGTGTTCACCAAGATCATCGAGAAGAACACCACGATCCCGACCAAGGCATCGCAGACGTTCTCGACCGCCGAGGACAACCAGTCCGCGGTGACCGTGCACGTGCTGCAGGGCGAGCGCGAGCAGGCCCGCTACAACAAGTCGCTGGCCAAGTTCGACCTCACCGGCATCGACCCGGCGCCGCGTGGCATGCCGCAGGTCGAGGTGTCGTTCGACATCGACGCCAACGGCATCGTGCACGTCACCGCGAAGGACAAGAAGACCGGCAAGGAGCAGAAGGTCGAGATCAAGGCCGGCTCGGGGCTGTCGGACGACGAGATCCAGCGGATGGTCGCCGACGCCGAGGCGCACCGCGAGGACGACAAGAAGTTCCAGGAACTGGTCGGCGCCCGCAACCAGGCCGATGCGCTGGTGCACGGCACCCGCAGCGCGATCAAGGACAACGGCGACAAGGTGCCGGGTGACGTGATCGGCCGCGTCGAGGCCGCGATCGCCGAGGTCGAGACCGCGATGAAGGGCGACGACAAGGCCCAGATCGAGGCCAAGACCAAGGCGCTCGAAGAGACCGCACAGGCACTGTTCGCCGCGGTTGCGGCGGCCCAGCAGGGCGGCGATGCCGGCCCGCAGGCCGGTGGCGGCGCGCCGTCGAACGACGACGTGGTGGACGCGGAGTTCACCGAGGTCAAGGACGACGAGCGCAAGTGACGGTCATCCGCCACGGCTGAGTCCAGGGAACGGGGCCGAGGCCCCGTTCCTTCGCCGGCCGGTGGCATTCCGGTGGCGATGCACGCACGTCCACGCAACACCCAATCCAGACGACGAATCCCCGCCCGATGAAACGCGATTACTACGAAGTCCTGGGCGTGGCCCGCACCGCAAGCGAAGAGGAACTCAAGAAGGCCTACCGCCGCAGCGCCATGAAGCACCACCCGGACCGCAATCCGGGCGATGCCGCCGCCGAGGCGGCCTTCAAGGAGTGCAAGGAGGCCTACGAGGTCCTGTCCGACGGCGGCAAGCGCCGCCTGTACGACCAGTACGGCCATTCCGCGTTCGAGCACGGCATGGGCGGCGGCAACGCCGGGCCGGGCGGCTTCGGCGGCCCCGACATGGGCGACATCTTCGGCGACATCTTCGGCAATATCTTCGGTGGGGGTGCCGGTGGGCGCGGTGGCCCGCGCCGGGGCGCCGACATCGGCTACGTGCTCGAACTCGACCTGCGCGAAGCGGTCAACGGCGTCGAGAAGCGCATCGAGGTGCCCACCCTGGCCGGCTGCGACAGCTGCGACGGCAGCGGGTCGGAAGACGGCAGGATCGACACCTGCTCGACCTGCCACGGCCGCGGCCAGGTGCGCATGCAGCGCGGCATCTTCACCATGCAGCAGGCCTGCCCGCACTGCGGCGGCCGCGGACAGAGCATCGTCAACCCGTGCCGGACCTGCCATGGCGCAGGGCGGGTGGAGGAGGAAAAGGTCCTGTCGGTGAAGATCCCGGCAGGCGTGGACACCGGCGATCGCATCCGCCTGTCGGGCGAGGGCGAGGCCGGGCCCGCGGGTTCACCGCCGGGCGATCTCTATGTCGAGGTGCGGGTACGTCCGCACGAGATCTTCCAGCGCGATGGCGACGACCTGCACTGCGAGGTACCGATCCGTATCTCGCAGGCGGCACTCGGCGACGTGGTGCGCGTGCCGACGCTCGATGGTGAAGCCGAGATCCGCATCCCGGCCGAAACCCAGACCGGCAAGGTGTTCCGCCTGCGCGACCAGGGCGTCAAGTCGGTGCGCAGCCGCCATCCCGGCGATCTCTACTGCAAGGTCGTCATCGAAACCCCGGTCAACCTCACCGCCGAGCAGCGCACGCTGCTCGAGCAGTTCGAGGCCACCTTCAGCGGCGACGGCGCACGCCGCCACTCGCCCAAGTCGAGCACCTTCGTCGACGGTGTACGCAGCTTCTGGGACCGGATGACGTCGCCCTGAGCCGGTCGCGGCAACATGATGTCCCGGACGCCGCGAGCAATCGCGGCGTTCCGCTTTCCGGTGCCACGACCTCGCAGCGGCGTCCCGCGAGGGTTGCCGTCCCAGCGGCCGTGGCGCAGCCTATGCGGCCTCCCGAGACGACTCCACCTGATGATGTCGAAGCCTCTCCGACTGCTGATCCATGGCGCCAACGGTCGCATGGGGCAGGCGCTGCTGCGCCTTGCTGCCGGACGCGACGACCTGCAGGTCGTCGGCGCGGTGTCGCGACGGGTGGAGCAGCGCGTGCAGGATGGCGTGCCACGATTCGCGTCGCGCGAGCTTGCCGGCGTGCCGGCCTTCGACGTGGCAGTCGATTTCAGCCTGCCTGAAGGCTTCGACGGCGTGCTGGCGCACTGCGTGTCGCGCGGCGCGGCGTTCGTATCGGGGACCACCGGCGTGACCGACGCCCAGCTTGCCGCGCTCGACCGCGCGGCGGAGCGGATCCCTGTGTTGTGGGCGGCGAACTTCAGCCTGGGCGTGACGGTGCTCAACCTGCTGGTCGAGCGCGCCGCCCGCGACCTCGCCGACTGGGACTGCGACATCCTCGAACTCCACCACATCCACAAGCGCGATGCGCCGTCGGGCACCGCGCTGGCACTGGGTGCGGCGGCGGAGCAGGGCGGGGCGACGCCGCGCTATGCGAGCGTGCGCGCCGGCGACATCGTCGGCGAACACACCGTGCAGTTCGCCGGCATCGGTGAGCGCATCGAGCTGGTGCACCGTGCCACCAGCCGCGACGTGTTCGCGCAGGGGGCGCTGACGGCCGCGTCGCGGATGGCCAGGCGTGCGCCCGGACGCTACGGCATGCGCGATCTGCTGGCCGCGGGCTGAACACGACGCAGGCGATGGGCCGGTGCGGACGCGCAATGGCGCCATTCCCGTCTTTGCGATGCATTGCGGCCGTTTCCTTTTGCCCCCCCCGGCCGGTAAAATTCCCGCTCGCCTGAACCCCACCGCCCCGGACTGGCCAAGCGCCACGTCCGCGGATTTTTGCGGCCCGTCGACAGCGAACGCTCTCCGTGACTGGAAGCGGGCCTGGCGGTGCAGGATCTCCTCCACACTGGGCGACCGCCGTGACCCAACCCGCAATCCTCGTACTTGAAGACGGTACCGTCTTCGAGGGCATTTCCGTAGGCGCCGCTGGCCTCTCCGTTGGCGAGGTGGTGTTCAACACCGCCATGACCGGTTACCAGGAAGTGGTGACCGACCCGTCGTACGCACGCCAGATCGTCACCCTGACCTACCCGCATATCGGCAACACCGGTGCCACCGACGAGGATGACGAGGCCGGGAAGGTCTGGTCCGCGGGCCTGATCGTGCGCGACGTGCCGCGCCGCCCGTCGAGCTGGCGCAGCCAGGTACCGCTGCCGGAGTGGCTGGCCGCGCGCGGCGTGGTCGCGATCGCCGGCATCGACACCCGCAAGCTCACGCGCATCCTGCGCGAGCGCGGTGCCCAGAACGGTGCACTGCTGGCCGGTGCTGCTTCTATCGGGCAAGCCGACGTCGAGCGTGCACTCGAGGCGGCACGCAAGTTCCCCGGCCTCAAGGGCATGGACCTGGCGAAGGAGGTCAGCGTCGCCGAGGCGTACGCGTGGAACGAGGGCCAGCTCGATCTCGACCGCAACACCTTCACCACGCCCAAGGCCCGGTTCAAGGTCGTCGCCTACGACTTCGGCGTGAAGCGCAACATCCTGCGCCTGCTGGCCGAGGCCGGCTGCGAAGTGACCGTGGTCCCGGCGCGCACGCCTGCCGCCGACGTGCTGGCGATGCGGCCCGACGGTGTCTTCATGTCGAACGGTCCGGGCGACCCGGCACCGTGCGATTACGCGATCACCGCGATTCGCGAGTTCGTCGCCCGGCGCGTGCCGCTGTTCGGCATCTGCCTGGGCCACCAGCTGCTGGCGCTGGCCGCGGGCGGCGGCACGGTGAAGATGGCCAACGGCCACCACGGTGCCAACCACCCGGTGCAGGACCTCGATACCGGGCGGGTGATGATCACCTCGCAGAACCACGGGTTCGCGGTCGACGAATCGACACTGCCGGCCAATGTGCGCGTGACCCACCGGTCGCTGTTCGACGGCACCAACCAGGGCATCGAGCTGACCGACGCACCCGCCTTCTCGTTCCAGGGCCACCCGGAGGCCTCGCCCGGCCCCCACGACGTAGCCCCGCTGTTCGACCGTTTCGTGGCGCTGATGGAGAGCCGCTGACATGCCAAAGCGCACCGATATCCAGACCATTCTCATCATCGGCGCCGGCCCGATCGTCATCGGCCAGGCCTGCGAGTTCGACTACTCCGGCGCACAGGCGTGCAAGGCGCTGCGCGAGGAAGGCTTCCGCGTGGTGCTGGTGAACTCCAACCCGGCCACGATCATGACCGACCCCGATACGGCGGACGCGGTCTATATCGAGCCGATCAACTGGCAGACGGTCGAGAAGATCATCGAGAAGGAGCGCCCGGATGCGCTGCTGCCGACGATGGGCGGGCAGACCGCGCTTAACTGCGCGCTCGACCTCGCCGACAACGGCGTGCTGGAGAAGTACGGCGTCGAGCTGATCGGCGCGAAGCGCGAGGCCATCATGATGGCCGAGGACCGCGAGCTGTTCCGCGTGGCGATGCAGGAGATCGGCCTCGAGTGCCCGAAGGCCGCGGTCGCCAGGACCTTCGAGGAAGCCGTCGAGATCCAGGCCACGGTGGGCTATCCGACCATCATCCGCCCGAGCTTCACGCTGGGCGGTAGCGGCGGCGGCATCGCCTACAACCGCGAGGAGTTCGAGGAGATCGTCAAGCGCGGCCTCGAGCTGTCGCCGACCAGCGAAGTGCTGGTGGAAGAGTCGGTGCTGGGCTGGAAGGAGTTCGAGATGGAGGTGGTCCGCGACACCGCGGACAACTGCATCATCGTGTGCTCGATCGAGAACCTCGACCCGATGGGCGTGCACACCGGCGACTCGATCACCGTGGCCCCGGCGCAGACCCTCACCGACCGCGAATACCAGCGGCTGCGCAATGCATCGATTGCGGTGCTGCGCAAGATTGGGGTGGACACCGGCGGCTCCAACGTGCAGTTCGGCATCAACGCGCAGACCGGGCGCGTGGTGGTCATCGAGATGAACCCGCGGGTGTCGCGCTCGTCGGCGCTGGCATCCAAGGCGACGGGCTTCCCGATCGCCAAGGTCGCGGCCAAGCTCGCGGTCGGCTACACGCTCGACGAGTTGAAGAACGAGATCACCGGCGGGAAGACCCCGGCGTCGTTCGAGCCGTCGATCGACTACGTGGTCACCAAGATCCCGCGGTTCGCGTTCGAGAAGTTCCCCCAGGCCGATGCACGCCTGACCACGCAGATGAAGTCGGTGGGCGAGGTGATGGCGATGGGCCGCACCTTCCAGGAATCGCTGCAGAAGGCGCTGCGCGGGCTGGAGACCGGCAAGGTCGGCCTCGACCCGACCGGGCTGGATCTGGGCAGCGAGGACGGCATGATCGCGCTGCGCCGCGAGCTCAAGGAGCCGGGCCCGGAGCGCATGTTCCACCTGGGCGATGCGTTCCGCGCCGGCATGAGCGTCGAGGACGTGCATGCGCTGTCGTTCGTCGATCCATGGTTCCTCGACCAGATCGAGGACATCATCGCCGCCGAGACGGCGGTCGCCGCCGATGGCCTGCAGGCGCTGGATGCAGCGCGCATGCGCGAGCTCAAGCGCATGGGCTTTTCCGACGCGCGCCTGGCGCAGCTGACCGGCAGCGACGAGCAGGCGGTGCGTGCACTGCGTCGCGCGTTCGGCATCCGCCCGGTCTACAAGCGCGTCGATTCCTGCGCGGCGGAGTTCGCCACCGGCACCGCCTACCTGTACTCGACCTACGAGGACGAGTGCGAGGCCGAACCGACCACGCGCGACAAGATCATGGTGCTCGGCGGCGGCCCCAATCGCATCGGCCAGGGCATCGAGTTCGACTACTGCTGCGTGCATGCGTCGCTGGCGCTGCGCGAGGACGGGTTCGAGACCATCATGGTCAACTGCAACCCGGAGACGGTCTCCACCGACTACGACACCTCCGACCGCCTGTACTTCGAGCCGCTGACGCTGGAGGACGTGCTGGAGATCGTCGAGGTCGAGAAGCCCAAGGGCGTGATCGTGCAGTACGGCGGACAGACCCCGCTCAAGCTCGCGCGCGCGCTGGAAGCCAACGGCGTGCCGATCATCGGCACCTCGCCGGAGTCGATCGACCTCGCCGAGGACCGCGAGCGCTTCCAGCAGCTGGTCGAGAAACTGGGCCTCCGGCAGCCGCCGAACCGCACCGCGCGCAGCGCCGAGCAGGCGCTGGTGCTCGCCCGCGAGATCGGCTATCCGCTGGTGGTGCGCCCGAGCTATGTGCTCGGCGGCCGCGCGATGGAAGTGGTGCACGCCGATGCCGACCTCGAGCGCTACATGCGCGAAGCGGTCAAGGTCTCCAATGATTCGCCGGTGCTGCTCGACCGCTTCCTCGACAACGCGGTGGAAGTGGATATCGACGTCATCGCCGACGCCGACGGCCAGGTGCTGATTGGCGGGGTGATGGAACACATCGAGGAAGCCGGCGTGCATTCCGGCGACTCGTCGTGTTCGCTGCCGCCGTATTCGCTTTCGGCCGATACCCAGGCGCGCCTGCGTGAGCAGGTGATCGCGCTGGCACGCGCGCTGGAGGTGGTCGGACTGATGAACACCCAGTTCGCGGTGCAGACCAATGGCGATGGCGAGGACACCATCTTCCTGCTGGAAGTGAACCCGCGTGCCTCGCGCACGGTGCCGTTCGTGTCCAAGGCGATCGGCCTGCCGCTGGCCAAGATCGCCGCGCGCTGCATGGCCGGGCGTTCGCTGGCGGAGCAGGGCGTGACCACCGAGATCGTGCCGGACTACTACTCGGTGAAGGAGGCGATCTTCCCGTTCGCGAAGTTCCAGGGCGTCGACCCGATCCTCGGCCCGGAAATGCGTTCCACCGGCGAGGTGATGGGCGTGGGCCGCAGCTTCGGCGCCGCGTTCGCGCGTGCGCAGGAGGCCGCAAGCATCAAGGCGCCGCCGGCCACCGGCAAGGTGTTCGTGTCCGTCCGCGATCCGGACAAGGCGCGCGTGGTGCCGGTGGCGCAGGAACTGGTGCGCCGTGGCTACAGCATCGTCGCCACCCAGGGCACGGCGAAGTGGCTCGACGACAACGGCATCGCCTGCGAACGCATCAACAAGGTCGTCGAGGGCCGCCCGCACGTGGTCGACCTGATCAAGAACGGCGAGATCGTCTATATCGTCAACACCACCGAAGGCAAGCAGGCCATCGCCGACTCGTTCTCGATCCGCCGCGAGGCCCTGCAGCAGCGGGTGACCTACTCGACGACGATTGCCGGCGCCCGGGCGCTGCTGCATTCTCTGGACTATCGCGGCAGTGGCCCGGTGTGGTCGCTGCAGGAACTGCACGAGGAACTGAAGACGCCATGAGAGCTCCCCTCACCGTACAGGGCGCGCAGCGCCTGCGCGCCGAACTCGAACAGCTGAAGTCGGTGCAGCGCCCCGCGGTGATCAATGCGATCGCCGAGGCCCGCGCGCACGGCGACCTCAAGGAGAACGCCGAATACCACGCCGCCCGCGAACAGCAGGGCTTCATCGAGGGCCGCATCAAGCAGCTCGAGGGCGAGCTGTCGCATGCGCAGGTCATCGACGTGGCGGCCCTCAACGCGGGCTCGAAGATCGTGTTCGGTGCGCATGTCGAACTGGAGGACACCGACGGCGGCGAAGTCACCCGCTACCAGATCGTTGGTGACCTCGAAGCCGACATCAAGCAGGGGATGATCGCCATCTCGTCGCCTGTCGCACGTGCGCTGATCGGCAAGCACGAGGGTGACGTGGTCACCATCCAGGCGCCGGGTGGCACGCACGAGTACGAGATCGTCTCCGTCAGCTACGGCTGAGGCGGCGATGCCGGCTCGCCACGCTCTGGTCCACCGCTGATGGCCGCCCGCCCGGGTGTGGCCATGCTGTTGCCTGCGGGCGCCGATTTCGGCGCGCAGCGGCTGCCGGCGGAGGTTGCCGCGATGCTCGGCCGTGCCGATCTCGTTGCCGGCGGCGAAGCCGGCGAGGGCCTGCAACTGCAGCGGCACGTGGATGTGCTGCCGCGCGGCTGGCCGGTGGCGGCGGTGACCCGCCAGCGCGACGCCGGCGACGCCGCCGGTGCCGCCTGGCTGCGCGCGGATCCGGCGTGGATAAGGCCGGACATCAACGGCGCACGCCTGTACGGCCATGGGGAAGCGTTGCAGCTCGATGTCGCCGAGACCGCGGACCTGCTGCGCCCGTTGAAGCCGCTGTTCGGTGACTCCGGCATGCCCATCGATGCGCCGGTACCGGGGCGCTGGTACCTGAGGCTGCCCGAGGGCACGCCGCTGCCGGTGTTCACGCCGCCCGACGAGGCACTCGGCACCGACTTCTTCGACCATCTGGCCGAAGGCGCGGACGCGCGTCGCTGGCGCATGCTGCTCAACGAGGCACAGATCGTCCTGCACAACCATCCGCGCAATGCCGAGCGCGCCGCGCGTGGCTTGCCGCCGGTGAACTCGCTGTGGTTCTGGGGGGGCGGAATGCTGCCGGACCGGGTCGGGGTGCACGCGGCGCAGGTGCTCACCCGCGACGACACCCTGGCGGCCATGGCGGCGGCGGCCGGTGCGCACGTGGCCGAACCCTCCGCGTTCGCGGTGCCCGGATCCGACGCGCTGGTGGACCTGCGCAGCGAACGCGACCTGCGCCAGCTCGCAAACGACTGGCTGGCGCCGGCACTGGACGCGCTGCGCACCGGCGCGATCTCGTCGCTGGTACTCGACCTCGCGGACGGGCAACGGCTCACGGTGCGCCGCTCGCAGCGCTGGCGCGTATGGCGCCGGCCGCGCACCTCGTTGTCATGACCCCCTTGCGCAGGATCCGCCGCCGCGCCGCGGGCGCAAGCGGTGCCTGGCCCGACCACGTGCTGCCGCTGCTGCGTCGGGTGTATGCCGCCCGTGGCGTCGCGGACTTCACCGCCGCGCGTCCGCGCCTGGCCGACCTGCACGCACCCGACACCCTGACCGGCATCGCCGACGCCGCGCGCCTGCTTGCCGACGCAATCGCCGCAGGGCGGCGGATCGTGGTAGTCGGGGACTTCGATTGCGACGGCGCCACCGCCTGTGCGGTCGCTGTGCGTGGCCTGCGCATGCTGGGCGCGCGCGAGGTGCTGCATGCGGTGCCCAACCGCATCGTCCACGGCTACGGGCTGTCACCAGGCCTGGTCGACGAACTGGCGGCGCTCGGGCCGGAGCTGCTGGTCACCGTCGACCATGGCATCGCCTGCCATGCCGGGATCGCCGCGGCGAAGGCGCGCGGCTGGCAGGTGCTGGTGACCGACCACCACCTGCCGGGGCCATCGCTGCCACCGGCCGACGTCATCGTCGATCCGAACCTGCCTGGCGACATGTTTCCGTCGAAGACGCTGGCGGGTGTCGGCGTGATCTTCTACGTGCTGCTGGCGCTGCGCGGCGTGCTGCGTGCGCGCGGCGCGTTCGTGGATGCCGGGCCGGACCTGCGCGTGCTGCTGGATCTGGTCGCGGTCGGCACCGTCGCCGACCTGGTGGCGCTGGATGCCAACAACCGGGCGCTGGTGGCCGCCGGCCTGCAGCGGCTGCGCGCAGGCCAGGGCTGTGCCGGGCTGCAGGCGCTGGCGCGGGTGGCGGGGCGCGAGGTGTCGCGGCTGACCGCCGCCGACATCGGCTATGCGATCGGCCCGCGGCTCAATGCCGCCGGCCGGCTGGAGGACATGTCGATCGGCATCGAGTGCCTGCTCACCGACGATGCGGCCCGCGCGCGCGAGCTCGCCCAGCTGCTGGACCGCATCAATGCCGAACGCCGCGGTGTCCAGCAGACCATGGTGGACGAGGCCGAGGCGGCGCTGACCGGTCGCGCGCTCGACAGCGTCGTCAGCGCGGGCGATCCCGCGGTGGTCCTGTTCGACCCCGAGTGGCATCCCGGCGTGGTCGGGCTGGTGGCCTCGAAGCTCAAGGAACGCCTGCACCGACCGGTGGTGGCGTTCGCACCGGCGGAGCCGGGCAGCCGCCAGTTGCGAGGCTCGGCACGGTCGATTCCAGGCTTCCATATCCGCGACGCGTTGGCCGCGGTCGATGCCGCACGCCCCGGCCTGATCGGGCGCTTCGGCGGACATGCGATGGCCGCCGGGCTCAGCCTCGATCTCGATGCGCTTGCCGATTTCGAGCAGGCTTTCCGGGCGCACGCTGCCGGCGCGCTGGATGCGGCGCTGCTGCAGGCGGTGATCGACAGCGATGGCGAACTTGCCGCGCACGAATTCGACCATGCGCATGCCCAGGCGCTGCGCGATGGCGGGCCCTGGGGGCAGGCGTTCCCGGAGCCCCTGTTCGACGGCGGTTTCGAACTGCTGGATGTCCGCTGCGTCGGGCAGCGCCACCTGCGGCTGCGTCTGCGGGTGCCCGAGCGCCGCGAGCCGCTGGATGCCATCCAGTTCGGCGGCTGGGAGGCACGTCCCGACACGTCCCGCGTGCATCTCGCCTACCGGCTCGCCCCGGACGACTACCGGGGCAACGGCGCCGTGCAGCTGGTGGTGGAGCACCTCGAACCGGCCTGACGTCGCACGCACGACCGTGGCCCGGGCCGCGTGAAGGCGCATACTTCGCCTGTTCATGTCGGTGCCACCGGTGCCGGCTTCCACAGGCAGAAGGACACGGAATGATCAGGAAGGGTTTGGCACTGGCCGTCGGTATTTCGCTTTCGGGCTTCGCAGGGATGTCGGCCGCTGCCGGCCCCGCCCCCGCATCACTGGCGGTCGGCCAGCAGGTGCGCGGAGAGATCACCACCGCCGATGCGCTGAACTGGCGCGACGGCACCCGCAGCAAGCTGTACTCGATCAGCCTGACACCGGGGCAGGGCGTCGAGTTCGCGGTGGACGGGCCGCTGCGCGCACAGCTGACGCTGTTCTCCGACAACCAGCTGCTGCAGACATCGTCATCGGAGCGCGAGGCCACCAGCATGTCGGTGCGGGCTCCCGAAGCCGGGCGCTACCTGTTGGCGGTGAGCGGCCGCGACGCATCGTCCTACGGGCCCTACACGCTGCGGGTGTCGCCGCTGGTGCTCTACGACGGCAGCGAGATCCACGCCGGCGCGACGATCACCGACTGGGCCGACAGCGCCCGTCGCATCCCGCTCGTCATCGAGCGCGATGCGGTGTACGCGGTGCGCATGGATTCCGACGAGTTCGACACACTGCTGAAGCTGGAAGGCAACGGCGTATCGCTGTCCAACGATGACGCCGAAGGCAGCAACTCGCTGGTGACCGCGCGGCTGGCGCCGGGCCGCTATACCGTGATCGCGGATGGCTACGGCGGCTCGATCCAGGGCCAGTACCGGTTGGCGGTGAGCGAGCGGCAACTGCCGGCCGGCGTCACCCTGGCCATCGACGGCGTGCTGCAGCCCGGCACCGACGTCACCGCGCTGCACCAGGGTGCGCAGGTGGCCTACCGCCTGCAGGTGCCGTCGCGCCAGCTGGCCACGGTCACCATGCGCAGCAGCGAATTCGACTCCATGCTCGCGCTCGAAGGCGAGACCGTGCTGCTGCACGACGACGACTCCGGTGGCGGCCTCGACGCACGCATCGTCTCGGTGCTCGAGCCCGGCGAGTACAGCGTGCGTGCGTCCTCCTACAACGACGGCGCAGGCCTGTTCACGCTGTCGGCGGAGTTCGCCGATGTGCCGGACGATATCGGTGGCGGCACGCTCGCCATCGGGCAGCCGCGCGACGCGCGCCTGATGGCCGGCGCCACCGACCGCTACAGCGTGCGGATTCCGCGCAACGGCAGCTATCGCATCGAGATGCAGTCGGCCGATGGCATCGACAGTCATCTGCGCCTGCTGCGCGATGGCGAGCCGGTGGCGCAGGATGACGACAGCGGCGGCGGGCTGGATGCGCGCATCGACGAGACGCTGCAGGCGGGCGACTACATCCTGGAGGCGAGCTCGGTGGTGGGCCGTTCCGACGGGCGCTACCGCATCGGCATCCAGCGCCGCTGAGCGGGGCTGGCCGCCGCGCCCGCGGGACGCGGCGGCCAACCCGGGGCGATGCATGCACCTGGCGCGCGGGCTGCGCCGTGCAGGACGTGCTTGATAGAATGCCGGCCTTTACCGGAAGGCGACCGCCTCATGATGGAACTCAATCCCCTCCGCCAGCGCATCGCCGACCTCCAGGGTCGGCTGGAAGCGCTGAGGGGGTTTCTTTGACTACGATGCCAAGCGCGAGCGTCTCGAGGAAGTAGAACGCGAACTCGAGGATCCACGGATCTGGGACGATCCCGGCCGTGCACAGGCCCTGGGCCGCGAGCGCTCCCTGCTCGACAAGACCGTCAATGGCATCCGCGGCCTGCTCGAGGGTCTGGAAGGCGCCGCCGAGCTTCTGGAGATGGCCGAAGCCGAGAACGACGAGGACACCGTGCAGGCGGTGACCGCCGACGTCGAACGCTACGGCGGTGACGTGGACAAGCTGGAGTTCCAGCGCATGTTCTCCGGCGAGATGGACAATGCCAGCGCGTTCGTCGACATCCAGGCCGGTGCCGGTGGCACCGAGGCGCAGGACTGGGCGGAGATCCTGCTGCGCATGTACCTGCGCTGGGCGGAGAACCGTGGCTGGAAGACCGAGCTCCTGGAGGTTTCCGGTGGCGAAGTGGCCGGTATCAAGTCGGCGACGTTCCGCGTGGAAGGCGACTTCGCCTACGGCTGGTTCAAGACCGAGACCGGCGTGCACCGGCTGGTGCGCAAGTCGCCGTTCGACTCCGACAACCGCCGCCATACCAGCTTCACGTCGGTGTTCGTGGCACCGGAGATCGACGACAACATCGACATCGAGATCAACCCGGCCGACCTCCGGACCGACGTCTACCGCTCGTCCGGCGCGGGTGGCCAGCACGTCAACAAGACCGAGTCGGCGGTGCGCATCACCCATGTGCCCACGGGCGTGGTGGTGGCCTGCCAGACCGAGCGCAGCCAGCACGCGAACCGCGACCGCGCGATGAAGATGCTGGCCGCGCGTCTCTACGAGCTCGAACTGCAGAAGCGCAATGCCGAAAAGGACGCGGTGGAAGCCACCAAGTCCGACGTCGGCTGGGGCAGCCAGATCCGCAACTACGTGCTCGACCAGTCGCGTATCAAGGACCTGCGCACCGGTGTGGAGCGCAGTGATACCCAGAAGGTGCTCGACGGCGATCTCGACGAATTCGTCGAGGCCAGCCTGAAGGCCGGCCTGCAGGTCGGCGCGAAACGCAGCGACGCTGCATAGGGTCACGGGCCGCGCCGGTCGCGGCCCGACATCCATATCCACCGCGGATGGACGCGGGGCAGCACGGATGAAGCCGGAAGTGCGCTGGCGCAGGTGCCGGCGTACTTTCCACGGATCACTCTCGAACCCATCTGGCTCCGCGTCCATCCGCGGCACGCGCCAGCCCCCGGAACACCCCCAATGACCGCTTCCACGCCCGAAACCCCCGCGCACGACGAGAACCACCTGATCGCCGAGCGCCGCGCCAAACTGGCCGCGTTGCGTGCGCAGGGCGTCGCGTATCCCAACGATTTCCGGCGCGCGGATTACGCGGGCGACCTGCAGGCGGAGTTCGCCGACACCGGGGCCTGGGGGGCGGAGGCGCTCGAGGCCCTGCCGCGGCGCGTGGCGATGGCCGGCCGGCTGATGGCCAAGCGGGTGATGGGCAAGGCCAGCTTCGCGCAGCTCATGGACGAGTCCGGGCGCATCCAGCTGTTCCTGCAGTCCAACACGCTAGGCGAGGCCTATGACGCGTTCAGGACGTTCGACATCGGCGACATCGTCGCCGTCGAAGGCGGGTTGACCCGCACGCGCACCGGCGAGCTGTCGGTCAAGGCGACGTCGCTGCGCCTGCTGGTGAAGTCGCTGCGCCCGCTGCCCGACAAGTGGCATGGCCTGAGTGACGTCGAGCAACGCTACCGCCAGCGCTACGTCGACCTCGTGGTGACGCCGGAAGCGCGCGAGGTGTTCGTCAAGCGCAGCCGCATCATCCGTGCGATCCGCGCGTGGCTCGACGAGCGCCGTTTCCTCGAAGTGGAAACGCCGATGATGCATTACATCCCCGGCGGTGCGACGGCGAAGCCGTTCGTGACCCACCACAACGCGCTCGACCTCGAGCTGTACCTGCGCGTGGCACCCGAGCTGTACCTGAAGCGGCTGGTGGTCGGTGGCTTCGAGCGCGTGTACGAGATCAACCGCAACTTCCGCAACGAGGGGGTGTCGACCCGGCACAACCCCGAGTTCACCATGCTCGAGCTCTACGAGGCCTATGCCACGTACGACGAGGTGATGGACCTCACCGAGGCGCTGATCCGCGAGACCGCGCGCAGCGTGCTCGGCACCACCACGGTGGAATGGGATGGCGCGGCGATCGATCTTGAACCGACGTTCCGTCGCTGGCGCATGGACGAAGCGGTGCGCCACCACAACCCCGACATCACCGTTGCGGACTGCACCGACCGCGATGCGCTGCTGCACCATTGCGAGCGGCTGAAGATCCGCGTCAAGCCGTCGTGGGGCTGGGGCAAGCTGCTGCTGGAGATCTTCGAGGCGACCGTCGAGCACACCCTGGTGCAGCCGACCTTCATCACCGACCACCCGGTCGAGGTGTCACCACTGGCGCGCGCCAGCGACAGCGAGCCCGGCTACACCGACCGCTTCGAGCTGTTCGTCAACGGTCGTGAGCTGGCCAATGGCTTCTCCGAGCTCAACGACCCGGAGGACCAGGCCGCGCGCTTCCAGGCGCAGCTGACGGCCAAGGAGGGCGGCGACGACGAGGCGATGCACTACGACGCCGACTACATCCGTGCGCTGGAATACGGGATGGCGCCCACGGGCGGACTGGGGGTGGGCATCGACCGGCTGGTGATGCTGCTGACCGGGGTGAATTCGATCCGTGACGTGCTGCTGTTTCCCTACATGCGGCCGGAGGCCGGCGAGGGCCGCGGCTGAACCGGCCCTCAAGTCGGCTGTGACCGGGCCGACAACGCCAGTGAACGGGACTTGCGCGGCGCGCCGCCGCGCAGCCACCATGACGCGTCGGACGGGCCGGCCTGCCAGGAGCGGATGTGAATATCGTCATCGTCGACGACCAGACCTCGGCCCGCACCATGTTGCGGCACATCCTCGAGGACATCGGTCCCGAGCTCGAAGTGCGTGACTTCGGCGATCCGCAGATCGCGCTGCAGTGGTGCCAGGACAACCGCCCGGACCTGCTGCTGCTCGACTACCGGATGCCCGGCATCGATGGCCTGGAGTTCGCCCGGCGCTTCCGCAAGCCGCTGCTGCATCGCGACGTGCCGATCGTACTGGTGACCGTGGTCGGCGATGAGCCGCTCCGCCAGGCCGCGCTCGATGCCGGCGTCATCGATTTCCTGGTCAAGCCGGTGCGCCCGCGCGAACTGCGCGCACGCTGCCGCAACCTGCTGCAGCTGCGCCAGCATGCGGAGTCGGTGAAGCAGCGTGCACTGTCGCTGGAGCAGCGCCTGCTGGCGACGATGCACGAGGTGGAGGAACGCGAGCGCGAGACGCTGACCCGGCTCGCACGCGCGATCGCCTACCGCGACTCCGGCACCAGCGCGAACCTCGAGCGCGTCGCCCACCTCTCGGGGCTGATCGCCGAGGAACTCGGGCTGTACGAGGACGAGGTGCGGATGATCGAACTCGCCGCACCGCTGCACGACATCGGCAAGATCGCGATCCCCGATGCGCTGCTGCTCAAACCCGGCGCCCTGACGCCGGAGGAGACCGCGGTGATGCAGCGCCACCCGCAGCTCGGCTACGACCTGCTGGCCGGCAGCCAGAACCGCTTCATCCAGCTCAGCGCCAAGATCGCGCTCAGCCACCAGGAACGCTGGGACGGCAGTGGCTACCCGGATGGCCTGTCGGGGGAGTCGATCCCGTTGGAAGCCAGGATCGTGGCGATCGCCGACGTGTTCGACGCGCTGATCTCCGAACGTCCGTACAAGCGTGCATGGAGCCTGCAGGAAGCGATGGACTATCTGCGCGACAACCGGGGCGTGCTGTTCGACCCGCGCTGCGTGGACGCGCTGTTGCGCCATGAGGCGCAGTTGCCCGAGATCATCCACCGCTTCGGCAAGCCTTCGCGTCCGGGACCGCACCTCCAGTAGCCCGCCCATGAACGCATACGGCTCATGGATCAGGGCGCGGCTGTCGGGTCGACCCGACAGCGAACACATGCAGGTGATGGTGCGCATCGCCATCACCTCGCTGTTCTCGGCCTACCTGGGCTGGCAGATGCGTGGCGGCCAGAGCGACCCGGCGCTGGTCCTCACCTGGCTGATCCTGCTCGGCGAGCTGGTGGTTTCGCTCGGGCTGCTGGGCGCGATCCTGGTCAACCCCGGGGCGTCGCACGTGCGGCGCTGGATCGGCATGTCCGCGGACTATTTCGCGCTGGCCGGGGTGATGTACCTGCAGGGCGAGACGGCCTCGCCGCTGTATGCGGTGTACCTGTGGGTGACCATCGGCAACGGCCTTCGCTACGGCCCCGGCTATCTGTATGCCGCCACGGTGATGGCGCTGGCGTCGTTCTTCGTGGTGATCCGTTTCACCCCGTACTGGAACGACAACCCGATGCTGTCATGGGGGTTGCTGGTGGGCGTGGCCGCGGTGCCGCTGTACTTCGGCTCGCTGCTGCGCGCGCTCACCGCCGCGATCGAGGAGGCGCGCAAGGCCAACGAAGCCAAGAGCCGCTTCCTGGCCAACATGAGCCACGAGTTCCGGACCCCGCTCAACGGCCTGTCCGGCATGTCGGAACTGCTGGCTACCACCCGGTTGGACCCCGAGCAGCGCGAATACCTCAACACGATCCAGGCATCGACGCGCTCGCTGCTGGCACTGGTGGAGGACGTGCTCGACATCTCGGCCATCGAGGCCGGCAAGCTGAAGCTGGCTTCGGAACGGTTCCAGCTGCGCGAACTGATCGACAGCATCGGCTACATGCTCGAGCCCGACGCCCGCGGCAAGGGGCTGTCCTATGTGGTCGAGATCGCCCCGGACGTGCCGCCGTACCTGGTGGGCGACATGCCGCAGCTGCGGCAGGTGCTGGTGAACCTGGTCAACAACGCCATCAAGTTCACCGATGAAGGCGAGGTGCGGGTGGACATCGCGCTGGTGCCGGGCCGGGCCACCGCCGGGCGGGTGATGGTGCGTTTCACCGTGGCCGATTCCGGGATCGGCATCGCGCCCTCGGTGCGCGCCAAGCTGTTCGAGGCCTTCGAACAGGCCGATACCAGCCTGGCGCGACGCCATGGTGGCACCGGGCTGGGCACCACCATCGCCAAGGGCCTGACCGAGGCGATGGGCGGCACCATCGGCTTCGAAAGCCGCGAGGGCGTGGGTAGCCGCTTCTGGGTGGAACTGCCGTTCGAGCTGCCGCAGGCGGTGGCCGACCCGATGCCCGGACAGAGGCCGCCAGCGCCCGACGTGGAGAACGTGATCGCCTTCAGCGATCCGTTCCTGCGTCATCGCGCGCGCGTGGCATCGATGCGGATCCTGATCGCCGACGACCACGCCGCGAACCGCCTGGTGCTGCAGAGCCTGCTGCGCAAGGCGGGCCATCGGGTGGTCGAGGTCGAGGACGGCGAGCAGGCACTGTCGGCGCTGGAGGTCGCGGACTACGACGTCGTCATCGTCGACCTGCACATGCCCGAGGTGACGGGCCTGGACATGTTGCGGCAGCTGCGGGTGATGCAGGCCGGCGGTACGCGCACGCCGGTGATCATCCTCAGCGCGGATGTCACGCCCGAATCGATCCGTGCGTGCACCGAGGCCGGCGCGCGCGCGTTCCTCGCGAAGCCGGTGGTGGCGTCGCGGCTGCTGGACGCACTGGCCGCGATCGCCAGCGGCGAACAGACGCCGGTGGATACTTCGGCCACAGCGCGCCAGTCGCCGGTGGCGCCGGGCGACGTGCTCGACACCAGCGTGCTCGACGAGATCGCCGCGCTGGGCATGGGCCAGGCGTTCGAAGCCAAGTTCATCGGCCAGTGCGTGGCCGATGCCGAGCGGGCGCTGGAGCAGTTCCGCGACGCCGGGGAGGCCGGCGCCTGGGACCAGCTGCGCGACCACGCCCATGCGCTCAAGGGCGTGGCCAGCAACGTGGGCATGGTCCGCGTTGCCGCGCTGAGCGGCGATGTCATGCGCCTGGCGGACTGGCAGATGGCGCCGGAATGGCGCCAGCGATTGACCCGACTGGAAGCCGCGCTGGAGCAGGGCAGGTCGGCGCTCGCGGCACGCGGCCGCATGGCCGCGCCCCGCGAGGGGGACAGCAACACCCCCTGAGCCGCCGCCATCAGGCGGTGGCGACGTCGTTGTCCCCGTGGCGGCGGTACTGTGCGCGCACCAGCCGCTCCATGGTGCGCAGTGACTTCTCGCCGAGCCGCAGCGCGGTGTCCACCCAGACCTCGGTGATGGTCATCAGCTCCTCGACCGTCACCGGCTGGTGCATCGCGCGCACCCTGTGCATCGCCGCGCGTGCGTGCGGGATGCGCCGGTTGTTGCGGATGACCTCTTCCACGGCCCGCACACCTTCGCCGCGGGGCGCAAGCACGTCGACCAGACCCATCCGGTACAGCTGCTCGGCGGGGTAGACATTGCCGTCGAGCATCAGCTTCTCGGCCTGGTGCGGCGCGATGCGCTTGCACAGGAAGGAGTACGCGCCCATGCCGGGGAACAGGTCGAACAGCACCTCGGGCAGGCCCATCATCGCGCCTTCCTCGGCGACGATGGTGTGGCAGCTCAGTGCGGCCTCGAAGCCGCCGCCCAGGGCATCGCCCTGCACAAGCGCGATGCTGTGCGCGCCGGCGCCCAGGCCGTCATGGAATGCGTGCACGCCGAGCACGCACTGGCGCGCATAGGACAGCAGCGTGGCGCGGTCGCCGGCGCGGATGGCGCGGCAGAACAGTTCGAGATCGCCGCCGAGGTTGAAGGCATCCGAATCGGAGGCCAGCACGATATGGGCGATGCCGTCGGTGGCACTGCTGCGACGCAGGCGGTCACCGAGGACCTGCTGGTGACTGAGGATCTCCGAAACCAGGCCGGGCCTGAAGCAGGCCCGGCCGGTGGTGCCCTGGTTGTGCATGTAGAACCAGTGGACGCCGCGGTCGGCATCCTCGGCCACGCGCAGCATGTTGAAGCGGCTGGCGGGCTGCAGGGATTCGATATTGTTCATTGGTGTGTTCCTTTGGGCATGGAAGGACGGGCTGGGCGAATCGGATGCCACCGTAAAGCCGGTGTGAAATGAATGGCGCCGATCGGCCCTTCTATGCTCCCAAAGGCGGCTGACTGCAAGCACGCGCGCGCGGTCGCATGCGCGTTGCAGTCGCGCGCAGCCAAAAAGAAAGCGCCCGTCATCGACGGGCGCTTCGTGTTGCGTGCCGCAGGGAAAACGTCAGGCGGCGGGCGCTGCCGGCTGCTCCTCCTTGAGTTCGCGGCGCAGGATCTTGCCGACGTTGGTCTTGGGCAGTTCCGTGCGGAACTCCACCTGGCGAGGCTGCTTGTAGCCGGTGAGGTGTTCGCGCGCGTGCGCCTTGATCTGGTCGGCGGTCAGCGACTGATCCTTCCTGACCACGAACACCTTGACCACCTCACCGGAGCGCTCGTCCGGCACGCCCACGGCGGCCACCTCGAGCACGCCGGGCATCATCGCGATGACGTCCTCGACCTCGTTGGGATACACGTTGAAGCCGGACACTAGGATCATGTCCTTCTTGCGGTCGACGATATAGAAGAAGCCGTTCTCGTCCATCTTCGCCATGTCGCCCGTATGCAGCCAGCCCTCGGCGTCGATGGTCTTCGCGGTTTCGTCCGGCCGTTGCCAGTAGCCCGCCATGACCTGCGGGCCGCGGATGCACAGCTCGCCGACTTCGCCCGCCGGGAGCATCGCCCCGTCCTCGCCCTTGACGCAGGCGTCGGTGGACGGGATCGGCAGGCCGATGGAACCGTTGTAGTCCTTCAGGTCCATCGGGTTGATGCACGCCGCCGGTGCGGTTTCGGTCAGGCCGTAGGCTTCCACCAGGGTGACGCCGGTGGTCTTCTTCCAGCGTTCGGCGACCGAACGCTGCACCGCCATGCCGCCACCGAGAGTCAGCCGCAGGTGGGAGAAGTCGACCTCGTCGAAGCCCGGGGTGTTGAGCAGGCCGTTGAACAGGGTGTTGACGCCGGTGATCGCGGTGAACGGTTCGCGCTTGAGCTCCTTGACGAAACCGGGCATGTCGCGCGGGTTGGTGATCAGGATGTTCTTGGCGCCGTACTTCATGAAGACGAGGCCGTTCGCCGTCAGCGCGAAGATGTGGTAGAGCGGCAGCGCCGTTACGATGACTTCCTTGCCGGGCGTGGCCAGCGCGTCGATCCACGCCGACGCCTGCTGCATGTTCGCCACCATGTTGCGGTGGGTGAGCATCGCGCCCTTGGCCACCCCGGTGGTGCCGCCGGTGTACTGCAGGAAGGCGATGTCGGTCGGATCGATCTGCACCCCGGGCAATGTGTGGCGACGGCCCAGCTTGAGAGCCTCGCGGAAACGCACTGCACCCTGGATGTTGTAGTCCGGCACCATCTTCTTGACGTGGCGGAGCACGAAATTGACGATCGCGCCCTTGGCTCCAAGCAGGTCTCCGAGACCGGTGGTGAGCACGTGGCGGATCGAGGTGCCCGCCAGCGACTTCTGCACCGTGTCGCCGAAGTTGTCGAGCACGAGGATCGCCACCGCGCCGGAGTCCTCCATCTGGTGCTTGAGCTCGCGCACCGTGTACATCGGGTTGACGTTGACGACCGTCAGCCCTGCGCGCAGCACGCCGAACGTGGCGATCGGGTACTGCAGGCAGTTGGGCATCATGATCGCGACGCGATCGCCGCGCTTGAGCTGCAGTTCGCCGAGCAGGTAGGCCGCGAAGTGGCGGCTGGCCTCGTCGATCTCGGCATAGGTCATCACCTTGCCCATGTTCGAGAAGGCGGGGCGGTCGCGGAAGTTCGCCATGGCCCCTTCGAGGACGGCGGGAACCGACCTGAATTCGTCAACGTCGATTTCCGCTGGCACACCGGCGGGGTATTGCGCCAGCCAAGGCCGGTCGTGGGTCATGCGTTCCTCTCCCTGTTCCGATCGGGCGGGTCAGACGGCCGCAGCTGCTGCCCGCGTGTTTACTTCTTGTCCGCTCGATTTCAGCACAGGCACTGTACCCCGGCAAGGCGGTGTGATGCCCCGCGACTGCGGATATCCTGCGACGCGACATCCGGAGGTGTGACTCGATGGCATTCGCGTTGCGGCGCACAACGGCACGGGCCTTCCCGGTGCTCGGACTCATCCTCGGCGGGCTGCTGGTGGTTGCGGCATGCTCGCGTCCGGCACCGGAGGCGGCCTTGCGCGAAGCGGTCGCTGCAATGGAGGCGTCGATCGACGCGCGTGATGCGGGTGCGCTGGCCCGGCAACTGGATGACGACTTCATCGGCCCAGGCGGCATGGATCGCGAGGGTGCCCGGAGGACCGCCGCGCTGTACTTCCTCCAGCACGCCCGCATCGGGCTGGTTCCCGGCCCGCTCTCCATCGACATGCACGACTCGGGAGCGCAGGTCTCGCTTACGGTCGGGGTGAGCGGCGGCAACAGCCGGCTGCTGCCGGAGAGCGGCCAGGTCTATGACGTGCGCAGCGGCTGGCGCCTGCGTGATGGCGAGTGGCGCATGACCAGTATCGAGTGGACGCCGAAGCTGCGTTGATCTTCGGGAGACGGCTGGGCGGCCTCATCCACCCTGCGCGCACCTTCTCCCGTGCACGGGGTGCCACGCGAGGGCCGGGCTTCCGCCCGGCCCTGACCTGCGTCGCTCAGGAACGCGCAGCGAGCTGGCGAAGGACGTAGTGCAACAGGCCGCCATGGCGGAAGTATTCCACTTCCTTCGGTGTCAGCAGCAGCACGTGTACCTCGAAGCTCACCTGGCTGCCGTCGTTGCGGGTAGCGGTGACGGTCGCGGTCCTGGCGCGGCCGTCGTCCAGTCCGGTGATGTCGATCGTCTCGGAGCCATCCAGGCCGTGCGTCTGCGCGCTCTCGTCCTTGCGGAACTGCAGCGGCAGGACGCCCATGCCGACGAGGTTGGAGCGGTGGATGCGCTCGAAGCTGCGCGCGATGACCGCCTTGACGCCGAGAAGGTTGGTGCCCTTGGCCGCCCAGTCGCGCGATGAGCCGGTGCCGTACTCCTCGCCGGCGAACACCACCAGCGGCGTGCCCTCGGCCTTGTACTGCATGGCCGCGTCGTAGATCGCCATCTTCTGCGGCTCGCCGCCATCGTGCGGGAAGTACAGCGTGTTGCCGCCTTCCTCGCCGCCGAACATCAGGTTCTTGATGCGGATGTTGGCGAAGGTGCCGCGCACCATGACGTCGTCGTTGCCGCGGCGGCTGCCGTAGCTGTTGAAGTCCGCGGGCTGCACGCCGCGTTCCTGCAGGAAGCGGCCGGCCGGCGAGTCCTTCTTGATGGCGCCGGCCGGAGAGATATGGTCGGTGGTGATGGAATCACCGAACAGGCCCATGATCCGCGCGCCGCGGACGTCGGCGATATCGCCCACGTCCATGGTCATGCCGTCGAAGTACGGCGGGTTCTTGATGTAGGTGGAGCCGCCGTCCCAGTCGTAGATCTCGCCGTCCGCCGACTCGATCGTGTTCCAGCGGCTGTCGCCCTTGAACACGTCGGCGTAGTTCTGCTTGAACATCTCCGGGCCGATGGTGGCGGCGATCGTGTCGCCGATTTCCTTGTTGCTCGGCCAGATGTCGCGCAGGTAGACGTCGTTGCCGTCCGCATCCCTGCCCAGCGGCTCGCTGGTCAGGTCGATGTCCACGGTGCCGGCAATCGCATAGGCGACCACCAGCGGCGGCGAGGCGAGGTAGTTCATCTTCACCTCGGCGTGGATCCGGCCTTCGAAGTTGCGGTTGCCCGACAGCACCGCGGCCACGGCCAGGTCGTTCTCGGCGATGCCCTGCGACACCGCCTGCGGCAGCGGGCCGGAGTTGCCGATGCAGGTGGTGCAGCCATAACCGACCACGTAGAAGCCGAGCTTTTCGAGGTCCGAAGTCAGGCCGGCTTTTTCCAGGTAGTCGGTCACCACGCGCGAACCCGGCCCGAGCGAGGTCTTCACCCACGGCGCAGCCTTCAGTCCCTTGGCCACCGCGTTGCGCGCCAGCAGGCCGGCGCCCAGCATCACCGCGGGGTTGGAGGTGTTGGTGCACGAGGTGATCGCGGCGATCACCACCGAGCCGTCGGTGAGCTCGTGTTCGCCGTTGTCGATGCTGATCTTCGAGACCGGCTTCGCGGCGAGCCGTGCGGCCTGCACCTGGTCGCCACCGTCCTTCTCGAAGCGGTTGACCTGCGGGTCGTGGCCACCGTTGCGCCGCGCGACCAGCGGGCCCACGTTCTCGTTGAAGTTGGCCTTGACGTTTTCCAGCAGCACACGGTCCTGCGGGCGCTTCGGGCCGGCAAGCGACGGCTTCACCTCGGCCATGTCCAGGTGCAGGGTGGCGCTGTAGCGTGCCGGCGGGGTGTCGGCGTCGTGCCACAGGCCCTGCGCGCGCGCATAGGCCTCGACCAGGGCGATGTGCTCCTCGCTGCGGCCCGACAGGCGCATATAGGTGAGCGACTCGCCATCGATCGGGAAGATGCCGCAGGTGGCGCCGTATTCGGGGGCCATGTTGCCGATCGTGGCGCGGTCGGCCAGCGGCAGGTGCTGCAGGCCGCTGCCGTAGAACTCCACGAACTTCCCGACCACGCCGTACTTGCGCAGCATCTCGGTGACGGTCAGCACCAGGTCGGTGGCGGTGGCGCCCTCCGGCAGGCGGCCGGTGAGTTCGAAGCCGACCACCTGCGGAATGAGCATCGACGACGGCTGGCCGAGCATCGCGGCCTCGGCCTCGATGCCCCCCACGCCCCAGCCGAGCACGCCGATGCCGTTGATCATCGTGGTGTGCGAGTCGGTGCCGAACACGGTGTCCGGGAAGGCCCAGGCCTGGCCGCCCACCTCGCGCTCCATCACCACGCGGGCGAGGTTCTCCAGATTGACCTGGTGCACGATGCCGGTATTGGGCGGCACCACCTTGAAGTTCTCGAAGGCCTTCTGGCCCCAGCGCAGGAACGCATAACGCTCCTTGTTGCGCTCGAATTCGATCTTGCCGTTGAGATCCAGCGCGTCGGGCCGGCCGAACACGTCCACCTGCACCGAATGGTCGATCACCAGTTCCGACGGGATCTGCGGGTTGATCTGCTCGGGGCGCCCGCCGAGGCGCTTGACCGCATCGCGCATTGCCGCGAGGTCGACCACGCAGGGCACGCCGGTGAAGTCCTGGAGTACGACCCGCGCGGGCATGAACGCGATCTCGATGTCCGGCTCGGCAGCCGGATTCCAGCGCGCCACGGCCTCGATGTGCTCCGGAGTGACCGACACGCCATCCTCGTGCCGGAGCAGGTTCTCCAGCAGGATCTTCATCGAATAGGGCAGGGTGGCGATGTCGAACCGCTCGCCCAGCTTCGGCAGGCTGGCGTAGGCGTAGGTCTTGCCGTTGACCTCGAGCTGGTCACGGGTGGAGAAGGAATCGGCCATGGCTGGGCTCCTGTGCGGATGGCGTGGCGGGCTGGCAGTCCGGCCAGTGTAGGGACCGGCGTGTCAGCGGCAGGTATTCAGTATGCGGGCCGAAGTATGTATTGCAAGGTATGTATAATGCCCGCGTACCTCAGCCGGGCCCGGTCGGGCGGGAGTCTCCATGGAAGCCACCGTTGCCGAGCGCGGCCAGATCACCCTGCCGAAGGCCGTCCGTGACGCCCTGGGGTTGACCAAGGGCACCATCCTCAAGGTCGAGCTCGAAGGCGGGCGCATCATCCTGCGCAAGAGCGTGGATGACGCCGTGTCCCGCGCGCGCGGCCGTTTCCGCCTCGACGGGTTCGGCAGCACCGAGGAAGCGGTGCAGGCCCTGCGCGGTCGCGGCACGGCCTCCACGCCGGACAGCGACGCCGGATGATCGCCATCGATTCCTCCGTGCTTGTCGACCTGCTGGCCGACGGGCCGCTCGCCGATGCCGCCGAGGCAAGCCTGCGCCGCTGCCTGAGCGTCGGGCCGGTGGTGGTCTGCGAAGTGGTGCTGGCGGAGGTGTGCAGCGCCCTCAAGGACGGCGCCGAAGCGGTGGCCGTGCTCGAGGAGATGGGCGTGCGCTTCAGTGCGATCGAGGCCAAGTCCGCATTGCGGGCGGGCGAAATGCAGCGCCGCCATCGCCAGCGCGGCGGCGGGCCCGGGCGCGCGGTGTCGGATTTCATGATCGGCGCGCACGCGCTGCTGCAATGCGATGGGCTGATCACCCGCGACAACCAGTTCTACCGCGACTACTTCAAGGGCCTGAAGCTGATCGTGCCCGCGGTCGAGTGACCGCGGCCGCTGCCGCGCCCGCCATCCATCTGTCCACGCACCACCGGAGTCCCCGCAAGATGTTGCAAGCCTATCGCCACCACGTGGCCGAACGCGCCGCGCTCGGCATCCCGCCGCTGCCGCTGACCGCACAGCAGACCGCCGAGGTCATCGACCTGCTGAAGAACCCGCCGGCGGGTGAGGAGCAGTTCCTGCTCGACCTCCTTGCCCACCGCGTGCCGGCCGGCGTGGATGACGCCGCCAAGGTCAAGGCGTCGTACCTCGCCGCACTGGCGTTCGGCGCCGAGACCAGTCCGCTGATCGGCCGCGAGCGCGCGACGGAGCTGCTGGGCACGATGCTGGGCGGTTACAACGTGGCGCCGCTGGTTGAGCTGCTGGACGACGCCGTGGTCGGCACCATCGCCGCCGACGCGCTGAAGAACACCCTGCTGGTGTTCGATGCCTTCCATGACGTCGAAGAGAAGGCCCGCGCCGGCAATGCCAATGCGAAAGCCGTGCTGCAGAGCTGGGCCGACGCCGAGTGGTTCACCTCCAGGCCGGAAGTGCCGCAGTCGCTGACCATCACCGTGTTCAAGGTGCCGGGCGAGACCAATACCGACGACCTGTCGCCGGCGCCGGATGCCACCACGCGTCCGGACATTCCGATGCACGCCCTGGCCATGCTGAAGAACAGGCGCGCCGACGCGCCGTTCGTGCCGGAGGAGGACGGCAAGCGTGGCCCGATCCAGGAGATCCTGTCGCTCAAGAACGGTACCGGTGGAAGCGGGGGCCACCTGGTCGCCTACGTCGGCGACGTGGTCGGTACCGGCTCCTCGCGCAAGTCCGCCACCAACTCGGTGCTGTGGTGGACCGGCGACGACATCCCCTACATCCCGAACAAGCGCGCCGGCGGCGTGTGCCTGGGCGGCAAGATCGCGCCGATCTTCTACAACACCATGGAAGACGCCGGTGCGCTGCCGATCGAGCTGGACGTGTCGCAGATGAACCACGGCGACGTGGTCGAGCTGCGTCCGTACGAGGGCAGGGCGCTGAAGAACGGCGAGGTGATCGCGGAGTTCCAGGTCAAGTCCGACGTGCTGTTCGACGAGGTGCGTGCCGGTGGCCGCATCCCGCTGATCATCGGCCGTGGCCTGACCGCCAAGGCACGCGAATCGCTGGGCCTGCCGGCCACCACGCTGTTCCGCCTGCCGGTGCAGCCGGCCGACACCGGTCGCGGTTTCTCGCTGGCGCAGAAGATGGTCGGCCGCGCCTGCGGCCTGCCGGAAGGCCAGGGCATGCGCCCGGGCACCTATTGCGAGCCGAAGATGACCTCGGTCGGTTCGCAGGACACCACCGGCCCGATGACCCGCGACGAGCTGAAGGACCTGGCCTGCCTGGGCTTCTCGGCCGACCTGGTCATGCAGTCGTTCTGCCATACCGCGGCCTACCCGAAGCCGGTGGACGTCAGGACCCACCACACCCTGCCGGAGTTCATCTCCACCCGCGGCGGTATCTCGCTGCGCCCGGGCGACGGCGTGATCCACAGCTGGCTCAACCGCATGCTGCTGCCCGACACCGTCGGTACCGGCGGCGACTCGCACACCCGCTTCCCGGTGGGCATCTCGTTCCCGGCCGGCTCCGGCCTGGTCGCGTTCGCCGCGGCCACCGGCGTCATGCCGCTGGACATGCCGGAGTCGGTGCTGGTGCGCTTCAAGGGTGAGATGCAGCCGGGCGTGACCCTGCGTGACCTCGTCAACGCGATCCCGTACTACGCGATCAAGCAGGGCCTGCTGACCGTGGCCAAGGCCGGCAAGAAGAACATCTTCTCCGGCCGCATCCTGGAGATCGAAGGCCTGCCGCAGCTGAAGGTGGAGCAGGCGTTCGAGCTGTCCGACGCCTCGGCCGAGCGCTCCGCCGCCGGCTGCACCGTGCGCCTGGACAAGGAGCCGATCATCGAATACCTCACCAGCAACATCACCCTGCTGAAGTGGATGATCGCCGAAGGCTATGCCGACGCCCGCTCGCTGGCGCGCCGCATCGCCAAGATGGAAGAGTGGCTTGCCGACCCGCAGCTGCTGGAACCCGACGCCGATGCCGAGTACGCGGCGGTGATCGAGATCGACCTGGCCGAGGTGCACGAGCCGCTGCTGGCCTGCCCGAACGATCCGGATGACGTGAAGTCGCTGTCCGACGTTGCAGGGACGAAGATCGACGAGGTCTTCATCGGTTCGTGCATGACCAACATCGGCCACTTCCGTGCCGCGGCCAAGCTGCTGGAAGGCAAGCGCGATATCCCGACCCGCCTGTGGGTCGCGCCGCCGACCAAGATGGACGCGTCCGAGCTCACCAAGGAAGGCGTCTACGGCACCTTCGGCAGCGCCGGTGCGCGCATGGAGATGCCGGGCTGCTCGCTGTGCATGGGCAACCAGGCCCAGGTGCGCGAGGGCGCGACCGTGTTCTCCACCTCCACCCGCAACTTCCCGAACCGCCTGGGCCGCAACACCAACGTGTTCCTGGGCTCGGCCGAACTGGCGGCGATCTGCTCGCGGCTGGGTCGCATCCCGACCCGCGAGGAGTACATGGCCGACATCGGCGTGGTGAACGAGAACGGCGCGGAAATCTACCGCTACATGAACTTCGACCAGATCGAGGAGTACCGCGAGATGGCGGAGACCGTCGCGGCCTGAGGCCACGCGCGCTAGCTGCAGACAGGAAACGCCCGGCAAATGCCGGGCGTTTCTTTTTGTGTCGCCCTACGACTTTCTCGCCGGCAAGATGCGCCGGAGTGTTCGGCGTCGGCCGAGGGGCAGCGTTGTTGTGTTCCGCGCCGTCCGTCGCGCGCACCGGGGGGGTGTTCCCCCGGCCGGAGTCCGCATCCAGCTACCACGGCCGGCCGCCGGCCATCCATGGCCGGCTGGGAGCACCCCCCCGGTGCACGCGACGGACGGAGACATTCGCCCGCTTCGGTATGAAGAGAAACAGCGGTGCGCACAGCATCACGAGGCCGTCAGCATCGCGGTCGTGCGCGCCGTCCTGGCTGCCCTTTGCAATTGATCTCGTCCCGACGCGATGACAGGTCAGGGCCCGACGCGGATGCAGGGGGATGTCCAGAGCCGGCCATGGATGGCCGGCGGCCGGATGTGGTAGCAGGACGCGGAGATATCCGGCTGGGCATCCCCCTGCGTCCGTGGTGGGCCGCCCGGAAGTCGCTGTGCACCCGCACGATCAACAGGGAAGTCACAAAAAAAAGCCGGAGCCCTTGCAGGCCCCGGCCTTTTTGCACACCTGTCACCGCAGTGGAATCAGCCCTGCGCCTTGAGCTTCGCCAGCCGCAGCCAGGTGTCGACCACCGTGTCCGGATTGAGCGAGACCGACTCGATGCCTTCCTGCATCAACCACTCCGCAAGGTCCGGATGGTCGCTCGGGCCCTGGCCGCAGATGCCGATGTACTTGCCACGGCGCCGTGCCGCCTGGATCGCCATCGACAGCATCTTCTTGACGGCAGGGTCGCGCTCGTCGAACAGCCCGGCGACGATCGCCGAATCGCGATCCAACCCGAGGGTCAGCTGGGTCATGTCGTTGGAGCCGATCGAGAAGCCGTCGAACATGTCGAGGAACTCGTCGGCCAGCAGTGCATTCGACGGCACCTCGCACATCATGATGACCTTGAGCCCGTTGTCACCCTGCTTGAGGCCGTTCTGTGCCAGCACGTCGAGCACCTTGCGGCCTTCGCCCAGCGTGCGCACGAACGGGATCATCACCCAGAGGTTGTCCAGCCCCATGTCCTCGCGCACGCGCTTGACCGCCCGGCACTCGAGCGCGAAGGAGGGTGCGAACGAAGGATCGACATAGCGGCTGGCGCCGCGGAAGCCGATCATCGGGTTTTCTTCCTCCGGCTCGTACTGGCGGCCGCCGAGCAGGTTGGCGTATTCGTTCGACTTGAAGTCGGACATGCGCACGATGACCGGGTTCGGTGCCACCGAGGCCGTCAGCGTGGCGATGCCCTCGGCGAGGCGGTCGACGTAGAACGACACCGGATCGGCGTAGCCGGCAATGCGCTCGTCGATGGCCGCCTTCGTCTTCGCATCCTGGCGGTCGTATTCCAGCAGCGCACGCGGATGCACGCCGATATGGCTGGCGATGATCATCTCCAGGCGCGCCAGGCCGATGCCGGCGTTGGGCAGCTGGCCGAAGTCGAAGGCGCGTTCCGGGTTGGCGACGTTCATCATGATCTTGAGCGGTGCTTCCGGCATCGACGACAGGTCGGTCGTCGTGCGTTCGAAGGGCAGCTCGCCGTCGTAGATGATGCCGGTATCACCTTCGGCGCAGCTCACGGTGACCATCTGGCCATCCTTGATGCTGTCCAGCGCGTTGCCGGTGCCGACCACGGCGGGTACGCCCAGCTCGCGGGCGATGATCGCGGCGTGGCAGGTGCGGCCACCCCGGTTGGTGACGATCGCCGCGGAGCGCTTCATCACCGGCTCCCAGTCCGGATCGGTCATATCGGCGACCAGCACGTCGCCCGGCTGCACCTTGTGCATGTCGTCGAGCGAACGCACCACGCGGGCAACGCCTGAGCCGATCTTCTGGCCGATCGCACGGCCTTCGGTGACCACCGGGCCGCGCTGGCCCAGCGTGTAGCGCTCGATCTGCGTGGCCTTGCCGCGCGACTTCACCGTTTCCGGGCGCGCCTGCACGATGAACAGCTTGCCGCTGACGCCATCCTTTGCCCACTCGATGTCCATCGGCCGCTCGTAGTGCTGCTCGATGGTCAGCGCCTGGCGTGCGAGTTCCTGCACATCCTCGTCGGTGATCGAGAACTTCGCACGCAGCGCGGCGGGGGTGTCCTCGTTGCGCACGCGCTCGCCCGGCTGGTCGGAATAGACCATGCGGATCTGCTTGGCGCCCAGCGAGCGGCGCAGGATCGCCGGCTTGCCCTGCCGCAGCGTGGGCTTGTAGACATAGAACTCGTCGGGATTGACCGCGCCCTGCACGACGTTCTCGCCCAGCCCGTAGCTCGAGGTGATGAACACCACGTCGCGGAAGCCGGATTCGGTGTCGAGGGTGAACAGCACGCCCGAGGCGCCACAGTCCGAACGCACCATCAGCTGCACGCCGGCCGACAGGAACACGTCCTCGTGCTTGAAGCCGTGATGCACGCGATAGGCGATCGCGCGGTCGTTGTAGAGGCTGGCGAAGACCTCCTTGACCTTGACCACGACGTCGTCGGCGCCGGTGACGTTGAGGAAGGTTTCCTGCTGGCCGGCGAACGAGGCATCGGGCAGATCCTCGGCCGTCGCTGAAGAGCGCACCGCCACCGCGACCTCGCCACCGCCGTTGTCGGCGCACAGCTTCGCGTAGGCGGTGCGGATGTCCTGCTCCAGGCCCGGCTGCAGCGGCGCCTCGATCACCCAGCCACGGATCTCGCCACCGGCGGCGGTCAGCGCGGTGACATCCTCGACATCCAGCGTGGCCAGGCGGTCGAAGATGCGCTGGTGCAGGTTGTTGTGGGCGATGAAGTCCTTGAACGCATCGGCGGTGGTGGCGAATCCGCCCGGCACCGAAACGCCGAGCTGGGCCAGGTTGCCGATCATCTCGCCAAGCGAGGAGTTCTTGCCGCCGACCTGGGCGAGGTCGCCGAGTCGCAGGTCGTGCAGCCAGAGGATATTGGCGCTCAAGGGAGGCTCTCCATGGGTGTTTTCGGAAGGCGAAGCGGGTGTCGCGCGGGACGCGGCCCGGCGAAGGCGCTATTTTAGCCCCCGCGAACATTGGCGCGGAGTAAAGATGGCCCAGGACTCGAACCATTCCCCGGTGCGGCCGGTGTTCTACGTGTCCGACGGTACCGGGATCACCGCCGAGACCATCGGCCACAGCCTGCTGACGCAGTTCGTGGGCTTCCGCTTTGTCACCGACCGCATCCCCTTCGTCGACAGCGTCGAAAAGGCGGAGCAGGCAGTGGCCGAGATCGGGCGCGCGTGCGAGCACCACGGCTACCGGCCGATCGTGGTGAGTTCCTGCGTGGACCCGGCCATCAACGCCGCCCTGGCGCGCAGTGGTGCGCTGATCCTCGACGTGTTCGCACCGTTCATCGCGCCGATGGAAGTGGAGCTTGGGGTGGCGCGCGAGTCGCGGGTCGGCCGCGCGCACGGGATGGTGGACTTCGACACCTACCACCGGCGCATCAACGCGATGAACTTCGCGCTGGCGCACGACGACGGCATCGCGCTGAACTACGACGAGGCCGACGTGATCCTGGTGGCGGTGTCGCGCGCCGGCAAGACGCCGACCTGCGTGTACCTGGCCCTGCACTACGGCATCCGTGCAGCCAACTACCCGCTCACCGAGGAGGACCTGGAATCGGACCGGCTGCCGCCACGGCTGCGCCCGTACCGTTCCAAGCTCTACGGGCTGACGATCGATCCGCAGCGCCTGCACCAGATCCGCCAGGAGCGCCGGCCCAATTCGCACTACGCAAAACTCGAGACCTGCCGCAGCGAGGTGGCCGCGGCCGAGACGATGCTGCGCATGGAGCGGATCCCGATCCTGAGCACCACGCATGCATCGATCGAGGAGATCTCCAGCCGCATCCTCGAGGACCTCGACATCAACCGCGAGATGTTCTGACCGGCGCTCCGCATTTCCTGAACCCCATGAACGGCGGGCTCAGGTGCGGCGTGCCCCGTGCGGCCAACGTTGGCGATCCGGCGTGTAGGATCGATCCATGTCCCGATTGATGCTCCGCCAGCCCCGCATCCCCCGTCTCGGCCGCCTCGGCTGGCTGATGGGCCTGTACGCCGAGAACCACCAGCGCCTGGTGCGGCTGTTCGAGCCGGGCGAGCTTGCCCCCGGGCGTTACCTGTCGAGCATCGGCGATGGTCTGGATGTGCACCTGGACGTGCTCGACCAGCACCGCTACACCACCGAGCTGCGGTTGTCGTACGGGCTGGTCGATCCGCTCACCGGAGAGCCCGATCCCTCCGCCTATCTGCGCCTGTACCGCGACGCCCGCCAGGTCGAGGCCACGCACTGTTACGTGGGGCGCCGCTGGCAGGACGTCATCGGCATGTTCCCGCCGCCGGCCGAGGTGATCGGTCACCGCATGCGGATGAACACCTTCCTCGGCAAATGGCTGCAGTACCTGGCCGAGCGCGGCCACGGCGTGGCCACGCTGGTGCCGGCCGGCGAAGCGGAACCGCTCGCCGAAGCCTGACCGCAAGCCCCGCGCCTCAGCGCTCGGGCACCGTCCACAGGTAGATCATGCTGCTGTCGCCGACGGCGCGGGTCTCTTCGGGCTCCCACTCGTTGGCCATGTCGAACGCGTGGCTGACGATGCGGGTGCCGGGCCTGAGTTCGCTCAGCAGCTTCGGCCGCAGGCGTACGTTGAGGCTCTGCAGCAGGTACAGCGTGACCACCGTGGCCTCGCTGATGTCGGTCTCGAACAGATCCTCCTCGCGGAACTCCACCAGGTCGGTCACGCCGGCCTTCTCGGCGTTGGCGTTCGCCTCGCGTATGCGGATCGGGTTGATGTCGATGCCGACGGCGCGGATGCCATGCTTCTGTGCGGCGGTGACCGGGATGCGGCCATCGCCGGAGCCGAGGTCGTAGAGGATGTCGTTGGAGTCCACCCCTGCCAGTTCCAGCATCGCGTCCACCACCGGCTGCGGGGTGGGGACGTAGATCACGTCGGGTTCGCGGCTGGGTTTCGGGATGTCGACTTCGGCATAGGGGGAGGGCGGTTCGGTGGCGGCGGAGACGGGCTGCATGTCCTGCGCGTCGGCGGTGGCGGTCATCGCGGCGTCGCTGGTGCGTTCGGCCGGTGTTGCCTCGTCCGCGCAGGCTGCCACCAGGGGCAGGCACAGCAGCAGACCGGCGAGTGTCTTCGGGAAGCTCATGGTGACTCCTGGGTGCGGGTGGACGGTTCGAGGAACAGCAGCAGCACCCCGCCCAGCGCCAGTACGCCGACGCCGACGAGTGCGCCCATGCCTGTATACGCCAGACTGGAGTACAGCAGGTAGGCGCTGGTCGCGCAGAACAGCAGCGGCAACACGGGATACAGCGGCACGCGGAAGGGGCGTTCGCGCCCGGGGTCGCGCCTGCGCAGCACGAACAGCGACAGCCCGACCAGCAGGAAGAACAGCCAGAACACCGGCGCCGTGTACTCGACCGCAGTGCGGAAGCCATCGATGGCGGTGGCGGCGAGGCCGACAAGCAGCAACGACAGCACGCCCTGCGCGAGCATCGCCGCGCGCGGGGTGCCGTGCTGCCGGTCCCAGCGGCCGATGAAGCCGAGCGCCGGGAAATCACGGCCGACCGCGTACACGCTGCGCGCGCCGGTGATCATGGTGGCGTTGGCCGACGTCAGCGCGGCGGCCACCACGATCGCGCTCATCACGGCTGAACCCGTCGGCCCGAACGCGGCACGCACCAGGTCCGCCGCCACCGCATCGGATGCGGCCATGCCGCCGAGGCCCAGCACGCGCAGGTAGGCGAGGTTGACCAGCAGGTAGAGGGCCGCGATCACGATCAGGCTGAGGACCAGGATGCGCGGCATCCAGCGCCGCGCATCGCGCACTTCCGAGGTGATGTAGACCGCCTCGTTCCAGCCGCCGTAGGTCAGCAGCACGAACACCAGCACCAGCCCGAGGGAGCTGCCGTCGGCGCCGCCGCCGAAGTGCGTGGGGGCCGCCGCGGGCGCGAACAGCAGGCCCGCGACGATGATGAGCAGCACCCCTGCGATCTCCACCGCCGTGAGCACGTTCTGCACCGTCGTGCCCTGGCGCACGCCCCACCAGTTCACCGCGGTCAGCACCACGACGGTGGCGGCGGCATAGAGCGACGACGACCACGGGCCGAGGTCGAACAGCTGCTGCATGTAGTCGCCGATGACATAGGCCAGCAGCACGATCGAGCCGGTCTGGATGACCGTCAGCCGTGCCCATGCATAGAGGAACGCGGGCCGCCTGCCGTAGGCACGGCGCAGGTATGCGTAGTCGCCACCGGCCTGCGGGTACGTGGTGGCGAGTTCGGCGTAGCAGAGGGCACCGACCACCGACAGCGCACCGCCGACCAGCCACGCGATGAGCATCATCGCCCCGCTCGACGATGCCCCTGCAACCAGCGACGGCGTGCGGAAGATGCCGGCACCGACCACGATGCCGATGGTGATGGCGAATGCAGCGGCCGGCCCCAGGGTGGGGCGCGGGTCATGTGCGGCGGTGGTGGCCGCAGCGGCCTTGGGATCGGGTGGCATGCTGCTCCAGGGTCGCGGGGCGTTCGATGCACGGCGGGGTGCACTGCACGTCGACCCGCGATTGGAGCAGGCAACGGATTGGAAATCCGTTAATCGGCACAAAACGAAAAACGCCCGCGGTTGCGGGCGTCGTTCGTCGTGTTCGCTTGGCGTCCCTACGGGGATTCGAACCCCGGTCGCCACCGTGAAAGGGTGGTGTCCTAGGCCTCTAGACGATAGGGACGTGGTACTGCGAACACGTTTGCACCGGCCTGTGGTGCGTACCGTGGTGGAGCCAGGCGGGATCGAACCGCCGACCTCCTGCATGCCATGCAGGCGCTCTCCCAGCTGAGCTATGGCCCCGTTGTGTCGGGAGCGGAATTGTAAGGAGGCCCTCCGGGAAGCGCAACAGGTTTTGTGAATTTTGTTTCGCACGCGTGCGTGTGCACGTCGAGCACGTGGAACGGCCGCGATCAGCGTGCGGATGCGTCGGCCTCGTCGCCTGCAGCAGGCGTTCGCACCCGCAGACGCAATGCGTTGCCGATCACCGAGACCGAACTCAGGCTCATCGCCAGCGCGGCCAGCATCGGACTGAGCAGGATGCCGAAGACGGGGTAGAGCACGCCTGCAGCAATCGGCACGCCGACCGCGTTGTAGACGAAGGCGAAGCCGAGGTTCTGCTTCATGTTCGACACCGTGGCTTCCGACAGCGCACGCGCGCGGACGATGCCACGCAGGTCGCCCTTGACCAGGGTGACCTGGGCGCTCGACATCGCCACGTCGGTGCCGGTACCCATCGCCACGCCGATATCCGCCGCCGCCAGCGCAGGCGCGTCGTTGATGCCATCACCGGCCATCGCCACGCGCCGGCCCTCTGACTTCAGGCGCTCGACCAGTGCGACCTTGTCCTGCGGCCGCACCTCGCCATGCACCTCGTCGATGCCGAGGCTGCGCGCGACCGCACGCGCGGTGGTCCCGCCGTCGCCGGTGGCCATGACGATGCGCAGCCCGAGGCCACGCAGTGCCGCGATCGCTTCCGGCGTCGAGGCCTTGACCGGATCGGCCACGGCGACGAGCCCGGCAAGTGCGCCATCGACGGCCAGGAACATCACGCTGGCGCCCTCGGCCCGCAAGGCTTCGGCGGGTGCGGCCAGCGGGGCAGGGTCGACACCCTGCTCGGCCATCAGCGCGGTGTTGCCGAGTGCGATCGCGCGTCCGGCCACGTGGCCGCGCACGCCGATGCCGGTCGATGACTCGAAGCCCTGCGGCGTTTCCAATGCCAGATCGCGCTTGCGGGCTTCCGCGACGATCGCCTCGGCCAGCGGATGCTCGCTGCCCTGGTCGATGCTCGCGGCAATGCGCAGCACCTCGTCGTGCGTCCAGCCCGCGACCGGCACCGTTTCCCGGAACACCGGCCGGCCTTCGGTGAGCGTGCCGGTCTTGTCGACGACGAGCGTATCGATGCGGCGGAAGTTCTCGATCGCCTCGGCGTCGCGGAACAGCACACCGGCCTGCGCGGCGCGTCCGGTGGCCACCATCACCGACATCGGCGTTGCCAGGCCGAGCGCACAGGGGCAGGCGATGATCAGCACCGACACCGACGTGAGGATGGCGTAGGTCCACGACGGCTCCGGCCCGGTGAACCCCCAGACGAAGAAGCTCACGACGGCCACGGCCAGTACCGCCAGCACGAACCAGCGTGCGACGGTGTCGGCCATGCGCTGCATCGGTGCCCGCGAGCGTTGCGCCTGGGCCACCAGCTGCACGATCTGCGCCAGCACGGTGGCAGACCCGACCTTCTCGGCGCGGATCACCAGGCTGCCCGAGGTGTTCATCGTCGCCCCGATCACCGGGTCGCCCGCCTGCTTGAACACCGGCACCGGTTCGCCGCTCAGCATCGATTCGTCGACGTGGGAACCGCCCTCGAGCACGCTGCCGTCGACCGGCACTTTTTCGCCGGGGCGCACGCGGAGGCGGTCACCGACATGCACATGTGTGAGTTCGATGTCCTCCTCGCTGCCATCGTCGCGCAGGCGCCGTGCCGTCTTCGGCGCAAGGCCGAGCAGGGCGCGGATGGCGGAAGACGTCCGGTCGCGCGCGCGCAGTTCCAGCAGCTGGCCGAGCAGGGTGAGTGACACGATCACCGCCGCCGCCTCGAAGTAGACACCGACCCGGCCGTGCTCGCGGAACGAATCGGGAAACAGCCCCGGCGCGACCGTGGCGACCACGCTGTAGGCGAACGCCGCGCTGACGCCGATACCGATCAGCGTCCACATGTTGGGGCTGCGGTTGCGGATCGACTGCACGCAGCGCTGCAGGAACGGCCACCCGGCCCACAGCACCACCGGCGTGGCCAGCACCAGTTCCAGCCAGGTGCGCGCGGCGGCGGAAAGCCCATCGAGATAGTGGCCGCCCATGGAGAGCACCATGACCGCGGCGCTCAGCGGCAGGGTCCACCAGAAGCGCCGGCGGAAATCCGCAAGTTCGGGGCTGGGGCCGTCGTCGAGCGTCGGCATCTCGGGTTCCAGCGCCATCCCGCAGATCGGGCAGGTGCCGGGATGGTCCTGGCGGATCTCGGGGTCCATCGGGCAGATCCAGACCGCTCCGGCAGGCGCCGGCGCCTCCGGCATGGTTTCTGACGTCGGCGCCAGGAAGCGTTCGGGGTCCGCCATGAAGCGCTCGCGGCAGCGTGCCGCGCAGAAGTGATAGCGGATGCCGGCGTGGTCGGCGTGGTGCGGCGTGGATGCCGGATCGACGCGCATCCCGCAGACCGGATCGATGACCTTGCCGTCGTCGGCGGCTGGCGCCGCCTGCGGTGTGTGGTGGCAACTCATGGCGTGTCTCCATGCAGGGCACCGAGGATCGGGCACTGGTCGGCCTGGCCCCGGCCCGGGCAGGTGTCCACGAGGACGGCCAGACCGGCACGGATGCGTTGCAGCTCGGACAGCCGGCGGTCGACATCGGCGAGCTTGTCCTGCGCCGCGGCACGTACCGCGGCGATATCGGTGCCACCGGACAGCGCCATCAGCTCACGTATTTCCTGAAGCGTGAATCCCATGTCCTTGCCACGACGGATAAAAGCGAGCCGCTGCGCATCGGAATCCCGGTAGCTGCGATAGCCGGACGCACGCCGCACCGGTGGCGGTAGCAGGCCATTGCGTTCGTAGTACCGGATCGTGTCGACAGGCACACCCGTGCGCTTGCTGAGTTGGCCGATCTGCATGGGAACCTCCAGGTCTGGTGCGGGGCAGTATCGACCCTGGAGTGAGGTGTTGGATTTCCTAAATAATGTCGTTTGGTTTTTTGCATTAAATCAGCAACTTGCAATGGTTTGGCCGACGGCGTCCCACAATGACGCACCGTTTGTCACCAATTAAAGAAATCTCACGGACATGACAGCAACTTGAGCAAAAGCGCAACGCGCCAGTGAGCCATCTTCGCATTGGGCCAAGAGACTTCACGGCTCAGAACTGGATCTTAAGCGTTCTGTCACGTAGAAGGGAGCAGGATCTCCGTGTGGTGCAATTTCTACGCGCCACCCATAACACGCCTTACTGTGAGACCTACGCTGCAAAGCGGCTATGTTGAGAAAGACCTGTCAGTCAGCATTGGCGAGATGGCTGTCTGGAACGGGCGCGCGTCACGCATTATCAGCGTTAGCGGGGCCGACAAGATCCTGATACAGCCGCTGGGCGCGCGCGAGACGCATTGGGTTGGGGTTGATGACTTATCTCCTTACGCTCATTTGGTGGCCGAAATCCGCCTTCCAACACCGGCGGACGCGGACCCCGAGGATGAGTTGCGCGCTGCAGAGTGGGTGGCTGCGTTAGAGGAACTTGCGATGGCGGGCGGCTCGTCCTTGGCTTGCCAACGTATCGCGGAGCGCATGAAAGTCACTGTTCGGACAGTTGTTCGGCATTACGAAAAGTATCGGAACAACCCGATTCCGCAGGCCCAGCTCAACGGTCGACGCGGTCCTGCGGTCGGCAGCCGCCGCCTGTGTTCGGGTGTCGAGCGTATCATTGACGAGGCCATTGAAACCTTCTATTTGAAGCGAGAGCAGCCCAGGGTAAGTGACCTCTGCGAGGAGATACGTACTCGCTGCATACTGGCCAAACTCCCGGCGCCCAGCAGAACTGCAGTCGACGCACGAATCAAGGGGAAAGACCCCTACGCGATGTTAGTCAAGCGCAGAGGGCGCGAGATTGCGGACGCCCTCCAGAAACCCTCGAGTAAGGGGCTGGTAGTCGTGAGGCCCCTACAGGTAGTGCAGGTGGACCATGCGCTCGTTGACGTGATTGTCGTAACGGAAGCAACGCGTCAAGAGATCGGGCATCCATGGATTACGTTGGCCATCGATGTATTCACAAGAGCCGTGATTGGCTGGTACTTATCGCTGGATGTGCCCACTCAAACATCCGTTAGTCTTTGCATTGAGCACGCCTGTTTTCCCAAGAGGTCGTACCTACGCGGCTTAGGGTTGACCTTCAGCTATCCGGTGTACGGGAAGCCCGAGGCGCTCCATTGGGATAACGCCTGGACGTTCCAGGCGAAATCCATACAGATTCAGTGCGAGCGGCGCGGTATTAAAACGGTCCTTCGACCGGTCAGGAAGCCGCATTGGGGGGCGTACATCGAAAGATACATCGGCACCATGATGGGCAAGGTTCATTTGCTCCCGGGTACGACCTTCTCTAACACAGTGAAGCGGAGAGGTTATGACTCTCAGAAGCGCGCCGCTCTCACTATGACAGAGCTCAAAGAGTGGGTCGCGACCGAGATTGCCCAGCGCTACTATCACAATGAACACAAAGGACTGGCGCCGCGTTCGCCGGCGGCCGTATGGGAGGAGCACTTTACCGACGAGTCAGGAAGTCCTCGCCTACCCGCAATCATGGCGGACAAGAAGGAGTTCGTGCTCGGATTTCTTCCATTTAAAACCCGCCAAGTCACCCGCGAAGGGATTAAGCTCTTCGGTCTCACCTATTGGGATCCGGCGCTCACGCCCCTGATAAATTCCAAGAGCAAAATGCGAGTCTCCTATCGTCAGGACGATCTGACTCACGTGTGGCTCAGTCACGCAGGCAGTTACCTCGAGATTCCCTTGGCGGACCGAACAATTCCCGCATTCTCTCATGCCGAGATGCGGCACGCCAAGCGACTGAAGAAGGTGGCTGGCGTAAGTGACGGACGGCATGAAAACCAGGTTGCAGACGCCGTCATCACCCAGCGTCGCATTGAGGATGAGGCCGCTGCTAGCTCCCGGGAAGCTAGAAGGCGTCAGGAAGCGCGTCCGCGGCGCACGAGTGAAGAATGCTCAAAGATTGATTACAGTAAACCGGCCAACGTTCTGGATCCTTCATTGGCGAAAGTCCGATGACTTGGGAAGATGAATTGAGCGAGCCCGCACGCGCAGTGCTGAGAGGCAGTGCAGCAGATCGCAGTGCTTTTGTGTCGAAGCAGTCTTTTATTCCGACGCATGACTGCATCGCGGCGTTGCAGTGGTTGAGCTACTTGCGACGCCAATACTACGGCGTCGATCGCCCAAAGAATGTTCATATCGTAGCGCTTCCCGGAATGGGGAAGAGTCGTGTCTTGAAACAGTACATTGAGCAGTTCTCGCCCGTGCGCGACGAGAATGGATTGCTTAGACGTGAGGTCGTCTTGATTGAGATGCCGGAGGATGGCGAGCTCCGGCATTTACAGAAGGCAATCGTGACCGCTTGCCTGCCGGGGCTTGAACCAAACGATCGGTACTCTTCTCGAGACGTGTTGGAGGTCTTGAAAGCCTGTTGCGTTCGTCAATTGCTGTTTGACGAGATGGGAAACATACTCAATGGGTCACGCCTTTCTCAGCAGTGCGCTCTCGCTTTCATAAAAAGTATAACTAACCAAGGTATAACGGTAGGGGTAGCAACCACGCCTCGTTTGAAATTGGCTCTGCACGCCGACGAACAACTCGCTTCTCGATTCCATGTTGTAGAGGTGCGTGTTTGGCGCGAATCCGATGAGCTTAGGAGTTTTCTTGATGCCGTCGAACGCCAGCTTCCCTTTAGTGAGCCCTCCTTTCTCGCGAGCCCAGGCATGGTTCGAACACTTCTGGCGCGAGAGGAACTGACGAGCTCGTTGATTCTTGAAGTTCTGCGTGACGCTTGCCGCGCCGCGTTTATTAGTGGCGAACCGAACATCACGGCGCAGGGCCTCAGGTCGGTAATGGAGTCCCCATTCCCCCCGGATGGTGGGATAGGGTAGTGGTCCCGCGGCCATGTTTGAGGACTTGCCCGCGTTGCCTGAGCCTTACCTTGGAGAATGTCCTAGTAGTTGGTTAGCGCGGGCGCGTCTACGTTCCAACATGAGTCCGAGCTTGTGGGCGCGCCTAGTGGGCGGCAATCCAGCCGAGCCCGAGAGAGGACGGCTTACCAGCGGCAGAGCCTGGGCCGGATTTCCCCACGACCTGATGGACATCTCGCTTGTCCCGGTGCGTTGGCGGGTTTTCCCTGCGCTGCGCACCATGCATTGCGTCCGCTGCGCGACCTGTCGCGACGGCCCGCGGAAATTGCCTCAGTTGACCCGATTCTTAGATTCTCGCTGCTTGGTTTGTCCGGTACACGGACTCTGGCTGAGTTACGGGGACGGGATCGTCGCTGAGGTTCCAAAGAGGGAGCCGTTGCTGTTGTGGCTCTCTGAGTGGATCGAGGGCCAAGTCGGAGCTGTTGAAGCGATGCTTCGACATGATCTCACCGCGGCGTTTTTTCCGGAATTGGACGGGCCTCCACGGTGGATGTGTGGCTGCGTACCGAAGTCCTGATTTACCCATTGGGTTTCCACGACTGCCTGATTATCGCCAGCAGTGGCCGCCAGGCCAGCCGCTCCGGTTGGGAGCATTGTCGCCCTGTGATCGCCTGTCTGTGCTGGTCTCGGCCCATGGGAGTTGGCGTGCCATTGCCCACGGCGCCAATGGGCCGGTCGGGTTGCCCGAGTCAGCGCTAGAATGGTTTAACCGCCGTTGGACACCAGAACGTTTTCAGCGTGCGCTGGCAGGCATGCATGGGACGTGACTCGCACATTGTGCTGGAATCTTCTCAAAGCGCGACCGAGCTTCCTTGCGTCTTGCCTGATGAAACTTTAAGTTCATGGTGCTTACGGGCGCGGGTTAAGGAGCATCTGCGGGGGCCGTCGCGATGGTGGGGTAGCGATCCAGACTTTGGAGTGGTCGAGGTGCCACGGTCTTTGGAACGGTTCGAGAAGATCCTTCTGCACGCTGCCATTGCACCGTGCCCTCGTGTAATTCCAGCATGTTGGCGCACCCTGATCTGCCCCCATTGTCTGATCGGGGATGCATCGGAAGGTATTCCCTTCTACCGGCGAAGGGCGTGGGCAATCGGTTGGCGCACGACCTGTGCCAAGCACGGACAACAGCTTCACGACCTGGACGTGCGATACACGCTCTCGTCATTGGCTTCCTTGCTTGCCTCAAGGCGTTACGGGCGCCGATGCGCTAGCGTGCACTTCATGCTCAGGCGGGCTAGAACGGGTCAACGGACCGGGTATTGGTTTCGGTGTGAGCCGAGAGCGGGCTGCTTGGAAGCAGCATTGGATGCCGATCCGGCTGAATCTGTCGACTGGCGACCATTGGGTTATACAGCAGTGCAATTGGAACGCTTGTATTGGTCCCTCGCCTTCTCCCTTTGTCGCCAGTTTCAATCCTATTTCGATGGAGGTCTAACGAAGCGCTTTCTTCGAGCGCCAAACGCGTGCCGCCATATGGTTAACGTATGTGCTGAAGCAGTAATCGCTCGTTGGACTTCCAGCCCTCTGCCGCGGTCCAACTCTGCCCACCGCACCGATGTCATTGCCCAAATGGCAGGCTACGTTCCTCACGCGCGAATCCCCGAGCGTGCAGGGCCATTTCACCCCGTCGGGCTCCCCCGGCGTCCGGATCTGGAGCGTTGCTTCAGGTGCTTAAATCGCGCTGATTCAGACCGACTGGTCAGACAGGGCTGGTACGAATGGGCGGATGACCGTGGCGGTCCGCCGGTCAGTTGGGAGGAGGCGGTGGTCGTCGGGCATCGGCCATTCACGGGTCCCAAGTCACGCTGAAACCAACCATACGTCGCCAGCGTTCACGTCCACGCGCGTTGGCAGTGTTCAACTTGGATGCGTGGGGTGCGCGGAAGCAGGGACACTGGGTCTCAATCGCGTGAAGCCTTCGCTTCGCCATGAGACGGTTAGGGCTGATTAGGGGCCGTTATCAGGGCTAACGTACATCGCCTCAGAAAGCGGCCGTCGGGATGCGGTGGCGGCGGCGCGGCCGTCTCGTCCGATTTATTCAGCGCAGGGAGCCCATATGAAACGTCGCAAACGTGTGCGGCGATGCCCGCTGCTGGTCTCTCTGGGCGGTTGACGGAACCCATCGGGCTGCCAAGGATCGTCAGGATGCGCGGCCTTCACCCGCCAGGTAGAGCGTGGGTGGAGGGCCGGAGGAACTCGCATAGAAGAGCCAGAAAGTGAGCTAACTCCCTGCCGTGTAACAATTTTCCCTCTTCAGAAAATCAAGCGTTGGGCAGCACTCTCCCGCCGGAACTCGGGCGCACCGCGCTACCTTCTGTTCGAGGTCCCTCTCCAGATTCCTCAACTCGCGGATTCGTAGGCGGACATCGACGAGCTTTCGCTCGGTCAACTGGCGGGTCTGCTCGCAAGAATGCTTGCCTGTAATCTGTAGTAAGCCAGCGATCTCGTCGAGGCTGAATCCCATCTTCTGAGCGTGCCGTATGAACCGAAGCCGATTCACGTCGCTTTCGCCGTAGCGACGCACGCCTCCGCTCGGTCGCGCGGGCTGATGCAGCAGCTTGCGGCGCTGGTAGTAGCGCACGGTTTCGACGTGCACATCGGCAGCCGCTGCCAAGCGGCTGATCGTGAACGTGTTTGGACGCATAGCTTGACTCCGTACCCGGGTACGGAGATTAGTATGCCCGGATGCAAGCAACTCGCGCTAAATCTTCTGTTCCGGCCATCGTTGGCGCGAGCATCGCCGCCATTGGCGCGTCCGTCTGTTGCGTCGTGCCACTGGTACTGGTGTTCATGGGGATCAGCGGCGCTTGGATCAGCACCCTTACGGCCCTGGATCCCTTGAGGCCTTGGTTCAGTGCCGCCGCCGTAGTGTCCTTGGCGGTGGCGTTCTGGATGCTGTATCGGCCGGCGTCACATTGCGGTGTGGATGGCAGTTGCGTCGAGCCGGACACCCTGCGAAGGAGGCGGCGTTGGCTCTGGTTGGCGACAGTCCTCATCGTCCTGTTGCTGCTGTTTCCCTATTACATCGTCTGGATTCTGTAGGAGGCGCAATGCGCAAGTGGATACTGGCCCTCGTGGCTGCTCTCTCGGTCGGGGCCGCCCTGGCGGCGACGCCCGTGACCGTGGTGTTCGATGCCGAGAACATGACCTGTCCCGCCTGCGGCATCACCATCAGGAAGGCGCTGGAGAAGGTGCCTGGCGTCACCGAGACGAAGGTTGACACGCGGGCAGAAACAGTCACGGTGACGTTCGACACGAGCCGGACGGATACATCTAGAATCGCGCGCGCAGTCACAGAAGCAGGCTTCCCGGCCAATGCGCGGGCTGACGGTGAGTGACGTCGAGCTAGAAAGCATCTTGACCTGTCCGGAGTGCGGACATCGGGCGACCGAGACAATGCCAGTCACAGCGTGCCAATTTTTCTACGAGTGCACGGGCTGTGGAGTGGTCTTGCGGCCGAATCAAGGCGACTGCTGTGTGTTCTGCTCGTTCGGAACAGTGCCATGCCCGCCGATCCAACAGCACAATTCATGTTGTGGTTGACCGGACTTCGATAATGACTGCACAGGCAGGCTGCGATCTCGACTGTGCCACCTCGGTAGGTGCGCAGCTCAACCAGCGATGTGCGTGCGAAGTGGTTGACGTTTTCAGTTTGCACGAGTCGATCCGGTCCGCCTTTCCGGAGTTCACGGCCGATCCATCCGTGCACGCCCACCTGTTTTCCCCGTATGCCCTGTTCGTTGATCGCGCAGCGTTGGACGCCATGGGGCGAGTCGCGGCGACGGTCTTCGACGTCGCAGCAAATCCGCGATATCGCCAGCACGTCCTGCAATGGGCCCCCGACATCGCGACCCATGAGCCAGGGTCGGCGGGTGGAGTCCTTGGGCTGGACTTTCACTTGACGGTCGACGGCCCGCGGCTGATTGAGGTCAACACCAATCCCGGCGGGCTGCTTCTCAATGCAGTGCTGGTCGATGCCGTGCAGGCCTGCGCACCGGATGCGTGGACCACTTGGACAACGGAGGCCAACGCTAGCAACATGGCTATCATCGCCTGGCTGGAGGACGTCCGGCAGCAGTCCGGCCGTATGCCGTCGCGTCTGGCCATCGTGGACAGCGCCCCGCGGGAGCAGTTCCTCTACCCCGAGTTCGAGCTGTACGCGGGCGCATTCCGGGAGCATGGCGTGGACTGCGTGATAGGCGCACCCGAGGAACTGAAGTTTGGTCCGGACGGGCTTGCAGATGCGCACGGCCGGATCGACATGGTCTACAACCGGTTGACCGATTTCGCGCTTGAGGAAGCTTCGCATACGGGCCTTCGTCAGGCGTACCTGGCAGGGGAAGTCGCGCTGACACCGCATCCGCGTGCCCACGCACTGTTCGCCGACAAGCGCAACCTTGCGGTGCTGGGAGACCCTGTCCTGCTTGGTCGGTTCGGGGTCGATGCGGGTTCGACGGCCCTGTTGGCACAGGTGATCCCGCCCACGGTTGAAGTTGTGCCCGGGAACCAGGATGCGCTGTGGGCCGCGCGCAATGGCTATTTCTTCAAGCCTGCAGCAGGGTTCGGCAGTCGCGGGAGTTATCGGGGCGACAAGCTCACCCGGCGGACGTGGGAGTCGATGGCGTCGGCGACCTACATCGCACAGGCCTTCGCGCCACCGAGCATGCGGATCGTGCATGGGGGCCATTCCCTCAAGGCGGATGTGCGCTGCTTCGCGTCCGAGGCGGGTGTGCTGTTGTTCGCGGCCAGGTTGTACCAGGGCCAGACCACGAACATGCGCACCCCCGGTGGTGGATTCGCAGCGGTGCTCACGACGCCACTGATCGACGAGTGATTCTGGCTGGAGCCGGCGCTGGGGGTGTGCCGGGTACTACAGCCAGGCCAATGCGGATTCCGCCAGCTCGCGTTCCTCATCGATCGCGGCGTTCCAGATGGCTGGCCCGCTCCCGCCATCGATCCGCGTGGCTCCAGCATCATTTTCGCGAGACGCCAGCGCCAAGCCAAGCCAGCCCAGGCGCGCCACGATCCGCGCCCGCAGACCGGGCGCGCGATGGCCGATGCCGCCGGAAAAGACGACATGGTCGAGTCCGCCGATTCCCGTGGCCATGGCCGCGATGGACTGCGCGATCCGGACTGCGAAGAGCTCCACGGCGAGCTGGGCCTGCGGGCCGGGATCGGCAAGCAACACGCGCATGTCGCCATGCCCGGCGATTCCGGCAAGGCCTGCACTGCGGTACAGGCCATCTTCAAGCGCCTGCGCATCCAGGCGTTCATGCCTCAGCAGATACAGCAACGCGCCGGGATCGAGATCTCCGGAGCGGGTAGGGCTCGGGATTCCACCCAGCGGAGTGAGCGCCATGGTGGTGTCGCGGCTGCGGCCGTCCTCGACGGCGCAGACGCTGCAGCCACCCCCCAGATGCGCGAAGACGGCGCGGCCCTTCAGGATTCCAGCGTCGTGGCTGGCGACTATGCGGAGCGCGGAGGCGAAGGCGAGTCCATGGAAACCGTAGCGGCGGATGCCCAGCGCATCCCATGCTTCAGGGAGGGGCAGGCGCCGGCTCCAGGGTGCGAGTGAGGCGTGGAAGTCGGTGTCGAAAGCCACGCCTTGATGCGCGTGCGGCCAACGCAGGCGGGCGGCACGCGCGAACGCGAGGGCTACCGGCTGGTGCAAGGGTGCAAACGGCACCAATGCATCCAGTTTCGCGAGCACGTCTTCGTCGAGCTCGCGCGCCTCGCGCAGGTCACCGCCATGTACGATCCGGTGCACCACCACGTCGGGGCCGGGCCCCGACTCCGACAATGTCTCGAGCAGGGTGGCAAGGCGCTCCTGCGCATCCACGCCGACTGGAATCTCGGCCCGGGAGCGCTCGAGCAGACGAGGCTGCGCGCAGTGTCCCTCAGTGTTGAACAGATAGGACGCGCCCTTGAGGGTGGACGAGCCAACGTTGAGTGCAAGAAGCCGGCGCGTGGTCACAGGTGTCCCCGAATCATGTTCATGGGGACCGCACCGCCCGGCGCAACAACTGCGCATTGATTGCTACAACGACGGTGCTCAGCGACATGAGCACTGCCCCAAGCGCAGGTTGCAGCAGGATCCCCCATGCGGCGAGAACGCCAGCGGCGAGAGGGATGGCGACGATGTTGTAGCCGGCGGCCCACCACAGGTTCTGGATCATCTTGCGATAGGTGGCCTTGCTCAATTCGATGATCGCTGGCACATCGCGCGGGTCGCTGCGCACGAGTACGACGTCGCCGGCCTCGACCGCGACGTCCGTCCCTGTGCCGATGGCGATGCCGACGTCGGACGTGAGCAGCGCCGGAGCGTCATTGACACCGTCGCCCACCATCGCGACGCGCTTGCCCTGGGCCTGCAGCTCCTCGATCTTTGCCACCTTGTCCTCGGGCAATACCTCGGCGAAGACGGTGTCGATGTTGAGTTCCTTCGCGACCGCGTTTGCGACCGCCGTGGAATCACCAGTCAGCAGGACAACCTCCAGCCCTTCGTTGTGCAGACGCTTGACCGCGTCGAACGATTCGGGACGGATGGCATCCGCGATCGCAAATACGGCGAGCACCCGGTCGCCTTCCACCAGGTAGGTTGCAGACTGACCATCGGCTGCCGCTGATTCGGCAGCCCGCCGAAGCGTCTCCGGCGGTTCGACGGCGAGCATTCTCAAGAGACCCGGCCCGCCAACGTGAAGCGAGCGCTCCTCGACGACTGCGCGCACGCCGCGTCCCGGCATGGACTCGAAGTCCTGCGACATCGGAACGTCGATGCCATGTTCCTTTGCGCTGGTCATCAGCGCCTGCGCGATCGGATGTTCAGCGTCGCGCTGGACCGACGCGGCCACGCGAAGCACCTCGTCGTCGGTGAATCCTTCGGCGGCGGTGGTCTTCACGACGCGATGCGACCCGAGGGTGAGCGTCCCTGTCTTGTCGAATACGACCGTGTTCAGAAGACGCGCCTCTTCCAGGCCGCGTCGATCGCGCACAAGCAGGCCGTTCCGCGCGCCAATCGTGGTCGAGATGGCTGTCACCAGCGGGATGGCCAGACCCAGCGCATGGGGACAAGCGATCACGAGCACGGTCACTACGCGCTCGATCGTGAAGCTCCAGGGTCGACCGAGGAGTGGCCAGACGATGGCGGTGATGGCGGCGGAGACGATGGCGATGATGGTGAGGTAGAACGCCGCCCGGTCCGCCAGGGCCTGGGCACGCGAGCGCGACGTTTGGGCCTGCTCGACGAGCCGCATGATACCCGCGAGCGCGGTCTCGTCGCCGGTTCCCGTCACTTCGACCCGCAGCGAGCCCTGCCCGTTGACGGTGCCGGCGATCACCCGGTCGCCCGCCGACTTGTCCATCGGCTTGGACTCACCGGTAATCATCGCTTCGTTGACCGCGCTGGTCCCTTCCTTCACGACGCCGTCGGCGGGAATGCTCGCGCCGGGCCTGATGAGCAGCAGGTCACCGCGCCTCAGATCCGCGACTGGGACTTCCTTCGCGGTACCGGCCTCATCCAACCGTACCGCCATGTCAGGCAGCAGCTTCGCGAGCTCCTTGAGAGCGCCCTGCGCCTGGTTGATCGAACGCATCTCGATCCAGTGGCCGAGCAACATGATCGCCACCAGCGTCGCCAGCTCCCACCACAGGTCCAATCCCTCGACAACGCCGAGCGTGACCAACGCGCTGTAAAGGAAGGCAACGGTGATCGCAAGCGAGATCAGCGTCATCATGCCCGGCAGGCGATTTCTCAGCTCGTGGTATCCGCCGCGCAGGAAGGGCCAGCCGCCGTAGAAGTACACGATCGTGCCGAACACCGCTGGGATGTACGCCGACCCCGGGAACAGTGGTGCGGTGTAGTCGAACCAATGCTGGATCATCCCGCTCCAGATCAGCGTGGGGATGGTCAGCAGCAGCGTGAGCCAGAACTTGTCGCGGAAGCTCGCCACGCTGTGGCCGGCATGCTTGTCGTGCCCGGCATGGGCGTCGCCATCAGCGCCTTTGCGAGGATGCGGTGGTTGCTCGCCGTGCGCCTGATGATCTTGATGATGATGATTGTGTTGCGTCATGGGTCTGCCTTCCTGGATGCACTGATGCATTGAGCATCAGCGGGGAGATAGATCAGTGGTTCTACAGCAGGCTTCCGGGAGGTCGGCCATTCCCGATGTCCGTTGCTAAGGCTGCTCACAGGTGCCCCGATCTGGCGATGGCCGTGACCAGCCGCAGCGAGAGCAACCCCGCTGCGGCGAAGGCCAGGACCGCCAGGAAAGGCAGGTGGCCGAACACTTGCGGGCCTTCGGAGTGCAGGCTCAACAGCGCCCCGCTCACGTAGAGACCCAGGGTGACCAGTGCCAGCGCAAGCCGGTTGCCGGTGCGCGCGAGTGCCTCCTGCGTGGAGCTCAAACCGTGGTGGTGTACGGAAAAGGCGGGCCGTCCGTCGCTCAGCTGCGCCTGCCGCAACAGGTCGGTGGCGATCTGTGGCAGCTGGCGCGCAGTGCGGGCCAGCCGCATCGCGAGCGGCCTGTTGCCGCCGGGGCGGCTGGCATCGGCGATGTCGGCGATCTCGGCCGCCTGTGCCGACAGCGTCCCCAGCAGGTCCAGATCCGGATCCAGTGCCCGCAACGTGTTCTCGACCAGGAACAGCGTCCGGATCAGGGACAGCAGGTGGGCCGGAAGCCGGAATCCTGCGCCCTGCCCAATGCGTGCCACGCGCCAGATCGCCTCGGCAATGGACCACTCCGCCAGCGGACGGCTGGCCATCTCGGCCAGGATCAGGTGGATCTCGCGCACATGCGAGCGTCGCTCGACCTGCGGCGGGAAGAAGCCCAAGGCGATTGCCGCATCCAGCACGCCTTCGGCGTCGTCGGCGGCGATGGCTTCGACCATGCCGCCCAGCGCGAGCCGGGATGCCGGGTCGAGCACGCCGATCGAGCCGAAGTCATGCAGGCACAGGCGACCGTCGTCGAAGAAGAACAGGTTTCCCGGATGCGGATCGGCATGGAATACGCCGGCGCCGAAGAGCTGATGCACGTAGGCATCGAGCAGCGCGCTCGCCAGCGCGGGAGCGGCCGCGGTTCCGTAAGCGGTCTCCAGGCGGGTGCCGTGGCTGCGGTCCTGGACCAGCACGTCGCGGCTGGCGTACGGCTCGACGACGTGCGGCTGGGTAATGCCGGGCAGGGCATCGAGCACCTTGGCCATGCGCCGCATGTTCTGCGCCTCGTGACGCATGTCGATCTCGTCGTGCAGGAATGCGCCCAGTTCGTCCACGAGTTCGAGCGGGCGGTGTCGCCTGAGGGGCGGCCAGACCCACTGAGCTACGCGCATCGTGCGCCGCAGGAGCCGCAGATCGGCCTGCACCTGGGCGTGAATGCCGGGGCGGGTGATCTTGACGACGACGTCCCGACCGTCATGCATGCGCGCAGGGTGGATCTGGGCCACTGACGCTGCGGCCAGCGGCCTGTCATCGAAGCTGGCGAAGAGCGCGTCGACCGGCGCGCCGAACGCCTGCTCGACCATGTGTCTGGCCTGGTCCGCAGGAAATGCCGGCACGTCGCTGTGCAACCGCGACAATGCCTCGCGATAGGGCGCCGGCAGCAGGTCCCAGCGCAGGCTCAAACCCTGGCCCAGCTTGACGAAGGTGGTACCCAGCCCCACCAGGGTGGCGCTGACGTACGCGGGAAGCCGTTCTGGTCTGCGTCGGCGCAGGCGCAACACCGCGACCCCGAGAGTCAGTCCGGCCCAGGCGATCTGGCCTCCGCGGCGCACCGTGCCCGCCATCAGCGCGAGGTCCTGGCCGGCCGGCTCACGATGCCGGCCCCGCTTCCGCGCGCAGGATGGCGGTCGGATCGCCGTGACCATCCACGGCCGCCAGCTCCGCTTCGGACAGCAGGTTGTCGCGGGACTCGCCGAGGACGCCCGCAGCCGCGTCAACCACGTGCGCCCAGGTGCTGCGGTTGGCGAACAGCAGGCCCGGCACGTCCAGTGTGCCGCCCCGGTTGACGAAGCCCAGCGCCGCGGTGGTGGTGGGGCCGGTGTCGAGTCGGCGCAGCGCACCGAGGAAGGGCTCCGGACGGGTGTGGGTAACGAATACGCGCGGCCGGCCCACCGGAAACAGCGCTTGGACCGCACTGTCGGAGTGCACGTACCTTGCCTCCTCCGGATCGCGCGGGGCGCGAAATCGGCCGGGTTCGGCGAGATAGACGATCGCGGCCGACATTCCGCGTGCGGCCAGACGCGCCTGTGCGCGGCGCACTTCCTGCAGCTGGTACGCGCCGGTGGCCACCAGCAGGATCGCCGCCGTCTCCGGATCGCCGGCGAGGCATGTTGCGCCGGTCTCGGCCAGTGCCTGGGCCTGCTGCGGGGTCAGCTCATGAGGCACCGGACGCTTGGGAACGACCAGTGTGGTGACCGTGCCCCGTTGCGCGTAGGCGCGGGCGAGGGCGGCGGCAGCGCCATTGGCGTCCGGCGGGAACACCACGCGCGAAATGTCGGCCATTTCGCCCATGAGTGCCTCGGCCATGGTCGGATCCTGGTGGGACTGTTCGTTCTTCGCGTTCTCCCACGTGTGCGAGGTCAGCACCAGGGGCACGCCCAGCCAGCCGGGTGGGCGCCCGGCCTGGGCCTGGTGGCGGGCGAAGATCAGTTCCTGACGTACGGCGCCGAGCATCTTCGGTGCAAACGCCTCGTAGGTGACCACCAGGTTTAGCCCGCCCTTGTTGCCGAGCGCCGCGCAGACCACGGCTTCTTCGTTGAGCGCAGTGATGACCGCGCCGGTTGGCGATTCGGCGACGCCGGGCTCGGGCTCGTGCACCCGGTGCTTCATCGCGTCCAGGGTCCGGTCGAGCTTGTTGCTGCGCAGCTCATCGGGATTGCCCACGCGCACCCGCAGTCCCGGATTCGCCTCGGCGATGGCGACGAACTGCTCGTCGAGTGCGGTCATTGGCGAGCTCTCACCGCCGGCGCCGCGGTCGGCGATCGCCGGGACGCGGGGCGGTTCCACCTGGCGATCGGCCAGCGCATGGTCGCGCTCGCGCACCCGCTGCTGGAGATCGTGGCTGTTTAGTGCGGCAACGGCCTGCTCGAGCTCCGACGCGGCCACGAACAGCGCCGCTGCGCCTTCATTGAAGAGCGTGCGCGCCGCGGCATCCTTCGCCGGATTCCCCGGCAGCGGCAAGTTGTGCGAGGCGTTGGTCCCGGCGCCGGGGAAGCCGAAGCCCTTGACGGTTTCGGCGATGCCATAGGGCAGCCGCACGTCGGCGGGAACAGCGGCGCCCGCTTGCAGGCGCGACTCCATCACGTGGATGCCCCACGCGATGCTGGCCGGATCGCGCCCGTCCAGCGCGATCGGATCAAAGCCGTTCAATCGCAGGTGCCGGTCCAGCCACCGCTCGCCGCCCTGCTGGGTGATCTGGCTGCGCTGTTCGATGCGGCGCCCGTTGAGGATGATGATCGGGCTGACCAGTCCGCTGTCCTCGGCGCGCCACCAGCGTGGCGCCCAGTCGCTGCCACGCTGTTCCTCGAACGCACCGTCGCTGAGGAAGGCGACCAGGCGTTCATCCTTGAGCGGCGCATGCACGTACTGCAGCTCGGCAAAGCCGAGATAGCCGCCTTCCATCACGCCCCCGGCGGTGTGCGCATTGACGTGGGAGCCGAGGGGCGACGCCGGCGTTCCGTCCGGATTGAGGGTGTAGGCATAGAAGTCGCTTACGAACCGGCTCAGCCCTTCGCCGGTGCGGTCGTAACGTTCGGCGTGCCGGTCGGTCATGTTGCCAACCAGCACGTTCAGCGCGTCGATGGCGGCCACGCAGTGCCCCTGGCCCATCATCCACGCGCGGGTGACGCCATCCAGGGAATCCATCAGCAGGTAGCCGGCGTAGGCGGGCACCATGTTGAGGGACCCGCCGGTGTGGCCTTCAGGCGTGGTCTTGAAATCATCGACCTCCAGGGCCGCGCCGTCGGTACGAACGCGCTGGCTGTAGGTCATGTGCGCCACCAGCCACATGCCGGCGCTGGTGACGCGGTCGGCCGCGGCGAGCCGCTGCCATGCGGTGCCGGCATCCGGCGTGCGGCCCAGGGCGACCAGCTCGTGCACCATCTGGCGGACCCGGAGCTGGGTAAGCGGGTCATGTCGGATCACCCCGTAGCCGGCCGCCCAGTGGGCGAACGCGGGATCGGCCTGCCGGTGGGCGTCGGCGAGTTCAAGGATCCGCTGGCGCTCGGCGGCCGACAGCTGGTCGGCGGTGCAGCAGTTGAGATGCAGGTTCATGGGTCCTCCGGGGAATCGGTCGAAGTGGTCATCAGGGTCGATGCCGCGGCGGCGAGGTCCGCACCCAGCGCGATGGCGTTGGAGGGGTGGGAAATGGTGTCAGTGCTGACGATGCGGGCCAGGCCCGCCTCCTGCAGGCGGGCATAGGCGTCGCCTGCGAACACCGGATGGATGGCGACCAGCAACGGCGACGGCAACGACAACCGGCGCAGGTGTGCGAGGGTCTCCAGGATCGTGTGGCCGGACGACACGATGTCGTCGATCAGCACCGGAGTCCGACCAGCCACGGCTGCCGGGTCGGGCAGGCTGACGCGCACGTCGTAGTCGCCGTGCCGCTCCTTGGCCAGCACCTGGTAGGGCATGCCGGACAGGGCGGCGATGTCCGCTACCCACTGCTCGCTCTCGCTGTCAGGGCCGATCAGCACAGCGTCGGGGACGGTCTCAGCGATCCAGCGGGCCACGGCCGGCGTCGCCGATACGTGGACCGTCGGAATGCGGTAGAGCGACTGCAGGCGCTCGACGCGGTGCAGGTGCGGGTCCACGGTCACCAGCCAGTCGAAAGCCTCTTCGAGGAATTGCGCAAACAGCGGTGTACTGACCGCCTCGCCGCGATGGAAGCGGGTGTCCTGGCGCATATACCCCAAGTAGGGTGCGATGAGGCCGACCGAACGAGCCCCGAACTCGCGCGCGGTCCGGGCGGCGAAGCGCAACGGGAGGGCCGTGGCATCGGCGTTGCGCAGGCTGGCCAGGAGCGCCACATCGGCTCCGGCCAGTGCGTCGTCCAGGGTGACCAGCGACTCGCCATCTGGGAAGTGCCGCCAAGCCACGGGTGCAATGCGCGCCTGCAGGGGCTGGTTGATGTTGCCGGCCAACACTGCATCGGCCGGGAATGGCATCAGCACACGGGTCATGGAACCTCTCCAAGCACAAAAGGTTGCAGCGTCACGGCGTGCTCCAGGGCGTAGGCCAGTTCTCCCGGCGACTCCGCATGCAGGGTGAGCAGAGGTTGTCCCCGCTCGACCGTATCGCCGATCCGCAGACCGGTTTCGAGGCCGGCGGTTGGGGATGTCGGGGCGCCGGCCAGCTTGGCCAGTTTGGCCAGCCTGCGGTTGTCGATCGCCGCGATGCGGCCCGATGCAGGCGCCGGGACGTCGGCGGTGAACGCCGCCCGTGGCGGTTCGCGGAAGCCTCCCTGGGCCTCGCAGATCGCCAGGAACTTGGCCAGCGCCGCCCCGGAATCCAGCACGCCGCGCGCGCGCTCCAGTCCGGTGCCGGCGTTGCTGCCCGGTGCCATGTCCAGCAGCGCCGCGGACAGCGCAAGTGCGCGTTCGCGAAGGTCGGCGGGTGCATCGGCTGCGTTGCGCAGCACCTTGAGCACATCGTGCGCCTCGAGCGCCGGACCGATTCCCCGCCCCACCGGCTGGCTGCCGTCGGAGCGATGGATGCCCAACTGCAATCCCAGCGCGCCCGCGGTGTGGGCAAGCCGCGTGCCGAGGCTGTGGGCCGCGGCCTCACCTCGCACCTTGGCCGTCGGACCCACCGGCATGTCGATCAGGACGTGGGTGGAGCCCGCGGCTATCTTCTTCGACAGCACGCTGGCCACCAGTTGACCGTCGCTGTCGAAATCCAGCGGGCGCTGCACCCGGATCAGGATGTCGTCGGCCGGACTCAGGCGCACGTTGCCACCCCAGACGATGCAGCCGCCCTCGCGCTCCACCACCCGGCGCATCGCCGCCAGATCGAGCGCCACGGGCGCCATGACCTCCATGGTGTCGGCGGTGCCCGCGGGCGACGTGATCGCGCGCGAGGACGTCTTCGGGATGCGGTAGCCCAGCGCAGCCACGATGGCCACCACGATCGGCGTGGTGCGATTGCCGGGCAGGCCGCCGACGCAATGCTTGTCCAGCACCGGCCCATCGCCCCAATCCAGGCGCTGGCCAACGGCGATCATGGCCCGTGTCAGCGAGGTCGTCTCGGCGTTGTCGAGGCGGTCGCCCGCGCTGGCCGTGACGAAAGCGGCAAGCTCCAGGTCCGACAGCCTGCTTTCCATCACGTCCTGCACCAGGGCGAGGTACTGCGCGTCGTCCAGCCGTGCCCCGAACACCTTGGCGCGGAGCGCGCCTGCCGACGACGCGGGTTCCGCATGCCGCACCCGGGCGAGGGCATCGCGCATGGGATCGAGGAGCGTCCACGCGGCCTCCGACAGCGCCACCTCGTCGAGGCCGAGCCGATCGTCGACGACCACGTTCAGCGTCGCCACCAGCGTGCGCGCGCCGACGTCCAGCCTCACGCGCGTCATCGCGGCAAAGCCTTCCGAGCGGCAGACTTCGCAGTCACGGTGCATATAGACCACCGGCTGCTGGTAGGTGTCGATGCCGGCACGGGTGACGCGCAGGCGGGTGTGGCCCGGGGCCTGCGTGGTCATCTCGCATCCTCCAATCCGACTAGCTCCAGGTGCTCCGGCACGCGCGCACGCCAGCCCAGTTCACGCTGCACGCGCCCGCGCAGCGTGTCGGCTGCGTCGGGCTCGCCGTGGGTGAGGTACACCACGCGCGGCGCGGAAGGCGCAGTGCGCATCCAGTCCAGCAACTCCCCGGCGTCGGCGTGGCCGGAGAAGCCTTCCAGCTGCACCACTTCGGCGCGGATGGGGACCTCTCGCCCGAACATGCGCAACGTGCGCTTGCCTGCCGCCAGCGCGGCACCGCGTGTTCCTCCGGCCTGGTAGCCCGCCAGCAGGATCGCGTTGCGGTCACCGGGGCCGAACGCCTCGATGTGGTGCAGCACGCGCCCGCCGGTGATCATGCCGCTGGCCGAGATGATGATCATCGGCCCGCGCTGGCGGTTGAGCGCCTTCGATTCTTCTACAGTGTTGACGAAGGTGGCCACGTCGAACATCCGCTGGCAGTCCTCTTCGGACACGTGGTGCTCGGAATGGTGGGCGTGGTAGTGCCGGGTCGCGTTGATCGCCATCGGGCTGTTGAGGTAGACCGGCACGCGAGGGATGTCCTTGCGCTCACGCAGCCGGGCGATATGCAGCATGAGCGCCTGGGCGCGGCCGATGGCAAAGGCGGGAATGACGATCACGCCCCCGCGGGCGGCAACGCGGCGGATGATCGGTGCCAGCTCGGCTTCCTGGTCGATCGGAATGTGTTCCCGATTGCCATATGTGGATTCGCAGACCAGTACGTCACAGGCGGGCAGGGGCGTTGGCGGGTTCATCAGAGACTCCTGCTGCCGGCCCAGGTCACCACTGAAGTGCAGGCGCTGGCCCTGGACGTCCAGGCTGACGTGGGCAGCGCCCAGGATGTGGCCGGCAGGATGGAAGCGGATCGTGACGCCTGATGCGACCTCGATGTCGCGACCATAGTCATGCCCCTTGAGCTGCTTCAGGCTGCGGCGGGCGTCATCCTCGGTATAAAGCGGTCGTGGTTCCTTGTGCTTGGAGTACCCTTTGCGCGCTGCATACTTAGCATCCTCTTCCTGCAGGTATCCACTGTCGGGAAGCAGCAGGCCGCACAGGGCCACGCTGCCATGGGTGCAGTGGATCCGGCCGCGGAACCCTTGTTTGACCAGTGCGGGCAAGTAGCCCGAATGGTCCAGGTGGGCGTGGGTCAGGACTACCGCGTCGATCGATGACGGCTCGACGGGAAACGGAGCCCAGTTGCGGTCGCGCAATTGCTTGTAGCCCTGGAACAGGCCGCAGTCCACGAGCACGCGCTGACCGTTGGCCTCAACCAGGTAGCGTGAGCCGGTGACGGTGCCCGCGGCGCCGAGGAATTGGAGAGTGGGACTTGTTTTGTTGTTCATGGTTGCTCCTGGGGACTGCGGCAGTGCCGCGGCATCAAAACGGGAAAAGGAGACATGGGTTGCTCGACGCGCCGGTGGTCCTCACCCAGTCGAGCGGCTCGAGAATCGAGGCGACCCCTTGACCATCGCCGATGCAGTGGGCGTGCCTCATTGGACCTCTCCCTGCGTTGCGCCCGGACCAAGCCGGCGGCGCGGGATGAAGGCCGGCACCTCCTGCATGTAGCGGACGTAGTCATCGCCGAAGCGGCTCAAGCAGTCTTTTTCCTCGCGGCGCGCAAGGCGGGCATAGGCCCACACGAGCACCGGGTAGCTGGCGAGCGTGAGCAGCGTGGGCCACTGCAGCAGGAAGCCGGTCAGCACCAGCACGAAGGCAACGTACTGCGGGTGGCGCATGCGCGCATACACGCCCTCACGGGCAAGCCGACCCTCTCGCTGTGCCCGATACAGCACGGGCCAGGCGGTCGACAACAACCAGAACCCTCCGCCGATAAACACGAAACTCGCGATGTGGAATGGGCCGAAATGCGGGTTGGCGCGCCAGCCGAACCACATCTCCAGCAGATGGCCCGCGTCATGGCTGAGCCAGTCCACCTGCGGATAGTTGGCGCTGAGCCAGCCGCCCAGGACGTACAGCGTCAGCGGGAAGCCATACATTTCCGCGAACAGGGCCACGACGAAGGCGGAGAACATCCCGAACCCCCGCCAGTCCCACCGGGTCAACGGCTTGTAGAAGCTCCAGGCGAAGAAGATGAAGAACGCGGCGTTGATGGCGGCCAGGAGCCAGAGTCCGTAGCCAGAGTCAGGTGCATGCATGTCAGTGCCCTCCGGTCGAGGTGTCGGATGTCTCGTCGGTCTGTGCCTGCTTGCGACGGCCGTCATCACCACCACCGGTGGGGGCATCGGCATTTCTGTCTTGCCCGTGGCCTCCATGACCGCCATGTCCCTTGTGCATGAACACATGCATGAGCGGGCACAACAGCAGGATGGCCAGCGGCAACCAGCGGAGCGTTCCGGCGAGGTGGGCGCGATGCTCGACGCCCAGATAGAACACGGCCAGCGCGAGGAAGGTCCAGAAGACCCAACGTCGGGGCCCGGACGTGGCGGGAGAGCGGGGGACAGTCATGGCAGATTCTCCTGAGCGAGGCGGCGCCCGATGAGTCGTCGCGGGGTGGACCTGACGAACTTGCCGCCTTCTGTCGCGGCAACGGCTTCGATCAATGCGCAGACATCGTCGCCAGTCGGAATGGAGTCCGGCAGCGCGGCCCAAGCGTGGATGGCACGCTCCATCCGTTGGTGCATGGCGAGGAGCCTGTCCAGTTGCTGGCGGGTGTCGTCGAGCCTGCGCCGGATGATGTCCCGCACAAGCGGGCAGGGACTATGCCGCTGCAGGCTGTAGCGGATGATTTCCTCGATTTCGGCCAGCGTGAAACCAAGCTGCTGTGCCGCGCGAATGAAGTGCAGGCGCTGGAGCTCCGAAGCCGAGAAGAGCTGATACCCGCCCTCGGTGTGCGTGGCCGCCTGTAGGAGGCCGCGCCGCAGATAGTTGCGCACCACATGCACCGTGACGTCGCCCTGCTGTGCCAGCTGGCGTACCGTCATCAGCTGCGGCGCTGCTTCGTCTTTGCCCATCATTGGCGCGCTCCAGGAAAGATGGTGATCACGCTAGACCTGTGTCCCGCACACAGGTCAAGCTCGGCTGATACGCTTCCATCCACACCAAGGCATCGAGTGCTCCCGCAGCGATAACGCGGGGGCAACGCACACGCGGACCGCCTTTGCCCTGGCGCGTTGAAGGTCGGCAGCATCACGACACGTCCGCCGGCAGCGCAGCAGCCATTGGCCGCTTCCTGGCCAGCTGCCGCTGCTTGATCAACGAGTACAGGGCCGGGATTACCACCAAGGTCAGCACCGTGGACGAGACCATGCCACCCACCATCGGCGCGGCGATGCGGCGCATGACCTCGGAGCCTGTGCCGCTGCTCCACATGATCGGCAGCAGGCCGGCCATGATCGCGACCACGGTCATCATCTTCGGACGCACACGGTCGACCGCGCCTTCGATGATCGCCTCGCGCAGGTCACCGGCATCCAGCGAGCGGCCTTCGGCCCGACGATGCACGGCACGCGCCTCCAGCGCGTGGTCGAGATAGATCAGCATCACCACGCCGGTTTCCGCGGCGACGCCGGCCAGTGCGATGAAGCCGACGATCACCGCGACGCTGACGTTGTAGTCGAGCATCCACATCAGCCACACGCCGCCGACCAGTGCGAACGGCACCGACAGCATCACGATCAGCGACTCGGTGACGCGGCGGAAGTTGAGGTACAGCAGCAGGAAGATCAGCGCCAGCGTCACCGGGACGACGACGCGCATCTTTTCTGCGGCGCGCTGCATGTACTCGTACTGTCCGCTCCAGGTCACGTAGTAGCCCGGCGGGAACTGCACCTGCTCGGTGACCGCTTCCTGCGCAGCCTTCACGTAGCGGCCGAGATCGCTCTCGCGGGTATCGACGTAGATGTAAGCCGCCAGCATCGCGTTCTCGGTGCGGATGCTCGGCGCCCCCTTCCTGACCTCGATCTGCGCCAGTTCGCCGAGCGGCACCTGCGCGCCGCCGGGGACCGGCACCAGGACCTGGCTGCCGATCCGGTGCGGATCGTCTCGCAGCTCGCGCGGATAGCGCACGATCGCGCTGAATCGCTCGCGGCCCTGAAGGATGGTGGTGACGATCTCGCCGCCCAGAGCGGCCGCCACCACGTCCTGCACCTCGCCCAGGGTCACGCCGTACTGCGCCAGGCTGGGCAGGTCCGGGGTGATGTCGAGGTAGTAGGCGCCGGTCAGGCGTTCGGCGAACGCGCTGGTCGTCCCCGGCACTTCGCGCACCACCGCTTCGATCTCGGTGGCCAGCGCGTCGAGTTGCTCAAGATCCGTGCCGAACAACTTGATGCCCACGGGCGTGCGGATGCCGGTGGCCAGCATGTCGGTCCGGGCCTTGATCGGCATCGTCCAGGAGTTGGCGACGCCCGGGAACTTCAGCGCCTCGTCCATCTCGGCGATGAGCTTGTCGGTGGTCATGCCCTCACGCCACTCGTCCTCGGGCTTGAGGTTGATGACGGTCTCGAACATCTCCAGCGGCGCCGGGTCGGTGGCGGTCAGGGCGCGACCCGCCTTGCCGAACACCGACTCCACTTCCGGGAAGCCCTTGATGATCCGGTCCTGCTGCTGCAGCAGCTCCGATGCCTTGGTCACCGACATGCCGGGAAGCGACGCGGGCATGTACAGCAGCGTGCCTTCGTTGAGCGTGGGCATGAACTCGCTGCCCAGGCGCGATGCAGGCCACAGGCTGGCAAACAGGGCGACCAGCGCGAACATGACTGTGGCCATGCGGTGCCGCAGAACGACGTTGATCACCGGCCGATAGGCCGCAACCAGGAACCGGTTCACCGGATTCTTGTGCTCGGGCACGATCTTGCCGCGCACGAACAGCAGCATGAGTACCGGTACCAGCGTGATCGACAACAGCGCGCCACCGGCCATCGCGAAGGTCTTGGTGAATGCCAGCGGCTTGAACAGGCGACCTTCCTGAGCCTCCAAGGCGAACACGGGCAGGAACGAGACGGTGATGATCATCAGGCTGAAGAACAGCGCCGGCCCGACCTCGCGGCAGGCGTCGATGATCAGCTGGGTCCGGCTGCGGGAGCCATCGTCGCGCTCGATGTGCTTGTGCGCGTTCTCGATCATCACGATCGCCGCGTCGACCATCACGCCGATCGAGATCGCGATGCCGCCCAGGCTCATGATGTTCGAGTTCATGCCCAGCATGCGCATCGCGATCACCGCGATCAGCACGCCCACGGGCAGCATGACGATCGCCACCAGCGCGCTGCGCGCATGGAACAGGAACACCAGGCACACCAGCGCGACGATCAGGCTCTCCTCGAGCAGCGTCGTGCGCAGCGTCTTGATCGCACGCACGATGAGGTCGGAGCGGTCGTAGACCGCCTGGACGCTGACGCCTTCGGGCAGGCCTCGCGCAAGTTCCGCGATCTTGTCCTTCACCCCGCCGATCACGGCCAGGGCGTTTTCGCCGAAGCGCGCAATGACGATCCCGCCCACAACGTCGCCTTCGCCGTCCAGGTCGGCGATGCCACGGCGCTCATCGGGTACCAGTTCGACCCGGGCGACGTCGCCGATCAGCACCGGTGCGCCCCCTTCGGCGCGCAGAACCAGGCTCTCGATATCCTCGATACCGCGCAGGTAGCCGCGGCCCCGCACCATGTACTCGGTCTCGGCCATCTCGATCACGCGGCCGCCGACGTCGCGGTTGCTCTCGGCGATCACCTCGGACACGCGTGAAATCGGGATGTCGAACTCGCGCAGCCGGACCGGATCGACGGTGATCGAGTACTGGCGCACGAAGCCGCCGACGCTGGCGACCTCGGCCACGCCGGGCGCGGTGGTGAGCTGGTAACGCAGGTACCAGTCCTGCATCGCGCGCAGCTCGTCCAGCGAGTGGCGGTCGCTCTGCAGCACGTACTGGTAGACCCAGCCCACGCCGGACGCGTCGGGTCCCAGTGCCGGTGCCACGCCAGCCGGCAGGTTTTTCGACGCGACGTTGAGGTTCTCGAGCACGCGCGAGCGCGCCCAGTACAGGTCCGTGCCCTCCTCGAAGATGACGTAGATGAAGGAGGCGCCGAAGAACGAGAAGCCGCGGACGTCCTTTGATTTCGGCACCGCGAGCAGGGCGCTGGTCAGCGGATAGGTGACCTGGTCCTCGACCACCTGGGGCGCCTGCCCCGGGTACTCCGTGAACACGATCACCTGCACGTCCGACAGATCCGGTTGTGCGTCCAGCGGCGTGTTCATCAGTGCGTAGATGCCACCGGCGACAATCGCCAGCGCCATCACCAGCACCAGGAAGACGTTGCGCACCGACCATTCAATGAGACGGCCAAGCATGTCAGTGCCCCTCGTGGCTGGTGGCGGGAGCAGGTGTGCCGTGGTCGTTCATCGTTCCATGGTCGCCATGGCTGTCATGGCCGTCGGACGCGCCAGGATCGCTGGCGGCAGCCGGTGGATCTCCCGATGTCGCCGGTATGGCATGGCCTGCGTGGGGATCAGCGACCTCGTCAACATGACCTGCGTGCGGATCGACGGCGTCCTCACCGTGCCCGGCGTGTGGATCCTCAGTGGTGCCCGAAGGCGCGCCGTGTCCTGCATGACCCTCAAGCCCCTGGAGTGCCGACTGCAGGTTGCTTTCGGCGTCGATCAGGAAGTTGGCGGAGACCACGACCTGTTCGCCTTCGGCGATGCCGTCGAGCACTTCGATGCGATCGCCGCCACGGCGACCCAGGGTGACGTCGCGCGGTGCGAACCGGCCGGGGCCGGTCTCGACCAGCACCACCTGGCGCGTGCCGCTGTCGAGCACGGCCGAGCGCGGAACGGTCAGGACCGGTCCAGCACCCGGCTCCTCCAGCACCACCGTCCCGTAGAGCCCCGGCCGGAGGTCGCCGTCGGGGTTGGGCAGGGCGATGCGCACATCCACGGTGCGCGTCATCGCATCGATGACGGGCTGCACGAAGGTGACCGCGCCCTCGGCCACCTGGCCCGGCAGGGCCACGGTTTCAAAGCGTGCGGGCTGGCCGGGCTGGATGCCCGCGGCCTGCGCCGCCGGGACCTTCGCGATCACCCACACCGTCGACAGGTCCGCCAGGCGCAGGATGGTTTCGCCGGGCTCGAAGCGTGCGCCCTGGACCACCGGCTTCTCGATCACGACCCCGTCCGCGGGCGCGGTGAGCACCAGCCCCGTCTTGCCGAGTTGCGCGTCGCTGATTTCCCAGTTGCGCAGGCGGGTGCGTGCGGCATCGCGCAGGCGGGTCATCGATGCCGCGCTCGCGGGATCGGACCCGGCCAACCTGCGGGCGGTCTCGTCGGCCAGCCGGTATTCCTGCTGCGCCGCCGCCAACTGTGGGCTGTAGACGGAGAGCAGCGGCTGCCCGGCGCGGACGCGCATGCCGGTTTGGTTCGCGTACAGCCGCTCCACCCAGCCTTCAAAGCGGGGCGCGATCGCGTACTGCCGGGTCTCGTCGACCTCGACCGTGCCGCTGGTGCGCACGGTGGCGGACATGGCTCCTCGCTTGACCGCCTCGGTGCGCACGCCCAGCGCCTGCACCTTGTCCGGGGGCAGCACCACCGTACCCGGCGCCGCCGGCGGGGCGTCGTCGGCATAGACCGGGACGTAGTCCATGCCCATCGAATCCTTCTTCGGCACCGGCGACGTGTCCGCCAGGCCCATCGGATTGCGGTAATAGAGCACCTTGCGTTCCGCGGCCGCTGCCTCGGCGGACGTGGCTGCGGTGGGCGAATCGGTCGTGGCGCGGCCCGCCATCCAGCCGACGGCGAGTGCGGCGAGTGCGACGCCGATGGCGAGCGACAGGGTCTGGACACGGGTCATCGGATCTCTCCTTCGATGGCGCGCACGGCGGCGGCGCCCAACAGTTCGTCACGCAGTGCATCGACCCGTGCGAGGTCGGCGCCCTGCCATTCATTGAGTGCTTCCAGCAGCGTCCCGAAGTCGACTTCGCCGACCTGGTAGCTGGCCAGCGCGGACTGCCAGGTGGCGTCGGCCTGCGGCAGCAGCGTGTTCTCGATCAGCGCGCGGCGCTCGCGTGCGCTGGTCCACTGCGACCAGGCGGAGGCGCCGCTTTCCTCGACGGCCCGCAACGTGGCGTCCCGGCGGGCCAGCGCCGCGTCTTCGAGCAGGCGCGATTCGCGCTCGCGTTCGCGGCGGGCGCGCTGCTGGAACGGGATCTCGACCTCGAGCATCAGCTCGGTGCTTTCGATGCCGTTGCCGTACTGCATCGCACCCACGCCCACGGTGATGTCGGGAAAGCGGTTGCGACGCTGCAGTACCACGTTCGTGCGCGCGGCCTCGGCGCGGGCCTGCTGCGAGCGCACCGCGGGATGCGCATCGGCGTCATCCAGTGCCTCGGCAAGCGAGGCGCTGTGGACGGCGAGGCGCGGCGCCTCGCCGGGAGTCGCCAGCGGTGCATCGGACCGGCGCCCCAGCACCGCGTTCAAGGTGGCGGCCGCCTCCTGCTTGGTCGCGAGGCGTTCGATCCGCTCGCGCTGCAGGCTGGTCTGCTCGACCTGGGCGCGGATGGCATCCTGCTGCGCGGCGCGGCCCAGCGCGTAGCGCACGCCGGCCATTTCTTCGACCTGGCGGAGCAGGGCGATGCGGCGATCGAGCACGGCCACGGCCTGGTCGGCGTGCCAGTAGCGTGCGTAGGCCGCCTCGGCATCGGACAGCAGGTCGCGCGCCGTGGCGATGCGGTCGAGTCCGGCCGCGATCGCATCCTGGCTGGCCGAGGTCCGCGCCAGGCCGCGCTTGCCCCAGAGCGGGAAGCGCTGGCGCAGCGCGTAGTTCACCTCGCGCTCGGCACCGGCGGTGCGCCAGGGCTTGTCCGGATCGAGGCCGCGGAATCCAACCGAGGCCATCGGATCGGGCAGGGCACCTGCGGGAAGGATCCTCGCTTCGGCGGCCTGGGTTTCGAAGTCCATGGCCCGCAGCTCGGGGTTGTGTTCCAGAACCCAGGTGCGGATCGACTCGAGGCTGTGCCCCGGGATGGGTTCGGTGGCGGTCGCGGGCAGCGCCAGCGTCCACAAGCCGCCGGCGAACACGCAGGCAAGCAGGTGCCGGAGCAGTGGCCGACGGCGGAACAGCGGGTAAGGGTGCAGGCGCCTGGCCTGCATCGGGTCGAACAGGGATGCCATATCAGTGTCCTTGGGCCGACGCGACGCAGGTCGCTCGGACGAGGGCAGGAACACATGCCGTGACGCAGCCACGGCGCGAACGCACAGGACCGCGCCGCACAGTTGTGCGGGCGGGTCAGCGTTCGGGCATCAGATCAGCAGGAGAGCCGCGGGATGGGCGGTGGGGCGGTGCCAGGCGGGCCTGGGGGGCGATTCCACCCAGCTGGGCGTGACCCCTGGGCCGGCATCGGCGACCTCGGCCACGACGAACCAGGAGACCCACGCTCCGACAAACAGCGGCGGGACCGGTGGGATGCGCCCACTGTCGGCCGAAATACCCCCCTCGCTGCAGTGCGCGGCACACACCGCCCTGTCCGCCGAGGGAAGCTCCGCGTCGCAGCCGTGGCCGTGGTCGTGGGGGGTATCCGCGCCGGCCGCGACTGCGGCGGCGGGTGTGCCCGGAAGATCCAGGCAGCCGCCATGGCTGGCCAGCGCGAGCTGAGACCAGAGCAATGCCGCCATCGCGAGGAGGGCGGTGCGCTGGAACCAGCTACGGTGACGACGGCGGATCATGGCTTGAGGTTACCTTTTGCTCGGTCAGATGCAACTGATCCAGATCAATCCCCCGGGCAGATCGGGTGACTGGACCGGCATGGCCGCTTTCGGTGTCGCCGAAACCGGAGCCGACCCGGCCAGGCGAAGCGCGCGGGCCACAACCGACACCTAGCTCAGTCTCATGGCGAGCGCCGCAACCATCGGGCTCAGCGGGATCCCCGAGCGCGAGTAGAGCGCGCCGGCGGCGGCCGGAACCAGCTTCAGGCTGATCGCTCGTCCGGGTACCCAGCCTCACTGAGCGCTGAGAGGAACGCGCCCCCGTCCATGTCGCTATCGACCCTCACCTGACGCGTCGGTGGGTCGGTTTCGATGCGGGCTTGGGGGTCCACACTGAGCAGTGCCTTCTTGACGGACTTGGCGCAGCCGCCGCATGTCATGTTTGGAATGTGGAAACGAAGCATCTTGATCTCCTGATCGACTGTGGTGTCGGATCAATATGGGGTTTGACAGCGTGGCAAGGTCAATCGGCTATCAGCAGAATGTTTGCAAGCTGCTCACGGCTGGCCGACAACGGCGCCGAGAACTCTTGCGAATGCACGTCCGACCACGAATGAGTCATCTGACGCCGCGGTTACGCGAGGAGGCGGGCGTGTCGGCCCCAAACCGAGGCGTCCTATGTGGACCCTGCGAACGCGACTCCGCCGCTGTTGGCTCGGCCAGATCCGCAAGGATCGGGCATTCCGGTCGGTCATCCCCGTGGCAGTGGTCGGCCAGATGCTCGAGCGTTTGCACCATCGCCTGCAGCTCGGCGATTCTCGTCTTCAGTCCGGCGGCATGGGAAAGCGCCATCGCCTTGACGTCGGCGCTTGCGCGGTCACGGTCGCGCCACAAGACCAGCAGTTCTGCGATCTGTTCGACAGAGAAGCCAAGGTCTCGTGCGCGACGGATAAAGCGAAGGCTATAAGCGTCAGGCGTGCTGTAGTGTCGGTAGCCGGCCTCAGAGCGCGCAGCTTTGGGGATCAAGCCGATCTGTTCGTAGTAGCGGATCATCTTCGCCGACACGCCTGAAAACTTGGCTGCTTCACCGTTATTCATCATTCTCTTTTCCTGGTCACCCAAGGATGCTTGGTTCGACACGCTAGGCCGGCGTCCGCCACATCGATCCTGTCTTGGTGTTCAGTCAGGCGGCACCGTGTCTTGGGATCAATGTTCGATTGCCTGGCGCGGATTGGGCAATGCCGCCCCGCTCTGGGGCATCCCCGTACGGGTTTCGATCGTTATGGGAGCCTGGAAGCGCTTGAGCCGGAGCGCGTTGCCGAGCACGAAGACACTGGAGAGGGCCATCGCGGCCGCAGCGAAGATCGGCGAAAGCAACATGCCGTTCACCGGGTAAAGCGCACCCGCCGCGACCGGGATCAGCAGGGCGTTATAGGCAAAAGCCCAGAACAGGTTCTGCTTGATGTTGCGGATCGTCGCTCGGCTGAGCGCGATGGCATTCGTCACGCCGCGCAGGTCGCCCGACATCAGCACCACGTCGGCGGCCTCGATCGCCACATCGGTTCCCGTGCCGATGGCGAGCCCGACGTCCGCTTCGGCCAGCGCCGGCGCGTCGTTGATGCCGTCGCCCACGAAGGCGACCCGCGCGCCATTGGTCCGGAACTTCTTCAGCGCCGCGACCTTGCCGTCGGGCAAGACCTCGGCCGCGACTTCATCGATGCCGAGCTGCCTGGCGATCGCCGCGGCCGTCGCGGCATTGTCGCCGGTGATCATCGCGACCTTGAGTCCCAGCGCATGCAACGCCTTGATCGCCTCGGGCGTGGTCTCCCTGATCGGGTCGGCCACCGCGATCACCGCCGCCAGCCGGCCGTCGATCGCGGCATAGAGCGGACTCTTGCCTTGGTCGCCGAGACGCTGGGCGACAGGCAGGAAGTCCGACACATCGATACCGATCTGCGTCATGAATCGGTCCGCGCCGACGGCGACGGTGCGACCGGCGACCTTGGCCGACACGCCGAAACCCGGCGTGGCCTCGAAGCCCCCGACGGGTGCGAGCGTGATGTCCCGCTGCTTGGAGGCGTCGACGATCGCTTCTGCGATCGGGTGCTCGGAGCGGGTCTCGACCGCGGCGACAAACGCCAGGACTTCGTTGTATTCGAAGCCTTCGGCAGGCACCAGGTCGGTCAGCTCCGGGCGCCCCTTGGTCAGCGTGCCGGTCTTGTCGAGCGCGATGACACTCACATCGCGCAGCGCCTGCAAGGCCTCGCCCTTGCGGAAGAGAACGCCGAGCTCGGCCGCGCGGCCCGTCCCGACCATGATCGAGGTCGGCGTGGCCAGCCCCATGGCACAGGGACAGGCGATGATGAGCACCGCGACCGCATTGACGAGCGCGAAGGACAGCGCGGGCTCCGGTCCGAAGGCCAGCCAAACAAGGAAGGTCAGCGCGGCCCCGGCCATCACTGCCGGGACGAACCACATGGTGACCTTGTCGACCAGCGCCTGGATCGGCAGCTTGGAACCCTGCGCTTCCTCGACCAGGCGGATGATCTGCGCGAGCACCGTGTTCGCGCCGATCCTCGTCACGCGGAAACTGAAAGCGCCGGTCTTGTTGATCGTGCCTCCGACGACATCGGCGCCCACCCCCTTCGATACGGGGACCGGCTCGCCGGTGATCATGCTTTCGTCGACATAGGAGGCGCCCTCGACGACCTCGCCGTCCACCGGAATCTTCTCGCCCGGACGAACCAGCACGACGTCACCGGTCGCCACCTGATCGAGCGGAATTTCGACCGTATCGCCGTTGCGCTCGACGCGCGCGGTCTTGGCCTGGAGTCCGACCAAGCGCTTGATCGCCTGTGAGGTTCGCCCCTTGGCGCGCGCCTCCAGCGAGCGCCCGAGCAGGATCAGGGTCACGATGACCACGGCGGCCTCGAAATAGACGTTGGCGGTGCCCGGGGGCAGCACGTCGGGGACGAAGGTTGCGACGACTGAATAGCCGTACGCGGCCGCCGTGCCAACCGCGACCAGTGAATTCATGTCGGGGGCAGCGCGCAGCAACGCTGGTACGCCCTTGCGGAAGAAGCGTAGCCCCGGACCAAACAGCACGAGGGTGGCGAGCGCGAACTGGATATACCAGTTCGTCTGCTGACCCAGGACCCCCATCACCCAATGATGCATGGCGGGAATCAGGTGGGACCCCATCTCGAGGATGACGACTGGCAAGGTGAGGACGGCGGCAATGGTCAAAGCCCGCCGCAGCCCCCGTGCCTCGCTCTCACGACGCTCGGCGTCATGATCGCCTGCACTTGCCGTATCGACGGACAAGCGGCGGGCCTTGTAACCCGCCTGTTCGACCGCCGCTTCAAGGTCCGCCGTGGAAACGACCCCGGCAAGGTGGCGCACCCGCGCGCGCTCGGTCGCCAGGTTGACGTTGGCTTCGAGCACGCCCGGGATCTGTGCGAGCGCCTTTTCGACCCGGCCCACGCACGACGCGCAGGTCATGTCCTCGATCGCGAGCTCGGTGGTCTCTTCGCGCACCGTGTAGCCGGCACTCTCGATGGCGCGAACCGCAGCCCGCGGATCGGCCAGGCCAAAGAAGGTGAGGTCGGCACGTTCGGTGGCGAGGTTGACCGCGGCTGTCTGGACGTGAGGGATGGCTTTCAACGCGCGCTCGACGCGGCCGACGCACGAGGCACAGGTCATGCCCTCGATCGGCAGGCTCAAACGGGTGGCGACGCGCTTCGGTGGATCGAGGACCGCGTGGATGGGAGCGGAGGTCATGGAACTAGCTCTTCAGCGAGGACGTGGTACCAAGCTTAAAGATTGCCACGATGGCAAGGTCAAGGACTGAGGCGGCCGACAGCTCGGCACGTGCTACCCGCGCGGCCAGGCCGCTGCGTTCCTCGCGCGCCTGACTCAGGCTGCGCCGGAGCTCCTCTTCGCCCAGTTCGCGCTCCAGCTCGGACTTCACCGAATGCCATTGCGCGCGCGCGCGCCGGACCCACAGGCCGGCGAACCTTGCAGCGTTCGGCAGGCGCTTGGGGCCCAGCACCACCAGAGCGACCACCGCGATGACGAACAGCTCGGAAAAGCCAATGTCGAACATGCCTTGAGTCGGGCTCGGACCGGAGTCGCGTGCTCAGCGCGGGACACTTTCGTCGTGGTGGCTGCGCTCGGCGTCATGGCTGCCAGCGTTTCGTGCGTCGATACTCAACTGGGCTGGCGGCGTCACTTGATCGTCGCTGACACCCTGCTTGAAGCCCTTGATCGCTTGGCCAATGTCGTGCCCGGCGTGCTTCAGCCGCTTGGTACCAAACACGAGCACCACGACTGCAAGCACGATCAGCCAGTGCCAGATACTGAAACTTCCCATAAGAGCCCTCTCAATGGTTGATGAAAAGAACACCTGCTCCGAGACAATGAGTACTGGTAGCTGCGGAGCGCTTGGATAATCAGTGATGCACAACGGTTGCAGCGCTACATGGGACTGAGGGTCCCAAGCACGGAAACAACGCCCACGATCGACGTGGCCAATATGGCCTCCGCCGCCAGACTCTGCCGCAGGGCGCGCACTTCCTGCGCAGGGTTTCCGCTGGTCAACGCCCGTCCCAGGCGTGGCACCAGCGCCCAACGGTGCAGCGCTCCCAGTCCGAGCATTCCGCCGAATAGAGCGAGCTTGACCAGCAACAGGTTTCCGTAGGTGCTTTGCACCAGCGTCGGCAAGGACCAAGCGGTGAGATCACCGTAGTGCGCGATACCGGACACGATGAGCGCAGCTACGAAAATCGTGCCCAGCGTCGAAAAGCCATGTAGAAAATCATGCGTGGATCGCAGGCGGTCGTTGCGGGAGGCTTCCTTGCCTTGCAGGAGCATCCCCAAGAACATCAAGACCGCTGCGACCCAGCCGCCTGCTGCGAGAAGGTGGACGAGACCCGCGGCAAGCCGGACCGCACCTGCCATGCCCTCGCCAGCAGCGGCGTGGCCGTTCCATGCCAGCGAAGCGAGTGCGCCGCCCGCCAGCGTCGCCGCCAGCGGGAAGGCGGACTCCACCGTCCCGCGACGACGATGCCACCCGAGCAAGAACGCCATGGCGATCAGCAGCACGCTTCTCGCCATGGCTGCGCGGCCCGCGGACGTTTCGAGCAGATACCAGCCAAGCGATTCGCGATCAACGTCGGCAATCGGCATTCCCATGATGCCGGCGGTCTTGAATACGACATCGGCCCCGGTGAGCACGAGCCCGACGGCGGCACTCACCAACAGAATGCCCATGAAGGGCCATCCGGCCAGGGCGTCGGCGAGTGCCGGTCGCCGCAAACCATACCAGCCGAACAGCGGAACCCCGAAAAGAACCATGAGAACCATGTATTCCAGGAATCTCAGTGCGTAGGCCGACAGGTCGAACATCCTCGACTCCTCAACGCACCGTGAAGCTGAAGCTGCCCGGCATGGGGTGGTTGTCACCTCCAACAGCGCGGTATTCCACCGTGTAGAGACCTGGAGCCAACGGACGAGGCAACTTGGCACGCAGGGTCTTGCCGTCGTTGACGATCTCGGTCGTGACGTTCTCGATCGGCATAGTGGAACTGCCGTGCTTCATGAGCAGGTTGAGACGCGACGCGCGCGGAATCAGCGTCTCGTTGAACACGAGATCGATCTGGCTTGGGGAGGCCACGACCGCATTTGCTGCCGGTGTGGACTGCTGTAACGCCGCGTGGGCGCGCGCGACCTGCAGCGAAAACTGCCCTGCCGCGATTGCGAGTACGAGCGCGAAAGAGCGAAAAACGCTTGAAGACTTCATATGGACCTCTTTGTGAACTGATGCAAAGCCCCGTTGGTGGGCGCCGTGCCTTGTGAAATCGGAGGTGAGGATCCCGCCATCGCAGGCGGGACCCTCGATGCATCAAGCTGCCATGGCGCTGCAGCTTTCCGCGCATCGACGACACGCTTCAGCGCAACGCGTCATCTCGGGGTCGTTCATGGCATCGCATGCATCCGCGCACTGGCGGCAGATCTCCGCGCAGGCACCGCAAATGACGTTATGAACGCTCGTACCGCGCAGCATCGCGTCGGCGCTGGTGGCACAGATATCGGCACACGTCGCCAGCAGGGCGATGTGCTCCGGTGCTGCGTGTGCACCTCCCTTGGTCAGGCAATAGTTGATGGTCTCCAGGCAAATCGCATGGCATTGCGTGCAGTTGTCGATGCACGTGTTCATGGCCTGGGACCGGTGGTCTTCGGAATGGTGAGTCATGTGGATCTCCTGCTTCATCGCGGACGAGAATCGGCGCGCCCGCTACACCGCCCCCTGATTCGCCGATGGCTCAGTGCTGCGCGAATGGTTCGGTGGTTCCGTCGTGATGGACCAGTTCGACCGTGTAGGGCTGCTGGCGCCCATCCGGGACTTCCATGCCCGGCGACCCGAGCGGCATTCCGGGCAGGACCAGGCCCCGTGCGTCCGGCCTTTCCTCAAGGAGGCGCTTGATGTCGGCGGCTGGAACATGGCCTTCGATCACGTATCCGGCGATCTCGGTGGTGTGGCAGGACCCCTTTGCGTAGGGCACACCCAGTCGCTCCTTCACTGGGCCCAGGTCATCCATGTCGTGCACGTCCAGCGCGAAGCCCGCTTTCTTCATGTGCTCGATCCAGGCACCGCAACATCCGCAGGTCGGGGTTTTATGGACGGTCATGCGTGGCAGGGCTGCTGGAGTCACGGCGGGTGTTCCCGGGACGACCTGTGCTGTCTGCGCGGTGGTGGATTGCGCAGGCGTACTGGCCTGCGTGCAAGCACCCAGGCCGGCGACCGCGAAAACCACCCACGTCAGTCGGTTCAATCCGTAAGCATTCATGTCGGTTCTGCGCTCAGCGCTTGGTCCGCGAGGACCAGTGGATGTGGACGATCCGCCAGCCGTCGGCGGTCTGCTTCAGCACCATTGTCTCGGTGCTCAGAACGGTCAGGGGCTTGCCGTCCTTCTGGGCGTGCAGCTCGCTTTCGGTTCCCACCCATGCGAACTCACCAGCGGTTCGTGCGCGCTGGCGCACGAGTTGGCGATGGGCGTCCTTGAGGAACGCCGCGTCGCTGATGGCGTGGTGGCCCAGATATTCCTCGCGGCTGTGCTCGGCACCACCGGACTCGAGGATGAGGACGTCAGGAGCGAGCAGGGATCCGACCGTTGCCAGGTCTTCGCTGGACAGTGCGGTGTTGAACCGCTCTACCACGGCGACGGCGGCCGTGGCGGCGGCAGGAACATCCACGTTCGCCGCTGCCGCAGTGGCGGGGTGATGTGCATGCGCCTGGGTTGTCTGCGCCATAGCGGGCGACACAACGGCAAATGCCAGTGCGAGGGCGAGGGTGACGGGTGCTACGTTCATGCGTGAACTCCGAAATCAGTGGTGTGTGTGTCGCTGAAGAAACTTCAGCCAGCCTTGCGTACGCTGGCTCAATGCCAGTTCCTGTCAGAACCAGATGCGGACGCCCGCCACAATCCGGGTGTCGTCAACATCGCCTGATGCTGCGCGACGGAGGTCTGCGGTTCCGCCGTAAGCACGCTCCCAGACCACGCCGACATAGGGCGCGAACTGTCGATGGAACTCGTAGCGCAAGCGGAAACCGGCTTCGACCTTGCTCAGCCCACTGCCGATTCCCACCGCCGGATCGTCCTTGCTCCAGGCCTCGCCTTCGACCAGCCACTGGCCGATCAGCCGGTTGGTGAACAGCATTTCGTATTCGGCTTCCGCACCTACCCCGAGCTGACCGGACTCGCCTAGGTAGGCCGTCGCGGAGACTTCGAATTTGTACGGCGCAAGACCGATCACACCGAGCGCGGCATAGGTGCGCGACGGCCCGCCGCCGAAGGCGAAGTCATGGCGGACACCGGCGACTGCGTCCCACCATCGGGCGATCGCTCGGCCGTACAGCACTTCCACATCCGCCGACTCGGTGGATCCACCTGCACGCTCGCCCTCGCTGCGCAGCCAGAGCCGGTTCAAGTCGGAACCCACCCAGCCTTGTGCTTCCCAGGCCATGCCGGTGCCGTCCTCGTCCGCGTCCCACGCCTCTAGCCGGTCAAGCGCCCAGTAGGAATTGATCGATTCACCATGCATCAGGTGCTCGTCGAGGTCCGGGAACGCCGCAGCCCGATCTGTCGGCGTGACAACCGGGATTGGCTCGCGCGGCTCGGCCGTGGGCGGCAGGTCCTCGCTGACACCAGGTTGATGGCCCATGGAAGCGTGATCCATGCCCGAGTGATCCATGCCGGAGTGATCCATTCCGGAGTGATCCATCCCGGAGTGATCCATCCCGGAGTGATCCATCGTGGAGTGGTCCATCGTGGAGTGGTCCATCCCGGTGTGTTCGCTGTCGGCAGGATTCGCAGCTCCGTGCCGCATGTTCCCGTGGTTCATCGTCCCGTGATCGTCGGAACTCTTGTCCGGTGAAGTCGGTAGATGGCCGGCGTGCGGATCCGCGGGCTTTGGCGACGATGGTGACGCAGCCGGCTTGGCTGCCGGATGGTGTGCGGCGTGGTCCGTCTCCTGCGCCCACGCCGGGGCGCAACCAGTTGCAAGAACGAGTACGGACGTCAGGCCGATGGCTAGGGAGTGACGATTGGAACGGCTCATGGCGTTCATTCCTCCACCCGCACTTCGCGGAACATGCCGGCTTCCATGTGGTAAAGCAGGTGGCAATGGAACGCCCAGCGACCCAGCGCGTCGGCGCGCACGCGAAAGGCCCGCTTCGTACCAGGCGGCATGTCGATGGTGTGCTTGCGCACCATGAAGTTGCCGGACTCGTCCTCGAGGTCGCTCCACATGCCGTGCAGATGGATCGGGTGCGACATCATCGTGTCGTTGACCAAGACGACTCGCATGCGCTCGCCGTACTTCAGACGCAGGGGTTCGGCGTCAGCGAACTTCACTCCATCGAACGACCATGCAAAGCGCTCCATGTGACCGGTCAGGTGCAGCTCGACCGTGCGGCCGGGTTCGCGCCCGTCGGGATCGCGGAACGTGCTCCGCAGATCGGCGTAGGTGAGCACGCGGCGGCCGTTGTCGCGCAGGCCGATGCCCGGGTCATCCAGCCTGGGCGCGGGCGCCATCGTCTGCATGTCGACCAGGGGGTTGCCGGTTTCGCTCGGAGGGTGTTCCTGCATCCCGCCGGCACCGTGGTCCATCCCGGCCATGCTCCCTCCGGCGGCCGTGCCTGCTGCCATCGACGACATGTCGTGACCGCTGTGGTCCATTCCGGCCATGGCACCGCCGGCCATCGCACCGTGCGACATCGAAGACATGTCGTGACCGCCGCCACCCATCCCGCCGTGGCCCATGTCGTCCATGGTGAGGAGTGGCTTGGGGTCGACGTCCGGCACCGGCGCCCGCAAGCCTTCCCTGACGGCGAGTGTTCCGCTGATGTATCCCGTGCGGCCGCTGTCCTGGGCAAAAATGGTGAACGCATCCTGCCCGGTCGGCTCGACAATGACGTCGAACGTTTCAGCGGTGGCGATGCGGAACTCATCGACCGTGACCGGGCGGACGTACTGTCCATCGGCCGCGACCACCGTCATCTTCAGGCCCGGGATGCGCACATCGAAGTACGTCATTGCCGACCCGTTGATGAAACGGAGGCGGACCTTCTCGCCCGACCGGAACAGCCCGGTCCAGTTGCCGAGCGAGGTCGTGCCGTTCATGAGGAAGGTATAGGTGTTGCCGTTGACGTCCGACAGGTCGGTCGGCGTCATCCGCATCTGGCCCCACATCTTGCGGTCCTCGACCGTAGCGGCCAGGCCGTGCTGCTTCACGTCGTCGAAGAAGTCGCCGACCGTCTGCTTGGAGAAGTTGTCGAAGTCAGACCGCTTCTTGAGCCTGGCGAACAGGCGCTTCGGATCGAGGTCGGTCCAGTCGCTGAGCATGACCACATAATCGCGGTCATAGGCGAAGGGCTCGGGTTCCAGCGGCTCGATCACCAGTGGCCCGTAGAGACCGGCCTGCTCCTGGAAGCCGGAATGGCTGTGGTACCAGTAGGTGCCGCCCTGCACGACGTTGAAGCGGTACTGGTAGGTCTCGCCACGGTTGATGCCGTTGAAGCTCAGCCCGGGCACGCCGTCCATGTCGGCCGGCAGCAGGATGCCGTGCCAGTGGATCGACGCCTGCTCGCCATGGATCGAGCCGCGGGGCAGGGCATTGCGGACCCGCAGGTTGACGGTGGTGCCTTCCCGCCAGCGCAGCAAGGGTGCGGGAATCGATCCGTTGACTGTGATCGCGGGGCGCGTGGCGCCGGTGAAGTTCATCGGCGTCTCGCCGATGGTCAGGTCGAAGTCGGTGCCCGAGAGCACGTTGGGCAGGCCCTCGGCCTTGACGGCCCAGCTCGAACGGGGCCACAGACCCAGGGTTGCCACGGCCCCGCCAACAGCAAGGCCCTGGACGAAGCGGCGGCGCGACGGGGCAGACAGCCCCTCGGCACGGCCGAAAGAATCGGATGACATGGGAACTCCGGGAAAGGTCGAAGGCTCGCGGGACGAGCGTTACCCTGTCAGTGCGGAGCAGCGGACAGGATCCATCAGCGCCTCGGAAGGCGCGCAGGGACACTTAGCCGATCGGAGGTCGGAAGAGATTGGTCAGGGCCGCGGACGCGTGCACCGACAGGAACGGTTCGGCGGTGTGCCGGTACCGGATGGTGAAATCGGCGAGTGCCGACCCGGCAAGTGCCGCGGAGCAATGGTGCATGCACGCATCGCAATCGCCTGACTGACAGCAGTCGTCCAACGGCGATGCTGCACCGGCATGGTCAGCGGCCTTGGGGTAATGGTGATCATCGGCCCCCGGAGCAGCCGCTGAGGCCCCGTGGCAGGCAGCCATGGCCTCGGCTGCTGTCGACGCCGTGGTCGCGTAGGTCGCGTCGCCCAGGGAGTCGCGCACGTGCTCCATGTGCATGGACGCGCCAGCGATGCCCGGACCGTTCGCCAGCAAGGCAACGATCAGGAACAACCGCATCATGAGCGCGCGGAAAGGCATGCGCCCTAGTATACGTGCGGATATAAACGCCGGATGAACGCAGCGACAACCGCACGGGACGCAGCTCGAATATCGAGCCCCCAGCCCTTCGTCGCCTGCCTAGCCCAACGCGCCGCAGCAGTTTTTCGGCTACAGGGCCATGTCTTCGTAGCTGCGGGGATCAGAGACCGGCTCCAGGTGCCCGGTCACGCGCATGGCCGGGAACTCCGCCACGATCTTCTCCACCAGGTCTTCCATGGCGTCATGCCCGCGCAAGACGGTCCAGTCGCCGGGCACCAGCATGTGCATCTCCATGAACTGGCGGGCCCCCGATTCGCGGGTCCGCACGGCGTGGAACTCGATCCGGCCCGGTTCGGCGTGCGCGTCCAGGATGGCCTGGATCCGGGCGTTGTCCTCGGGGGACAGGGTCGCGTCCATCAGGCCGGAGGCGGATTCGGACATCAGCCGGTAGCCGACAACCAGGATGTTGACGCCCACCAGGATCGCGATCACCGGATCCAGCCAGTCCCAGCCCGTCAGCCACGCCAGCCCCAGGCCCACCACGACCCCGACCGAGGTGTACACGTCGGCCATCAGATGCTTGCCGTCGGCGCGCAGGGTGATGGAGCGGTGCTCGGTGCCGACCTGGATCAGGATCCGCCCGACGACACCGTTGAGGACGGCGGCCACGATCGAAATGGCGAGGCCGATGCCGAGGGCTCCCAGTGGCCGCGGATTGAGCAGGCGATCGATGCCCAAGTAGATGATCGAGGCCGCGGCGACGAAGATCATGATCCCTTCCAGCGCGGCGGAGAAATACTCCGCCTTGCTGTGGCCGAAGTGGTGGTCGTCGTCGGCCGGCTGGGCGGCGATGGTCAGCGAGACCAGGGCCACGATGGCGGCCACGAGGTTGACCATCGATTCGGCGGCGTCCGACAGCAGGCCCACCGAGCCGGTGATCGCCCAGGCACTGCCCTTGAGCAGCACCGTCAGCACCGCCGTCACGATCGCCAGCCACGCGTACTTCCTCAGGTCCGGCGTGGCTTCGGCCGGTCTGTCATGGGGTTTCATGGGGACTATTGTCCGCTGCGACCGCGGGCCGGGCCAGCCGGCGCATGTCGCGCAGTCGGCAGGTCCACTCAGAACCTCGACCGCCCGCAGCAGGCGTCGTCGTTCCGGCGCGGGTCGGCACCGCTTGCGCGCCGGTCGATCCTAAGCGGAGCGCGCATAGGCTGGCAGGCATCAGGTTCACACGATGAGAAGGGCACAGCAAGCCCCTAGCTGTGATCTCTCAGTAGGTTGTTCATCCGGGGTGATCCCGGAAGACTGGAGGTGCGAATCAGCCACCCCTCCAGGAGCCCCGGATGAACCTGCATAAACATGCCCGTCTTACGCCTCGCGGTCGAGCCCTTCTGGTGGAGCGGGTGATCGACCAAGGCCTGCGGGTCGAGGAAGCTGCGCACGCGGCGGGCGTGAGCGTCAGGACCGCATACAAGTGGCTACGCCGCTTTCGCGAGGAAGGCTGGGCCGGCTTGGATGATCGGTCATCGCGACCGCATCGGTGCCCGCATGCCACACCGCCATCGGTGGCCGCAGAGGTGACCGCTCTGCGTCGTCAGCGTCAGACCTACCGCCAGATCTCATTGGCTTTGCCTGTCGGCCTCAGCACCATTGCCCGGCTGATGCGCCGCGCCGGGCTGCACCGGCTGGCCGAGCTTGAGCCGGCGCGCCCGGATAACCGCTACGAGTATCACCAGGCCGGGGACCTGTTGCATCTGGACATCAAGAAGCTGGGCCGCTTCTGGCGCCCTGGCCATCGGATCACGGGCGATCGCCAAGGCGCGTCCGAGGGCGCAGGCTGGGAGTTCGTCCACCTTGCCATCGACGATCACTCACGGGTCGCCTTCGGCACCATCGAAGGCGATGAGCGCGGATCCAGCGCTTGCCGCGCACTGCTTCAAGCCTTGCGCTACTACCGCGGTCTGGGAGTCACTTTCACCCGGGTGATGACCGACAACGGTGCCTGCTACAAGTCCCGGCGCTTCTGCCGGCTCCTGCGCCGCCTGGGCCTGCGCCATCTGCGCACGCGACCCTACACCCCGCGGACCAACGGCAAGGCCGAACGCCTGGTCCAGACCGCTTTGCGCGAATGGGCCTATGCCTGTTCCTACGACAGCTCGGAGCAGCGCCGGCACGCTCTTCCTCGCTGGCTGCACCAGTACAACTGGCACCGGCCGCACGCCAGCCTTGGCTACCAACCCCCAATCAGCCGCATCCAGCTTCCACTGAACAACGTCCTGGGTTTACACACCTAGCCAGCCGTCCTGCGTTGAGCGAGGTTGGCTGTTTGCTTGCCCGAAGCGGGTGTTCGCCTGAGCGCGCGGATTAGGGCTGGTTATCGGGGGTAGGGCGGATGGCTCCTTTCGACCCAAAGCGGACGTCTCGTTGGAACATCGCGCACCACTTCGTCCCACGGATCACTCAGGCAGCCAAGCCCGACCGCATGACCTCGTAGAGCGCAGTCCGGGTATTGCTGTCTGCCATCGAAGGGCTAGCAGCCCATGCAACGGCAAGAGCCCCCAGGAAGAGACTGAGCCGGGGCATCCCGGCGGCTCCCGGCGAGGTCAGTGTCCCCGCGCATGAAATCGAACCGCTGCAGCAGGCGCACCAGTTCCTGGACACGCACTGTCGTCGGGGCTGCGCGATCACCAGCCGTGCCAGTGCGGCAGCGGAAACAAGTACAAGCGGTGCCATGGCCGACAACTGGAACGCGCCTTTTCCCTGTAGCCCTCTCGACGCATTCAGCGGAATTGTATAACCCCATCATCCGCAGGTACCCTGCGCGGCCATGACCCGCCTGCATCCCCGCTTCTTGTTGCCGCTCCTGCGCGTCGTCGTGCTGGGTGTGCTTGCGTTGGGGTTGGCGTTCCAACCGGTGATGACAGCCGCTGGCGAAATGCATGAGCTCGCGCACGATCCGTCGGGCGCGCACAGCCACGGCCCGCATGCCAACGATCCGGGCGCGGAGTTCGCCGCGGCGGACGCGCACGATCAAGACGGATCGGAGACGTTGCACCTGTTACTGGATTTCGCCCATTGCTGTGGTTCAGCCGCGGCCGTGTTGCCGGTCCTGGATTCATTTTCTACTCGACCGGTCGCCGGTCGAATGGGGGTCGAAAAAGCATCGCCCCCGGCCGCCTTGCGTCTGCCGAGCCCATTCAAGCCTCCGATCTTCGGATGACCGCGCCGTCGGCCTGATGCCGACTCCCGTCAATTCGATTCATCGGAGCAACCCCCATGCGTTTGCGATCAGCGGCCCTGGCCGCGTTCGTCGCCGTGTGTGCCGTGGCATTCCCCACGCACGCCGCCGACCCCCTCACCCTGGACGACGCTTTCCTTCGCGTTGCCGACGCCCATCCCGATCTACGCTTGTTTGGTGCCCGCCATGAGGCCCTGAAAGCCGAACTGGATCGCTCCTCGTTGCGCCCGGCGCTGGTCGCTGGAGCCGAGGTCGAGAACGTGCTCGGTACCGGCCCGGCCAGCGGCCTGGATGGCGCCGAGATCACGCTGAGCCTCGCCTCCGTGCTGGAGCGCGGCGGCAAGCTCGATGCCCGCCGCACGCTCGCGCAAAGCCGGATCGACGCGCTGGCCATCGAGCGCGAGGCGCAGCGGTTGGATCTCCTGGCCGAAGTGGCCCGCCGCTACCTGGCGGTCGTCGGTGCGCAACGCGAAGGCGAGCTTGCGCAGTTGGACGTCGACCAGCGCGAACGCACCGTTGCTGCGGCGCGCCGGCGTCACGAGGCCGGCGCTTCGCCGGAATCGGTCGTACTCACCGCCCAGGCCGCCCTCGCGCGGTCGGAACTGGATCGCGCTCGCGCCCGGCAACGTCAGGCGGCCGCCCGCCAGCATCTCGCGGCCCTGTGGGGCGAGCGAAATCCCGCATTCGAGATCCTCGGGGGCGATCTGCTCGCCGTGCCCCAGATCGCGGACTTCGCGGTACTCGCCGACTGGTTGCAACGCACTCCCGAGCTCGCGCAGTTCGTCGATCAGCAGCGCATTGGCGAGGCACGCCTGCAGCTGGCACGCAGCGAAGCGACCCCGGACTTCGACTGGCAGGTGGGCGTGCGACGGATGGCGGACGGCGATGACTTCGGCTTGGTCGGCAGTGTCTCGATCCCGCTGGGCACCACCCGCCGGGCACAACCGGGCATCCGTGCCGCACGCGCCGAGTTGACAGCGCTGGAAATCGAACGGGAGGCCGTGGGGCTGTCGCTCTACTCCACCCTCGCTGAGGCGCATGGCCGCTTCGGGGTGGCCCGCCTGGAAGCACAGCGGCTGGGTGAGGACGTGCTTCCACGTCTGGCCAAGGCCGAAGCAGCGGCCGCCACCGCGTACCGCGCAGGCGCCGCCAGTTATCTGGAGTGGTCGAGCCTGCAGGCGGAGCGCGCCGCCGCACGGCAGCAACAGCTGGCAGCTGCGCTGGAAGCCCAGCGCGCCCTGATCGAGATCCAGCGGCTGACCGGCCAGGCATTCGTCGCCGGCCCGGGCCCGCAAGACAACCAAGGAGCAACCCCATGAAGCCTGTCCACCTGATCCCGGCATTGGCGCTGGCCTTGAGCCTGGCGGCTTGCAGTGGTGAGCCGGACCAGCCTAGCCAGCCGGCAAACGACGCCCATGCTGACGAGGCCGCCGACCACGGCACCGAGGCCGACGAACACGGTCATGAAGCGGGTGAAATCGCCAGCACGGTCATCCCCGCCGAAATTGCCGAAAAGTCCGGTATCCAGACGCGGCCCGTCGGCCCCGGCGTGATCGCCGACGAGCATGAGGTGCAAGGCCTGTTGACCCCGGTCGAGGGGCGTGTTGCGCAGGTCACCGCCCGCTTCCCAGGCCCGATCCGCTCACTGCGCGCCAATGTCGGAGACCAGGTTCGCGCCGGCCAGATGCTGGCGACGATCGAGAGCAACCTGAGTCTGAGCACCTACAGCGTCGCCGCGCCGATCTCTGGCGTGGTCGTCGAGCGCAGTGCCTCGGTCGGCGGCTTGGCCGGCGAGGGCGCGCCGCTGTTCGAGATCGCCGATCTCTCGCAGCTCTGGGTCGACCTCCACATCTTTGGCGCCGACGCCCAGCACATCCAGCCCGGCGTGCCGGTGGCGGTCACCCGCATGAGCGATGGCGAGACGGTCCGAACCACGCTCGAACGCGTGCTGCCGGGCATGGCCACCGCCAGCCAGAGCACGGTGGCCCGCGCAACGATCGACAACGCCGACAACCAATGGCGGCCGGGAACGGCGGTCAAGGCGCGGATCACGGTCGCGCAGGAGCCGGTGGACCTGATGGTGCCGCTGACCGCGCTGCAGTCGATGGATGGCCAGGAGGCCGTGTTCGTACGTGAGGGCGAGACGTACCTGACCCGACACGTCGAACTCGGTGCCCGCGATGCCACGCAGGTGCAGATCCTCTCGGGCCTGAGCGAAGGCGAGGAGGTGGTCGTCGCGGAGAGCTACTTGATCAAGGCGGACATCGGCAAGGAGGGCGCGGCGCATGACCACTGACGCCGTAGCCCTCCAGCCGGGCCTGCTGGAGCGAATCGTCCGGTTCTCGATCCGACATCGCTGGATGATGCTGGTGCTGACCCTCGGGCTGATCGGCGTGGGCATCTGGAGCTTCACCCGGCTCCCGATCGATGCAACGCCCGACATCACGAACGTCCAGGTACAGATCAACACCGAGGCGTCCGGCTACTCGCCACTGGAGTCCGAGCAGCGGGTTACCTACCCGATCGAGACGGCACTCGCCGGCCTGCCGCGCCTTGACTACACGCGATCTCTGTCCCGATACGGTTTGTCGCAGGTCACAGTGGTGTTCGAGGACGGCACCGACCTGTACTTCGCCCGGCAGCAGGTGGCCGAACGCCTGCAGCAGATCCGCTCGCAGATCCCAGAAGGACTGGAGCCCGAAATGGGGCCGATCTCGACCGGGTTGGGCGAGATCTTCCTGTACACCGTCGACGCGGCGCCCGGGGCGGCCAAGCCGGACGGCACGCCGTGGACCGCCACCGACCTCCGCACCCTGCAGGACTGGGTCATCCGGCCGCAGATGCGCAACACACCGGGGGTGACCGAGGTCAACACGATCGGCGGCTTCGAGCGGCAGATCCACATCACGCCGGACCCGTCCAAGCTGGTTGCACTCGGCTTCACGCTGCAGGACATCGTCGACGCGGTGGCGGCCAACAACCAGAACATGGGCGCCGGTTACATTGAGCGCAACGGCCAGCAGTACCTGGTGCGCGTGCCCGGCCAGGTCGGCGGGATCGACGAGATCCGGAACATCGTGCTGGACCGACGCGACGGCCTGCCGATCCGGGTCGCTGACGTGGCACAGGTGGGTGAGGGTCCGGAGCTTCGTACGGGCGCGGCGACCCAGAACGGGGAAGAGGTCGTGCTGGGCACAGTGTCGATGCTGGTGGGCTCCAACAGCCGCACCGTCGCGCAGGCCGCGGCGGCGAAGCTGCAGGATGCGAACGCAAGTTTGCCGGAAGGCGTCACCGCGACGGCGGTCTACGACCGCACCGGGCTGGTCGAACGCACGATGCAGACCATCTCGAAGAACCTGATCGAGGGTGCCTTGCTGGTGATCGTGGTCCTGTTCCTGCTGTTGGGGAACTTCCGCGCCGCGCTCATCACCGCAGCCGTCATCCCGCTGGCCATGCTGTTCACCATCACCGGGATGGTGCGTGGCGGCGTGTCGGGGAACCTGATGAGTCTCGGTGCGCTCGACTTCGGGCTGATCGTCGATGGCGCGGTCATCATCATCGAGAATGTTCTGCGGCGGTTTGGCGAGATGCAGCACCGACTTGGGCGGACGTTGACACGCGAGGAACGCAACGACCTGACGGCCACTGCCACGGTCGAAGTCATCCGGCCCAGCCTGTTCGGCATGTTCATCATCGCCGCGGTGTACCTGCCGATTTTCGCGCTGACCGGGATCGAGGGAAAGATGTTCCACCCGATGGCGATCACCGTGGTGCTGGCCCTCACCGGTGCAATGGTCCTGTCGCTGACCTTCGTTCCCGCGTCCATCGCGATCTTCATGGGTAACCGCGTCGAGGAGAAGGAGAACAGACTGGTCCAATGGACGCGGCGGCGCTATGAGCCGTTGCTTGCGTGGTCGCTTCGCCGGCAAAACTGGGTCCTTGGCGGGGCACTGATGCTGGTCGTCGTGTCCCTGCTACTCGCCACACGCCTGGGCAGCGAGTTCATTCCCAGCTTGGACGAGGGCGACCTCGCCATGCAGGCGATCCGCATTCCCGGAACGGGCCTGGAGCAGTCGGTGAAGATGCAACTGGCCGTGGAAGAACGCCTGATGCAGGTTCCGGAAGTCGAGCGTGTCTTCAGCAGGATTGGCACGGCGGAGGTGGCCACCGACCCGATGCCACCCAACGTGGCGGACACCTACCTGATGGTGAAACCACGCGGGCAATGGCCCGATCCACGCAAGCGCAGGGATGTGCTGATCGACGAAATCGAAGCGGCAGTGGCGACGCTTCCCGGCAACAACTACGAGTACTCGCAACCGATCGAGATGCGGACCAACGAGCTGATCTCCGGCGTGCGTGCGGATGTGGCGGTCAAGGTGTTCGGTGACGACCTGGACACGCTGGTCGAGGTGGCCGAACAGGTCGAGGCGGCTGCCAGGCAGGTCGAGGGCGCGGTCGACGTCAACACCGAACAGGCAACCGGCTTGCCACTGCTGACGATCGTCCCGGACCGCGCAGCGCTTGCGCGCTTCGGACTGAATCCGGGGATCGTGCAGCAGACCGTTGCCACTGCGGTGGGTGGCCAGGTGGCCAGCCAGCTGTTCGAGGGCGACCGCCGCTTCGACATCGTGGTTCGACTGCCGGAACAGATGCGTGTCGATCCGATCGCCCTGCAGGACCTGCCGATCCCCTTGCCCGACGTTGCGAACGCGGACCGGTCGAGCTTGGAGCCACGCTGGGCGACCGCGCGGACCGTACCGCTGCGGGAGCTCGCGAAGATCGAGAGCCTGCTGGGGCCCAACCAGATCAACCGCGAGAATGGAAAGCGCCGGGTGGTGGTCACCGCCAACGTGCGTGATCGCGACTTGGGTAGCTTCGTCGAAGAGCTGCAGCAGCGCGTCGGGCAGCAGGTGAACGTACCCGAGGGCTACTGGATCGACTACGGCGGCACGTTCGAGCAGTTGATCTCGGCCAGCCAACGGCTCGCAGTAGTGGTACCAGTGACCTTGGTCCTCATCTTCGGCCTGTTGTTCATGGCCTTTGGCTCGGCCAGGGACGCGGTGATCGTGTTCAGCGGCGTGCCGCTGGCGCTGTCGGGCGGCGTGGCCGCACTGGCTCTGCGCGGTATCCCGTTGTCGATCACCGCAGGTGTCGGCTTCATCGCGCTGTCCGGCGTGGCCGTGCTCAACGGCCTGGTCATGATCGCCTTCATTCGCAACCTGCGCGAACAAGGCCAGTCGCTGGACGACGCGGTCTTCAACGGCGCGCTCGGGCGGCTGCGGCCGGTCTTGATGACTGCCCTCGTGGCGTCGCTCGGCTTCGTCCCGATGGCGCTCAATGTCGGCGCGGGCGCGGAGGTGCAGCGTCCGCTCGCCACCGTCGTGATCGGCGGGATCGTGTCTTCAACGCTGCTCACCCTGCTTGTCCTGCCCACCCTTTACCGTCTTCTGCATCGCGGCGACGCAGCGAAGCCGCAACTGGAGGCCCACTGAGTTGAGTGAAGAGAAGATCGAGATACACGACGCGCACCAGCGCCGGATCCTGTTGATCGTCCTCGCCCTGAACCTCGCGCTTGCCGCGGGGTTCGGGGTCACGGGCGTCGCCGCCGGCTCAAGCGCTCTGATCGCAAATGGACTGGACAATACGTCCGACAGCGCCGTCTACATCATCACCCTGCTCGCACTCAGTCGCTCACAAGCCTGGAAACGGTCGGCGGCCAAAGTGTCCGGCTGGCTGCTGATCCTGTTCGCCGCTGGGATCCTGGTCGACGTGGGCCGTCGGTTCCTGGGTGACGCCGAGCCCATTGGTACGACGATGATGGTGATGGCGCTGGGGGCCGGCCTGGTAAACGCGACATGCGTGTGGCTGCTCAAGAAAATCCGGCAGGCCAATGTGAACGTGCGTGCCGCGACGACCTTCAGCACCAACGATTTCATCGCCAACGCAGGCGTGCTCGTGGGTGGCGGACTGGTGCTGTGGACCGGGCGGGCCTGGCCCGACCTCGTCGTGGGGCTCGCAGTGGCGGCGATCGCCCTGAAAGGGGGCATCGAGATCCTGCAGGATGCCCGTGGCGAAGAGGACGCTTGAGTGCCGACCTAGGATGGCGGGTGGCGCAGCGTGTCGAGGATGGCGCACTGGCCGCGCTCGCCGCCGCTGCAACTGCCAATCACCCGTTCGAGCTCCGAGGCCATCCGCTGAAGGTCGTTTAGCCGGTTCCGGATGTCCAGCAGGTGCCCGCGGGCAAGACGGTCGACATCCTGGCAGGACAACCCGTCGTCTTCGGCCAGGCCCAGCAGGCTGCGGATCTCCTCCAGCGAGAAGCCCAGTTCGCGTCCGCGGCTGATGAAGCGCAGCCGATCCGCGTCGGCGGGACGGTAGTCGCGATACCCGCCCGCCGTGCGCGGCGGGGCAGGCAACAACCCGATGCGCTCGTAGTAGCGCACGGTTTCGGGATGGCACCCGCTGCGCTCCGCGACCTCTCCGATCTTCATGGGCTTGACTCTGTAGCGACTCCGGGGTTTAGGATCGCCGACCTGGAAGCGGGCCGCAAATCCTCGGACGCCCGCTCGACTCGGAGACATGATCATGAGTGATTCGTGCGGCTGCGGAAGCACGGTGGATATCCGCGCCCTGGAGGCGGGGCAGCGGCGCGTGTTGATGATCGTGCTGGCAATCAACATCGCCAGCTTCGTGATGATGATCACCGCAGCGATCTACAGCGGCTCGTCCTCGTTGCTGTCGGGCAGCCTCGACAACCTCGGTGATGCGTTGACCTATCTGCTGAGCCTGGCAGTGATCGGCGCGAGCCTGCGCGCCAAGGCCAGGGTGGCGTTGTTCAAGGGATTGCTGATCCTCGGTGCCGCGGTTGCGGTCGCCATCCAGATCGGCTGGCGCCTGGCCCACCCGGAGGTGCCGATCTTCGAGGCCATCGGCATCGCCGCCGTGATCAATCTTGCGTTCAACGCCTTGTGCCTGTGGCTGCTTACCCCGTACCGCTTTGGCGACGTGAACATGTCATCGGCCTGGGAGTGCTCGCGCAATGACCTGTACGAGGGTGTTGCGGTGCTGCTGGCAGCCGCCGGCGTGTGGCTGTTCGATGCCGGCTGGCCCGATCTGGTCATCGCCGGTGGACTGTTGCTGATGTTTCTGCGGTCCTCCGCTCGGGTACTCCGCATGGCTTGGCGGAGTTACCGGGACGAGGTGAAATAACGAGTTACGGCCCGTTGTCCGGTCCTCGAAGAAGAAATGCTCCGTTCTGACGCGTGGCTGGAGCGGCCAAGAAAGTCAGCTATGACAGGCAGTTAGCTCACCTTTGGCCGTTTTTTACACGAATCCCTGCCGACCCTCTGAAAGAGTGGATTCGAAGCGGCAGTTCGGGTCAGCCAGAACGTCCGCTTCTGGCCGGAAGCGGTCGGTGGGCTAGGGCACCTGGGCCGATCTGGAGGGCGGAAGAGTGCCGCCCAAGGGCGAGAGACCCGCAACAGGCATGGTGTCGTATCCTGTATTGACCGCCAGGATGCGCAGGGCAGGGGGCCCACGTGCCAGACGCCGCAAGTACGGAAGCAGGATCCCAAGCCCAGGCTGCGGCTGAAGCCTTCATCGCCCGCTGGCAAGGTGTCGCGGCCTCGGAGCTCTCCACCTCCCAGAGCTTCCTGATTGACCTCTGCCGCCTGCTCGAGGTCGACGTCCCGCATCCCACGGCGGAGCAGGACTACATGTTCGAGCGGCCGATCACCTTTCTCCACGGTGACGGCAGCACCAGCGCTGGGCGGATTGACCTGTACCGGCGCGGCGCCTCTGTGCCTTTGGGTCGAGACGGTCCTGCGGGAGCAGTTGCAACGCGGTGAGCGCAAGCGGGTGACCAGATCCACCACAGCCGCACAGAAGACGAACGTGAAGCCGACGAACTCCGTCTACTGGAGGGAAGACTTCGAAGAGCGCATGCGGGGTCACGGTCAGATTCAGGACGCCGTCAAGCGTGGCGCGGTTGATGCTGGGTGGGGTGACCAAGGTGGTGATGATCGCCCCTTGGAATGGGTGCGCGTGCGTGACGTGGATGCGCTGGCAAGTCTCCTCGGGGTGGCCACCAATCTGGATCAACTGCAAGTTGCCAGCGTTGAGTTGGCGCCGTGGCTGGATAGGTACCCACGACTGGGTGAGGTCCTGGAAGCTTGGGCGGCGCTTCGGCGCGTTCGCTCTTTGGGGCCGGACTCTTGGCACTCCTGGCAGGATGCCTTGAAAGTGCTCGATGCACTGGCGGCCAGGCCCGGGGAGGATCAGGTCCTTCGTGTCCTCAGCGGACATCTGTTCTCGGATACCAAGCGGATCGAGCAACTCCTTCCACAGCTTGATGTCTTGTCCGGTGAGGGGCTATCGAGCCGCTCGCGCGGCAAGTGGGAAGTGCTCAGGACGCTCGGTCTGGTCAAGCAGCCACTCCCGCTGATGGTCGCCGGCGTTGGTGCCATAACGATGCAGGAAGGTCCTGACTGCACGATCGTGCGGCCATATGTGGGCGTGGCACCACAGAGCGTGCGAGGGTTGATAGCGAAGCCAGCATGGGTGCTGACGATCGAAAACCTGACGACGTTCCACTTGGCTGCAGAGGCGCTGAAGGGGCGGGATGATGGAGTCGTGGTATTCACCGGTGGTATGCCATCGCCCGCATGGGTGGCAGGGTTTCGTCGTTTGACCCGAGATCTTCCTGCGTCGACAGTTTTCTATCACTGGGGAGATATCGACCTTGGAGGATTCCGGATCGCAGCGCGACTGAAAGAAGTTGCGCTGCCGGCTGATAGTTTCCTTCAACCATGGCTGATGGATCTAACGATACACGGGCAAGGCAAACATGTATCGGAAACAGTGGGAAATGCGATGAGGTCGTCGGCAATTCAAGCGGGGTGGTTGAATCTACAGGAGTTGCCAAACAAGGCATTGGAGCAAGAAAGAGTCGAATTGACGCTGCCGCAGTAAATCAGCATCGAAAGATAGCGGAGGGATTAGAGGGATTTATCGGGGGTAGAGCAGATGTCATCCGGTTCCGTTAATCAGTCGACGCGGCAAAGCTGAGGCTGTGCCAGCTTCAAGCCGATAAATGCCTCTACGGAGCTGTCAATTCTCTTCCTTCCACAGCAGCCACATCCACGAAGAGCGTCATCTTTGCGCCCGCTCCTCCGTCCTCCCCCCCACCTTGACCGTCGCCACTAGGTGGCTTACTCCCGCCATCACCTCGGCTCTCACGGTCATTTACTGTTCGCGGTTCGAATTCAACTCCCCAGTTCTTCCGCATGTTCTGCGACAGATTAAACCTGGGATGGTAGCTCTTGAATCCGGTCGAAATGGCAGAGTAAGGAACGTCCTCTGGGCCATACCCCGAGAAACAGATGGTACAGCCTTCCCTGCACATTTGGCCTTTGGAATCAATCCATATAGGCATGCCTATACTCCTCTCCGCCAGCATGGCGCACATCAGGACGTCAGCCTTCTGTCCCTTGACCTTGGAAGCATGTCCGGACTGCGGCTTCAGCTGAGCTTTGTGCAGGATCTGCTGCGCAAGCTTATTCCACTCGGGATGCGGCGCGAGGAGCGCGCCATAGACATTAGCGGGCACAGGATGCACGGCGAAATGGGTAACCAGTTCCAGTAGTTCATCGCAAAAAGACGCTACAGCAAGTCCGTTCGAGGGAGAGCCCGGCCAACGCACATCGATAAATTTGTTGTTTGGAGGCGACTGAGTATTTTTCCGGAAGCACAGGAAAGACCAATGTTTGAAATTCGCAGCTGGGCCTTTGAAATCCTTCTTCAGCTGAAAGTTGAATCCAAGCGACTGTTGGCCATGCCATTTGAAATCCGGCATGGATTCGTACAGATAGTCAAGCGCGGGGTGGGGCGCCAAAGCAGGAGACTGAAAATGGCACGTGGCATCACCGAAACCGAGGTCCACAGCGCAGCCGACGCCCTTGTAGTCGGTGGCGAGAGGCCCACGGTGGAACGCATCCGCGCGCACCTGGGTACCGGCTCCCCAAACACGGTTGTGCGCTGGCTCGACACCTGGTGGAAGGGCCTAGGTGAACGCTTGGAGGCACGGCGAGCCGGCGTCAACCTTCCAGATGCGCCGGAAGAGGTCTCAGAGCTGGCCAGCCAGCTTTGGTCAGTTGCCCTCGCTCACGCGGATTTTGCGGCCAAGGCCGCGCTTGCGGCCGATCGAGAGGCGCTTGATCAAGCGCGTGTCCAACTCGACCGCGAGCGACAGCTTGTACAAGACGAAGTTTCGGCCCTTCGGCGGGACGCGGCTGATGCTTGCCACGCGCGGGACGTCTCCATCGCCCGGGCCGAAGAGCTGGCTCGTCTCGTGCGACAGCTCGAGACGCAACTCGAGGGGCTGGGGCATCAGCGCGCCGATGCGGAAGCGAGGGCTAAGGACGCGGATCTGGCACGTCAGGAGGCTGAAAATCGCCTACTGCTACTCCAAGAGCAGAGTGTCTTGGACAGGAAGAGTCTGACGCGACATGTCCAAGCCGTGGAAGATCGCGCTCACGGCGAGGTTGATCGGGCAAGACGAGAAACCCAGGAGCTCAAGCGGGAGCTGGCCGCACTTGGCCGGGACCGTGCAGCATCGGACGCGACAAATCTCAGGAGGCTGGAGGAGGTGCGCAGCGAACTTGCGCTCGCCCGGCAGGAGGCCGCCGTCGAACGAAGCAAAGCAGAGGCGTTGGAGAGACAACTGCTTCATTTGCGCGACCTACCTGCAGCGCTAACATCTGCCTTAGAGCGCGCGAAGCCTAAACCCAAGCCCAAACGCCGGAGACCGGCGAAAGCACATGGTCCAGATGCCGGCTAGACAGGGACCACCCGGGCACCCCAAGAGAGACTCCCGCATGTCACATAAAGAGCGTGAGACCACGACTGAAGAACAAAGGATGTGGCGAGACCATGAAGTGGTCTTCCAGAGCCTTCTGGAACTTAGCCCGAGCGCCAGTAGCGCCGCTTTTCACTTGGCACACACGCCGATCCGAGTTCTCGCAGGCCGTACCATGGCCGCTGCGATCCGCGACGGGGACGTGGATCATGTCTTACGCTACCTACAGACGATCTCTGGTGGGGCAAATGGCTGAAGAATTGCACCGAGGAGGGCCTCGCGTGGACACAGAGAGTCGAACCAAGCGCCTCGCACAACTGTTGGAGGAGTTGCGTGCGCGGGAAGGACCCGACAGGTGGCCGCAGGACTTCGATCCCGAAACGTGGCTGGCAGAATGGATCAGGCGCCCTCAACCTGCACTCGATGGACGCACTCCCGCAGAACTACTGGAAGATGAGGACGGATTTAGATCCGTACGTCGCGTCTTCGGCGCGATGTGGAGCGGCGCCTATCAGTGAACCCAAAGCAATAGCAACCTATAGGCGGTTATAGCGTAAAGCCGCTATAAGTGCTCAGGTTTGCTACACCCTGCGTATCCATCCGCAGACACGCGCAGCTCCTGTGCGGCAGACATGGGCCGTTAGCTGTCCCTATGGCTGGTGGCCCAGAGAGACATCCGTCGACGGCTGACGTCAACCGACTGTGTCTTCCCTAAGGAAAAATCCTTAGAAATCAGTCGGCAGCGCAATTAACAAGCAAAGTGACAAAAACAAAAATCGCGAACATCGGGGAAGCTTACGCATGTGTGTGTAGAGATTACATAATCTACATTATGCGAAGTTCTTTGGGTCCCCACGTCCGACCGGGCGGCTGCGGCGCCTTCACTGCGGCGTCGCCCGACTGTCTGCCGCACAGGAACTGTCCCCGTGTCTGCGAACTGCCCAAATATTTCTGAACGACAGATGCCGCAGAGTTGCTGGTCCGACCATAAAACGCCCCCAAGTTGCAGGTCGAGGGTCCAACCTGCCGCCAAGTCCGATGACTGTGCAACGCACTCTAGTCGGTACCGTCTGATGAGGGTATCGCCCGTCTGGCAGACGACTCCTACCTTCGGCGAAACGCCACGGTCGTCGACGGCTTGGTTCCTCGAGGCCACGTTAGCCCCTTGTCTTGGGACTCAACCGTTGGGGCACCAGATGTGGTCTGAAGTGGGTGCACCGCGTCCACGTCTTTTGAGAGCTTGTCTCTTGAGGCTTTGCGTCTCGTGACCAGACCAGGAAGGCCGCGTCATCCGCGCCCGCTTTAGGGTCGATGGCCGCATCGGCATGACCGGCGAACCGTCTTGCGCCAGCTGTTGAATAAACAGGTCTCCAGAACTGGTAATTCCGATTGCGGCGGGATTGATTCCAGTGACATCCATTTGCGCTCCCTCGCTGCTAGTTCCGTAGCTGCTTTCATCTCCAACGATGATCGACTGCTGGGTCTGCCGCTCTCGCCATGCGCGCGGCGATTTCGTCTTAGCTCGTCGCATGGTCTGAGTCAACCGCTTCTCCCGTGGTCGCCGGCGACCGCTGTGCCGGCATAGACGGGGCATCGGTAAGCGGCCCTCCAGCCTCAGCACTTCCTCGTGCATCGGGGCCAAAACGCACGGTGCGATTGAAATCCGCTTGATACGGCGGCGCGATCCTGTCTCTTCCTGATGCGAACTGGGAACCGCCATGATCCGATTGACACTCTCCTGCCTGCTCGCAGCCGTCCTATTGCTGAACCTTCCTTCCGTATCCGCCGGGGACCGTGTCTTGGTCGTGCTCAGCGGCGAGGGCCGCGATGCCGGCAAGACGCGCCCCGGATATGAATTCGACGAACTCTCGCAAGCGTGGCTGATCTTCAAGGCCAATGGTCTGACCGTTGAGGTCGCCAGCCCGCAAGGCGGCGCGATCGAGGCCGACAAATACAACCCTGATGAGCCTTTCAACGCAGAGTTATTGGCGGATGCCGAAGCAATGCAGCAGTTGGAAGATACGCGCCGCATAGACGAGCTGCGTGGCGAGGAGTATGCCGCGGTGTTCGTGGTCGGCGGTAAGGGTGCAATGTTCGACCTGCCTGGGAATGCGGGGCTCCAACGGCTGCTCGCCCACGCGTGGGACAACGGAGCGTTGATCGCGGCGGTCTGCCATGGTCCGGCCGCACTCGTTGATGTTCGCCTCGCCGACGGCAGCCTCCTGGTGGCCGGCAGGCGCATGACCGGTTTCAGCAACAAGGAGGAGGCTGTGTTCGGAAAAAAATGGGCGGCGGAATTTCCCTGGCTGCTCGAGGACGCCCTGCGGGAACGCGGGGCTGCGTGGGACGAGGCACCGCTGATGATGCCGAAGTTGGCCATCGATGGGCGCCTGATCACCGGCCAGAACCCTTACTCGACCACTGCGGTTGCGGAGGCGGTTGTGCGCGGCCTGGGCCGGACGCCCGTAGCACGCGCCCCCTGGCGCGACGAGCTGAGCATGGCCCTTGTGGAACGCCTGCGGAGCGGCGACATCGCAGGCGCGACGGCGGCCCTCCATGAGGACCCTGCCCGCTACCACGTTGAACTCATCGGCCTGCTCGGCTACTACCAGGCGCAGGTCGCCGGCGAGGATGCCGCCCTGCTGCGACGGGCCCTGCAGACGATGGAGCTGGCCATGCCACACATGGACGAGCCGCAGCTTAAGCTCGGTGCTGCCGAAGCGCACCTCCGCCTGGGCCAGCGTGCGGAGGCGCGCGGACTGGTACTTCAGGTACTGGAGGCGGCTCCGGAGATGGGGGAGGCTGATGCTCTTCTGAAGCGGATCGACGGCTGAGCCATGGACCTCCCCGCGCTGCACATCCTGGTGATCGAGGACAACCCCGTGCTGCGCGACAACCTGGAGGTGATGTTCGCCAGCCACGGAATCGCAACGACCTTCGTCGCCGACGGTCTCAGCGGGCTGCAGGCGGCGTTGGCCGATCCACCAGACGTGCTGGTGCTGGATCTGGGTCTCCCGGGGCTCGACGGCCTGCGCGTCTGCGAGCGCCTGCGCGCACAGGCGGATCGCCACGTCCCAGTGCTGATGCTCACTGCCCGTGACGCTCTGGACGACAGGCTACTGGGCTTCCGGAGCGGTGCCGACGACTACCTGGTCAAACCGTTTGCCAGTGCCGAGCTGCTCGCGCGTTGCCTGGCCCTCTCGCAGCGCCACCGTGCCGGCACCTCGCATGTGCTGCGTATCGGCAGTTTGAGCATCGATCGGCGCAGCGGACTTGTCCAGCGGGAGGGCCGCACGCTGCAGATACAGCGCACTGCACGGCAGTTGCTGCTCGCCTTGGCCGAAGCTTGGCCGCGAACGCTCACCCGTAGCGAGCTGGTTGAGCGCATCTGGGGCGGCGCCCCGCCCGACACGGATCCGTTGCGCACGCATCTGTACACACTGCGGCAAGCATTGGATCGCCCGTTTCCGGTCCCGATGCTGAAGACCGTACACGGGGTCGGCTTCCGCCTGGAAGCCGACTCGTGACCCGCACCACGCCACCCCGCCGCAAGCTTCGTCACCGGCTGATGCTGGCATTCGCTGGCTTCGCCCTGTTCGTTGCTGCGCTGTACGGTTTCTACGTTGTGCTGTTCGTCTACCTTGTAGAGGACCGTTTCCTTGACGGCCTTCTGCAACAGGAAGCGCAGGTGCAGCTGGCGCATCACGCCGCCACCGGCGACTGGACGCGCCCACAGTTGCACTTCGTCGCCGTGCATGTCGATCCGACCACCCTCCCCGACGGGCTTGACGCGCGGCTGGCCGCTGAGCCTTTGCGTCGCGAATTCTCCGGTAACGACGGCCGGCACTACCACTTGGTAAAGCTTGAGCTGCCTACCAAGGCCGAATCGGCGTGGGTGGTGGCCGAGGTCAGCCAGCAACTCGCGGTGCGACCGATGCGCGGCGACATCCTGCGGTGGCTTGGCTGGTCAAGCCTTGTGGTTCTGTCGCTGTCGCTCCTGCTCGGTGCATGGCTGGCAAGGCGGACCACCGCACCGCTATCGCGACTGGCGGTGCTGGTCGATGAGGCCACCCCCTTACATCTGCCTGCCGGGTTCTCAGATGATTTCCCCGACCACGAGGTTGGGATGCTCGCACGCGGTCTGGAGCGCCTGATCCTGCGAGTGGATGACTTCGTCACACGCGAGCGCGAGTTCACCCGCGATGCCAGCCACGAGCTCCGCACGCCCCTAGCAGTCATCCGAAGCGCATGCGAACGTCTGGCCGCCCGCGACGGCCTGGATATCGAGTCGCGTCGGCAGCTCGACCACGTCCGCCAATCCGCCTGTCAGCTCGAGCAGACGGTCGCCACGCTGCTGGTCCTGGCGCGCGAGCGGCACGCCGCCGAGGCACCCGGTGAACTCGCACTGCTCCCACTGCTGGAGCGCGTGATCGTCGAGCAGGCTCCTGTGCTGGACGGGCGCGCGGTGGAAGTCCAGCTCAACGTAGCTGCCAGTACGAGGGCATACCAGCCCGAAACCGTGCTGCATGTCGTGCTATCGAACCTGGTAGGAAACGCTTTCGCCCACACTCCCACGGGCATCGTGGTGATCGATGTGGATGGGCCTTGGCTGCGCATTGCCAATCCCTGCGGTGGCATCAAGGAGGACGCTTTCCGCCCATTCGTCAAAGGCGACCCCAGCGCCGGCTTCGGTCTGGGCCTCGCGATCGTGCGGCGACTGAGCGAACGCCACGACATCGCCTTGCGCTTCGACACCGACGGCGGCGGCACAGTCGCCCGTGTCGGACTTGGCGTCGTCGCCCATCTGGCCCTGGCGAGATGAGCACCCCAGTGCGTCGACGCCAGCTCTGCCGGATGCCGGGTGACATCTGGGAGTTCTGTGAAACCCGACCGCCAAGATGCAGATGGCCCGAATAACCGGTAAATTCGGCTCACTACACGATCCAAATAGAGCACTCAATCAGCTCATGCGAGCCACCTGATGACGCCGCCCCGCTGGATCTGGCAGGACTCCGCTTGGCCCCGTTTCACATGGGATGCCACATCGCTGGCCGCTCTGTTGCGCGACTGCCAGCAAGCGCAGGGCCAACTGCTTGGCATGGCCGGCGCCACCGCCGGCGACCTGCAGGCCAAGGACGCGCTCGACACCCTGCTCTCCAACATAGTTGATTCCTCGGCGATCGAGGGCGAGCAGCTGGACGTGGGGTCGGTGCGCTCGTCCCTCGCCCGCCGACTGGGTCTCGTCGATCAGGCGACTCGCCGCGCCACCGGCTACGCCGAAGGCTTGGCCGAGCTGATGCTGGACGCCACCCGCCGTGCCGACGCTCCGCTCGACCTGGCAAGGCTGATGCAGTGGCATCGCTGGCTGTTCGCCGCCAGCGGCGACCTGCTGCCCGTGCGCATCCGCATCGGCGAGCTGCGCGGCAGCGAGCCAATGCAGGTGGTATCGGGCCGCATCGACCGCCCGATCGTGCATTTCGAGGCTCCACCGCGCGAAGGGCTCGAAGCTCAGCTGCGCGACTTCATCGCCTGGTTCAACGCCTCACGCGGGGACAGCGCGCTCGATCCGTTGCTGCGGGCCGGCATCGCGCACTTCTGGTTCGTCACCCTGCATCCGTTCGACGACGGCAATGGCCGCGTGACCCGCGCCCTGACCGACCTCGCCCTCGCCCAGGCCCAGCCGCAGGCGATCCGCTTCCACGCCATGTCCGCCAGCATCCTCGCCGACCGCGCGGGCTATTACCGCGTGCTCGAGGCCAGCCAGAAGGACGGCCTCGACATCACCACGTGGCTGCAGTGGTTCCTGCGCACCCTGCACGACAGCCTGACCCGTGCCCTGTACCGCATCGACCGTGTACTGGCGAAGGCGCGCTTCTGGCAGGCCCATCGCGAACAGGCCCTGTCGGCCGAGCAAACCAAGGTCCTCAACCGGCTGCTGGACGGCGGCGAACGCGGCTTCGAACAGGGCCTGACCGCCCGTCATTACCAGACCGTCGCCAAGGTCTCCAAGGCCACCGCCACGCGCCACCTCGCCGATCTGCTGGACAAGGGCTGCATCCGCCGCCTGCCCGGGGGTGGCCGCAGCACCCGCTACGAAATCAATGCATCGGCCGCGGTTATCCCACTGCCGCCCCGCCCCGGTTTCACCGAAGAACCCAAGGCGTAAGCCCGTGCGAATCGCGCTGCATGGGGGCCAGTTCCTTCGACACCACGTACCAGACAATCAGCCCCCTGAGGGAGCCGAAGACGCACAGCGCGAGCAGCACCGCCGCGATCACCGCATGGCTTGTCCCATGCTCACCCGCCGCGATCCTGTGCAATGACACTCAGCGGCGATGGTTGCATGCGCGGCTGACCTCGGTGGCCCAGGACGAGATCTGCGCGTACGTGCGGCGGTTGCCGAGCGCCTGCATGGCGCGATCGCGCTGTGCCTTGACCCGGTCGCAATGCGATTGCGCGGACCGCGCGCCGGTGCGTGAGGTTGCACGCGATGACGCGCGCACACCGCGACGTGTCATCGCCTGCGCACGCGCGTGGTCGTGGTCGATCTGCGCCTGCCGTTGTGGCGTAGTCGCATACTCGCCCCCATACGTTCGCTGCTGCTGGTGCCCTGCCGCGCACGGTGTGGACTGGAAGACCGCTCCATCCGCACCGACGCACTTGTAGACGGTCTGCGCCGACACCGGCGCGCACAACGCCAGCCATGTGGCCACGATCATCCCTGCCCTCATCCCTGTCTCCTGTCTGCCGCAATCCATGCGTGCGGCGAGTGTAATCCGGAGCCGGTCCGCCGGTAGCTCAGGTCTTCGGCAGGTCGTCGATGGCCACCGGGCGCCCCAGCAACCAGCCCTGCCCGATCGCCTGCGGCGCCACCCGGCAAACGTGCCTGGCCTGCTGCTCGGTCTCGATCCCCTCGACGACGATGCCCACGCGCAACGCCATCGCCATCGTGCACATCGGTTCGAAGATCTGCCCGACCACCGAGTCCGAACCTGCGGCCTGGGTGAATAGCTTGTCGATCTTGACCGCATCCAGCGGCAGCGTCGCGAGGTAGTCCAGGCTGGAATACCCGGTGCCGAAGTCGTCGATATAGAACCGGTACCCCTTCGCGCGCAGATGGCGGATGTTGCGTACCAGGTCGTCGCGCATGGCGGTGGAGCGCTCGGTGATCTCCAGTACCACGCTCGTGGCGGCAATCCCGTGGTGCGCCGCCTGCTCGTCCAGGTACTCGTGGAACTGCGCGTCCAGCAGGTCCTCGGCGGTGAGGTTGATGCCGAGATAGAGCCCGGCGTCGGCCCGCAACACCGGCGCCATTTCGGTGAAGGCCTTGCGGACCACCTGGCGCGCCAGGGAACGGCCCAGCCCGCTCGCCTCGGCCAGTCGCACGAACACGTCCGGTGGCACGTCGTCGCCACTTGCCGTGGTCCAGCGCACGAGTGCCTCGAAGCCGACCAGTCCGCGGTCTGACAGGCGGCGCAACGGCTGGTACACGACGCGCAGGCGGTCGTTGCGGATCACCCTGGTGAGGCGAGCCTCGAGCGATGCGCGCCTGCGGCGTGACGCGCCGAGCAGCGAATTGACGCCGACGCCTGCCAGGCCGCCGAGCAGGCACAGGCCGAGCACCGCCTGCAGCGATCCACCCCACAGCCCCGACGCGCGCAGGCTTGCCATCGCGCACAGGTCGTAGTCGTCGTCGCAGGCGCGCTGCACGCGCGTCGGTCCGAAGTCGTGCCACGGTTCTTCCGTCGCACCCGGCATGAGGGTCGTCGTGTCGCCCCATGCGCGCATGACGTGCTGACCGTCGCGCGTGGTGACCATGGACGCCATCCGCCGGTCCGCCTCGGCGATGTTGCGGAACCAGTCGGGTGCCACGAACAGGATGGCGTCGCCGGCGGCGATCATGAGGGTCGGCAGGGATTCGTGTAAAAACGGGCCGAATCCTACCTAAGCTGATGTTTTCAAACGACTGTTTCCCCTAGCTGTCCATGCTCTCCAGAATCCGCCTAGAGAAATCGATCGGCGCGACTTCGCGCTTGAGGTCCAGTGTGTAGTCGCCGAACCGGTTGATATGGCTGGTCCGGTACGGTGACAGTCCAGCCAGCACTTCCGGGCTGATGTTAGAGCCGCCCTGCCGCAGCTCCGCCAGCACGCGGGTCATCTGCTCCACGTTGTGCAGGATGACCAGGTTGGCCACCAGTTGGTTGTAACGCACGATCTTGCGCTGCTCGTGCTGGACGTTCTCGGCGATGATGCCCTCGCCGCCGAAGAACGCCCACTTGACGAAGCCGTTGAACTCCTCGCTCTTGTTGGTGGCGGCGTGGATGGTTTTGCGCACTTCGACATCGTCGATATAGCGCAGCAGGAACAACGTGCGCACCGCCTTCCCCAGTTCGCGGAAGGCCCAATACAGCTTGTTCTTGCGGCTGTAGGTGCCGAGCCGGCGCAGGATCGTCGAGGCGGTGATCTTGCCCACTTTGATCGAGATCGCGACCCGCAGCATGTCGTGCAGGTGGGTCTCGATCAGCTTCCAGTCGATGCTGTCGCCGAATAGCGCCTGGATGTTCTGGTAGGTTCTTCCCGGCTCCGGCCGGGAGAACACCAGGTCCTTGATGTTGCGGATCCGCGGCATGAGATTGATGCCCAGCAGGTGCGCCAAGCCGAACACCGGGAAGCTCTGCGCCTGGGTGTCGCCGTGCACGGTGTCGGGCTGGATGTCGGACCGGTTGGCCAGCAGCCCGTCGAGGATGTAGACCGCCTCGTGCACGCCGCACGGGATGAAGTGGCTGAACAACGCGATGTACTTGTCCGACACGTGGTAATAACCGATGCCGCCATAGCCGCCGTAGCGGATGTGGTACTCCGACAACAGGTTCTGCTCGTACACGCTCCACTTGGTGCCGTCGGCCGAGGCGCTCTTGCCGCTGCCCCAATAGCCGGGCAGCTCGAACTTGTTGTACAGGTTGATCACCTCGACGATCGCCTTGTCGAGCGTTTCATCGGTGACGTACTTCAGGTTCAACCAGGAAATCTGGCGCCGGCTGAAGCCTTTGACCGAGCGTGCGGTCTGGGTCGGCCCCAGATTGCAGCCGTAGCAGAACAGCGTGGTGATCACTCGCCGCATCAGATCGTCGACCCGCGCGTCAGTGCCCGCGATCGGGCGGAAGTGCACGTGCAGGTCCAGCCAGCGGGTGGTGTCAACCAGCACATCGACGATGCTGGTCGGCGGCAGGCGTTCGGTGATCGCGCTGTCCACCGCGGCAATCGCCTGCGTCACCTGGGCACCCTGCAGGCGCCTGAGCACCAGCCGCCCGTCGACCACGCTGGCGTGCAAGTTGTCCGGGAACCGGGCATCGACGGCATCGGCCAACGTCGTCAGCTCCGTGCGCAGGCCCTGCACAAAGTCCGTCGCGTCGGTGGCGATCCCCGACACCTCGCCGTAGGCGCCCAGTTCCTGCCGGAACGTCGCCTCGTCGACCAGCTGCTCGCGATAGTCGTCGTAGCGCTCGCCGTGCGGAATGTACAGGTCGCCGGATTTGAGTTCGTCCTTGACCTGCGCCAGCACCGCCAGCTCAAAGTACTTGCGGTGGATCCAGCCGGGGCTGGCCGCAGCCAAGGCCTTGGGCAGCACGTGCTTGCGCCAGGCGGCCGACAGCCAGGTCAGGTCGGTGGTCAGGTCCAGCCCCAGCCCGGCCGCGTCGATCGCCTCGCGACGCTGGCTGCGCAGCGCGAGTACGGCGCCGATCATGCGCTCCATGCCCGGGTCCTGGCTGGCGGCCCGCAGGCCCATGATCTCCAGGCAGTTGAACAGCAGCGGGCGCAATGTCCCGTACGGCGCCAGCAGGAACGGCAGGTAGTTGCGGCCGGCGTAGGCCATGTGTTCATCGCACTCGGACATCAGCAGGCCGATGTCGGCGACCAGCACGCCCTCGATCGCGTCGACGCGTTGGGTGTCGGTGCCCTCGACCTGGTAGGCCTGCAGGATCTCCCGGAGCTGGCCAATCAACGCATCGGCGCGTTTGCTGTGTTCGAGCTGATAGGCGATCAGCTTCTGCTGCGCGGTGTTCTCCAGGTTCTGGATCAGCCGGATGAACAGGTCAGCGGCATCGTCGAGCGTCTTGCGGTATTGCGAACGGATAAAGATCGCGGCCAGTGCGTAGCGTTTGACCGGGACCAGTTCGGCCAGCTCGCTGGCATCGAGCGCGCGGGCCATCGCGCGGAACTGCTTGAGCTTGGGCACCGAGACATTGATCGGCGGCAGTTGCTCGGCCAAGGTGCGTAGCCGCTGGATGTGCTGCAGGTAATGGCGCACTTCCTTGTTGGTCGGCCGCTTGGGTTCGCGCTTGAGCGCGTGCCAGCCGCTATGGTGGCTGCCCGGCGGGGTCAGCAGCAACTCGTCGATCAGTGCCCGCATCGCCGGCGTCAGCGCGTCGGCGATCTGGCGGTAGTGCATGTCGTGAACCTGTTCGCGGGCGGCGATTGCGAGGCGTTCGAGCGTGCTGAACGCCGGCAGCTCAAAGCGGTGATGCACCAGCTCTTCGAGCATCACGTTCACGATGTCGGGCACGATGTGTTTGGTCTGCGCCGCCGTTTCGGCCACGGTGCTGAGCCACTCGCGACCGCCGGCATCGAGCGGACGGACGTTGAGAAACGTGCGCAGCTGGGCCAGGTGCTTGCGCTGACTACCCGAGGCGTCGTAGCTCGCCAATCGATCGGCCGGCACGCGACGTATTCCCACCGCCTGAGCGACGTGCTGCACGATGCGTTCGGGCACCTCGGCCAACGTTGCGAAGTAACCCAGGCGCTGGAACAGCTTCAGGTGCAGCAGCAGCGCCAACCGCGTGGCCGAGCCGGTGGCAATGGCGGCCACGCACAGCCGCTCCGCCTCAGTGGGCGTGTAGATCTCCTGCAGTTCTTTGGCGGTGGGATCGGGTTTGAGGCGCGGGTAGGCGGTTTCGTGCAACGTCGTCATGCGCAACTCAGTCCCAATGGCGGCCGCCCGCTTCGTCGCGCAAGGCGACGACGAGGAAGCACTGGTGGTTGTCGGCGATCCGGTGCATCTCGTCGAGCAGCATCGCGATGGTTTCTTCCAGCGCCGCTTCGTCGGGTGCGGCGATCGCCAGGCGGTAGCGGGTGCCATCGGCGTCGAGCCGCTGCGCTTGGTGGGGGTGCAGGCAAATCTGCTCGATCAACCGATGGGCCTTGGTCAGGCCGCGCACGCGCGGGGTGAACCGCGTCAGTGTGATGGTCGCTTCTACTGTCGTGCTCGGCACCGGTGCGACCGTCGGCGCCGGCAGCGCCAGGCGCGGGGGCGCGATCGGCGGCAGACTGGCTTCGATGCGCTGACGGGCAAACGGATCGGTGCCGTCGAGGTAGCGCATCGCCGAATTCACGTCGCGCCAGCCGACGTACTCCATCAGCGCCTTCACGTCCCAGCCGTTGGCGTTGGCCCAGCCGGCGAAACCCCGGCGCAGCGAGTGGCTGCTGTAGTCATCCGGCGAGGCCAGCCCGGCCTCGCGGAAGATCCGCCGCAGCAGGCGCACCAGGCTGTTGGGGTGCAGCGGCGTGGCGGCGATTCCGGCCCACTGGTCGACCGCGCGGAACAGCGAACCCTCGTGGAGGTCGGCCGCCGCGATCCAGGCCGAAGTCGCAGCGACCGGGCACCAGCGCGACAGCGCCGGCACCTTGTAGGTCCGGCCGACGTGCTGGCGGTCGCCCTTGCTGTGCGGCAGGAAGCAGGTCATGCCTTCGCCGGGTACCAGGCGCAGGTCCTGCACCTGCAGACGGACCAGTTCGTCGCCGCGGAAGCCGCGCCAGAAGCCCAGCAGCACCAGGGCTCGATCGCGCAGGTGCCGGAGCCGGCCGGCCGGATCGCCGCGCGTGCCGGCCGTGGCCGCGGCGTCATCGAGCCAATCCACCACCTGGCCCAGCTGCGTGAGCTGCAGCGGTGTGGCCCGCTTCTCCTGGCTCGGGTGCAAGGTCTGGATGCCCTTGAGCACCTTGCGCACGACCGGAGCCCGCGTGGGGTCGGCAAAACCGTGTGCGTGGTGCCACTGCGCCAAGGCTGCGAGCCGGTGCTTGAGCGTGTTGAGTGCGAGTTGCCCCGCGTAGGCGGCCAGGTAGCGGGCCACCTGATCGGCGGTCGCCGGCAGATGACCGCCCCAGTCGACCTCGAAGTGACGGGTCGCGCCGGCGTACGCGCGCTCGGTGTTGGCGCGGGTGGCCGCATCCAGGTACTGCTCGACCGTGTTCACGGTGGTGCTCCCGCTTGCCAGCGCTGCGGACCGACGAATCGCCTGCGATGGCGGTTTCGTACCGCTTCGGGCCGACTCTACCCCAATTTTGGGGTTAAGGCGGGATAATTCCACATTATCCCGCCTTAAAATGGATCTGCTGGATCTTGCCTCGATGCTCCAAGTAGTATGTAATTACGTGGTATGTAATACATTACGAAATAGCTGGGAGACAGTCATGGCGCGAAGCGGGCTCTACAAATCCGATGTGCAGCGGGCCCGCGATGCCTTGCTGACGCAGGGCAAGCACCCCTCGGTCGATGCGGTGCGGGTGGCGCTGGGCAACACCGGCTCGAAGACCACGATCCACCGTTACCTCAAGGAGCTGGAGGAAGAGGACGGCCAAAGCGTGGGCGCCACGGTCGCGGTCAGCGAGGCGCTGCAGGATCTGGTCGGCCGGCTCGCCGCCCGCCTGCACGAGGAAGCAGAGGCTGCGATCGCCGAGGCGCGGCAGCGGTTCGAGGGCCAACTGCAGGAGCGCAGCGCGGCGCTGGAGCAGCAGCGGCAGGAAGCCTCTGCACTAAGTGCGCAGCTGCAACGCACCGAAATGGCTTTGAAGACCGAGACGGCGGCGCACGCCTCGACCCGGCAGGCGTTGGCCGAAGCTACGGTCACGATCGGGCAGTTGGAGGAACGGGTCGCCGGGCTGACCACGCGTGTGGCCGAGCACGAAGCCCACGCCCGCTCGCTGGAGGAGAAGCACCAACACGCGCGCGAGGCGCTGGAGCATTACCGGACGTCGGTGCGGGAGCAGCGCGAGCAGGAGCAACGTCGGCACGACCAGCAGCTGCAGGAGCTGCAGGTCGCACTGCGCCAGGCCAACGAGACGCTGACCGCCAAGAATCACGAGCTGCTGCAGCTCAACCGCGACGCCGGGCGGCTGCTCGAACTCAACGGACGGCTGGAGCAGGACCTGCGCCAGTCCCGCGAAGCCGCTGCAGGGCAGCAGCAGGAGCTGGACGGATTGCGACTGGTGGCCGCCGAACACACTGCCCTGCAGGCACGCTGGGCAGACGACACCCGTCGGCTGGACGCGCTGCAAAGCGGACTGGCCGATGCGCGCGACGCGCTGGACCGGGAGCGCACCCAACGACAGCAAGCCGAGTCCGAGGCCGCACGGATCAGCGCCCGCTTGGAAGCGACCCAAGAGCTGCTGGAGCGCTTCAGCCCCGCATCGGGGTTCAGCCGAGATACGAGTAAAAATGGCCCATAGAATCCAATTTATTTTTGGGGCTGTCCTAGATAAGAGATCGATCTAGGATGGCAAATAGCGCTAAGTCGTTGTCGTATCGGTAAAAAGCAGCAGCTCAGACTGCTGGAGCTGTTCGTGGGACAAGTGACCAGAATCAGTAGAAATCCTGCAGGCGGGCCCAGAACACGAACCGGTCGGTCAGCGCTTCGGGAAAGTCGAAGGTAACGCCGTAGCACCAATAGCTCTCAGCAGTCCTACGAAACAGACGAACACGCCCAACCCGGCGCTTGGCGCTCACGGCCGGATCGACGGGTGGATCTGCGGCAGGTTGCTGTTGTGCCTTCCAATCGTTGATCCATGCCTGGAAGCGCGCCTATCTGTCAGCAAACCGAGATGGCGTGGCTGAAGTGAATGGCTAGCTGTGTAGCGCCCAATTGTCGACGGCCATTGCCGCCTCCTTGAGCGCTTCGGGCAAGGTGGGATGGGCATGGCAACTGCGAGCGATGTCCTCCGCCGAGCCGCGGAACTCCATGGCCACCACCGCTTCATGGATTAGCGAGCCGGCCTCGGGGCCGATGATGTGCACGCCCAAGACCCGATCAGTCGTGGCATCGGCGAGTACCTTCACGAAGCCGTCGGTCTGGGCCTTGGCGCGGGCACGGCTGTTGGCGCTGAACGGAAAGCGGCCGACCTTGTAACTCATGCCGATCGCCTTGAGCCCGTCTTCGGTCTGACCCACGGAGGCGACTTCAGGTGCCGTGTAGACGACTGCCGGAATGGCGTCGTAGTTGACGTGCCCCGGCAATCCGGCCAGTTGTTCGGCCAAGGCGACGCCTTCTTCGGTGGCTTTGTGCGCCAGCATGGGGCCGCCGATCACGTCACCAATGGCGTAAATGCCGTCCACGTTCGTGCGCCAGTGTTCGTCCACCTGGATATAGCCCTTTCGATCCCGGGTGACGCCGATGGCGTCCAGTCCAAGGCCCTCGGTATACGGCCGCCGTCCGATCGAGACCAGCACGTAGTCGGCCCGAATCTCCTCACTCGGGCCGCCTTGGGCCGGTTCGACTGTCAAGACGACTTCATCGTCTACGCTTCGCGCGGCTGTTACCTTCTGCGAAAGCCGGAATACGAAGCCCTGCTCCTCCAGCACCTTGTGCAGGGCTTGAGAAAGCTCAGTGTCCATTCCCGAAGTGATGCGGTCGAGATACTCGATCACGGTGACGTTTGCCCCCAAGCGTCTCCAGACTGATCCCAGCTCCAGACCGACATAACCCGCGCCGATCACCACGAGGTGCTTGGGCACCTCCGGCAAGGCCAATGCGCCTGTGGAAGAGACGATGCGCGTTTCATCGATCGGCACGTCCGGCAAGATCGCACTGTCGGAGCCGGTAGCGATGACAATGGAGGAAGCAGTCAGCGTCCGCTGCTGACCTGCCTCGTCGAGCACAGTCACTTGGCCAGGTGCGGTGACCGATCCGGTCCCGACCAGGCGCATGATCTTGTGCTTGCGCATGAGAAAGTCAATTCCGTTACCCAGCCCTGACACTACGTTGTCCTTATGCGCCATTAGCTGCGGTAGGTTCAGCCGCAGGCCCTCGAACTCGACACCATGCTCGGCGAACTCGGTGCGGGCGGCGATAAAGCGCTCGGAGGATTCGAGCAAGGCCTTGGAGGGAATACAACCGATGTTGAGGCAGGTGCCACCCAGGCGCTTGCGGCTCTCGATGCATGCAACGCGCAACCCAAGCTGGGCGGCGCGTATGGCGGCTGGATAGCCGCCTGGCCCCCCGCCGATGATGATGACATCGTAGTGATCGCTCATGCTCGCTCCCTGGGTCTATGTGTGGGTGTTGCGTGACGCGCGCGTTGGTCCGAATACGCCGTGCAACGCCATCGCGATCGCGCCGACCACGATGGCCGAATCGCTGAGGTTGAACGCCGGCCAGTAGTAATCGCGCCAGTGCCATTGGATGAAGTCGACCACGTGGCCGCGCAGCGCTCGGTCGATAACATTGCTCAGCGCCCCCCCGATCACGAGCGCGTAGGGCAACGCAACCTTGTAGGCGGAGCGCGGCGTCTGGTACAGCCAGTAGGCCAGGAGCCCGCTGATACCCAACGCCAGAATGCCAAACGCAACCTGCTGCCAGCCGCCAGCATCGCTGAGGAAGCTGAAAGCCGCGCCGGTGTTGTAGCTGCGGTACCAGTTCCACACACCCTCGATTACCGGTACCGCGGTGTACTCGGGCAGCGTCGCCAGCACCCAGTACTTGCTGGCCTGATCCAGCGCAATCACCAGCGCGGAGACCGTCAACCAGATGAGGCCGTTGGGGATTTGAGTGGTGTACTTGCCTTTAGTGTTCATCCGGGCCCTCGTCGACGGCAGGTTGCTTGTTCCATGTGGCGCCCAACAGCACCGGCACCTGTCGGAATAGTCGCGCGCCAGCAGAAGCACCGCGAGCCCGAGGTAGATCCACGCCATCGTGGTGAGCACGGCGATCTCTCGTGTCGGTGTGGCTTGGTAGAAGAACCGACAGGTGGTAGAGACCGGCACGTTCGATCACCCGCACGACACGCTCCGCCAGCGATGGACGGACGAAGGCGACAATCATCTTCATGGCTTGCACTCCCGATGTGCACGAGCGGCAGGACGCAGCCAGCCAGAGCCCGCTGCGTCCTGTGCAGTCGTCCCCGATATCAACTGGCGTCGTTGATGGGAATCGACTGCTCGATGGGGCTGACGTAGATCCAGCCGGCATCCGGCTTGCCGGCAGCCTAGCGGGCATCCTGCCGCGGCTCAAGCCGCGAACGTGGTGGCGAACAGTGCAATACCCACCCAGACTTTCGTCTTCATCGAACGTCCTCCAATTTGGACAGCCGAATGGCCGTGATGAGGTTGAACCTGGTCGTGAGGTCAGTCAACGTCTTCTTCATTCCACAGTAAGTTCAGCCTGTTAGGTCACTTTCGGCCGTTTTTTACACGAATCCCTGCCGACCCTCATCATGTCGGTGGAGATGCGATGGTCGACCGGGGTCGCGCCGATGCTCCAGAAGCGGTACCTGCGGCTCCGGCGTGTCGGCTCCGGCAGCAGCGGCCGGTGTGGCAGCACGCCCCACGCGGCGGTGCACAGCACCCTGTCCTCCGCCACCCTGCCGATGTCGCGGATATGGTCGGACTGGAACGCGAGCACCCGCAGCTCGGTCAGGTCATGGGCGCTGCAGCGTTCGGTGCGCAGGCGCAGGCTGCCGTTGAGGGCATGGTTCGACTGCGTGGCCAGCACGCGCGTGGCATCGAGCAACCGCTCGACGTGGCGTTCGAGCCGGTGGCGGTCGCCCTGCACCCATGCGGCATGCGCGAGCAGCATCGTCAGCAGGATCGAACCGGCCACGATGGCGGCCGCCAGCAGTCCGGAACGGGTGAGCGAGTGCGCGGGCGTGACCCGGATCCGGTGCAACCTGCCGATCTCCGTTCGTGGATGCCAGTCCCGCGATGTCGCGGGGACTGCATCGTTAACGGCCGTGCACGGGCAGGCTTGAGGTCGACGGACGACCGCGCCCTGCCCCGGTCAATCGGACGGACCACGCTCCTCGCGCGGGCGCACCTTGCGGTCGGACAGCAGGGCCGACACCACCAGTGTCACCCCCAGCGCGCCCGCCACCACGAACATCACCAGCGCGAATGCCGGATAGCCGAACAGCGTGAACGTCGTGCGGATCTGCGCAAGCATCGCCGCGCCCACGATCAGCGCCGCGGTGATGATGCCCGTCGAGATGCGGTTGGCGATCTTCTGCAGGCTCTCCATCAGGTGCGATTCTTCGAGCCCGCCCAGCTGCACGCGCAGCTTGTTGTCGGCCACCAGCGACAGGATGTCGGCGACCTTGCGCGGTGCGCCGCGCAGCAGCTGCTGCGTCTCCAGGGCCTCCATGCCCAGCCGCCGCGGCGACAGCGACGACTGCAGGCGCTTGCGCAGGATCTGGTAGGCGTGCTTCTCCACCGCCTGCTTGACGTCGAGCTCGGGCTCGAGCGCGTTGCAGACCGACTCAAGATTCAGCATGGTCTTGCCGAGCAGCGTGGTCGCCGGCGGCATCCGCAGCCGGCAGTCGCTGCCGATCCGCGCCAGTTCGAGCAGCAGCCGGCCCTCCGACAGCCCCAGCCGCTCCGAACGCACCGCGTAGCGGGCCACCAGCTGCGACACCTCGTGCACGTAGCGTGCCTCGTCGAAGTTCTCGAGCCTGGAGCTGATCGCGATCGATTCCGCGGCGACGTCCTCGCCACGGCCGTCGACCGCCGCCAGCACCAGCTTCAGCAGGCGCTCGCGCTGGCGCGGGGGCACGTGGGCGACCATGCCGAAGTCCAGCAGCGCCAGGCGCTGGTCGTGCAGCACCAGCACGTTGCCGGGATGCGGGTCGGCGTGGATCTCGCCATGCACGAACACCTGGTCGAGATAGCCCTTGAGCAGCGCGCGGGCGAGGCTTCCGTAGTCGTTCTCGGTGCGCAGCAGGCCGCTGATGTCGGTGACCCTGGTGCCGGGCGCGTATTCCATGGTCAGCACGCGCAGCGAGGTGTAGTCCCACACCGGCGCCGGCACGAACAGCTCCGGATAGACCGACAGCCGTTCGCGGAAGCGGTCGAGACTCTCGGCCTCGTCGAGGTAGTCCAGTTCCGCCAGCAGGGCCCGCTGCATCTCGCCGACGATGTCGACGAAGCGCATGCGCTGGCCGATCGAGGTGAAGCGGTCCGCGCCGCGGGCGAAACGGTCGAGCACGGCGAGGTCGGCGTGGATCAGGTCCTCGACGCCCGGGCGCTGGATCTTGACCGCGACCTCGCGCCCGTCGTGCAGGGTGGCGCGGTGGACCTGTGCCAGCGATGCCGCGCCGAGCGGCTCCTCGTCGAAATACGCGAACGCCTTCGACAGGCGCACGCCCAGCGCGTCCTCGAGGATCGGCTGCAGCTCGGCGAACGCGACCGGGTGCACGTCGTCCTGCATGCGCTTGAGCGCATCCAGGTACACCGGTGCCAGCAGGTCGGTGCGGGTGGACAGCGCCTGCCCGATCTTGACGAAGGTCGGCCCGAGCGCTTCGAGGTCGTCGACGAACTCCTCCGCCTTGCGCACGTCCTCCGGGCGCACACGCGTCATGCCGACGTTGCCGAACACGCCCGCGCGGTAATACTTCAGCGCGAAGCGCATGATCCGCGAGGACCGGTCGAATGCGCCGGGCTTTTCGGTTGCCGCCATGGTGCCTCCCCTGCTCTACCCGTCTGTGGCCAGACGGCCAGGACGCGAGGGTGGCAGCGCTTTTGTGAACAGGACGTGCCGGCTCAGCGCGCCTGGCGCCAGAACTCCCGCACCATCGGGCTCGATCGCGGCCAGTCCCCGGGACGATCGCGTTCCCACAGGCGGCGGATCAGTGGTTCGACCTCGTGCCAGGTACGGTCGGGGTGCAGGTCGCGTGCTTCCCGGGCGTACAGCGCACCGAGCTGCGCGCGGGGGATGGGATACAGCCGCCGGCTTCGGGTGACCATGGGACACCTCCATGTAAGCGATTTTTTCCCGCAACCCGAGTATGGCCCGCGTACCGGGCAAGGGGCGACCGCTCGTCGAATCGCGCCGGCGATGCCGAACGGTTCAGTCCGGACGCAATCCGTCAGCCGGTCCGGCTGCCGTCGCCCTCGCCAGGAGGCCCTTCGTCCAGCGAATCGCCGCGCGCCTGTGCGCGAGCGGCCCGCAGGCGGTCGAGCTTCTCGCCGAGCTTCATCTCCAGCCCGCGTGGGACCGGCCGGTAATAGATGCGCTCGCCCATCGCGTCGGGAAAGCCGGTCTGGTCGAGCGCGATGCCGCCTTCGGCGTCGTGGTCGTACTGGTAGCCGCGGCCGTAACCGAGCTGCTTCATCAGCCGCGTCGGCGCATTGCGGATATGGATGGGCACGTCCTGGGTGCCATGCTCGCGCACGTCGGCGCGCGCCTGGTTCCAGGCCATGTAGGCGGCATTCGATTTCGCGGTGCTCGCCAGGTACAGGGTCAACTGCGCGAAGGCGAGCTCGCCTTCGGGGCTGCCGAGCCGGTCGTAGGTGTCCCAGGCATCGATCGCCATCTGCAGCGCGCGCGGGTCCGCCAGCCCGATGTCCTCCACCGCCATCCGCGTCAGCCGGCGCGCCAGATAGGCCGGGTCGCAGCCGCCGTCGAGCATCCGCGCCAGCCAGTAGAGCGCGGCATCGGGATTGCTGCTTCGCACGCATTTGTGCAGCGCCGAGATCTGGTCGTAGAACTGCTCGCCGCCCTTGTCGAAGCGGCGGGTGCGGTCGGCCAGCACCTGCAGCAGGGTCTGCGCGGTGATGTGGCCGCCCTCGTCCTGGGCGAGCTCGGCGGCGATTTCGAGCAGCGTGAGTGCACGACGCACGTCGCCGTCGGCGGCCACGGCGATCTCGTGGAGCGCTGCGTCCTCGATGCGGATGTCCTGCCCGCCGAGCCCGCGGACGCCGTCCTCGAGCGCACGTCGCAGCGCATCCTCGATGTCGGCCGCCGACACCGCCTCCAGCACATGCACGCGGCAGCGCGACAGCAACGCCGAGTTCAGTTCGAAGGACGGGTTCTCGGTGGTGGCACCGACGAACACGATGCTGCCGCGCTCGATATGCGGCAGGAATGCATCCTGCTGCGCCTTGTTGAAGCGGTGCACCTCGTCGACGAACAGCACCGTGCGGCGGCCATCGTTGAAGCGCTGGGTGGCCTCGGCCAGTACCTGGCGCACCTCGGGCAGGCCGGACAGCACCGCCGACACCGCGCGGAACTCCGCATCCGCATAGCGCGCCAGCAGCAGTGCGAGCGTGGTCTTGCCGCACCCGGGCGGCCCCCACAGGATCATCGAATGCACGCGCCCCGACTCGACGGCACGACGCAACGCCGACCCCGGCGCGAGCAGCCGCCGCTGGCCGACCATTTCATCTAGCGTGCCTGGCCGCATGCGTTCGGCCAGCGGGCGCAGCGCCTCGTTGTCGGCGCTCAGCAGGTCGGGACCACGTGGAGCGGAGGGTTTCCTGGACACGCGGCCATTCTACCGGCGAGCTGCTCGGCGCAACGCGTGTGGGCTGCGGTGCGTGCGTCAGGCCGGGTGGCCGGAGGCGCGCGCATGGCCTACTCGCCGATGACGTCGACGCCCGCTGGCGGCGTATAGCGGAACGTATCCGCGGCGAAACGCGGGTTCTTGCGCCAGCCGCTGAAGGCGATCTCGGTGCGCTGGCCGAGCGCGTCGACCACTTCCATCCGTACCAGCGCACCGGCATCGAAACCGAGGCGGGCGGACTGGAAGCTGGCGTCCTGGTCGCGCTTGGGCGTCAGCGTCATCCAGTGCAGGCCGTCTGCCGGCGCGGCCTCCTCGCTGACGTCGAAGTCGCGGTCCAGACGTCCCGGTTCCACCAGCGCGGCCAAGGGGCTGTTCTGTTCCTCCGGGCCCTGCGGGCGCACGGTCACCTGTTCCAGATCCGGGTCGAACACCCAGACGCGGCGGCCATCGGCCACGATCAACTGCGGATACGGCTTCACGTACTCCCAGCGGAACAGGCGCGGCGCCGACAGCGCGACACGGCCGCTGGAACTCTCCTTCACCCGGCCGTTGCCATCGAACACGCGCTGGTTGAACTGACCGTCCAGGCCCTTGAGGTCGCGGGTGAAGGTCTGCAGCGCATCACGGGCACCGGCGAACGCGCCGAGCGGCAGCAGCGAGGTGGCAAGGGCGGCGGCAAGCAGGAGGCGGCGCATGGTCGGATCCCCGATTCGTTGGTTGCGGTGAAGTTTGAATGCGAGTTGCTGAACGTGCGGGCGGTGGCCCAAGCGTCTGCCGCGGGCGTGCTACCTGGGCGGCGGCGGCGCCAGTACCGAGCGGTCGCCGTTGTGCTCCGGTGGGCTGACCACGCCCGCGGCTTCCATCGCCTCCACCAGCCGCGCGGCGCGGTTGTAGCCGATCTTGAGCCGGCGCTGCACGCCGGAGATCGACGCACGCCGCGTCTCGGTGACGATCTTGACCGCTTCGTCGTACAGCGGATCACCCTCGTCCCCTGCCCCGCCGCCGCTCTCGGGCAGACCGGTGGCGCCGACCACCACACCGTCGCCCATCGTCTGCACCTCGTCGAGCACGCCCTCGATGTACTCGGCCCTGCCGGACTGCTTGAGGTGTTCGACCACGCGATGCACTTCCTCGTCGCTGACGAATGCGCCGTGGACGCGCTCGGGCAGCGCGGTGCCCGGCGGCAGGTAGAGCATGTCGCCGTTGCCCAGCAGCGCTTCCGCGCCGGACTGGTCGAGGATGGTGCGGGAATCGATCTTGGAGCTGACCTGGAACGCGATGCGGGTCGGGATATTGGCCTTGATCAGGCCGGTGATCACGTCCACCGATGGCCGCTGGGTGGCGAGGATCAGATGGATGCCGGCCGCGCGTGCCTTCTGCGCGAGACGCGCGATCAGTTCTTCGACCTTCTTGCCGACGATCATCATCATGTCGGCGAATTCGTCGATGAAGATCACGATGTACGGCAGCGGCTCCAGCGGCTGGGCAACCTCGTCGATCTCCGGGTTCGGCTTGAACAGCGGGTCCAGCAGCGGCTGTCCGGCGTCCTGCGCGTCCTTCACCTTCTTGTTGAAGCCGGCCAGGTTGCGCACGCCGACCGCGCTCATCAGCTTGTAGCGCCGCTCCATCTCCGCCACGCACCAGCGCAGGCCATTCGCGGCCTCCTTCATGTCGGTGACCACCGGCGCCAGCAGATGCGGAATGCCCTCGTAGACACTGAGCTCCAGCATCTTCGGGTCGATCATCAGCATCCGCAGGTCTTTTGGCGTGGCCTTGAACAGCAGGCTCAGCACCATCGCGTTGACCGCCACCGACTTGCCGGAACCGGTGGTGCCGGCCACCAGCAGGTGCGGCATGCGGGCAAGGTCGGCCACCGTCGAACGGCCGCTGATGTCCTTGCCCAGCGCCAGCGTCAGCGGGCTGGCGGACTTGTCGTATTCCTTCGAGCGCAGCAGCTCGGAGAGATAGATCATCTCGCGGCGGGTGTTGGGGATCTCCAGGCCGATCACCGACTTGCCGGGGATCACGTCGACCACGCGCACCGATTTCACCGACAGCCCGCGGGCGATGTCCTTGTCGAGCGAGCTGATCTGGCTGACCTTGATGCCGGGTGCCGGCTCCATCTCGAAGCGGGTGATGACCGGCCCGGGCTGGGCCTCCTTCACCTCGACATCGATGCGGAAGTCCTTGAGCTTGAACTCGATCTGCCGCGAGAGGGTCTCCAGCGTGTCCTCGTCGTAGCCGCGCGGTTGCGGCTTGGGATCGTCGAGCAGCGACAGCGGCGGCAGCCCGCTGGGGTCACCCCCGGCACCCTTGAACAGCGGAATCTGCTGCTCGCGCTTGGCGCGTTCGCTGCGCTCGACCACGGCAACTTCCGGCGCCGGCGGCTCGATGCGCACCGGCACCCGCTTGGCACGCTTCTCGGTGTCGGCCTTGCGCACTTCCTCCCGCTCTTCGCGCAGTTCGCGGGTCTTCTTCCATTCGCTGGCCTGGTGGCTGCCACGGCGCAGCAGCGCCGGCAGCTTCAGCACCGCGGCGCCGATCCGGTCCATCAGCCGGAACCACGACAGCCCGGTGGCCAGGGTCACCGAGACCAGCACCAGCGCCAGCAGGAACAGGTTGCCGCCGACCGGCCCGAAGCCGGCATACAGCGAGTTGCCGACCAGCCGGCCGAGGATGCCGCCACCACCGGCCGAGAGGTCGGCGACGTTCGGCATCCGCAGCGCCAGCAGGCCCGTGGCCGAGACCAGGAAGCCGACGATGCCGGCCAGGCGCAGCGCCGGACCGAGTTCGGCGCGCCCTTCGCCGGTCGCGTCCTGGCTGCTGCCGTCCATGCCGAACATCGCGATCCATGCGATCGCGCCCAGCATCAGCGGCAGCAGGTAGGCGATATAGCCGAACAGGTGCAGCAGCACGTCGGCGAGCCATGCGCCGACGGGACCGCCGACGTTGTGCAGCGGCTCGGTGACGCTGCCCGAGCGCGACCAGCCCGGGTCATCGGGCGAGAACGTCAACAGGCTGGCGAACAGATAGAGCAGCAGCGGCGCGATCAGGATCAAGGCGATGTCGCGCCACAGCCGCTGGCGACGCGGATTCGACGGTTCTGCCGCCGCGGTCGACCCGCGCGTGCGCTTCTTGCTGCTGCGTTCCTGGAGCGGGAGTGCCACCGTGCGTAGTTACCTGAGGTATGGCGTGCAGGGCATTGATCTTACGCCGGAAATTCCTGCCACGCACGCGTGTCCGCAAGGCCCCCGGTCGCGCCGGGGGCCGCGTGGCTCAGAGCGACATGCCCTTGAGCGCCGGGTGCACCAGCTGGCCGCCCTCGACATTGATGCCGCGCACCAGCGCGGCGTCGTCGCGCCAGTTTGGCGAGGAGGCGAGCTTGTTGACCCATGGCAGGATCGTCGCGCAGATCGCCTGCGAGCTGGTCTGCGGCACCGCGCCCGGCATGTTGGTCACGCAGAAGTGGGTCACGCCCTCCTCCACGTAGGTCGGCTCCTTCCAGGTGGTCGGGCGCGAGGTCTCGAAGCAGCCGCCCTGGTCGATGGCGATGTCGACCAGCACGCTGCCCGGTTCCATGCCGGCGATCATCTCGCGGGTGGCCACGTGCGGCGCCTTGGCGCCGGTGACCAGCACCGCGCCGATGACGAGGTCCGCATTGGACAGCTCGCGGGCGACGACGTCGCGGTACGGGTACAGCGCGGTGACGTTGTTGCCCAGGCGCATCATCTCGTCCATGCGGTCCTGGCGCATCTCGAACACCACGACGTTGGCACCGGCCGCGGCCGCCAGTGCGGCGGATGCGCCGCCGGCCTTGCCGGCGCCGAACACGATCACCTTGCCGCGCTCGGTCGACGGCATGCCGCCCAGCAGCTTGCCCTTGCCACCTTCCGGCTGGTGCAGCAGGTGGGTGCCGACCTGCACGCCGATCTTGCCCGCGACCACCGACATTGGAGCCAGCAGCGGCAGGTCGCCGTTGGGCATCTCGACCGTTTCGAACGCCACGCCGGTCAGGCCGATGTCGAGCAGCCGGCGCGTCAGCACCGGCTCGGCGGCCAGGTGCAGGTAGCAGAACAGCAGATGGTCACGACGCAGGTGCGCGAGGTCGCCTTCGATCGGCTCCTTGACCTTGACGATCATTTCGCCCTTCTCGTACAGCGCTGCTGCATCCGGTGCGATCTTCACGCCCAGGCGGGCGTAGTCGTCGTCGCTGAAGCGCGATTTCTCGCCGGCTCCGGCTTCGATCCAGACCTCATGTCCGCGGCTGACCAGGTCGCCGGCGGCGGCCGGCACCAGCGCCACGCGGCCTTCGAGGGTCTTGGTTTCCTTCGGCACGCCAATGCGCATTGCAACTTCTCCACGTGTTGACCGGCCCTGCCGGTCGGCTATTACGAAAAACCCGCACCGTGTGGAGTGCGGGCGGTTGCTGCGGGCTCGCACGGGTGTGCGCGGGCCGCGTATCGGGATGGAGCGTTCCGGGCTGCCGGCACGTGTGCGCCTTGTGCTGGCGAGGGTGCGCCGCCAAGCTATGCGGCCCGGAATACCCTGTTTTCCAACGCCGCGAGTATACATGAGCACCCCGAAGCACTGCCGTCTGTTGATCCTCGGTTCCGGCCCCGCCGGCTGGACCGCCGCCGTCTACGCCGCGCGCGCCAACCTCAAGCCGGTGGTGGTGACCGGGATGCAGATGGGTGGCCAGCTGATGACGACCACGGAGGTCGACAACTGGCCGGGCGATGCACACGGGTTGATGGGCCCGGACCTGATGGCGCGCATGCAGGCACATGCCGAGCGCTTCGAAACCGAGACCGTGTTCGACCACATCCACACCGCCGACCTGTCGCAGCGCCCGTTCCGCCTGAAGGGCGACAACGGCGAGTACACGGCCGATGCCCTAGTGATCGCCACCGGCGCCACCGCCAAGTACCTGGGCCTGCCGTCCGAGGAGCTCTACAAGGGCCGCGGCGTCTCCGCCTGTGCCACCTGCGACGGCTTCTTCTACAAGGACCGCGAGGTCGCGGTGGTCGGTGGCGGCAACACCGCGGTGGAAGAAGCGCTGTACCTCTCCAACCTCGCCAGCAAGGTCTACCTGGTGCACCGCCGCGACACCCTGCGTGCGGAGAAGATCATGCAGGACAAGCTGCACGCCAAGATCGCCGCCGGGAAGATCGAGCCGGTCTGGCATCACGTGGTCGACGAGGTGCTGGGCGACGATGCCGGCGTGACCGGCCTGCGGGTGAAGTCGGTGCTCGACGGCAGCACCCGCGAACTCGCGGTGCACGGTTTCTTCGTCGCCATCGGCCACACCCCGAACACCTCGCTGTTCGAGGGCCAGCTGGCGATGAACAACGGCTACCTCGAGATCCGCTCCGGTCTCGGCGGTGCCGCCACCGAGACCTCGGTGCCCGGCGTGTTCGCTGCCGGCGACGTGGCCGATCAGCACTACCGGCAGGCGATCACCTCGGCCGGCTTCGGCTGCATGGCCGCGCTGGATGCCGAGCGCTTCCTCGACCAGCAGGGCTGAAGGTTACTGCCACGGAGTCACGCCGATGGCCGTGGACGGTAAGCGTGGCAAGGTGCCGATGGCCGCGACCCGGGGTGAAGCAACCGTGCGTCCGGCGGCTCTGCGCCTGAGCCGCGTGGATCGGCCTGTATCCGCGGCCGGCCACGCGGGCGGCGCCCTGCGCCGGCCGGTCCCGTGACCGCCAGCCACGCCACCGCGCGCATCGTCGAGTCGCTGGCATCGGTCCCGGCCGAAGCCTGGGATGCGCTGCACGACGGCGGCAACCCGTTTGTCGCACATGCCTTCCTCGCAGGGCTGGAGGCCACCGGCTGCCTGCGGCCCGAGTGGGGTTGGACGCCGCGTCACCTGACCCTGTGGCGCGGCGGCCAGCTCGTCGCTGCCGCGCCGGGTTACCGGAAGACCAACTCGCACGGCGAGTTCGTGTTCGACCATGCCTGGGCGCACGCCTATGCGCGGCATGGGCTCGAGTACTTCCCGAAGTGGCTGGGCGCGGTGCCCTACTCGCCGGTCACCGGGCCGCGCCTGCTGGCGGTGGACGATGCCGCCCGGCGCGCGCTCGTGGAGGCGATCCGCGAACATGCCGCTGCCGACGGGATGTCGTCGGCACATATCAATTTCCACACCGCCGCCGAGGACGCCGCCTTCGGCGACGATTGGCTGTCGCGGCTGGACGTGCAGTACCACTGGCGCAACCAGGGCTCGTGGCGGACCTTCGACGACCATCTGGCGGCGATGGACCACAAGCACCGCAAGAACATCCGCCAGGAACGCCGGCGCGTGGCGCAGGCCGGCGTCACCTTCCGCGTGCGCCATGGCGACGAGGCGGACAAGGCGGACCTCGACGCGATCTACGGCTTCTACCTGCAGACCTTTGCCGAATACGGCAACTCGCCGGCGTTGACCCCCGCGTTCCTGCGGCATCTGGCCACGACCATGCCGCGTTCGCTGGTGCTGATCCTGGCCGAGCACGAGGGCGACACGATTGCCGGCGCACTGTGCCTGCGCGGGCGCGACACGCTGTACGGGCGCTACTGGGGCGCCACCCGCACCCTGCCCGGCCTGCACTTCGAGACCTGCTACTACCGGGGCATCGAATACTGCCTGCAGCACGGTCTCGCGCACTTCGAGCCCGGCGCACAGGGCGAGCACAAGATCGCCCGCGGCTTCCTGCCGCAGTTCGTGCGCAGCCGGCACTGGATCGCCGAGCCGGCATTCGCCGACGCCCTGCGCGACTGGTGCGCGCAGGAGACCGCCGGCGTGCGTGCGTACGCGGCCACGCTCGCCCGCCACTCACCGTACAGGCCGGAGGGTGCCGACCGGTGATGCCGGAGCTGCGACCGACCATCCTGGGGGCCGACCCCCATGCGCCGTTCCCGCCGGCATCGCACGCGTTGCGCGAGCCGGACGGATTGCTCGCCATCGGCGGCGACCTGTCGCCAGCGCGGTTGCTGGCGGCCTACCACGGCGGAATCTTCCCGTGGTACTCCGACGGCCAGCCGATCCTGTGGTGGTCACCGGATCCGCGAGGCGTATTCGTGACCGCCGAGGTGCGGCTGTCGTCGCGCTTCCGCCGCAGCCTGCGGCGTTCGTCGTGGACGGTCCGTGCCGACACCCGCTTCGCCGGGGTGGTGGCCGCCTGTGCCGCGGCACCACGCCCGGGCCAGGACGGCACCTGGATCACCGCGGCGATGCAGGATGCCTACCTGCGACTGCACGCGCTCGGGCATGCCCACAGCGTCGAGGTGCTGGATGGCGAGCATCTGGTCGGCGGCATCTATGGTGTCGCCGTGGGGCGGATGTTCTACGGCGAGAGCATGTTCAGTGGCGAGGCCGGCGGTTCCAAGGTGGCACTGGCCGCGCTGGCCCGGCATCTTGCAGGGCGTGGCTGGCCGCTGATCGATGCGCAGATGCCGACCCCGCACCTCGAGCGGCTGGGCGCGCGGGCATGGCCGCGCGCGCGTTTCCTCGAGGCCATCGCGGCGCTGGTCGATGACCCCGAGCCGCCGGGCGACTGGCGGGACCGCTTCGGCGAACAGCCCGCACACGATCTCGCAGGCCTTGCCGCACCCGAGAATTTTGCGCCGCGGCGCCATCCGTGACAGAATGGCGCGTTTTCCGGGTCTGCGATTCCGCGCCCGCGACCAACGCAGACAGGACGCATGGCGAAAGACGACGTCATTGAATTTGAAGGCACCGTTTCCGAGACCCTCCCGAACACGATGTTCCGGGTGAAGCTCGAGAATGGACACGAGATCATCGCCCACATTTCGGGCCGGATGCGCAAGAACTACATCCGCATCCTCACCGGTGACCGGGTCAAGGTGGAGATGACTCCCTACGACCTCACCAAGGGCCGGATCACCTACCGCATGAAGTAGGTTCGACCCGTACGGAAGAAGGCGGCCTTGCGGCCGCCTTTTTTTGTTTGTCCCGCCAGTGTGCAGCCCTGCCGGTGCGGTCAGTCGACGGTGGCCGGCAGCAGCTTCTCCGGCTCCGGGGACGCCTCCACAACCAGTTCGCCGTCGCGCACGTCGATGCTGACCCGGCCGCCGTTGACCAGCTTGCCGAACAGCAGCTCGTCGGCCAGCGGGCGCTTGACCTTGTCCTGGATCACCCGCGCCATCGGGCGTGCGCCCATCTGCGGGTCGAAGCCATGCTGGGCCAGCCAGTCGCGTGCTTCCGGGGTGGCATTGATCGCCACGTTCTTCTCGTGCAGCTGGCTTTCCAGTTCGATGACGAACTTGTCCACCACGCGCAGGATGTGCTCGAAGCCCAGCGGCTGGAACTGCACGATCGCATCCAGGCGGTTGCGGAATTCCGGGCTGAAGGACTTGCGGATCACTTCCATCGCATCGGTGCTGTGGTCCTGACGGGTGAAGCCGATCGACCGCCGCGACGCCTGCTGGGCGCCGGCATTGGTGGTCATCACCACGATCACGTTGCGGAAGTTCGCCTCCCGGCCATTGGTGTCGGTGAGCGTGCCGCGGTCCATCACCTGCAGCAGGATGTTGAAGATGTCCGGGTGCGCCTTCTCCACCTCGTCGAGCAGCAGCACGCAGTGCGGCGTCTTGACGATCTTCTCGGTCAGCAGGCCGCCCTGGTCGAAGCCCACATAGCCCGGGGGCGCGCCGATCAGGCGGCTGACCGAATGCGGCTCCATGTACTCCGACATGTCGAAGCGCACCAGTTCGATGCCCAGCTGGTGGGCCAGCTGGCGGGTGACCTCGGTCTTGCCCACGCCGGTGGGGCCCGCGAACAGGAAGTTGCCGATCGGCTTGTCCGGGTTGGCCAGGCCCGAGCGCGCCAGCTTGATCGCCGAGGCCAACGATTCGATCGCCGGATCCTGGCCGAAGATCACCATCTTGAGGTTGCGCTCGAGGTGCTGCAGCACGTCCTTGTCGGATGCGCTGACCTGCTTGGCCGGAATCCGCGCCATCCGCGCCACGATCGTTTCCACCTCCTCGACGTCGATCAGGGCCTTGCGCACCTCCTCGGGCAGCAGGCGCTGGCGCGCGCCGGCCTCGTCGATGACGTCGATGGCCTTGTCCGGCAGCAGGCGGTCGGCGATGTGCTTGACCGACAGCTCCACCGCCGCGCGCAGCGCCTCGTCGGCGTAGGTGACGTCGTGGTGCGATTCGTACTTCGGCTTCAGCCCGCGCAGGATCTCGATCGCCTCGCCGGTCGTCGGCTCGACGATGTCGATCTTCTGGAAGCGGCGTGCCAGCGCGCGGTCCTTTTCGAAGATGCCGCGGTATTCCTGGAACGTGGTCGAGCCGATGCAGCGCAGCTCGCCCTTGGCCAGCGCCGGCTTGAGCAGGTTCGACGCATCCATGGTGCCGCCCGATGCGGAGCCGGCGCCGATGATGGTGTGGATCTCGTCGATGAAGAGCACCGCGCCGGGATGCTTCTGGATGGCGGCAAGCACCGCCTTCAGGCGCTTCTCGAAGTCGCCGCGGTACTTGGTGCCGGCGACCAGCGCACCGAGGTCGAGCGAATAGATCGTGGCGTGCGCCAGCACCTCCGGCACCTCGCCGTCGACGATGCGCTTGGCCAGGCCCTCGGCGATCGCGGTCTTGCCGACGCCGGCCTCGCCCACGTACAGCGGGTTGTTCTTGCGGCGCCGGCAGAGGATCTGGATGGTGCGCTCGATCTCCTCGCTGCGGCCCACCAGCGGGTCGATGCGCCCGTCGCGCGCGGCGGCATTGAGATCGGTGGCGTACTCGGCCAGCGCGTCCGCCTTGCCGTCACCGGCCTCGCCGACCGTGCCCTCGCCGTCCTCGCCGCCGGGCGCGGGCTCGCCATCGCCGGTCTTGGCGATGCCGTGCGACAGGTAGTTGACGACGTCGAGACGGGTGACGTCCTGCTGGTTCAGGTAATAGACGGCGTGGGAATCCTTCTCGCCGAAGATCGCCACCAGCACGTTGGCGCCGGTGACCTCCTTCTTGCCGGAGGACTGCACGTGGTAGACCGCGCGCTGGAGCACGCGCTGGAAACCCAGGGTCGGCTGGGTGTCGCGGCCGTCGCCCTCGTCGAGCTTCGACACGCTGGTGGCGATGGCCTGTTCCAGATCGCCGCGCAGGCGCTGGAAATCGACGCTGGTGGCCTTGAGCACCGCCTCGGCGGACGGGTTGTCCATCAGGGCCAGCAGCAGGTGTTCGACCGTCATGTACTCGTCGCGGGCTTCGCGTGCCCGCTTGTAGCACTGGCCGATGGAGTACTCGAGATCCTTGCTGAACATGGGGCGGATGCCTCCGGAAAGTCTACGGCCTAGGTGGGGCCGGTCCGCCGGTTTTCCATGTCCGCCGGTCCTGCCTGCTTTTAGGCCTTCTCCATGGTGCAGAGCAAGGGATGCTGGTTCAGGCGGGCGTATTCGTTCACCTGTGCCACCTTGGATTCGGCCACCTCGCGACTGTAGACCCCGCACACGCCACGACCGCGTGTATGGACGTGCAGCATCACCTGGGTGGCTTTCTCCAGGTTCATCGAGAAAAAGCGCACCAGCACGTCGATGACGAAGTCCATCGGCGTGTAGTCGTCATTGAGCAGCAGCACCGAATACATCGGTGGCCGGGCGAGTTCGGGGCGGCCGGTTTCAACGGCAACGCCGTGATCGTGCTCGTGTTCGGGATTGCGTGGCATGGCGGAATTATACGTTCCGCGCAACGGCGTTCCGTGGACGCCACGAAGGTGCGGGGCGAGAATGCGTTGCGCGTTGCTGGAACGCGCCTTTCCGGATTCCGCCCCATGCCCGCCGCCCTGCTGCTGTCCGCCCTGCTCCTCTCCCCGCCCGTGCCACCGCCCGCGCCAACGGCGGTCGTCGACCCGGTGCCCGCGCTGCTCGACGAGGCCGGCATCGGCTACGAGGTCGACGGCGACGGCGATTACCGGGTGGTGTTCTCGTGGACGCAGGAGTCGCGCTCGCAGATGGTGTTCGTGTCCGGGCGCACCGAGGACATCGCCGGCCGGCGCATCCGCGAGGTGTTCTCGCCGGCCGCACAGCTCGGGCAGGCGCTCGATGCCGAGACAGCCACCGGGCTGTTGCGCGACAGCCAGACCCGCAAGCTCGGCGCATGGGAACTGGCGGGCGACGTGCTGTATTACGTGGTCAAGCTGCCGGAACCGCTCGACGCAGAGCTGCTGGAACTCGCGCTGACGATCGCCGCGGAATCCGCCGACGACCGCGAGATCATGTTCACCGGCGAGCTGGACGCACTGTGAGTTCGCGACGCGATCTCAGCGGGCAGCCCGCGATCACCGTGGCCACGCTGGTGGCCGATCGCGGCCGGCTGCTGTGCGTGGAGGAAATGGCCGCGGGCACGCTGGTGATCAACCAGCCGGCCGGGCACCTCGACCCCGGTGAGTCGCTGGTCGACGCCGCCGTGCGCGAAACCCTCGAGGAAACCGCCTGGACCGTGTGCCCGACCCACCTGGTCGGCGTGTACCAGTGGGTGGCGGAGGACGGCCTGCCGTTCCTGCGCTTCGCATTCGCGGCAACCCCGGTGTCGCATGACCCGGAGCAGCCGCTGGACCGCGGCATCGAACGCGCGCTGTGGCTCACGCCCGCCGAGCTGCGGCAGGCGCAGGCGCGGCATCGCAGCCCGCTGGTGGCGCGCACGGTCGAGGATTTCCTTGCCGGCCGGCGCTATCCGCTCGACCTAGTCGCCTGGCTGCCATGAGCGCTGCGCGCATCATCGTCGGCATGTCCGGCGGCGTGGACTCGTCGGTCACCGCGCTGTTGCTGCGCGACCGCGCCCGTGAGGGCCGGGGCGAGCCGATCGCCGGGCTGTTCATGCAGAACTGGGCCGATGACGGCAGCGGTGACTGCCGTGCCGAGGACGACCGCCGCGACGCCGTCGCCGTCTGCGGGCGGTTCGGCATTCCGATCCATTTCCGTGACTTCTCCGGCGAGTACTGGCAGGGCGTGTTCGAGCATTTCCTTGCCGAGTACGCCGCCGGTCGCACGCCGAACCCGGACGTGCTGTGCAACCGCGAGATCAAGTTCCGGCACTTCTTGGATGCAGCCCACGCGCTCGGCGCGGAGCGCATCGCCACCGGCCATTACGCCCGCGTGGACCATGCCCACGGCCGCTGGCGGCTGCTGCGCGCCCACGACGCCGGCAAGGACCAGAGCTATTTCCTGCACCAGCTCGGCCAGGAGCAGTTGGCCGCGACGCTGTTTCCGCTGGGCGAACTGCCCAAGCACCGGGTGCGCGAGCTCGCGGCCGCGGCGGGCCTGCCGACGGCGGCGAAAAAGGATTCCACCGGGATCTGCTTCATCGGCGAGCGTGATTTCCGCACGTTCCTCGCCCGCTACCTGCCGGCGCGCGAAGGCGAGATCCGCACGCCGGACGGGCGCGTGCTGGGGACCCATCCGGGCGTGTTCTATTTCACCCTCGGCCAGCGCGAGGGCCTGCAGCTGGGCGGCGTGCGTGGCTTCGCGGCGGCGCCGTGGTACGTGGTCGACAAACGCGTGGCCGACAACGTGCTGGTGGTGGACCAGGACCGCGACAGCCGCTGGCTGATGTCGCACGTCACCTGGACCGAGGACGCGCACTGGATATCCGGCGCCCCGCCGGCCCGGCGCTTCGCGGCGCTTGCACAGACCCGCTACCGGCAACCGCCCGAGGCCTGCGATGTGCTGGTGCGCGACGACGGCACCCTCGAGGTGCGCTTCGCGCGGGCGCAGCGCGCGGTGACCCCGGGCCAGTCGCTGGTGCTCTATGACGGCGACGAATGCCTGGGGGGCGCGGTGATTGCCGCCACCGATGCGCCTGCCACGCACGTGCAGGACCGCGAGCACCCGCGGGCAGCGGTTAAACTTGCCCGATGACTGATTCCTTCGACGATCGCGTGCTGGCCCTTGCGGCGCTGGCGCAGGCTCTGCAGCAGGTCCGCACCACCGCCGAGACCGGCCAGTCACGCAGCGATGCCGCCAGTGCGGTGATCGACAGCGTGTTCCGCATCGATGCCGATTCCGTGGTCGATATCTACGGCGGCGTGCCACCGCTGCACCCGGGCCTGCGCCTGCTGCGCGATTACCTCGGCCGCCAGGCCCATGACGACGCGGTGCCCAAGCTGGCACTTGCGGTGATGCGCCTGGAACGCCGCTTCTCCTCCGAACCCGCGGTCCAGGAGGCGGTGGGCAGCAGCCTGCGCAGGCTGGCCCCGCAGGCCGAGGCGCATGGCGCCACCCATCCCGACGTGCTCAACGCGCTGGGCAGCCTGTATGCCGACACCATCAGCCACCTGCGACCCCGGGTGATGGTGCAGGGGTCGCCGCATTACCTCGGGCAGGCCGCGGTGGTCGCCGAGATCCGTGCGCTGCTGCTTGCCGCGGTGCGTTCGGCGGTGCTGTGGCGGCAGGTCGGCGGCAGCCAGTGGGACCTGCTGTTCTCGCGCGGGCGGATGATGGAATCGCTGGCACGGCTGGTGCCGTAGCGGGAGCATGCTGTAGAGAGCATGCCGTAGCGGAAGCGGGTCGCGGCGGGAGCATGCCGCGGCGGGGCGGGTGCGAGGCGCCACCGCGGACATCGGCCGTGCAGGGCCCGAAACGGAACACGCCGTTCCCGGCGCTCCACACCCGGGGCGCTAGACTGGCCCGCCCCGTGCTGGACGACCCCTCCCATGAAACGCCTGTTGCTGCCGATCGCACTGGGCGCGGCCTGCTGGATGCCCGCGCATGCTGAAATCCCCCTCGGGACGGTCGCCGGTTCCGATGTGGCGTTCGAGGGCATGTTCCAGGTCGACGGCTACTGGTTCGACAACGACCTGCGCGACCTCGACGGCCGCGACGACGGCCGCGACCGTGCCACTGGCATCCGCCGCTTCGAACTGGTGCTCAAGGGCCAGGGGCCCGGCGGCTTCGGCTGGGTGCTCGGCTACGACGTCGAGGCCGACGCCTTCCTCGACAACAACGTCACCTGGTCCTTTGGCGGCGACGGTTCGCCGAAGCAGACCCTGCTGCTGGGCCAGGCCAAGCAGCCCAACAGTCTCGAAGAGCTGTCTTCCGCGCGCCATAACGACTTCATCGCCAAGGCCGCGGCGACCGGCACCTTCGCCACAGGCCGCAGGCTGGGCGCATCGTGGACGTACGACGCCGGCGACCTGGGCGCCACCGTCGGCTGGTTCGGCCGCAACCTGGACGACGACGCCGGCGGCGCCGGTTACGCCGCCCGTGGCTGGTGGGCGCCGGTGCGCGACGACGGCCGCGTGCTGCACCTGGGCCTGAGCCATGTCGACCGCGATACCGATGGCGACGCGCTGCGCCTGCGCGCGCGCCCGAATGCCGACTTCGCCGAGCGCATCATCGACAGTGGCGGCCTGGTCGATGTCGATCGGCTGGCCACCACCGGCCTGGAAGCGATGTGGATCGACGGCCCGGTCAAGCTGCAGGGCGAATACTTCCTGTCTCGCGCCGACCGCATCGGCACCAGCGGCTACGACACCGAAGGCGGCTACGTCAGTGCACTGTGGACGCCGGGCGGCAGCGGCTGGAACTACGGCGGTGGCCTGCCCCGCACCCGCGTCGAGAACCCCGGGTTGTGGCAGCTCGGCCTGCGCTACGACTACCTGGACCTCGACGACGGCACCGTGCGCGGTGGCCGCATGGAGGCCTGGACGGCGGGCGTGAACTGGTACTGGCGGCAGAACGCCAAGCTGATGCTCAACTACGTCAATGTCACCAGCCGTGCCCGCGACGCCGCCAGCGGCCTGGTGCTCAACGACGATCCATCGATCCTCGAGGCGCGCGTCCAGCTGCACTGGTAGGCGCACCGGACCCGCGCTGCAGCATTGGCGTGCACCCGCTGCGTCGATGCCTCGCAGCGCACGCGCTGCCAGGCGCGACACGCCATCGGGGAGCCGGCGATGTGCCGCCTCCGGTGCTGCTTCACCCGCCGACGGCCAGATCCCACTCGATGAAGCTGGCCAGCAGGTCCGGGCTGTCGCCGGGCTGCTGACGGTCCGCGGCCAACCGTTCCAGTTCGGCCAGCGCCAGCAGCTCGAGCTGGCGCAGCACATCCTCGCGGCGACGCCGCGGTGGTTGCCCCGCGATGCCGCAGTCCGGGGCCTGCGCGGCCGGCAGTGGCGCTACGCACGACAACGCCCCGGCGGTGGCCGGGGCGTCGCTGTCGTCGTGGGCGCTCGTGCGGTCCAACTCAGAACAGCTCGACGGTGCCCGCGCCCATGGATTCCTGGGTCACCGGCTTGTGCGGCGGCTTCTCCCAGGTGCTGCGCAGTTCGCGCACGCGCTGGCCGATGCGCTGCAGCGCACGGATCAGTTCCTCGTCGAACACGCCGCCGTTGCGGCGCAGCAGGTCCTGCAGGTCGATGGCTTCGCGGTTGATCGCGTTGAGCCGCTCGAGGTGCGCATGCACGCCGCCGAGCGCCTGGGTGGCGATGTCCTCGAACTGCAGCGCGCGTACGGCTTCCGCCACGCTGCCGTCGATCGCACGACCGCAATCGGAGATCTCGCGCATGCCGTCGCCCAGCGAACGGTTGATCGCGGCCACCTGGTCGAGCATGCCGGCGGCTTCGGCGCGCGCCTCGCGGGAGCGGTTGAGGTCGCGCGAGGCCATCCCCGACACGGTGTCGCGCACCTTGGCGATGGATTCCTTGGACGAATGCGCGAGCTTGCGGATCTGCTCGTTGAACGCGGTCGAACGCTCGGACAGGTTGCGCACCTCGTCGGCGACCACCGCGAAGCCACGCCCGGCCTCGCCGGCACGCGCGGCCTCGATGGCTGCATTGAGCGCCAGCAGGTTGGTCTGGTCGGCGATCGACTTCACGTCCTCGAGCAGCGCGAAGATGCCGTCCAGGTGCCCGGCCATTTCGTCGATATGGGTCACGGTGGCGCCGCTCTGGCCGCTGACCTGTTCCAGTGCCTCCACCAGCTGCTCCATGCGCTGGCTGGCGTGCTGGGCGAAGCGGGCGACGTCGGCACCGCCGTCCTGGTCGCCGGTGCGGTCGAGGATGCGCGCCATCGCCTGCGCCTGCTGGCGCGACTTGCGGTTCATCGCGTCGAAACTGCTGCCCAGCCCGCTGACCGCCTGGCGGATCAGGTCGCGCGCGCGCTCCACTTCCACCCGCGAGCCTTCGATCTCGGCGCCGACGAACTGGCGCAGCTCGCTCAGCAGCTGCTCCTGCTCCTGCAGGATGCGGGTGTGCTCCGGCGGGCGGCGGGTCTCGCGCATCACAAGCCAGACGCCGACGCCGATCCAGCTGGCGGTGACGGTCAGCAGGATCGCCCAACGCACTGGGCCCGGCCATTCGAGCGCGAACGCCAGTGGCAGCAGCAGGGTGAGGAACAGCGGTGGGGCGAGGCGGATCAGCAGGCGTGCGTACATGGGGCGCTCTCAGGGGCGGGCTCTACGGACCCGGTATCGGCCCCCGTCGACCGGCCTTTAGCGTTTGCGCCGGTTGCCGCGCGATTCCACGCATCTTCGGTGGCATTTGCGACCCAGGACGCAGTTCGCGTGGACGCGGTGATCGCGGGCGCAGGACCGGTCGGAGCCTCCTGCGTGCGCGTGGCCGGCTGCAGGGCGCAGCGTCCGGAGGTCCACGATCGGGTCACGACCAGTTGCCTGCCACCGAGCGCTGGCGCACGGCCGTGAGGCCGGGTCGTGGGCGGCCCGCCTATGGTGCAGGCGCAGGATCGATCAGCGCCGCAGGACGGTCACCCGGGCGGACTCGGCCATGGCGTCTCCGGGCCGCGGCTGCAACCAGCGGGCCACTTCGTGCGCCGGCAACGGCCGCGCGTACAGGAAACCCTGCACCTCGTCGCAGCCGAACTCGCGCAGCAGGCGTTCGTCGTCCGCGGTCTCCACGCCTTCGGCGAGCACCTGCATCCGCAAGGCCTTGCCGAGCTGGATGATCGCGCGGGTCACCTCGGCCGAGCGGCGGCCCTCGCCCAGGCCGGCAATGAAGCTGCGGTCGATCTTCAGCCGCCCCACCGGGAACCGGCTGAGGTAGCTGAGGCTGGAGAAGCCGATGCCGAAGTCGTCGATGGCCAGCGCCACGCCTTCGCGAGCGAACACCTCGAAGCAGTGCCACAACGCCGGCGTGTCGCGCAGCAGCGCCGACTCCGTGAGTTCGAGTTCGAGCTGCGTGGGCGGCCAGCCGCTCTCCGCGCAGGCTCCCAGCACGCGCGCGGCGAAGCCCGGATCGCGCAGCTGGACCGCCGATACGTTGACCGACATCCGCCCCAGGGCGATGCCGGCGCGCGCCCATGCCGCCGCCTGGCTGCAGGCCTCGCGCAGGACCCAGTCGCCGATGGCGGCGATGTCGCCGGTGGCCTCGGCGATCGGGATGAACTCGTCCGGCGGGCAATGGCCGAGCTCGCGGTGATGCCAGCGCAGCAGCGCTTCCACGCCGACGACGGTGCCGCTGCGCAGTTCGTACAGCGGCTGGTAGACCAGCGAGAATTCATCACGCTCGAGCGCACCGCGCATGGCCTGCTCGAGGTCCAGGCGCCGGCGCGAACGACGCCACGCTTCCGGGCTGTGGAACTGGATGCGGTTGCGGCCATCGTCCTGCTTGGCGTTGTGCAGGGCCGCGGCCGCGGCGCGCAGCAGCTCGTCGAAGCCGACGTCCGCGGGGCGGATCGCGATGCCGGCGCTGACGCCGAACCGCAGGATCTCGCCATCCACCGGCACCGGGTCCGACAGGCCGGTGACGATGCGCTGGGCGGTGGCGGCGATCGCCTCGCGGCCCTCGCCCTGGCGCAGCAGCACCACGAACTCGTCGCCCCCCAGGCGCCCGAAGAGATCGCCGGCATCCACCAGCATGTGCAGGCGCGCGGCGACGGTCTTGAGCACGGTATCTCCGGCGGCGTGGCCATGGGCCTCATTGATGCCGCCGAATCCGTCGAGGTCGAGCAGCAGCAGTGCATGGCCGGTCGCGCAATCGGCCGCGGCCAGCACCGCCTCGATCTCCTCGCGCAGCCGGGTGCGGTTGGGCAGCCGGGTCAGGGTGTCGTAGTGGGACAGCAGTTCGATGCGTGCGCTGGCCTCGCGCTCGCGCGAGATGTCGCGGAACAACACCAGGTGCCGCCCGCGGGTCGCGCCGTCGCGGTCGAACTCGACCACCGCCTGCACCCACACCTGCACGCCGTCGGGACGGTAGAAGCACAGGTCCAGCGAGATCGCATCGGCGCCATCGGCCACCCGCGCCATCGCCTCGTGCAGGGCGTCGCGCGATTCGATCGTGTAGTGGCGCAGCAGCTCGTCGAGCGCCATCGTGCTGCCTTCGCGCCCGTGCAGGCGCGCGCACTCCTCGGTCCAGTGCAGGGTGCGGGTGCCGGCGTCGATCTCGCAGCCGCCGATGCGGCCCAGCTCGGCCACCCGGCGCAGCAGTTCGCCGCGGCGGCGGTTGGCCGCATCGGCGCGACGCTGTGCCGTGAGGTCCTGGATCTGTGCGATCACCCGCAACAGCCGTTCGCCATCACAGCGCGGCGAGGCCCAGACCTGCAGGTGCAGGCGCCCGGCCGCAGCTTCCACGGTGAGCTCGAAGCTGGTGGTGCCGTCGCCCTGGCGGAGCCGGTTCCAGCCCTGCCGCAATGCCTGGCGATCGCCACGGCAGCGCCGCAGCCACGCGCGCACGCGCAGCCCGTCGTCGAGGCCCAGTGCGGTACGCAGCTCGCGCGTGCACCAGACCACGTCGGTGGATGCATCCCAGGTCCAGCTGGCCATGCCGGCCAGTCGCTGTGTTTCCTCGACCAGCCCGCGCTGCTCGCGCAGGCGCTGTTCAAGCTGCTTCTGGCTGCCGATGCCCGTGACGGTGCCGGCCATGCGCAATGGCGTGCCACTGGCATCCCAGGCGGTCACGCGGCCGGCGTCGCGCACCCAGCGCCAGCTGCCGTCGCGATGCAGGCAGCGGTACTCGCACAAATAAGCGGGGCTGCGCCCGGCCAGGTGCGCTTCGAGCGCGGCGCGCAGGCGGCCGCGGTCATCGGGATGGGCGCGGCGCTGGGCATCGGCGAAGCTGCCGACAGCCGCCGACGCACCCTCGTGGCCCATCAGTCTCAGCCAGGAGACGGAACGCTGCAGACGGTCCTGGCGGATGTCCCAGACCCACAGGCCATGGCCACCCGACTCCGCCGCTTCCAGCCATGCACCCGCCACCGACGACAGCTGCACGCTCAGCGAATAGGCCACCACGCCCTGCTGGTCGCGGCTGACCACGCGCATGCAGGCCTGCAGCGCGCCATCGGCGCCCGGCAGTTCGCAGTCCACGGCATCCTCACCCTGCGACAGCCGCGCGCGCAGGCCGGCCAGCGAGGGCGCATGGCGTTCGACCAGCGCATCCAGCCCGCGCCCCTGCGCCGCGGCATTGGCCAGCAGGCAGCGGCCGTCGCGGTCAAGCAGCAGCAGGCCATCCGGCAACGGATGGCTGAGCAGGCTCGAGATGACGCCAGGATCCATCTGCGCGAATCGCTCCGGTTGCGTGCCGCCCGGCCGTGGTCGGCATGGCTTGTCCATCGGTAACGGCGGCACCGGCCGGAAATTGAGGCGCGCCTGCGGGGGCGGCTAGACTCGGGTGCAGCACCCTCGGAAGGACCACATGGCAGCAGCGCGAGAGGAAGGCAGCGACACGGCGCGTGCATATCGTTCCGGCCTGCGCCAGAGCCTGGCGGGAATCCGCTGGTGGATCCCGTTGCTTTACCTGGTGCTGGCCGGCGCGTGGATCCTGTTCAGCGATCACCTGGTGGAAGGACTGTTGCCCGCGGCCGCGGTGCGGGTGGCGCAGTCGGTCAAGGGTCTGCTGTTCGTGCTGGCCAGTGCGGCGGCGCTGTGGCTGCTGCTGCGCAACCAGGCGCGCGGCATCGAACGTGCCCACCGCGCCACCCTTGATTACGCGCAGCGTTATCGCGAGCTGCTGGAGCGCCATCCCGATCCGCTGTGGCTGCACGAGGCCGGCAGCGGCCGGCTGCTGTACGTCAATCCGGCGGCACGCAGGTTCTTCGGGCTGGGGGCGGATGATGCGCTGCCTGCCGACGCCGCGGCGCTGCAGGGCGTGCTGCCGCACCCCGGCGAGGAAGGCCGACCGGCGACGATCCGGCGCATCCACCTGCCCGGGGGGCGCCGGCACGATGTCGAGCTGCATGTCGCGCGGCTCGACCACGACGGCCGCGAGGCGCGACTGGTCAGCATGCGCGATCGCACGGCCGAGATCGGCGCCGAGCGCGAGCGTGCGCAGAGTGCGCGGCGCATGCGCGAAGCCCAGCAGCTGGCCTGCCTGGGGTCGTGGGAATTCGATCCGGCATCGGGCCACGGCCATCTGTCCGAGGAAACCTGCCGCATGCTCGGCATCCGTGCGCCTGCCGGTGACGGCGCCGACGTCCGGGGCCTGCTGCTCGATTCATTGCCCGGCTGGGGCGGCGAGCTGTCCAGCCTGCTGGACGCGCTGGCTTCCGGCCACGGGACGACCCTGGACGTGGTGATCCCGCTGGAAACCCCGGATGGCACGCGCCGGCTGCAGCTGCGCGGCGCGCGCGCCACCGACGACGGCGCGCCCCATCTGCTGCGCGGCACCCTGCAGGACATCACCGAGGCCGAAGCCGCGCGCCGCCAGCTGCGCGAACGCGAGCGCCAGTTCCATGACCTGATCCGCGCCCTGCCCGACGGCGTGATCCTGCTGGCCGGCGACCGCGTGCGCTACGCCAACCCCGCGTGCGCCGAGGCGTTCGGGCGGCCGGTGGAATCGATGCCCGGGTTGCCGGTGCAGGCATTGGTGGCCGAGGACGATGTGCCGCTGCTGCGCGAGTGGCTGCGCGCCGCACTCATGCCGGGACAGTCGCCGGATGCCGCCGTGCGCACGCCGCGCATGCGCCGCAGCGACGGCAGCCTGTTCAATGCCGCGCTGACCGCCGCCGAGACCCGCTACGAGGACGCCATCTGCACCGTGGTGGTGATGCGCGACCTATCGGATGCCGAGCGCATGCGCGACGAGCTGACCGCCGGCAACCAGCAGCTGCAGGCGATGGCGGCACGCATCTTCTCGGTGCAGGAGGACGAACGGCGCCGGATCTCGCGTGACCTGCACGACGACATCGGCCAGTCGATCACCGCGATCAAGATGTCGGCGAGTGCGGCAATGGACGAGGACGACCCTGCGCGGCGGCGTGACGATCTCGACGACGTGCTCGCGCTGGCCGATGCCACGCTGTCACGGCTGCGCGACATCTCGATCCTGCTGCGTCCACCGCAACTCGACGCGCTGGGCCTGGAGGCGGCGCTGCGCTGGCATGCCGAGCGGCTGTTCGCGCATGCGGGCGTGGAACTGGACCTCGCCATCGGCGTGCTGCCACAGCGGCCGGAGCGCGAGGTGGAGCAGGCCTGCTTCCGCATCGCGCAGGAAGCGATGACCAACGCGCTGCGGCATGCGGCGCCCGCGCGCGTGTCACTGTGGCTGCAGGACCAAGGTGACCGCCTGCACCTGCAGGTCGTCGACGACGGCCGCGGGTTCGACACGCCCGCGGAAGGCGGGCTGGGCCTGGCGATCATGCGCGAACGTGCGCACGGTGTCGGCGGCGCATTCGACATCCGCTCCGCGCACGGTGCGGGCACCACCGTGGAGGCCGTGCTGCCGTACGAGCCGGCGGCAAGCGCAAAGCACGCCAGCCAGCCAGCTGGCTAGAATGCCGGCATGCGAAATACCGATCCGGATGCGCCACCTCCCCTGCCTCGTCTGGGTGCCGGCCATCCCGAACTGGCGGCACTGGTCGATGCCGCACGCCAGGGCGGCACGCCGCTGGTGCTGCTGCACGTCGATATCGACCACTTCGCCTCGATCAACCAGAACATGGGCGTCGAGGTCGGCGATATCGCGCTGGAGACCGTTGGCGAACGGCTGAGGACGCTGATCGACGGCCGTGGCCATGTCTGGCGCCACGGCAGCGACGAGTTCGTGGTGGCGCTGCCCGATGCGCAGGCGTCGGTGGTGACTGCGCAGGCGCTCGCCCAGCAGCTGATCGCCACGATCGAGCAGCCGCTGACGGTGCTGCCCTACACGCTGTTCCTCGGCGCCAAGGTCGGCATCAGCCTGTGCCCGCAGCACGGCAGCGATGCCTCGCAGCTGCTGCAGCTGGCCGAGACCGCGGTCCGCCGCGCCTCGCACGTGGTGCACGACCCGGTGCAGGTGCACGCGGCACCGGCGCTCGACCGCGCGCAGAGCGAGAGCACGATCGCGCGGCAGATCGTCGACGCCCTGCCCAACCGCGAGCTGCGCCTGCGCTTCCAGCCGATGATCAGTGCGCGCGACGGGCGCATCGTCGGCATGGAGGCGCTGATCCGCTGGCAGTCGCCGGTGCTCGGCCTGCTGTTGCCGGAGCGGTTCCTGCCGATCGCCGAGCGACTCGGCGTGATCGTGCAGATCGGCGACTGGATGCTCGAGCGGGTGATCGAGCAGTGCAAGCTGTGGCGCGAGCAGGGCTTCGACGACTTCTTCGTCGGCGTCAACGTCTCGACACTGCAGCTGCTCGAGCCAGATTTCGTCGACCGCCTGCTGGCGCGCATGCAGCACGCCACGCTGCCGAATTCGGCAATCCTGCTGGAGATCAACGAAAGCGCGCTCAGCACCAACACCCAGGCGGTCTACCAGGCCATCGCCGCGCTGCGCCACGAGGGCGTGGGCCTGACCCTGGACAACTTCGGCACCGGCAATGCGAGCCTCGGCGCGCTGGTGCGTTACCCGGCCGACATCCTCAAGATCGACCGCAGCTTCATCAATGCCGCGCCGGCAGGCAGCCGCGAGACGGCGATCGTGCGCGCGATGATCGCGATGGGCCACCAGCTCGGCATGAAGGTGATCGCCAACGGCGTGGAAACCGAGGCGCAGCTGGGGTTCCTGCGACGTGCCGACTGCGACATCTTCCAGGGCTATCTGTTCGGCGAGGCGATGAGCGCAGAAGCCGCGGGCCAGGCGCTGCGCCGGCGCTACCTGCGCGCGGAACTGTTCGCGGCCACCACCACCGACCGCACCCTGCTGCTGGTCGACGACGAGGAGAACGTGCTGCGTGCGCTGGTGCGGCTGTTCCGCCGCGATGGCTACCGCATCCTCGCCGCGGGCAACGTGCGCGACGCGTTCGGGCTGCTGGCCACCAACGAGGTGCAGGTGATCCTGTCCGACCAGCGCATGTCGGAGATGGACGGCACCGAGTTCCTGGGACGGGTGAAGATGCTCTACCCCGACACCATCCGCCTGGTGCTCTCGGGCTATACCGACCTGGCCACGGTGACCGATGCGATCAACCGCGGCGCGATCTACCGCTTCCTGACCAAGCCCTGGGACGACGCCGAGCTGCGCGAGCACATCCGCCAGGCCTTCCGCACCCACGACACCCAGCGCAACCGCGAGGCGTCGCCGCAGGCCTGAGCCTCAGAGCTTGGGTTTGGGCTGGCGGGTCGGCAGCACCACGCGGAAGCGACTGCCCTCGCCCGGCCTGCTGTCGACCTCGATGCGGCCGTGGTGCTTGGCCACGATGCCGTAGGAGATCGACAGCCCCAGGCCGGTGCCCTTGCCGACCGGCTTGGTGGTGAAGAACGGATCGAAGATGCGCTGCTGGACGTCGGGCGGAATGCCGCTGCCGTCGTCGCCGACCTCCACCCACACCATGCCGTCGGCGGCGCCGGTGCGCAGGGTGATCACACCGCGCTCCTCGATCGCCTGGCCGGCATTGAGCAGCAGGTTCATGAAGACCTGGTTCAACTCGGACTGCAGGCACTCGATCATCGGCAGCGTGCCGTACTGCTTGTCCAGCGTCGCCTTGTAGCGCAGCTCGTTCCAGACGATGTTGAGGGTGGAGTCGAGCCCGGCATGCAGGTCGGCGAGCTTCCAGGAATGGTCGCGGTCGGAGCGCGAGAAGTCCTTGAGGTCCTTGACGATGCGGGTGACGCGCTCGATGCCCTGCCGACATTCGGTCAGCAGCTGCGGCAGGTCACGGCTGATGAAGTCGATGTCGAGCTGCTCGCGGGTGGCGTCGATCTCCTGCCGCTGGGTGGCCGGGTCCGGCGAGGCCAGCGCCCGGTCGTAGGCATCCACCAGCGCGAACAGGTTGCTGAGGTATTCCTGCAGGCTGCCCAGGTTGGAGTGCACGTAACCGATCGGGTTGTTGATCTCGTGCGCCACGCCCGCGGCGAGCTGGCCGATCGACGCCATCTTTTCGGCCTGCAGCAGCTGTTCCTGGGCGGCGGTCAGGCGCACGTTGAGCTCGGCATGCCGGCGCAGCAGCTCCTGGTCGCTGTCGCGTACCAGGCCCGGGTCCTGCAGCAGCAGCAGGGTGTGCTCGCCGTCGGGCAGCACGTCCAGCCACGCGGCCAGCACACGGCCCTCGCCGAACGGCAGGTAGTCGTTCCAGCGCCCGTGCTCGCGTGCGTGCGGCACGGCGTGCGGCGGCAGGAGATCCTCGATGCGTGGCGCGGCACCCGAATACAGCGGATGCGAGCGGTAGAGCACCTGCGCTGCCGGGTTGGCGTGCACCAGCGTGCCGTCGCGACCGTAGACGAGCACCCCTTCCTGCACGCGTGCCAGCGCCTCGTCGAGGATGGCCGGGGGAAGAGGTGTGGGATTCGGAACTGGGATCACGGCGCACGGGCGTTACGGCATTGCGCCGCATCATACCGCTGCGCAGTCCGGCGTCGCCGGCTTCGCCCCCGGGGGAACTGCAATTGCCCGCTGCTCCGCCGTGGCGCGATCAGGCGACCGCCAGTTCGCGCGAATGCCGGGCCTGCTCGGCACGGCCGTGGGCATCGTAGGCCGGTGTACTTTCGACGCGCCCGAGATGACGCAGCGCCCAGTTCACCTCGCGGCGGCGGCGCGCGAGCAGCGCACCGTTGGCGCGGTTGAGCTCCGCCAGTTCCGCCAGCGGGCCGGCGACCTCGCTGTCGGTCGTGGCCTCGAGCTCGCGCAGCGCGGTGAGCTTCTCGCGCGTGGAGCGCATCAGCGCCTCGACGTCGTGGCCGATCAGCGCCTCGCGTTCGTCGGCGAGCGCGGTGGCAAGGCGCTCGAGGCTGGCCTGTGCGGCGGACATCAGCCGGCGAGCTGCGAGTCCAGCTCGAGCATGCGCGAGGCGATCGCTTCCGGGTCGATCCGGTAGCTGCCCGAGGCCAGCGCCTCGCGTACGGCCTGCACGCGCGTCTCGTCGACCGCGGGGCGGGTGGAGAGGTCGCGCTGCAGGGCCTGCAGGCCGGTGGCCTCGCCGGTCAGGCGCAGGCTGTCGACGGCGGCGGGCGCCTCGACGGCCTTGCGGGCATCGCCGGCACGGGCGACCTGGCCGAGGGCCGGGGCGGTGCCGCGCACCGCTGCGGCGGGCAATCCATCAATCTTCTGGGTCATGGCAGGTGTCCTGACGCCGGGTTGGTAAGGGGGTTCATGGCCGTTATCGACCGGTGCCGGAAAAGCTTTAGGGGAATTCCCCACACCCGTTCATCGTATTCATGCGAGCCGCAGCCGGGTTGATCGCGAGGCATCCGCCGGCCCGTCACCGGCTCACCAGCACGTCGCCGTCCGGGTCCACGGTGCCCTGCACGATGCGGCGCGACGACAGGTTCTCGACGCTGACGCGCTCGTGCTCGCCGGCATCACCGAGTGCACGACCAACCATCCGCACCTCCACCCCGCCCCGGCGCGAGACCAGGGCGATGGTGTCGCCGCGACGGACCAGCCGTGGGGCGACCAGGTCGTTCGCGGTGAGCACGCTGCCCGCGGACAGCGTACGTCGTGCCACCCGGCCCACCGCGTCCACCGGATCGGCAATCGCGGCACCGGCGATGCGGGTGGCATCGCGCTGCTCGGCGCTGAAGACATCGGCCGTGATCGGCTGGCCTGAAGCCACGCTGCGCGACAGCACCAGCACGGTCTGGCTGCGATGCACGCGGACCGGCACGAACAGCCGCCAGCCCGAGGGGCACGCGACCTCGGCGGTGCCGGCACCGGTCATGCGTGCCTCCAGCGGCTGCGCACACCGCGGCATGCGCAGTGCGGGATCGAGCGTGGCATCGGTCCCCTCGCCGCCGCCGGCCGCCGTGAGCGCAGCGGCGCGGATCGACTCCACGGGCTGGAAGCCGGCCGAGCCCCAGGCCGCGGACGCAGGCAGGAGGCCGAGCAGGCACAGCATGGGCAGCGCCACAAGGCGACGCCATTTCGGCGTGCGACGGCCGGTGCGGAGCGGTGGCTTCTGGCCCATGGGGGTCCTTGCGGCATGACGATGGCAGCGATGTTGCAAGCCGCGTGCCGCGACGCGCGCTCAAGTTCACGCCGGTGGCGCCGTTACCGCCGGCATGTCCCAGGACCTGCTCGACCGCATCGACCAGCGCACCCGCCTCGCCGGCCACAACCGGCTGGCGTTGCTGCTCTTCCGCCTGGGCGGACGCCAGCTTTTTGGCGTCAACGTCTTCAAGGTGCAGGAGGTGCTGCGCCGGCCCGGGCTGTTCCGGGTGCCGGGGCTGCCCGAGCAGTTCGCCGGCGTGGCCGACGTGCGCGGCCGCAGCGTGCCGGTGCTCGACCTCGGCCTCGCCATCGCCCACCCCGAGCGCGCCAACGACACACCGGCCTATATGGTGGTTACCGAGTTCAACCGTTCGGTGCAGGGCTTCCTGGTCAGCGAGGTCGAGCGCATCGTCAACATCGCGGTGGAGGACATCCATCCGCCGCCGGACCTCGGTGCCGAGGGCAGCTACCTCACCGCGGTCACCCGCTACCAGGGCGAGCTGATCCAGGTCATCGACGTGGAAAGCGTGCTGGCCGACATCTCGCAGGCACGGATGGACGCGGAGCTGCCGCCGGAATACGCGCTGCCCGCCGACGCCCCGCCGATGCAGGTGCTGGTGGTCGACGACTCGCGCGTGGCCCGCCAGCAGATCCGCAGCGTGCTCGACCAGCTGGGCGTCGGGGTGACCCTGCTGTCCGATGGCCGCCAGGCGCTGGACCATCTATTGCAGCTGCACGCCAGCGGGGAGCCACCCTCGCAGCGCTACGCGATGATCGTGTCCGACATCGAGATGCCGGCGATGGACGGCTATACGCTGACGACGGAGATCCGTCGCCACCCGGGCCTGGCGGATCTGTTCGTGCTGCTGCACACCTCGCTGTCGGGCGTGTTCAACACCTCGATGGTGCAGAGCGTGGGCGCCAACGCCTTCGTCGCCAAGTACAGCCCGCACGAGCTTGCCGAGTACGTGCTCAAGCGGCTGAACGAGGTCGCCGCCAGCGCGGGCGGCCGCCGGGTCGCCTGAGCGACGCCACCAGATCCCCGCTTCAAGCGCACCCGGTCGTCACTCCCGCGAAGGCGGGAGTCCAGGGACGTTGTCCCTGACGGGTGTCCCGCGCCCGATGCCTCATCCGGCGCTTTGCACCACCTGCATTCACGCCATCCATGGCGCTCCCTCTTCGGGCGGCCTCGCCGTCCATATCCGCACTCCTGCCGACCTGTCTCCCGCACGCTGAAGAAGGGTCTGGCACATCACTTGCACAGTCCCCGGCGAGCGTTTGCCGGAGGGCTGCGATGTCCAATCTGATCTCGTCGTACATGGGCCTGCAGGCCGATGCACTGCCGTTGCGCGAGCAGCGGCTGAAGCTGATCGCCAGCAACCTGGCCAATGCCGACACCCCCGGCTACCAGGCCCGCGACCTCGACTTCAACGCCGCGCTGGCCGCCGCTGCGCGTACCCGCGACGCCGGCAGCGTCGCGGCGGCGTCGCGCGAGCCCCGCCCCGGTCACATTCCCGTTCCAGGCCTCGACGACGCCCTGCAGCCGTTCACCACGGCCCGTGTCGCCGCGCAGCCCAGCCTGGATGGCAACACCGTCGATCCCGATGCCGAGCGCGCCGCCTATGGCCGCGCGGCACTCGAATACCGCGCCTCGCTGAGCTTCATGGAATCGAAGGTGCGCACCCTCCTGACCGCCATCACCGGACAGTAAGCCATGAGCAACCTGCCGATCTTCGACGTCGCCGGCTCCGCCCTGCAGGCGCAGTCGGTGCGCCTGAGCACCCTCGCCAGCAACATGGCCAATGCCGGCTCCGTTGCCGGCTCGCCCGACCAGGTCTACAAGCCGCTGGAGCCGGTATTCCGCGCCACCGCGCACGGCAGCGACCCCGCGCTGACCGGCGTGCAGGTGGCCGGTGTCGTCGAGCGCGACACACCGCCCATCCAGCGCTACGAACCCGGCCACCCGCTGGCCGACGAACAGGGCTACGTGTACGCGCCCGATATCGACCCGGTTGCGCAGATGGTCAACATGATTTCCGCCTCGCGCAGCTACCAGGCCGGCGTGGAGATGCTCAATACCGCCAAGGAGCTCGCCGTGGCGACCCTGAGCATGGGCCGCTGAGCCCCGGAGCCCGGACGATGACCAGCATTTCCAGCGATGTGCTCAACAACCTCGGTATCGGTGGTGGTGCCGGCAAGGCCGGTGCCGACAAGCGCAGCGAATCGCTCGGCCAGGCCGACTTCCTGCGCCTGATGACCGAACAGCTCAAGCACCAGGACCCGCTCAATCCGATGGAGAACAGCGCGTTCCTCGGGCAGATGGCGCAGTTCTCCACCGTGCAGGGCATCCAGGCGCTCAACGGCACCGTCAGCGGCTTCGCCAATGCGATGGCCGGCGACCAGCTGATGCGCGGTGCGGCGCTGGTCGGGCGCGAGGTGGTGCTGCCGTCGGCCAAGGTGGCCCTCGGCACCGATGGCGATGCCAGCGGGCTGGTCGCGGCGCCCGCGCCCGGCCTGGTGACCTTCGACATCACCGATGCCAGCGGCCAGCCGGTGCGGCAGATCGTGGTGCCGGCCGACGCCGCCGGTGAAGTGCCGTTCGCCTGGGACGGCACCAATGCCGCCGGCGAGCGCATGCCGCCGGGGGCGTATGCCATCACCGCGAAACATGTCGCCGGCAATGGCAACAGCACCACCCTGAGCACCTATGTGCGCGGTCGCGTCGACAGCGTATCGGTGGGTGCCGATGGCCTCTATCTCGACATCCAGGGCCTCGGCACCGCGCCGGTCGGCCACGTCCTGCGCGTCGGCTGACGACGCCCACCCTTCCACGCCCTTCCCGCGCACGACCCTCTCACGGAGTCCGCCATGAGCTTCAACACCTCGCTGTCCGGCATCAACGCGGCCAACGCCAACCTCAACGTCACCGCGAACAACATCGCCAACGTCAACACCACCGGCTTCAAGGAGTCGCGTGCGGAGTTCGCCGACCTGTTCTCCAACAGCACCTACGGCCTGGCGCGCAACGCCATCGGTTCCGGCGTGAAGCTCAGCAACGTGGCGCAGCAGTTCTCGCAGGGCAACATCGACCCCACCGGGCGCAGCCTGGACATGGCGGTCGACGGCGAAGGCTTCTTCACCCTGAACAAGAACGGCGCACGCGTCTATTCGCGTGCCGGCAATTTCCAGACCGATGCACAGGGCTTCGTCGGCACGCCGGATGGCGCACGCCTGCAGGTCTACCCGCCGCGCGAAGGCGCCGACGGTTTCGACATCGGCCGCGTCGGCGACCTGCAGCTGCTCACCACCGACAGCCCGCCCCAGCAGACCAGCCGGGTCAACCTGATGTTCACCCTGCCCGGCAACGCCGCGCAGCCGGCCATCACCGCCTTCGACCCCAGCGAGCCCAACAGCTACAACGCATCGACCGGCGGCATCACCGTGTTCGATTCGCTGGGCGTGAGCCACGTGCAGACCTCGTACTTCGTCAAGACCGCGAATCCGAACGAGTGGCAGGTGCACAACTATGTCGACGGGCAGCCGGCCGGCACCCCGGTGACGCTGGAGTTCTCCGATTCCGGCGCGCTGGTCGCCCCGGCCGATGGGCGCATCGCGCTGGATCCGTTCACCCCGTCCACCGGGGCCGGCGTGCTCGAGCTCAACCTCGACCTGGCCGGGTCCACCCAGTACGGCGAGCGCTTCCAGCTGCGCGATACCCGCCAGGACGGCTATGCCGCCGGCAAGCTCAACGAGATCAGCATCTCCGGCGACGGCGTGGTGTTCGCACGCTATTCCAACGGTGCCGACCGGCCGCTGGGGCAGATCGCGCTGTCGACCTTCGTCAATCCGCAGGGGTTGCAGGCGCAGGGCGAGAACACCTGGGCGGAAAGCTACGCCTCCGGTGCGCCGCGGACCGGTGCTCCGGACAGCTCGGACTTCGGCCAGATCCAGGCCGGTGCACTGGAGTCGTCGACCGTCGACCTGACCGCGCAGCTGGTGAACATGATCACCGCGCAGCGCAACTTCCAGGCCAACGCGCAGATGATCTCCACCCAGGACCAGATCACCCAGACGGTGATCAACATCAGGTAAGCGCGCCCGGGGCGGCGCCACACAGCGCCGTCCCGACGCCGTCTGCCTGCTGATCGTTCCCGCATTTCCGGAGTCACCCGATGGACAAGGCCCTCTACGTCGCGATGACCGGCGCGCGCTCCACCCTGCAGGCGCAGGGCACGGTGTCGCACAACCTCGCCAACGCCGACACCGCGGGCTTCAAGGCGGCGCTGGCCAACACCCGCGCCTACCGTGTCGAGGGGCCGGGACATGCATCGCGCATCGATGCACTGCATGTCGACCAGGGCTTCGACAGCCGGGTCGGTGCCCAGCGCGTCACCGGCAACCCGCTGGATGTGTCGCTGCGACCCGACCGCTGGCTGTCGGTGCAGTCGCCCGATGGCGGCGAGGCCTATACCCGCGCCGGAAACCTGTCGCTGACGCCGAACGGCCAGCTGGTCACCGCCGGCGGGCATCCACTGCTCGACGAGCAGGGGCAGCCGATCGCACTGCCGCCGCACCAGGCGCTCGACATCGGCCATGACGGCACGGTGTCGATCATCCCGCTGGGCGAAGGCCCGCAGACCATGGCCGTGGTCGGCCGCATCCGCGTGGTCGATGCCACGCCGGAGCGGCTGACGCGTGGCCTCGACGGGCTGATGCGCAACGCGCAGCCCGAACAGCCGCTGGCCCAGGCCGCCGGCGACGTGATGACCACCGGCACGCTGGAAGGCAGCAATGTCGATGCCGCCGGCGCGCTGGTGCAGATGATCCAGCTGCAGCGCCAGTTCGAGATGCAGGTGAAGCTGATCCAGCGCGGCGACGACAACGCCCAGGCCGCCAACAGCCTGCTGCGCCTGGGCGGCTGACCGGGCTCCAGCGGGGTTCTGGCACACCGATTGCATCAGTCCTCGCGACGGCGCCATCGCGCGCCAGCCCTGAGGAATTCCGATGAACCAGGCTCTCTGGGTCGCCAAGACCGGACTGGACGCGCAGCAGACGCGGATGTCGGTGGTGGCCAACAACCTCGCCAACACCAACACCACCGGTTTCAAGCGCGATCGCGCCAACTTCGAGGACCTGCTGTACCAGCAGGTGCGCCAGCCGGGCGGCGCCACGTCGGCGCAGACGCAGCTGCCGTCCGGCCTGCAGCTGGGCACCGGCGTGCGGGTGGTCTCCACCGCCAAGGATTTCCAGCAGGGCAACCCGCAGCAGACCGGCCGCGCCCTCGACGTGATGATCAACGGCCGCGGGTTCTTCGAGGTACTGATGCCCGACGGCACCCCCGCCTACACCCGCGACGGCGGCTTCCAGGTCAACGCGCAGGGCGAGCTGGTCACCAGCAGCGGCTATCCGGTGCAGCCCGGCATCCAGGTGCCGGAAGGCGCGCAGTCGATGACCATCGGCAAGGACGGCACGATCAGCGTGCAGGTCGCCGGCGAGGCGCAGGCGCTGGAGATCGGCGCACTCACCATCACCGATTTCATCAATCCCGCCGGCCTGCAGGCACGTGGCGAGAACCTCTATCTCGAGACCACGGCATCCGGCCCTGCGCAGAACGGCACCCCGGGCCTCAATGGCCTTGGCCAGCTCGAGCAGGGGTCGCTTGAAGGCAGCAACGTCAACGTGGTCGAGGAGCTGGTCAGCATGATCGAGACCCAGCGCGCCTACGAGATGAACGCCAAGGCGATCTCGACCACCGACTCGATGCTGGGCTACCTCAACAACAACGTCTGAGCACCGCGATGAACACTCTTCTCCGCCGTTCCGTCGTGATCGCCTTGCTGGCACCGATGCTGCTGGCCGGCTGTGTTGCCGCCGGCGACGTGCGCCCCTACCCGCCGATCGCACAGCAGGTGACGTCTGCGCCGGTGGCTCCCGCCTACGCCAGCCAGGGTGCGATCTACCAGGCCAGCGGTGGCAACACCGGGCTGTCGCTGTTTGCCGACAAGCGTGCGCGCGAGGTCGGTGACCTGCTCACCATCCAGCTGGTCGAAAGCACCGTGGCGCAGACCAACGCGGCCACCCAGGTCGGCAAGGAGAGCAGCATCGGCATCGGCGTGCCGGAGCTCTTCGGCGGGCCGGTGACCGTCAACGGCCGCGACGTGCTGAGCGCGTCGGCCAGTGGCTCGCGCGACTTCGATGCCAGCGGCCGCAGCACGCAGAGCAATCGCCTGCAGGGCAGCGTGACCGTGACCGTGGTGCAGCGCCTGCCCAACGGCAACCTGGTGGTCGAGGGCAGCAAGAACCTGCGGCTGAACCAGGGCGACGAGCTGGTGCAGGTGCAGGGCGTGGTGCGCCCTTCCGACATCGGGCCCGACAACAGCGTGCCGTCGAGCCGTGTGGCCGATGCGCGCATCGTCTACGGCGGCCGCGGCGCCATCGCGCAGTCGAATGCGATGGGCTGGCTGGGGCGGTTCTTCCACTCGCGGCTGTATCCGTACTGATCCCGGTCGTGCCCGCCACGGCGGGACCACCGATCCAGCGTCACCCGTGTCCCAACCAGGCCTGCGCCATGCCCCGTCGCCACCCATTCGCCCTGCTCTCCCTGGTCCTGCTGGCCTTCGCCACGCTGGCGCTGCCCGCCCACGCACAGGAGCGCATCAAGGACCTCGCGTCGGTCGGCGGCGTGCGCGGCAACGCGCTGGTCGGGTATGGCCTCGTGGTCGGCCTGGATGGCAGCGGCGACCGCACCAGCCAGTCGCCCTTCACCGTGCAGAGCCTTCGCAACATGTTGAACGAGCTCGGCGTGACCGTGCCGGCGAACGTCAACCCGCAGCTCAAGAACGTGGCGGCAGTGGCCATCCACGCCGAACTGCCGCCATTCGCCAAGCCGGGCCAGACCATCGATGTCACCGTGTCGTCGATCGCCAACGCGGTGTCGCTGCGCGGCGGTACCCTGCTGATGGCCCCGCTCAAGGGCGCCGACGGGCAGGTCTACGCGATCGCCCAGGGCAGCCTGGTGGTCGGCGGCTTCGGCGCGCAGGGCCGTGATGGCTCGCGGGTGTCGGTGAACGTGCCGAGCGTGGGCCGCATTCCGAATGGTGCGATGGTCGAACGTGAGGTTGCCGGTGGTTTCAGCCAGGGCGGCGAGCTCACCCTCAACCTCAACCGCGCCGACTTCAGCACCATCTCCAACATGGTGGCCGCGCTCGATGCCCGCTTCGGCCAGGGCACCGCACGCGCCGTCGACGGCGTGACCGTGGCCGTGCGCGCGCCCTACGACCCCGCCGCGCGCATCGGCTTCCTGGCCGAAGTCGAGAACGTGCAGCTGTCGCCGGGCACCGCGCCGGCCAAGGTGATCGTCAATTCGCGCACCGGCACCGTGGTGATGGGCGCCCAGGTGAAGGTGATGCCGGCCGCGATCGCACATGGTTCGCTGTCGGTGACCATCACCGAGAGCATCGGCGTGAGCCAGCCGGAGGCGTTCGGCCGCGGCGCGACCGTGGTCACCCCGCGCTCCGACGTCTCCGTGGACCAGGACGGCAGCCGGATGTTCAAGTTCGATGGCGGCACCTCGCTCGACGAGATCGTGCGCGCGGTGAACGCGGTGGGCGCCGCGCCCGGCGACCTGATCGCCATCCTCGAAGCGCTCAAGCAGGCCGGTGCCCTGCGCGCGGAGCTCGAGGTCATCTGACATGCGCATCTCCGGCGCCCCCATCGAGCTCAACCCCGCCCAGCGCCACGATGCCGCGCGCATCGACCAGGTCGCGCGCGAGTTCGAGGGCGTATTCGCCCAGATGATGATCAAGAGCATGCGCGACGCCAGCTTCGGCGATGCGCTGTTCCCCGGCGAGAATCAGCTCTACCGCGACCTCTACGACCAGCGCCTGGCCAAATCCCTCACCGACGGCGAGGGCCTCGGGCTTGCGAAGGTCATCGCCCGCCAGCTTGGCGGTGGCGGTGACGCGGCGCCCGCTCTCGACACACGCCTGCAGCCCGCACCCGGTGACGCAGCCGCCCTGCCCCTGCAGCAGGCAATGCACCGCTTCGATGCGGTGCCGGACGCGCTCAACGCGCAGGCGCTGGACCTCATTGCAGGACGTGAGCCCGCGACCGACCCGTCAACCGATCGCTCGCCGATGGACGGCTTCATCGACACCCTGATGCGCCGTGCGCAGCCGGCGATGGATGCCATCGGCGACGCCGCGCAGGCAGTCGGTGCCGCGGTCGGCCGCGCACCCGCGGCCGTGGCCGATGCGGTGATCGAACCGGCCGCACGTGCGGTGGCTGCCAGCTTCGGTGCGCGCAGCCCCGAAGGTTTCGTCGCCTCGATCTGGAGCGACGCACAGAAAGCCGCGCGCGAGCTTGGCGTGGATGCGCGGGCGCTGGTCGCGCAGGCGGCGCTGGAGACCGGCTGGGGCCGGCGGATGATCCAGCGCGGCGACGGCAACACCGCCAACAACCTGTTCGGCATCAAGGCCACCGGGTGGAAGGGCGAGCGCGCTGCCGCCACCACCCACGAATACAGCAACGGGGTGCGCCACACCGAGCGCGCCGACTTCCGCGCCTATGGCTCGCCGGCCGAGAGCTTTGCCGACTATGTGCGCATGATCAAACAGAACCCGCGCTACCGGCAGGCGTTGGAATCCGGCGGCGACGTGCGCCGCTTCGCCTCCGCGCTGCAGCAGGCCGGCTACGCCACCGACCCGCGCTACGCCGACAAGATCAGCTCGATCGCCAACGGGCCGACGCTCCAGCGTGCGCTGTCGGCGATCGGCACGCAGGCACGCAACCTCGCCGGCACGACCGTGCAGCCCGCCAATGTCCTCGCCAGCGCAGCCGATGCGGCGCGCCAGGCCGTCCTTCGCTGACGCAGGAACGCCATGCCCAACGTCCTCTCCACCGGCACCAGCGCACTGATCGCCTTCCAGCGGGCGCTGTCGACGGTCAGCCACAACGTCGCCAACATCAACACGCCCGGCTACAGCCGCCAGCGGGTCGACTTCGAGGCGCGCAGCCCCGCCAACATCGGGGTCGGCTATGTCGGTCGCGGCACCCAGATCAGCGACATCCGTCGCGTGGCCGACGAGCTCGCCAACGCGCGCCTGATCGACAGCGGTGGCGAACTCGCGCGCCTGCAGCAGCTGTCGTCGATGGCCAACCGCGTCGATGCGCTGATGTCCGACAAGGCAACCGGCATCGCGGGGCTGTGGTCGGGGTTCTTCGACTCGGTCAGCGCACTGTCGTCGAGTGCGGCCGCCCCGGCCGAGCGGCAGAACATGCTTGGCCAGGCCAATGCGCTGACGACACGCTTCGGCCAGTTGCAGGGGCAGTTCGACATGCTGGGCCGCGAGGTCGACGGCGGGCTGCTGGCCGGTGCCGACGAGATCAACCGCCTGGCCAGCGAGATCGCCCGGATGAACGGCCAGATCGGCACCGCCACCAGCGCCGCGCCGGACATGCTCGACCGCCGCGAACAGCTGGTCACCCAGCTCGTGGCCTACACCGGTGGCACCGCCGTGCAGCAGGACGGCGGCGCGCTCAACGTCTTCACCGCCGGTGGCCAGGCGTTGGTGGTCGGCACGCAGCCGTCGCAGCTCACCACCGTGCCCGACCCCTACCGGCCGGAGCGCCTGCAGCTCGCACTGCAGTCGCAGGGGCAGACCATCCGCATCGACGAGCGCTCGATGGGCGGGCGCATCGGCGGCCTGCTGGAATTCCGCAACCAGGTGCTGGACCCGGCGCAATCCGAACTCGGACGCATTGCGCTCGGGCTTGCCGCCGAATTCAATGCCGGCCATGCCGCGGGCATGGACCAGCACGGCGCGATGGGCGGCGACTTCTTCCGCCTGCCACCGCCTGCGGTCAATGCCCATGCCGGCAACGCAGGTGACGCGCGCCTGGCCGCCAGCATTGCGGACCTCGGTGCGGTCGATGGCCGCAACCTGGTGCTGCAGTGGCGCGACGGCGACTGGTCGGCAACCGATGCCGCAACCGGCGTGGCGGTGCCGATGACCGGCGCCGGCACCGATACCGATCCGCTGCGGGTCGGCGGCCTCGCGCTGGTCATGAGCGGCACGCCGCAGGCCGACGACCGCTTCCTGCTGCAGCCGACCGCGCAGGCCGCCGGCGGCATCGGCGTCGCCATCACTGATCCGGCACGGATCGCCGCCGCATCGCCGGTGCGCGTCGAGGCCGCGCTCGACAACCTCGGCACTGGCAAGCCCACGGCCCTGCGGGTCGCCGATGCTGGCCACACTGCGCTGACGACCGACGTGCAGATTGCCTTCCTCGACGGCGACCAGTACGAGATCAACGGCGACGGCCCGTTCCCCTATACGCCCGGCAGCGCAATCACCGCCAACGGCTGGTCGTTCACGCTCGATGGCGTGCCCGCCGCCGGTGACAGCTTCACGGTGCGCCGCAATGGCGCCGGTTCCAGCGACAACGGCAATGCCGCCCTGCTCGCCGGCTTCGACGACCGCCGCAGCCTGGATGGCGGCAACCTCAGCCTCAACGGCGCAATCGCCGGCCTGACCACCGCGGTGGGTTCCGCCGCGCGCCAGGCCGAGTACGCCGCCGACGCGCAGGGCGTGCTGCACGAACAGGCGCAGGCCGCGCGCGACAGCGTCTCCGGCGTCAACCTCGACGAGGAGGCGGCCAACATGCTCCGCCTGCAGCAGGCCTACCAGGCCGCCGCGCAGATCATCTCCACCGCCGATTCCATGTTCCAGACCCTGCTGGGAGCCGTGCGCCGATGAGCCATCGCATTTCGACGGGGATGCTGTACCAGCAGTCGATCTCCACCCTGCAATCCAAGCAGGCATCGCTGGCGAAACTGCAGCAGCAGCTGGCGACCGGGCAGAAGCTGCTCACCGCCAAGGACGATCCGGTGGGCGCAGGCGCCGCCGTCGGCATGGACCGCGCGCTTGCCGCACTGGAGCGTTTCGAGGCCAACGGCAACACCGTGCGCCATCGCCTTGGCATGCAGGAGAGCGTACTCACCCAGGCCGGCGGCATGATGGGGCGGATCACCGAGCTGACCGTGCAGGCCAATGGCGGCGCACTGTCCGACGCCGACCGCAATGCGATCGCGATCGAGGTCACCAGCGTGCGCGACGGCCTTCTGGACCTCGCCAACAGCACCGATGGCACCGGCCGCTACCTGTTCGGCGGCACGCAGGATGGCAGCGCCCCGTTCGCCCGTACCGGAACCGGCATCGTCTACGCCGGCGACCAGACCCAGCGGCAGGTCGAGATCGCACCGCAGATGTTTGTCGCCGACGCCCTGCCCGGAAGCGAGGTCTTCCTGCGCGTGCGCACCGGCGACGGCCGCGTCGATGCGGCAGCGGCTGTCGGCAATACCGGGACCGGCCAGATCGGCAGCTTCGGCCTGACCGATTCCGCGCAATGGGACGGTGGCCCCTACAGCATCGGCTTCGGAGCCGATGCGTCGTACACGGTGACGGACGCGGATGGCAACGAGGTCGCGACGGGTACCCATGTGGCGGGTGAAGCGATCAACTTCGCGGGTGCCCAGATCGTGCTGCGCGGCGCGCCGGCCGATGGCGACAGCTTCGAGCTGTCCGCTGCTGCGACGCGCGACGTCTTCGCCACGATCGATCGCCTGCTCGGTGCGTTGAAGATGGATCCCACCACCGATGCGCAGAAGGCGGCCCAGCAGAACGCACTGCAATCGGTGATGCGCGACATCTCCACCGCGCAGGAACATGTGATCGACGCGCGTGCGAGTGGCGGTGCCCAGCTCTCCGCGCTGGACAACGCCGACAGCCTGCGTGACACGCAGGGCCTCACCCTGGAGACCACGCTCTCCGGGCTTCGCGATCTCGACTACGCGGACGCCATCGCCCGCTTCGACCTCGAGAAGGTCGCACTCGAAGCCGCACAGCTGAGCTTCGTGCAGATGCAGCGCCTGTCGCTGTTCAACCTGATCCGCTGACGCTCGTGCTCCGTCTGGTCGCGTGGGCAGGCGAGAAGCGCACGCCGCATCCGCTCGACCCTTCTCCCGCGTGCGGGAGAACGTGCCCCGAAGGGGCGGATGAGGGCTCACCGTAGCTGCATAAGCGAAGCGTATTCGGACCGTCATCGACCGCGATCTGCGGGGACGTTGATAGGCGTGAAGATTCTTCTCCCGCTGCGGACGAGGGCGCCCCGCACGGGGCAGCCGAGGGGCAACGCGGTTAGCCCGATAACTGACATGCAACGGGGACGCTACGCGCTCCTCCCGTGTGTCGCGCACCCCTAAACCCCCGCCCCACCCTGCCGTTAATGCTCCCGTGACCGAAAGGGCACGCGGATCGCCGGCAACGCAGCATTAAAGCTTGACGACGACACGCCGTTAATGCTCACAGCAGAGGACAGGGCCGCACAACGGCAACCACCCTGCGGAGCCACCGGCCAGGCCCTGTTCCCGTGCCGGATTCCCAAACCAGGAGACCCGCATCATGTCCGTCATCAACACCAACACCATCTCGCTCAACGCCCAGCGCAACCTGGCGACGAACTCGGCCAGCCTGTCGACCTCGATCCAGCGCCTGTCCTCGGGCCTGCGCATCAACAGCGCCAAGGACGACGCCGCCGGCCTCGCCATCTCCGAGCGCTTCACCACCCAGGTTCGCGGCATGAACCAGGCGGCCCGTAACGCGAATGACGGCATCTCGCTGGCACAGACCGCTGAAGGCGCCCTGGGCGAGATCGGCAACAACCTGCAGCGCATCCGTGAGCTGGCGGTGCAGTCGCGCAACGCCACCAACTCTTCGTCCGATCGTGAAGCGCTGGACGCCGAGGTCACCCAGCTCAAGGCCGAGATCCAGCGCGTCTCCGAGCAGACCTCGTTCAACGACAAGAAGTTGCTTGACGGCTCGTTCACTGCCCAGGCCTTCCAGGTCGGTGCGAACCAGGGCCAGACCATCACTATCGCTTCCATCGCCAATGCGAATACGGCCGTGCTCGGTGATTGGACCGCGCCGACCGCGAACGTCGCTACCGCAACGGGCGGCGCCCTCGCCACCCAGACGGGTGGTGCCACGTTTGCCCAGATCGGCACCGGCGACCTGGTCATCAACGGTACGAACGTGCTGCTCAGCGCATCGGCCCCTGACGCGACAGGCGAAAGTCAGGCTGCCCGTATGGTCTCTGCCATCAACAATGCCAATATCAGTGGCGTAACGGCCGAACTGAACGAGGATGGCGATGGCGTGATCCTGAATTCGGCGTCGGACATCGAGATCGTGGCGACCGCAGCCGGTACCGCTTCGAGCGGCATTGCCAACGGCACCGTAACCGCAAATGAGGTTGTCGGCGGGGCGGAAAACGGCTTTGCGAACGAGAACATCAAGACCGCAGAAGGCGCGGATCGCATGATTCTGGCGATGGACGCGGCCCTGAAAGCGGTGAACTCGTCGCGCGCCGAATTGGGTGCCGTGCAGAACCGCTTCAGCTCGGTCGTCGCGAACCTGCAGACCTCCTCGGAGAACCTGTCGGCCTCGCGCAGCCGCATCATGGACACCGACTTTGCCAAGGAAACCGCCGAACTGTCGCGCACCCAGGTGCTGCAGCAGGCCGGTACGGCGATGCTGGCCCAGGCCAACCAGCTGCCGAACAACGTGCTCAGCCTGCTGCGCTGAGTCCTGCGGATCATCGGGCCGGCTTTCGCAGGCCCGGTCGAGAGGCCTCCGGATCCGTCCGGAGGCCTTTCTGTTTTGTGGGCCTGTGCGCGGAACAAGGCACGCAACTTGCACGCCTCAAGGATCGCGGCCGTTGGCCGCTATCCCTGATGTCCCGGCGCGCCGGGGCGGCCTGCCCGGCCTGCCGGGCGACGGAGATCTGACATGGCGGACTATTCCTTCGGTTACGGCGGCATCGGCTCGGGGCTGGACATCAGCGGCATCGTCAGCCAGCTGGTCGCGGCCGACCGTGCGCCGCAGAACGCCCGCCTGAATACCTTGGAGTCCACGACCAAGTTCAAGCTCTCGGGCCTGGGCAGCGTGACTTCGGCCTTCGACTCACTGAAGACCGCGCTCGACGCGCTGCAGAAGGTCGATGCGCTCGGCGCGCGCACGGTCACCTCCACCGCGCTGTCGCTCGCGTCCGGCAGTACTGCCGGTACAACCACCGATGCGGTGCTCACGCCCACGGCGGGCCGCAATACGCCGGTGGGCAGCTATCAGGTCGAAGTGCTGTCGCTGGCCACCGCCCACAAGCTGCTTGGCGCCGGCATCGATGTCGACAGCAAGTTCGCCGCTGGCACGCTGCGCGTCACCATCGGGGAGGACGCGGTGGATGTCGCGGTCAAGGCCGATGCCACCCTGGCCGACATCCGCAGTGCGATCAACGATGCCGCCGGCAAGCATGGCGTGCAGGCCGCGCTGCTGACGTCCGACGATGGACACCACCTGTCACTCGGCAGTGCCAAGACCGGCGCGGCCAATGCGATCACCATCGAGATGCTCGAAGGCGACAGCGATCTGCAGTCGCTGGTCCAGGGCCTGGCGCAACAGTCTCCCGCAGCCGATGCGAAGGTCATGATCGATGGCCTGCTGACCACCGCGGCCAGCAACACCATCAAGGACGCCGTACCCGGGATGACCCTGGTACTCAAGCAGGCCGGGACCAGCCGCGTCGACGTCAGCGCCGACCCGGCCGGCAGCCGTGCCGCGGTCGATGGGTTCGTCAAGGCCTACAACGCTGCGCTGAAGGCCATCACCACCGCGACCACCTACAACGCCGAGACCAAAACGCCGTCGTCGCTGACCGGTGATGCACAGATGCGCGGTGCCGCGTCGCAGTTGCGCAACGTGATGAACGACCTGCTGGGCGGCCTTGCCGCGCAGGGTCTCGACGCAAAGACCCTGGGCCTGCAGACGCAGGGCTACCCCACCCCGGACGGCAGCCTGGTGCTGGACTCGACGAAGTTCAACGAGGCGATGGCCAACAACTCCGCCAAGGTCATCGCCGCGTTTACCGGCGAAACCGGCCTCGCCGCGAAGCTCAACGACGTGGTCAAGCGTTACGTCGGCACCGACGGCGCACTCACCCTGCGCACCAAGGGGCTCAACGACCAGCTCAAGGACGTCGCCAAACAGCGCGAAGCGCTCGACGTCCGCATGGACGCCGCCGCCAAGCGTTACCGCACCCAGTTCGTCGCGCTCGATTCGCTGATGGCGCAGATGACCTCGACCAGCAGCGCGCTGGCGCAGCAGCTTTCAGCGCTGTCGGCGCAGACCAGCAATCGCTAGGAGCACTCCCGATGATGCATCGCCACTATGCCCAGCAGTACCGCCAGAGCCAGCTCGAGGGCGCGGTGATGGACGCCGATCCGCACAAGCTCGTGTCACTGCTGTTGAGTGGCGCCTGCGAGCGCGTCCGTCTCGCCGAAGCCTGCCTGGAGCGTGGCGACCCCGCGCGCAAGGGCAAGGCGATCGGCGAAGCCTGCGCCATCGTCGGGCACCTCAACGGTTCGCTCGACCATGAGGCTGGCGGCGAGGTCGCAGGCAATCTCTCGTCGCTGTACGACTATGTCGTGCGTCGGCTGACCGAAGCGAACCTCAACAACGATGCCGAAGCGCTTCGGGAGTGCCTGTCCCTGCTCGGCGAGATCGAGACCGCGTGGAACGCCATCCGTCCGGCGGTGGTCGGCGGCGTACCTGCGAGTGCCACCGCATGAGCCTGCCACCCCTGCAACAGCTGGCGTCGGAACTGGCTTCCCTCGAGGCGGCGCTGGACTGCCGCGATCTCGATCGCGCACAGACCATCATGTCCAGCTATGACCGCGAACTGCGCGACTACATCGAGCGCGCCGGCAACACGGTTCCGATGGACGGGCTGCGTACCCTGCTGCGGATGCAGAACGAACTTTTGACGACGATGCACGAACTGCGCGAGTCGCTGGGCCGCGAAGCCCGTGACGCCCAGCGTGCCGGCCATGCCTCGCGTGCCTACGCCTCGGTCGGGGTCGCGCTGTGACATCCACCGGCGCGCCCGGCGGCACCAGCGCCGAACACATGCTGTTCGCCGAAGCGTTGAGCTGCGAACTCGCCCTGCCCGTGTCCATCGCCGCCTCCGACAGTGCCGGCCGCCAGGCGCAGGCGGTGACGCTGCTGTCCGGCCTGGCCCAGGTGGAAGACCTGCGCAAGGACGATGGCGGCGAGGAGCACGGCGACCTGCCGCTGCTGGCCCAGCGCATGGACGCCAAGCTCGACCTCATCCTCGCCCTGCTCGGCCGCCTGGCGCGCCAGGTCGACGGCATGCCGGAACACGACCTGCGCTGGTCGCGGCGCGGCCTGCGCATCGATTTCGCCGAAGCCCCGGCGCTGCAGACCCGCGCGTCGGTGCTGGTGCGGCTGCAGCCGGCCGACTGGCTGCCCGACCATCTGGAATTGCCGGCCACGGTGCTGGAGGTTTCGGGCAGCCGGGTGTGGCTGGCCTTCGGCGAGCTGCGCCCCGACCTCGTGGAAGCACTCGACCGCCACCTGTTCCGCCTGCACCGCCGCCAGATCGCCGAGCAGCGCCGGCGCTGAACCGCACGGTCGCGTATCCTTGGCCGGCAACACGGCCAGGGGGCCGCGGGAGACACCGGCCGGTGCGCGTACTGATCGTCGATGACCACACCCTCGTCCGCGCCGGGCTTGCCCGCCTGCTGCAGGGCTTCGGCGATGTCGATGTCTGCGGCGAGGCCAGCCGCGCCGACGAGGCCTTCGACCTCAGCCTGATCCATCGCCCCGACGTGGTGCTGATGGACCTGTCGCTGCCCGGCCGCAGCGGCATCGAGGCGATGGTGGCCATCCGCAACGAGCTGCCCGCCACGCGGGTGCTGATCATGTCGATGCACGACGATTCGCAGCATGTGCGCACGGCGATCGAGCGCGGCGCCTGCGGTTTCATCGTCAAGGATGCCGCGCCGCTGGAACTGGAACTCGCGCTGCGTACGGCGATGTCGGGCCAGGTGTTCCTGAGCCCGCGGCTGTCGTCGCGGATGATGGCGCCGATGTTCGGTCGCGAGAAGGCGGTGGGCGTGGATGCGCTGTCCCCGCGCCAGCGGCAGATCCTCGGCATGATCGGCCGCGGCCTGGGCAACAAGGAGATCGGCGCCGAGCTCGGCATCAGCGTGAAGACGGTGGAAACCCACCGCGCGCGGATGATGGAAGCGCTGGGATGCCGGCGCGCCAACGAGCTGGTGGTGCTGGCGGCGCGGCACCTGCAGGAAGTGGTGTAACGGGGACCTGCGGCCGGTTCGGGCCCGTCATCCGGGTGGCCCGGGTTGGCATGACGAGTGCCCCGTCCTTGGATCCCGGCCTGCGCGGGGATGACGGCAAGCCCGACCCGCACGTAAAGATGTGACTGCCGTCGGAATTCCGCCGGCCCCGGCGGAAAGGTCGTAAGGGAATCCCCCACGGGTGTCGGTCGATCACCGGGCAGGCCCGGGTTCTTCCTGATACAGATCCCGTCGCGGCGCCTTCACGATGTCTCCACGCCCACGATGAAGCGGGTTTCCGGAGTCGCCATGAAGGCCAGTGCCACCACCTCGATGCAGCTCGGCCAGCAGCTGCACATGACCCCGCAGCTGCTGCAGTCGATCCGCCTGCTGCAGCTCGACGGCCTGCAGCTGGAGCTGGAGATCCGCCGGACGCTCGAGCACAACCCGCTGCTGGAGCTCGACGAGGAACCCGTTGCAAGCGCGATGCCAGAACCCGCCGACGCGCAGGCCGAGGTCGCCTCGTTCGACGAACTGCCGGAAGCCTCGCTGTGGGACGTGCGCGGCGCCAGCTGGAACGATGCCGACGACGACGGCATGCAGCGCATCGCCGCGGGTGAGTCCAGCGATCCGCAGCTGCGCATCCTGCAGCGGCTGGCGCATGAGCTCGACGCCCACGATCTCGCGGTGGCCGCGTACTGGCTGGAGAACTGCGACGACGCCGGCTACCTGACCGCCCCGCTCGATGCCCTGATCCGGCGCGCCTGCGCGCTGTTCGACCGCCGCGCCGGCGAGATCGAGGCCGTACGCCAGCGCCTGCTCGCCGGTGACCCCGCCGGCGTCGCCGCCTGCGACCTGCGCGAATGCCTGCTGGCGCAGCTGGACGCCCTGCCCGGTCGCGTCGCTGCCCGCCCGCTGGCCGCACGCCTGATCCGTGATGCGCTCGATGCGCTGGCCGCGCACGACATTGGTGCTGTCGCGCGCCGACTCGGCTGCGAGCAAGCCGATGCCCACGAGGCGGTGCGCCTGGTGCTGTCGCTCGATCCGAAGCCGGGTGAGGCCGGAGCGCCGGAGGTCGACCAGGCCGTGGTGCCCGACGTGGTGGTGTGGAAGGCCGATGCCGGCTGGCGGGTGGCGCTGAACCCGCGCTCCACCCCGCGGGTGTCGATCAATGCCGGCTACGAACGCGCCGTGGCCGAAGGCGAAGGTGGTGCCGCCACCGCGCCGATGCGCGAGCTGCTGCAGGAAGCGCGCTGGTTCACCCGCGGCCTGTCGATGCGCTACGACACTCTGTTGCGCACCGCGCGGGTGATCGTCGAGCGCCAGGCCGCGTTCCTCGAGCAGGGCGAGGAAGCGATGGCGCCGTTGACGCTGAAGGAAGTGGCCGATGCCATCGGCATGCACGAATCCACGGTCTCGCGCATCACCACCGGCAAGTACCTGCAGACGCCGCGCGGCACCATCGAGATGAAGCGCTTCTTCGCGGTGCGGCTGGATGGCGCCAATGTGTCCGGGGCCGCGGTCCGGGCCATGGTCAAGCGCCTGATCGATGCCGAGCCGCCGCAGCGCCCGCTGGCAGACGAAGCGATCGCCGCCCTGCTCGCCCGCCAGGGCGTACACATCGCACGCCGCACCGTGGCCAAGTACCGCGAGCAGCTCGACATTGCACCGGCCCGCGCGCGCCGCAACGCGCGCCCACGTTCCCTGCTGGCCCGGACGGGCTGAGGATCCACATCATGGACACGATCAAGGTCCTGCTGGTCGACGACCACGAGGGTTTCATCAACGCGGCGCTGCGCCACTTCCGCAAGGTCGACTGGCTGCAGGTGATCGGCACCGCGGCCAATGGCCTGGAGGCGATCGAGCGTTCCGAGGCACTTCGCCCCGACGTGGTGCTGATGGATCTGGCGATGCCGGAGATGGGTGGCCTGCAGGCCGCGCGCCTGATCAAGGCCCAGGACGATCCGCCCTACATCGTCATCGCCAGCCATTTCGACGATGCCGAGCACCGCGAGCACGCCACCCGTGCCGGCGCCGACAACTTCGTCAGCAAGCTGTCCTACATCCAGGAAGTCATGCAGATCCTGGAATCGCTGCACGCACCGGAATCCGGTGCCGGAGACGTGTCATGAGTGAGCCCCGCATCCTGGTGATCGACGCCAACGGCGACCGCGCCGAGCGCCTGTGCACGCTGCTGGAGTTCATGGACCTGCGCCCGCGCTGGGTGTCGGAGCCCGGCGAGATCGCGCCCGCACGCCACCGTCAAAACGACTGGATGGCGGTGCTGGTCGGCGACCTGGATGACGCCGACGCCGCGCGCGCCTTTTTCGCCTGGCTGGCGCAGGCCAGCGTGCCGCCGCCGGTGCTGCTGCTGGATGCCGAGCCGGCCGCCTTCGCGGCGGCGCACGGGCTGCACGAGGCCGGCGTGTGGGCGCTGGAGGCACCGCTGCGCCACGCCCAGCTCGAGAACCTGCTGCGCATGGCCAGCCTCAAGCGCATCGATGCCGATGCCCAGGCCGCGGCCGACCAGGGCGGTGGCCCGACCGGTACCAGCGAGTCCGTGCAGCGGCTGCGCCGGCTGATCGACCAGGTGGCGCCGTTCGATACCACGGTGCTGATCCTCGGCGAGTCCGGCACCGGCAAGGAGGTGGCGGCGCGCGCCATCCATCACCGCTCGACCCGTCGAGACGGGCCGTTCGTGGCCATCAACTGCGGCGCGATCCCGCCGGAACTGCTGGAAAGCGAACTGTTCGGCCACGAGAAGGGGGCGTTCACCGGTGCGCTGTCGGCGCGCAAGGGCCGCTTCGAGATGGCCGAGGGCGGCACCCTGCTGCTCGACGAGATCGGCGACATGAGCCTGCCGATGCAGGTCAAGCTGCTGCGCGTGCTGCAGGAACGCTGCTTCGAGCGCGTCGGCGGCAACCAGACCATCAAGTGCGACGTGCGCGTCATCGCGGCCACCCATCGCAACCTCGAGGACCGCATCGGCGAAGGGCACTTCCGTGAGGACCTGTTCTACCGCCTCAACGTGTTCCCGATCGAGATGCCGGCGCTGCGCGAACGCCGCGACGACCTGCAGGAACTGGTGCGCACCATTGCTGACCAGCTTGCCCGCAACGGCCGTGGCGAGATCCGCTTCGCCGCCGAGACCCTGGATGCGCTGGCCGGCTACGCCTGGCCGGGCAACGTGCGCGAACTGAGCAACCTGGTCGAACGCCTGGCGGTGCTCAACCCGGGTGGGTTGGTGCGTGTGCAGGACCTGCCGCAGCGCTACCGCGAACACCTGGCCCAGCCCGCGGCCGCGCCCTCGCCCGTCGCGCCGATGCGCGCGCCGGCGGGCGACGTATCGCCCCGCACCACGGCCACGGCCGTGGTCCTGGAAACTGCCAACGAAACCCATCTGCCCGAGGACGGCCTGGACCTGCGCGACCACATGGCGCAGATCGAACTGCGGCTGATCCGCGAGGCGCTGGAGCGCAGCGAGGGCGTGGTGGCGCATGCCGCGCAGCTGCTGGGCCTGCGCCGCACCACGCTGGCCGAGAAGCTGCGCAAGTACGGCATCGAGCGCGACCTGGCGGCCTGAGTCCCTCATCCGCCCCTTCGGGGCACCTTCTCCCGCAGGCGGGAGAAGGGTCGCGGCGGGCGCATATCCATTCGATGGCGCGCGGCGGCGACCTGTCATCAGCCACGATCCAGTGAGCGGCACCCATTGCGGCACGCGGCTTGCATGGTGAACGGGGACTCCCGCCAGCCGCATGTCGATGAGCCATTCGATCGATTCCGTCCTCTCGCAGATCCGCAGCTACCAGGGCCAGGTGCGCCAGACCGTGGGCGCCGATGTGCCGCGGTCGGATGCGATCCCCGCACCCGGCGGGCTGCAGGGCGGGATCGGCGGCGTCGGCGGTGCCACCGCGACCACGCCGAGCTTCGGCGCCACCCTGCGCAGCGCGCTGGAAGGCGTGAACGGCGCGCAGCAGCGCAGCGGTGAACTGGTGCGGGCGTTCGAACTGGGTGAGCCCGGCGCGGACCTCGCCAAGGTGATGGTCGCCGCGCAGCAGTCGCAGGTCGCCTTCCGCGCCACCGTGGAAGTGCGCAACCGGCTGGTGCAGGCGTACCAGGACGTCATGAACATGCCGCTGTAACGCGGCCCGAACAGCTCCAGGGGACCACCGGACACCATGGCGATCACGTTGTCGAGAGAAGCGCTCCGCGCGGACAAGGCCGGCGAAAAGGCGGTCGAGGTGTTCGATCGGCTCGAGAAAATGCAGCTGGCGCGGCGGCTGGGGAAGATGCTGCTGCTGGCCGGCGCCGTGGCGCTGGGGCTGATCGTGTTCTTCTGGTCGCAGAAGCCGGGCTACGTGCCGCTGTATGCCGGGCTCGACGCCAAGGCCACCGCCGAGGCCACCGACCTGCTGCGTACCGCGCAGATCCCGTTCCGCATCGACCAGTCCACCGGCGCGATCTCGGTGCCCGAGCAGAACGTACACGACGCGCGGCTGAAGCTTGCCGGTTCCGGGCTCACCGAATCCGGGCGCCTGGGCTTCGAGATGATGGAGCGCGACCCAGGCTTCGGCGTCAGCCAGTTCGTCGAGACCGCGCGCTACCAGCACGCGCTGGAAACCGAACTGGTGCGCACCATCAGCGCGCTGCGCCCGGTGCGCGACGCCCGCGTGCACCTGGCCATTCCCAAGCCCAGCGCGTTCACCCGCCAGCGCGAGGCCGCGAGTGCCTCGGTGGTGCTGGAACTGCGCGGTGGCGCCGAGCTCGAGCGCGGCCAGGTGGATGCGATCGTGCATCTGGTCGCGTCCAGCATTCCCGACCTCGCGCCCGAGCGCGTGACCGTGGTCGACCAGAACGGCCGCATGCTCAGCAACGACCGCCAGGACGCCGCCGCGGCACTGAGCACGCTGCAGTTCGAGCAGGTGCGCCGCCAGGAAACCTCGTTCAACCAGCGCATCCGCGAGCTGCTCGAGCCGATGACCGGCGCCGGCCGCGTCAATGCCGAGGTCACCGTGGACATGGACTTCTCCGCGATCGAGGAAGCCCGCGAGCAGTTCAACGCCGAGCCGCCGAAGCTGCGCAGCGAACAGGTCAGCGAGAACAGCGCGGCCACCGCCGGCGCGCAGGGCATCCCCGGCGCCACCAGCAACCTGCCCGAGACCGTCGAGGACCCGGACGCGGTGGACGCCGCGGTGGCGGCCGCGACCGGCGGCAACCCCACCGAGTCCTCGCGCAGCGCCACCCGCAACTACGAGCTCGACCGCACGCTGAGCCATACCCGCCAGCCGCCCGGCCGGATCCGCCGCGTCACCACCGCGGTGCTGGTCGACCACGTGCCCCGCCCGGGTGCGGAAGGCACGACCACCCTGCAGCCGCTGACCGCGGCCGAACTGCAGCGCGTGGAAGCGCTGGTGCGCCAGGCGGTGGGCTTCGACGAAGCGCGCGGTGACGTGGTCTCGGTGATGAATGCCCCGTTCGTGCGCGAACAGGCCGGGGATGCCGGTGGCGGCACGCCGTGGTGGCAGATGCCGCAGCTGCGCGATGGCCTGCGGCTGCTGCTCGGCGCGATCGTGGTGCTGGCGCTGCTGTTCGGCGTGGTGCGCCCGGCGATCCGCCAGATCAACGATCCGGCGCCGCGCCGCAAGCCGGAGCCGCAGACCGCCGAAGTGCGGCTGGTGGAGGACGAACTGCTGCCGCTGGCCGACGACACCGCACAGATCGGCAGCGCCGGCGAGCGCGCACCGATCGCGCTGCCGTCCAATGCCTATGAGGACCGCCTGCGCCATGCGCGCGAGGCCGTCCGTACCGATTCCAAGCGCGTGGCACAGGTCGTGAAGGGGTGGTTGGGCGATGAAACAGCCGTTTAACAGCGAGTCCCTCACCGGCGTGCAGCGCGCAGCGGTGCTGCTGCTGTCGCTGGGCGAGGAGGACGCGGCCGAGGTGCTCAAGCACATGGACGCCAAGGAAGTGCAGAAGCTCGGCCTGGCAATGGCGACGGTGGGCGCGGTCAGCCGCGAACAGGTCGGCAAGGTGATGGACGACTTCCAGGGCGCACTCGACCGCCAGACCTCGCTGGGCGTGGGCGCCGACGACTACATCCGCGCGGTGCTGGTGCAGGCGCTGGGTGCCGACAAGGCCGGCAGCCTGATCGACCGCATCCTGCTCGGCCGCAACACCACCGGTCTCGACACCCTGAAGTGGATGGACCCGCGCGCGATCGCCGACCTGGTGCGCAACGAGCACCCGCAGATCATCGCCATCGTGCTGTCGCACCTCGATCCCGACCAGGCCGCCGACACCCTGAAGCTGATGCCCGAGCGCACCCGCGCCGACGTGCTGCTGCGCATCGCCACCCTCGACGGCATCCCGCCGAATGCGCTCAACGAGCTCAACGAGATCATGGAGCGGCAGTTCGCCGGCAACCAGAACCTCAAGTCCTCGGCGGTGGGCGGGGTGAAGGTGGCCGCCAACATCCTCAACTACATGGACACCGGCCAGGACCAGAATCTGCTGGTGGCGATCCGCAAGGTCGACGCCCAGCTGGGCCAGCGCATCCAGGACCTCATGTTCGTGTTCGACGACCTCATCGACCTCGAGGACCGCGAGCTGCAGACCGTGCTGCGCGAGGTGTCCGGCGAGCGCCTGGGCGTCGCCCTGCGCGGCGCCGACCCCAAGGTGCGCGAGAAGATCACCCGCAACATGTCGCAGCGTGCCGCCGAGATCCTGCTCGAGGACATGGAAGCGCGCGGGCCCGTGCGGCTGTCGGATGTCGAGACCGCGCAGAAGGAGATCCTCGCGGTGGTGCGCAGGCTTGCCGATGAGGGCGCGGTCACCCTTGGCGGTGGTGCCACCGAGGAGATGGTATGAACGCGGTGGTGCGCTGGCTGGCGCCGTCGATGGATGCGGAAACCACGACCGCGGCCCTACAGGTCGAGGAGCCGGTCGAGCTACCGCGCCCGCCGTCGCTGGAGGAGATCCAGCGCATCCGCGACGACGCCCATCGCGAAGGCCACGACGAAGGCTATGCGGCCGGCCACGCCGAAGGGTTCGCCCAGGGCCAGGCGGAGATTCGCCGGCTGACCGCGCAGATCGAGGGCATCCTCGACAACTTCTCGCGTCCCCTCGCCCGCCTCGAGAACGAGGTGGTGGCGGCGCTTGGCGACCTCGCCGTGCGCGTGGCCGGCGGACTGGTCGGGCGCGTGTACGAGGCCGACCCGGGGCTGCTCGCCGACCTCGTCGCCGAGGCCGTGGATGCGGTGGGCGGCGCGGCGCGCGAGGTGGAGGTGCGCCTGCATCCCGACGACATCGCCGCGCTGACCCCGCTGCTGTCACTGGCACCGGCCACGCGGCTGGTGGCCGACCATGCGCTGGCGCGGGGCGACCTGCGCGTGCACGCCGAAAGCGTGCGCATCGACGGCAGCCTCGACGCACGCCTGCGCGGCGCGCTCGATACGGTGCTGCGTCGTGCCGGGGCGCGCGCATGAGCGGCGCGGGCTCTGCCCTGGACGACGCCCGCCTGCGCGATGCCGCGCTGCCGGCCGATCCTGCCGGCTGGCTGGGCGCGCGCAACCTGCGCCTGGCGGCACGGCTGGCCGCCACCGGCCCCGACCCCGCCGCGGGCCGTGGCCTGATCCGCGAGGGCATCCTGCGCCGGGCGATCGGCCTGACCGTGGAGGCGGTCGGCTGCGCGGCGCCGATGGGCGCCACCTGCCGGGTCGAAGTCGACGGCGGCTGGGTGGAGGCCGAAGTGGTCGGCTTTGCCGGCGACCGCACCTCGCTGATGCCCAGCGCCGAACTGCATGGCCTGCTGCCCAACGCCCGCGTGGTGCCGCTGCATCGCCGCGGCGGCGTCGAGGTCGGCGAAGGCCTGTTGGGGCGCGTCATCGACAGCGACGGCATTCCGCTCGACGGCAAGGGCCCCATCCGCGCCGAGGGCAGCGTCGGCATGGCCGGCGTCGCCATCAATCCGCTCGCGCGCGAGCCGATCACCCAGCCGCTGGATGTCGGCGTGCGCGCGATCAATGCGCTGCTGCCGATCGGCCGCGGCCAGCGCGTGGGTCTGTTCGCGGGCTCCGGCGTCGGCAAGTCCACCCTGCTCGGGATGATGACCCGCTACACCGCCGCCGACGTCATCGTGGTCGGGCTGATCGGTGAGCGCGGCCGCGAAGTGCGCGACTTCGTCGAGAGCACCCTGGGCGAGGAAGGCCTGCGTCGCGCGGTGGTCGTTGCGGCACCCGCCGACCGGCCGCCGCTGGCGCGCCTGCATGGTGCCTACCGCGCCACCGCGATCGCCGAGTGGTTCCGCGACCAGGGCCTCAACGTGCTGCTGCTGATGGATTCGCTGACCCGCTTCGCGCAGGCGCAGCGCGAGATCGGCCTGTCGGTCGGCGAGCCGCCGACCACCCGCGGCTACCCGCCGTCGGTGTTCGCCAAGTTGCCGGCGCTGGTCGAACGGGCCGGCAACGGCGCCAAGGGCCGCGGCTCCATCACCGCGTTCTACACCGTGCTCACCGAAGGCGACGATCCACAGGATCCGATCGCCGATGCCGCGCGCGCGATCCTCGACGGCCACATCCTGCTGTCGCGACGGATTGCCGACGCCGGCCTGTACCCGGCGATCGACGTGGAGTCGTCGGTCAGCCGCGTCGTCACCGAGATCGCCGACGAGACCTGGCGCGAGCGCATCCGCGCGCTCAAGCGGCTGGTTTCCGCCTACAACGCCAACCGCGACCTCATCGCCATCGGCGCCTACCAGCGCGGTGGCGATCCGGCGGTTGACGAAGCGCTGGCGCGCTGGCCCGAGATCATGGCCTTCCTGGGCCAGGACGTGGCCCGCGCCGCCGACCTGAACCACAGCCGCGACGCGCTCGCGAGCCTGCTGCACACCGAGGAGTCCCCTGCATGAAGTCGTCCACACGCATCGATCCACTGCTCAACCGCGCACAGGACAACGAGGACGCCGTCGCCCGTGTGCTGGCCGATCGCCAGCGGGCGCTGCAACAGAACGAGTCGCGGCTCGACGAGCTGCGCCGCTATGCCGCCGAGTACGGCCAGAGCCAGCTCGCCGCCACCAGCCCCGCGCAGCTGGCCAACCGCCGCGCGTTCCTGGAGCGGCTGGAAAGCGCGGTCGAACAGCAGAGCCGCGCGGTCGACAACCACCGCCAGACCGTGGAGGTCGAGCGCAGCCGCCTGCTGCTGGCCAGCCGCGACAAGCAGGTGCTCGAACAGCTTGCGGCGAGTTACCGCGCGCAGGAGCGCGTGGTCGACGAGCGCCGCTCGCAGCGCGAACTCGATGACCTTGGCGCACGCCGGGTTCGCCTGGCTGCACTGGCCGCGGAAGGCGCCGGCCCGTGACTCCGCTGGGTCTGTCGGCGCCGCTGCCGCCCGCGGCAAAGGCGCCGGCATCGGCATCCGGGTCGTCGCCAGCGAAGGGAGGCGGGGAATTCGCGCGCACGCTGCACGCCGCTTCGGCACCGGCCGACGGTGAAGCGCCGGAGGCCGCCGCAGCGAAGGTGCCGGCGGAGCGGGAGCCGGGCGCCGACGAGCAGCCGGGTATTCCCGCGGATCCGTCGCTGGTGCTCACGCCGGAGCCCCTGACCACCCTGCCCTGGCCGCCGGAAGGCCTCGCCGGCCTGCCCGGCATCGTCATGCCTGCCGATGCGGATGCGGAACCGCAGTCGGCGGCTTCCACCACTCTGCGCGGCGGACTTCAGACCCTCGCCGGCGCGATGGCCGCGCCCGCGGCCAGCAGCACCGCGCTATCGCCCGCGGCGCAGCCGCTGGCGGTGGCCGCTGCGCAGGAACCGGGGCTTGCCGCCAGCCTCGACGATGGCGCGGCCGCGATGCCGCTGCCGGTCGAACTCGAGACCGCAGGCGATGCCGCACCGGCTCCGCCTGCGTTCGCGCTTCCAGCGGTGGCCGGCGGCGCGCCGCTCGCACTGCGCGAGCCGCCGCCCGTGCTGGCCACGCCCCTGCCGCCCGCGGACGTCCATGCCGAGGACTTCGGCGACCGCTTCGGTGCGCAGCTGCAGTGGATGGCCGGACAGAAGATCGGCCACGCCCGCATCCAGGTCACGCCGCACGGCCTCGGGCCGGTGGAAGTGCGCCTGCAACTGGATGGCGACCGCATCAGCGCCGAATTCTTCAGCGCCCATGTCGATACCCGCCAGGCGCTCGAACAGGGCCTGCCACGGCTGCGTGACCTGCTCGGCGAGCACGGCTTCCACCTCGCACATGCCGATGTCGGCGCGCAGTCCGGTGGCGACGATCGCGGCGGTGACACGCGTCCAGCGGCGCCCGCCGACGGCGCGGGCAACGAGCCCGCCACCGGCGCGGCCGTGACATCGGCGATCAGCTACGGCGGATCGGGGCTGCTCGACGCCTACGCCTGAGCCATGGCGCCTGCCGTGCGCCGGCATGACGGGTCGCGCCGCGCTCAGCCGCACGCCGCTCAGCGGTCGAGCATCCGCGGCACCACGTCCTGCAGCGCGGCCATCAGCAGGTCGCGGTCGAGCCCCGGTTCGCGGGTCTCGCGCAGCTTCAGTCCCTCGATCAGGCACTGCAGCATCAGTGCGCGCCTGCGCGCGTCTTCACCGTCAAGCGCCATTCCGCCGGCCTCGCGGGCGCGGGTCAGCCAGTCCTGCAGCGCATTGCGCACCGTGGTGTCGTAGTCGTCGAGGGCGGCCGCGATCTGCGGGTCGCGGGTGGCTTCGGCCGAGATCTCCAGCAGCAGCGAGGCACTCATGCGGCGGCCTTCGCACTGGTGCGGGCGTCCGTATTCCTCCGCGAGCACCGTCGGGAAGTCCGGATGCGTGTTGCGTGCGATGTCCTCGCGCAGCAATTCCAGCTGTTCCTCCACGATCGCGCGGATGATCGCGCTCTTGCTCTCGAAATAGCGGTAGATCAGCCCCGCGCTCATCTGCGCGGTCTCGGCGATGAGCGCCATGCCCGCGCCGTGGAACCCGTGCTCGATGAAGCAGTGCTGCGCGGCATCGAGGATGCGCGTGCGCTGCGCCTCGGCACGCGCCTCGGCCTTTTCCGATCTGGGTCTTGCGCTCATCCAGGTGCTCCGTGATACGGCATGCGGTGGACAACATCATCCCCGGGCCATGACGGCTGGCGCGGACACGCCAGCCGTCAACCATCAGGGCGCGGTGGCGCCCGGCTCCGGCGATCCTGCCACGGCCGGTGCCGTCACCGCCGGCCTGCGCCGGCCGCCGAACACCTTCTGCACCACCACGAAGAACAGCGGGATCAGGAACAGCCCGAACAGGGTGCCGACGATCATGCCGCCGAGCACGCTGGTGCCGATCGCGTTCTGCGCGCCGGAACCGGCACCCGACGACAGCGCCAGCGGGGTAACGCCGAGACCGAACGCCAGCGAGGTCATGACGATCGGCCGCAGGCGGTCGCGCACCGCCTGCATGGTCGCCTCGATCACCTCCATGCCGGCTTCCAGGTTCTGCTTGGCGAACTCAACGATCAGGATCGCGTTCTTGCTGACCAGCCCTACCGTGGTGAGCATCGCCACCTGGAAGTAGACGTCGCGGTCCAGGCCGAACACCGTCGCCGCCAGCGCCGCACCGAGGATGCCGATCGGCGCCGCCAGCAGCACCGAGGTCGGCACCTTCCAGCTCTCGTACAGCGCGGCCAGGCACAGGAACACGATCAGCAGCGACATGGTGTAGAGCAGCGGCGTCTGCGAACCGGCCTCGCGTTCCTGGTAGGACAGCGCGGTCCACTCGATCGCGAAGCCCGGCGGCAGCTGCGCGGCGAGGCGTTCGATCTCGGCCATCGCGTCACCCGAGGACACGCCGGGCGCGGCCTCGCCCTGGATCTCCATCGCCGGCACGCCGTTGTAGCGCTCCAGGCGCGGCGAACCGTAGTCCCAGTCCCAGCTGCCGAACGCGGAGAACGGCACCATCTCGCCGGCACTGTTCTTCACCGACCACTGGTTGAAGTCCTCCGGGGTCATGCGGAACTGCGCATCGGACTGCACATAGACCCGCTTGACCCGGCCACGGTCGATGAAGTCGTCGATGTACTGGCCGCCCCACGCGGTGGCGAGCGTTGCGTTGATGGCGTCCTGGGTCAGGCCCAGCGCGCCGGCGCGGGCGACGTCGACATCGATGCGCAGCTGCGGCGTGTCCTCCTGGCCGTTGGGGCGCACGTTGGCCAGCAGCCCGCTCTGCCCCGCCATGCCCAGCAGCTGGTTGCGTGCATCCAGCAGCGCCTCGTGGCCCTGCGCGCCGTTGTCCTGCAGGAAGAACGAGTAGCCGGCGGCGACGCCCAGTTCCGGCATCGCCGGCGGCGCGAACACGAAGATGAAGGCGTCCTTGATCCGGCTCAGCGCGCCCATGCCGCGGCCGGCCACGGCCGACGCGCTGAGCGACGCGTCGCTGCGCTGGTCCCAGTCCTTGAGCTTGACGAAGGCCATGCCGGTGTTCTGGCCCATGCCCGCGAAGCTGAAGCCCTGCACCGCGAACACCGATTCCACCGCGTCCGTCTCGTTGTGCAGGAAGTGCTGCTCCAGCGCCTCGATCGAGCGCATCGTGCGTTCCTGGGTGGCGCCGACCGGGGTCTGCACCATCGCCATCAGCACGCCCTGGTCCTCGTCGGGCAGGAACGAGGTCGGCAGGCGCATGAACAGCACGCCCATCACCACCACCATCGCGGCGAACACCATCATCCAGCGCCTGGGGCGCGAGACGATCGCGCGCACGCCACGGCGGTATCTGCCGCTGGTGGCGTCGAAGCCGCGGTTGAACCAGGCGAAGAAGCGCGCCATGCGCCCGCCGCCGCTGTCGTGGTGCTCGCCCTTCTTCAGCGGCTTGAGCATGGTCGCGCACAGCGCCGGGGTCAGCACGATCGCCACCAGCACCGACAGCGCCATCGCCGACACGATCGTCACCGAGAACTGCCGGTAGATGACACCGGTCGAGCCCGACATGAAGGCCATCGGCACGAACACCGCCGACAGCACCACGCCGATACCGACCAGCGCGCCGGTGATCTGGTCCATCGACTTGCGGGTGGCCTCCAGTGGCGACAGGCCCTCCTCGGTCATGATGCGTTCGACGTTCTCCACGACCACGATGGCGTCGTCGACCAGCAGCCCGATCGCCAGCACCATCGCGAACATCGTCAGCATGTTGACCGAGAAGCCCAGCGCCGCGAGCACGCCGAAGGTGCCCAGCAGCACCACCGGCACCGCGATCGTCGGGATCAGGGTGGCGCGGAAGTTCTGCAGGAACAGGTACATCACCAGGAACACCAGCACGATGGCTTCGATCAGCGTGGTCACCACGCTCTTGATCGACACCCGCACGAACGGCGTGGTGTCGAACGGCACCACCACCTTCATGCCCGCCGGGAAATACGGTTCCAGCTCGTCGAGCGCGCTACGGACCCCGGCCGCGGTGTCGAGCGCGTTGGCGCCGGTCGACATCGAGATCGCCACGCCGGTGGCCGGCTCGCCGTTGTAGCGCGAGGTGAACTCGTAGAGTTCGGTGCCCATTTCCACACGGGCGATGTCGCCCAGCCGCAGCACCGAGCCGTCGGCATCGCTGCGCACGACGATGTCGCGGAACTGCTCCGGCGTCTGCAGGCGGTCCTGGGCGTTGATGGTGGCGTTGATCTGCTGGCCATCGATGGCCGGCGCGCCGCCCAGCGAACCGATCGCCACCTGCGCGTTCTGCGCGCGGATCGCGGTGGTGACTTCCGGGATCGACAGCCGGTAGGTGTGCAGCTTGTTGGGGTCGAGCCAGATGCGCATGGCGTACTTGCCGCCGAACACCTGGATGTTGCCCACGCCGGGCACGCGGCTGAGCGGGTCGACGACGTTGGCGGCCACGTAGTCGGCGATGTCGACCTCGTCCATCGAGCCGTCGTCGGAGACGAAGCCGATCACCTGCAGGAAGCCCGACATCGACTTGGCGACGTTCACGCCCTGGCGCTGCACGTCCTGCGGCAACAGTGGCATCGCCAGCTGCAGCTTGTTCTGCACCTGCACCTGGGCGATGTCCGGGTCGGTGCCGCTCTCGAAGGTCAGGGTGATCGTCGCCATGCCGTTGGACGACGACTGCGACGAGAAGTACATCAGCCCGTCGAGGCCCTTCATGTTCTGCTCGATGACCTGGGTCACCGAGTCCTCGAGCACCTGCGCCGAGGCGCCGGGGTAGGTGGCGCTGATCTCGATCGCGGGCGGAGCCACCGTGGGATACATCGACACCGGCAGGCTGGTGATCGACAGGATGCCGGCCAGCATGATGATGATCGCGATGACCCAGGCGAAGATCGGGCGATCGATGAAGAAACGTGCCATGGAAGTCTCCGCTTACGGCTGCTGGGCAGCAGCGTCGGCCGCCGGTGCGGCCGCGTCGGGGTCGGCGGGCTGCACGGCGGCATCGGCCTGCGTGGCCGCATCGGTGGCCGGGGTCGCGGCGGGCGACGTGCCCGGGGCGGAATCGCCGGCCGGCGGCGCTTCGGCGACCTGCACCGGCACGCCGGGCTGGATCTTCTGCAGGCCCTCGACGATCACCCGGTCACCGGCGACGAGGCCATCCTCGACCAGCCAGCGGTCGCCGACGGTGCGGCTGACCTGCACCGGGCGCTGTTCCACGATGCCTTCGGCATTGACCACCATCGCGCTGGCATTGCCGCGCGGGTCGCGGGTCACGCCCTGTTGCGGCACCAGGATCGCGTTCTGCCGCACGCCGCTGCCGAGGACCGCACGCACGTACATGCCGGGCATCAGCACGTGGTCGGGGTTGTCCACGGTCACCCGCAGGCCGTAGCTGCCGGTCGCCGGGTCCACGCCGACCTCGGAGAACGCCAGCGTGCCCGGATGCGGGAAGGGCGTGCCGTCTTCCAGCAGGATCGTCACCGGCAGGCCCTGCCCGCTCTCCAGCGTGCCGGCGGCGAATTCGCGCCGCAGCTGCAGCAGTTCGCTGGACGACTGGGTGAGATCCACATGGATCGGGTCGAGCTGCTGCACGGTGGCCAGCGCCGCCGGCTGGTTGGCGGTGACCAGCGCACCCACGGTCACCGACGACCTGCCGATGCGACCGTCGATCGGCGCGGTGATGCGGGCATGGCCGAGGGTGACGTTGGCGGCGTCCAGCACCGCGCGCGCGGCACCGACATCGGCCTCGGCCTGGCGTAGCGCCGCGGTCGCGTTCTCGTCGTCCTGCCGGCTCACGACCTGCACGGCGGCCAGCTCGCCGATGCGGTTGGCGCTCAGCCGCGCGGCGGTCAGCGTGGCCTGGGCACGCGACAGCTGCGCGCGCGCGCTGTTGGCGGCGGCGCGGTAGCTGGCGTCGTCGATCTGGTACAGCGGCTCGCCGGCCTTGACCAGGCTGCCCTCGGTGAACAGCTGGCGGCGCACGATCCCGTTGACCTGCGGCCGCACTTCGGCGACCAGGAAGGCACTGGTGCGCCCCGGCAGTTCGCGGGTCAGGGTGACGGTTTCCGGTTGCAGGGTGACCACATTCACTTCCGGCGGCGGCGGTGCCTCCGGTGCGCCGCCGGCGCCACAGGCCGCCAGCAAGAGACTCAGGATCAGGAGGCCGGCGAACCGACGCGACGATGTGGACATGGGGAAAGGCCTGCACGGAAAAAGGAAAACCGCCGGGGGGGGCCGGCGGCAGGCGGGAAGAATGAACGATCATTCTCAATCCGTCAAAGCGCCGACGAGCACCTGCACGGGGTCCATTCAGTTTCCGCGCGCCCAACCCGGCATTTCGGCCAGCGAGCCGCGCGGCCACTGTCCGACACGCGCCCGGCGACGGCTTTCCGGCGGTGCAACGGCACGGCGATTGCATGGGACCGCTCGAATCCACACCGGTAACGCCACGTGGCCGTCGCTGCAGACCCATCCCGCAAGAAGCCCTCGTCCTCTTCGCACCGCATCACCCTGGCCATCGTGGCCGTGGTCGCCCTGCTCGGCCTGGCCGGCGCCGGCTTCTGGTACTTCAACACCCGTGGCGGCGACAGCGATGCGCCGAAGCCGCCGGCGCCCGCGCAGTACCTGCCGATGTCACCGCCGTTCGTGGTGAACCTCGACGAGACCCCGATGGGCCCGCGCTACCTGCAGGTCGAGGTGCAACTGGTCACGCGCGACCCGCTGGCCACCCAGGAACTCACCCGCCACGAGCCGGCACTGCGGGCGCGGCTGCTGATGCTGTTCGCCCAGCAGACCTACGACGGCGTCGCCACCCGCGAGGGCAAGGAAGCGCTGCGCGCGCAGGCGCTGGAGGAAGTGCAGGCGCTGATGACCGAGGAAACCGGCGCGCCACAGGCCGAATCGCTGCTGTTCACCAGCTTCGTCACCCAGTAAGGGGCCACCGGCCATGAGCACCCACGACCTGCTGTCCCAGGACGAGATCGACGCGCTGCTGCACGGCGTCGACTCGGGCGTGGTCGACACCGAGCCGGCGCCCGACCCGGGCGTCGCGCGCACCTACGACTTCGCCAGCCAGGACCGCATCATCCGCGGCCGCATGCCGACCATGGAGATGGTCAACGAGCGCTTCGTGCGGCTGTGGCGGATCGGCCTGTTCAACCTGATCCGCCGCTCCGCCGACATCTCCGTGCGCGGAATCGACCTGATCAAGTTCGGCGACTACCTGCACCAGCTCTACGTGCCGACCAACCTCAACCTGATCAAGTTCAAGCCGCTGCGCGGCACCGGGCTGATCGTGTTCGAGCCGAAGCTGGTGTTCTCGGTGGTCGACAACTTCTTCGGCGGCGATGGCCGCTACCCCACCCGCATCGAGGGCCGCGAGTTCACCGCGACCGAGATGCGGGTGATCCAGCTGATGCTCAAGCAGACCTTCGCCGACCTCGCCGAGGCCTGGGCACCGGTGCTGGACGTGGAGTGCGAATACCTCAACTCCGAGATCAACCCGCACTTCGCCAATATCGTCACCCCGCGCGAGTACGTGGTGGTCAGCCGCTTCCACGTGGACCTCGAAGGCGGCGGCGGCGAGATCCACGTCACCCTGCCCTACTCGATGCTCGAGCCGATCCGCGAGCTGCTCGATGCCGGCATCCAGTCCGACCGCGTCGACCGCGACGAGAGCTGGAACGTGTCGATGCGCGAGCAGCTGATGTCGGCCGAGGTCAACGTGTCGAGCGTGCTGGCGCGCCGCCGCATCGACCTGCGCCAGCTCACCCGGCTGAAGGTGGGCGACATCATCCCGATCGACCTCCCCGAGGAGGTGCCGATCTGCATCGAGGACATCCCGGTCTTCACCGGCCGCTTCGGCACCGCCAACGGCAACAACGTGGTGAAGATCACCCGGACCCATCCGCCCGGCACGCAGCCGCAGCGCCGCACCGACCCCCAGGACCTGCCCGCATGAACACCCAGGACACCGTCTTTCCCACCGCCGAGCCGGCCCGTTTCGACGACCTGCGCGCCGACAACCCCGACGATGCGAGCGATCTCAACCTCGACGTCATCCTCGACGTGCCGGTGGCGCTCTCGCTGGAAGTCGGGCGCACGCGCATGCCGATCCGCAACCTGCTGCAGCTCAACCGCGGCTCGGTGATCGAGCTCGAGCGCGGCGCCGGCGAGCCGCTCGATGTCTACGTCAACGGCACCCTCATCGCGCATGGCGAGGTGGTGGTGATCAACGACCGCTTCGGCGTGCGCCTGACCGACGTGGTCAGCCCGAGCGAGCGGATCCGGAGACTGCGGTGATCCTTGCCGGCAGCCTCGGCATCGTGCAGGCGAGCGCGCAGGCCGCGACGATCGCCACCACCGCGGCGGCGGTCACGCCGGCCGCGCCTGCATCCGCCAACGACACGGCGATGGATACCGGCACCGCCGCCCTGCCGGTGGCGTCGCCGCCGCAGCTGCACGCCGAAGTCGCCATCCCGGCAAAACCCGTCGCGATCGGCGCGCACGCACCGCAGGCCCCCGGCCTGGGCGGCGCGGTGATCGCGCTGCTGCTGGTGGTCGGGCTGATCCTCGGCCTGGCCTGGGTGCTCAAGCGCATGCCGGGCAGCAGCTTCCGCCAGGCCGAGGGCCTGCGCGTGGTCGCGAACATTCCGCTGGGTGCGCGCGAACGTGCGGCGGTCGTGCAGGTGGGCGGCGAGCAGCTGCTGATCGGCATCGGCGCCGGTGGCGTGCGCACGCTGCACCTGTTGCCCGAGCACCTGCCGGAGGCGACGCCCGCCCGGCTGCCGTCGCTGAAGCAGCTTCCCGATTTCAAGCAACTGCTCGCGCAACGCCTGCGCAAGGATTCCTGACATGACCTCCCGCTGGGTGCGCCGCGTCGCGGCGCTGGTGGCGATCGCCTGCCTGCTGCTGCCGTCGCTGGCCTGGGCCACGCCGCAGTTGCCCTCGCTGCCGGGCGTGACCGTGGGCCAGATCGGCGATGCGCCGGTGAGCCTGCCGCTGCAGACCCTGCTGCTGATGACGGCGATCACCCTGATCCCGTCGATGCTGCTGGTGCTGACCGCGTTCACCCGGATCATCGTGGTGCTGGCGCTGCTGCGCCAGGCGATGGGCACCGGGCAGACGCCGTCCAACCAGGTGCTGGTCGGGCTGGCGCTGTTCCTGACCGCGCTGGTGATGACGCCGGTGTGGGAGGCCGCATGGACCAATGGCTTCGGCCCGTGGCTCAACGGCGAACTCGAATTCCGCGCCGCCTGGGACCTCGGCAGCGCGCCGCTGCGTGCGTTCATGCTGGCGCAGGTGCGCGAGACCGACCTGATGACGTTCGCCGGCCTCGCCGGCCACAGCGGCTATGCCGGGCCGGACGAGGTGCCGTTCCAGGTGCTGGTCGCCTCGTTCGTCACCAGCGAGCTCAAGACCGCGTTCGAGATCGGCTTCCTGGTGTTCATCCCCTTCATCATCATCGACCTGGTGGTGGCCAGCGTGCTGATGTCGATGGGCATGATGATGCTGTCGCCGATGCTGGTCTCGGCGCCGTTCAAGATCCTGCTGTTCGTGCTGGTCGACGGCTGGGTGCTCACCGTCGGCACGCTCGCCGCCAGCTTCAACGCGGTCTGAGCCGATGACGCCCGAACTCGCCCTCACCGAACTGCGCCTGGGCCTGCAGGTGGCACTGTGGGTCGGTGGCCCGCTGCTTGTGACCGTGCTGATCGTCGGCGTGGTGGTCGGCGTGGTGCAGGCCGCCACCCAGATCAACGAGCCGACCATCGCCTTCGTGGCCAAGGCGGCGGCGCTGACCGCGGCGCTGTTCGCGCTCGGCGCGTTTCTGCTGAGCTACCTGGTCGACTACACGATCACCCTGTTCCACCGCATTCCCCACCTCATCGGCTAGGCGGGACGGAGGATGGACCCCGCCACCCAGATGGCGATCGATGGCCAGCAGGCCTTCGGCATGATCGGGACCCTGCTGTGGACCGCGCTGCGCGTGGGCGCGCTGCTGATGGCGATCCCGCTGATCGGCACCCGCGCGATCCCGGCGCGCATCCGGGTGATGGCCGCGCTGGTGATCAGCCTGGCGCTCGCCCCGCTGCTGCCGGCGCCGCCGGCGTTCTCCGGCTTCGATGCCGCCACCGTGCTGTCGGTCGCCCGTGAGCTGGCGGTCGGCGCGGCGATGGGCTTCATGCTGCGGCTGGTGTTCGAGGCCGGGGCACTGGCTGGCGAGCTGATCTCGCAGGGCACGGGCCTGTCGTTCGCGCAGATGAGCGATCCCCTGCGCGGGGTGAACTCCGGTGTCATCTCGCAGTGGTTCTACCTCGCGTTCGGGTTGCTGTTCTTCGCCGCCAACGGCCATCTGGCGCTGATCGCGCTGCTGGTGCACAGCTACGAGGCACTGCCGATCGGCACCGCCCTGCCCGATGTGCGCGCCACGCTGGAGATCGCCCCGCAGTTCTTCTCGCTGGTGCTGCGCGGGGCGGTCACGCTGGCGCTGCCGGTGATGGTGGCGATGCTGGCCATCAACCTGGCCTTCGGCGTGCTGTCGCGGGCGGCGCCGGCACTCAACCCGATCCAGCTCGGCCTGCCGGTCTCGGTGCTGGTCGGCCTGTTCCTGATCGCGATGCTGGCCGGGGAGATGGGCCCGCCGGTGCAGCGGCTGTACGACGCCGCGTTCGATGCGGCCGGACGGGTTCCGACCGGCGGGTAGGCAGGCCGTGGGAATCTCCGGCGGTCCACGCCCTGCCCTCGGGTGAGGGTCCGCTTCGCGGCACGCGCCTTGCACCACCCCGGGCAGGTACCAGCGGCCGTGAGCGATGGCGGAAAACGAAGACGGTCAGGAAAAAACCGAACAGCCCAGTGAAAAACGGCTGCGCGAGGCACGGGAGAAAGGCAATGTCCCGCGCTCGCGCGAGCTGTCGACGGTGGCGGTGTTCGGTGCGGGCGTGGTCGCGCTGCTGGCGATGGGCGGCGGATTCGCCGCGCGCGCGCTCGACTGGATGCGCACGGCGCTGACCCCCGACCTGGCCCTGCTGGAATCGCCGCATCTGCTGTTCGGCCATGCCGCGAAGCTGATGCTGGGCTTCCTGTGGATCCTGGCGCCGCTGCTGCTGGTCACCCTGGCCGCGTGCTTCATCGCCCCGGCGGCGATGGGCGGCTTCAATTTCGCCACCAAGGGCCTGGTGCCCGACCTCAAGAAGCTCGACCCGCTGGCCGGGCTCAAGCGCATCTACGGACCCGAAGGCTTCGCGGAACTGCTGAAGTCGCTGCTGCGCGTGGCCCTGGTTGGCGGTGCGGCCACGCTGTTCCTGTGGCCCGGGCTCAACCGGCTGCGCTCGATGCTCAACCAGCCGCTGGAGGATGCCGCGCGCGGCGGTCTGCACTTCGCGCTGTGGATGCTGCTGGCCACCGCAGCGGCACTGCTGCTCCTGGCATTGATGGATGCGCCCTACCAGAAGTGGAACTGGCGCCGGAAGCTGATGATGACGCGGCAGGAGCTGCGCGAGGAAATGAAGGAGTCGGAGGGCCGCCCCGAGGTCAAGGGCCGTATCCGCCAGCTGCAGCAGGAGATGTCGCAGCGCCGGATGATGGAGGACGTGCCCACCGCCGACGTGATCGTGGTCAACCCCACCCACTACGCGGTGGCGCTGAAGTACGACGGCGGCAACATGCGCGCGCCGAAGGTGGTCGCCAAGGGCGTCGACGAACTGGCGCTGCGTATCCGCGAAGTCGCCACCCTGCACCGGGTCGCGCTGGTCGAAGCACCGCCTCTGGCACGGGTCTTGTATCGGGAAGGGGAGATCGGCCAGGAAATCCCGGTGAAACTCTACGCAGCCGTTGCCCAGGTGCTCTCCTACGTCTACCAGTTGCGCAACTGGCGGGCGGGCACGCCGCAGCCGCAGCTGGCCGATATCGAGGTCGACGAGGCTGACGGCGCACGCGGGGCACCGCGATGAGCGCCGCGCTGATGCAGCCCGGGCCGAAGCGCTTCTTCGACATGCTGCGCAACGGCCTCGGCGCACCGCTGGTGGTGCTGGCGCTGCTGGCGATGGTGGTGGTGCCGCTGCCGCCGACCATCCTCGACATCCTTTTCAGCTTCAACATCGCGATCTCGCTGGTGGTGCTGCTGGCGGTGATCTACGTGCAGCGCCCGCTGGACTTCAGCATCTTCCCGATCGTGTTGCTGATCACCACGATGCTGCGCCTCGCGCTCAACGTCGCTTCCACCCGCGTCATCCTGCTGCACGGCCAGAACGGCCCGGGTGCTGCCGGCAAGGTGATCGAATCGTTCGGCGAGTTCGTGATCGGCGGCAACTTCGCCGTCGGCATCGTCGCCTTCGCGATCCTCACCATCATCAACTTCGTGGTCGTCACCAAGGGCGCCGGCCGCGTCTCCGAAGTGACCGCGCGCTTCATCCTCGACGCCATGCCCGGCAAGCAGATGGCGATCGACGCCGACCTCAATGCCGGCCTGCTGACGCGCGAGGAAGCCAAGGCCCGTCGCGAGGAGGTCCGGCAGGAAGCCGACTTCTACGGCGCGATGGACGGTGCCAGCAAGTTCATCCGCGGCGATGCGATCGCCGGCCTGCTGATCCTGTTCGTGACGGTGATCGGCGGGCTTGCCATCGGCGTGCTCCAGCACGGGATGGGCGCCGGCGATGCAGCGGCGACCTACACCCTGCTGTCGATCGGCGACGGCCTGGTCTCGCAGATCCCCGCCCTGCTGGTGTCGTCGGCGGTCGCCCTGCTGGTGACCCGCGCCTCGCGCTCGCAGGACATGGGCGGTGCGGTCACCGGCCAGGTGTTCGGCCAGTACAAGGCGCTGACCATCGCCGCCTCGATCCTGCTGGTCGTGGGCCTGGTGCCGGGCATGCCGAACCTGGCCTTCCTGAGCCTGGCGGCCGTGGTGGGCTACGCGGCCTGGCACATGCGCAAGCGCAGCATCGAGGCCGAGCAGGCCGCGGCCAATCCCGATCCCGCCCTGCCCTCGCCCGAACAGGCCGCCACCGCCGAGCTCGGCTGGGACGACCTGCGACCGGTCGATCCGCTCGGGCTGGAAGTGGGCTACCGGCTGATCCCGCTGGTCGACAAGGCCCAGGGGGGCGAGCTGATGGCGCGGATCAAGGCGGTGCGCCGCAAGCTCACCCAGGACATCGGCTTCCTGATCCCGCCGGTGCATATCCGCGACAACCTCGAGCTCGCACCCACCGCCTACCGCCTGCTGGTGCATGGCGTGCCGGTGGCCACCGCCGACATCCATCCCGACCGCCTGCTCGCACTCGACCCCGGCGGCACCCTGCATCCGATCGAGGGCATCCCCGGCAAGGACCCGGCGTTCGGGCTCGACGCCCTGTGGATCCTGCCGCTGCAGCGCGCCCAGGCTGAGGCCGCCGGTTACACGGTGGTCGACCCCGCCACCGTGGTCGCCACCCACCTCTCGCACCTGGTGCGCGAGCAGGCGCCGGAACTGCTGGGCCACGAGGAAGTGCAGCAGCTGCTGGCGACGCTTGCGCGCAGCACGCCGAAGCTCGCCGAGGACCTGACGCCGAAGTCGCTGCCGCTGTCGGTCGTCGTACGGGTGCTGCAGAACCTGCTGATCGAACGCATCCCGGTGCGCCAGCTGCGGCGCATCGCCGAGTCACTGGTCGAGCATGCCGCGCATACCCAGGACCCGACCCAGCTGACCGCCGCGGTGCGCACCGCGCTGGGCCGCTTCATCGTCCAGGAAATCGCCGGGCCCGCCATCGAACTGCCGGTGTACACGCTGGCGCCGACGCTGGAACGGGTCTTGCAGGATTCCGCGCAGGGCGCCGGTGCCGCACTGGAACCGGGCCTGGCCGAACGCCTGCAGCAGAGCCTCGCCGACTGCGCGGGCCAGCAGGAGGCCAGGAACGAACCGGCGGTGGTGCTGGTGCCCAGCCAGGTGCGCGCTGCGCTGGCGCGCCTGGTCCGCCACAGCGTGCCCGGACTGTCGGTGCTGGCCTACACGGAAGTCCCGGAGGACCGGCGCCTGAAGCTGGTGGGCACGATCAATTGAGCAACGCATCACCCCTTTCGCAACACGGGCAACAACCATGAACATCCGCCGCTTCGTCGCCGCCGACATGCGCACCGCACTGCAGATGGTGCGCGATGCCCATGGACCCGATGCCGTGATCCTCTCCAACCGCCGCACCGACGAGGGCGTGGAGATCGTGGCGGCCAGCAACTACGACGAAGCCTGCCTGCAGCGCGCCCTCGAGGCGCAGCCGCGCGCCGCGGCCGAAGCCCCGGCCCCGCTGGTGGCCGCCCCGGAACGCCCGCTGGCCCCGGCCGAGCGCTGGCTGCGCGACCTCGCCCCGCCCGCCGCGCCGGCAGCGGTTGCCGCCGCACCGGTCGCGCCCGCACCTCTTACCCCACCTGCGCCTGTCTCCATCCCGGTCGCACCGCGCGCGATCGAAGTAGCGACGGAGCCGACCGCGGTGGCCAATGCACTCGACGTCGCCGACGAATTCGACGGCCCCGCCTTCGCCGAACTGCTGGCGCGCACCCGTCCGCCGGTTGCGCCGATGATCGAGCCGCTGCCGGAACCACCGGCTCCGCCGGCCCCGGCGCTCGCCGCGGTGCCCACGCCACCCGCGCCTGCAAGCGACGGCGAACTGGCGCGCATGCGCGACGAACTGGCGCAGATGCGCACGATGATCGAACGCGAGATGGCGCGGCTCACCGACGAGCGCCTGCGCGGCTCGCCGGTGCGCGCGCAGGCGATGGAACTGCTGGAGGACTACGGTTTCGATGCCGGCATCACCCGCGACGTGGTGCTGCAGATTCCCGCCGACACCCCGGCCCACCGCGCGCGCGGGCTGATGCTCGGCCTGATCTCGCGCAGGCTGCCGATCTGCCCGGTCGATCCGCTGCACGAGGCCGGGGTGATCGCCCTGGTCGGCCCGACCGGTGCCGGCAAGACCACCACGATTGCAAAGCTGGCCGCACTCTATGCGTCGCAGTACCAGCCGCGCGACGTCGCCCTGGTGACCACCGACACCGCGCGCGTCGGTGGCCGCGAGCAGCTGCACAGCTACGGCCGCCAGCTCGGCATCGCCGTGCACGAGGCCGACAGCGAGGCCGGCCTGCTGCAGCTGCTGCAGAAGCTGCAGGACTACCGGCTGGTGCTGGTGGACACCGCCGGCCTGAGCCAGCGCGACCGTGCCCTCGCCGGCCAGCTGAACTGGCTGCGCGCCGCGCGCCAGGTGCGCACCCTGCTGGTACTGCCGGCCAACACCCACTTCGCCGACCTCGATGAAGTCGTCCGCCGCTTCGAGCACGCGCGCCCGCAGGGCGTGGTGCTGACCAAGCTCGACGAGACCAGCCGACTCGGCAGCGCGCTGTCGGTGGTGGTCGACCACCAGCTGCCGCTGACCTGGACCACCGACGGCCAGCGCATCCCTGAAGACCTGAGCCGGGCCAATGCGGCCCACCTGGTACTTCGCCTTGAAGATCTCCGCCGCGATGCCGATAAGCCCATGGCATCCGAGCATTCCGCCCCGGAGCACACCCATGCTGTCGCCTGAGACCCTGCCGCCGATGTCCGTCGCCGTTCCGCCCGTGCCCGCCCCCGTGCGCACCCTCGCCGTCACCGGTGGCAAGGGCGGCGTGGGCAAGACCAATGTGTCGGCGAACCTGGCGATCGCGCTGTCGGAGCTCGGCAAGCGCACCCTGCTGCTGGATGCCGACCTCGGCCTGGCGAACGTCGACGTGCTGCTGGGGCTGTCGCCGCGCTACACGCTGGCCGACCTGGTGGCCGGGCGCTGCAGCCTCGACGAGGTGATCCTCGACGGCCCGTCGGGCGTGATGATCGTCCCCGCCGCCTCCGGCCGCCGGCACATGGCGGAACTGCGCCCCGCCGAACATGCCGGGCTGGTCAACGTCTTCAACGACCTGCAGCGCGATCTCGACATGCTGGTGGTGGACACCGCCGCCGGCATCACCGATTCGGTGCTGACCTTCTGCCAGGCCGCGCAGGACACCCTGGTGGTGGTCTGCGACGAGCCGGCGTCGATCACCGATGCGTATGCGCTGATCAAGGTGCTGGCACGCGAGCGCGGCGTCGGCCAGGTGCAGGTGGTGGCCAACATGGTGCGCAGCCCGCAGGAAGGACGCGGCCTGTACGAGAAGCTGTCGCGCGTGTGCGAGCGCTTCATCGGCGACGTGTCGCTGAACTATCTCGGCGCGGTGCCGCAGTGCGAATGGCTGCGGATGTCGGTGCAGCGCCAGCAGGCGGTGGTGCGCGCCTACCCGTCCAGCCCGTCGGCGCGTGCGCTGGCCGAGATCGCCCGCCGCACCGCCCGCTGGCAGGCACCGACCGCGCCGCGCGGGCATGTCGAGTTCTTCGTCGAGCGGATGCTGCGCCAGGGGGTGCCGGCATGAGCATGGCCGCCCGCCACTACCAGGACATCCAGCGCAGCAGCGCGCCGGATCCGATCGTCCAGCATGCCGAACTGGTGCGCCGCATCGCCCATCACCTGGCGGCGCGGCTGCCGGCCAGCGTGGAGATCGACGATCTCGTCCAGGCCGGCATGATCGGCCTGCTCGAAGCCTCGCGCAGCTACGACGCCGACCAGGGCGCCTCGTTCGAGACCTATGCCTCGATCCGCATCCGCGGTTCGATGATCGACGAGATCCGCCGTGGCGACTGGGTGCCGCGTTCCGTGCACCGCCGCGCGCGCGAAGCCGCCGCCGCGATCCGTTCGATCGAGCAGGCCACCGGCCGCGCCGCCGCGGCGCAGGAAGTCGCCGACAAGCTCGGGCTGCCGCTGGCCGACTACATGCGCCTGCTGGAAGACGCCGCGCGCGGCCAGGTGCTGAGCCTGGACTCGCACGTGGAGGACCACGGCGAGGTCGAGCCCGCGCGTCGCGGCGGGCCCACCCCGCAGGAGGCGCTGGTGCGTGGCGAATTCGGCCGCGAGCTTGCCGCCGCGATCGGCCTGCTGCCCGAACGCGAGCAGCTGGTGCTGTCGCTGTACTACCAGCAGGAACTCAACCTCAAGGAGATCGGCGCGGTGCTCGGCGTCAGCGAATCACGCGTGTGCCAGATCCATGGCCAGGCGGTGGTGCGGCTGCGCGGGCGGCTGACCGCGTTCGAACTCGCCGATACCGGCATCGGCGACGACGACTGATGCCATCGTTTTACTGGAGCCCCCTTTGAACAAGAACATGCGCGTGCTGATCGTCGATGACTTCTCGACGATGCGGCGGATCATCAAGAACCTGCTGACCGACCTCGGCTTCAACAACACCGTCGAGGCCGAGGACGGCCACAGCGCGCTGGCCGTGCTGCGGCAGGACGCGGTGGAACTGGTGATCACCGACTGGAACATGCCCGGCATGACCGGCATCGAGCTGCTGCGCGAGATCCGCGCCGATGCCAAGTTCCGCACCCTGCCGGTGCTGATGGTGACCGCCGAGGCCAAGCGCGAACAGATCATCGAGGCCGCGCAGAACGGCGTGAACGGCTACATCATCAAGCCGTTCACCGCGCAGACCCTGGAAGAGAAGCTCAACAAGGTGTTCGAACGCCTCGGGGGCGGCGCTTGAACGCGGCGGTGGCGGACGACGTCCCGGTCGCGCGCCTGCTGCAGGATGCACTCGACGCGCTGGAGCGCGGCGACGAGGACGCCTGGCGCCGCCACGTCGATGCGATCGCCGCATCGCGCGCGCATACGCTGGTCAGCGGCCTCGGCCGGCTGGCGCGCGAGCTCGAACAGGCGCTCGATGCCCTGCCCCCGGCACCGTCGGGCGGCAACCTCGACGACGCCTGCGCCCGCCTCGACCACGTGGTGGCGATGACCGAGGAGGCCACCCATCGCACCCTCGACCTGATCGACGACAGCCGTGCGCTGGTCGCCCGCCTCAAGGACGGCCCGCTCGACGACAGCCAGGCCGGTACCGTCGAGGCGCTGCGCGACAACCTGCGCGAGATGGCGCTGGCACAGAGCCACCAGGACCTCGGCGGGCAGATCATCCGCCGCGTCGCATCGATCGTGCGTGGCGTGCACGAGGGTTTCGGCGAACTCGGCCTGCCGCCGAAGGACGAGCCGGCGTGCCCGAACCGTGGCCACGGCCCGGCGGTCGGGGGGCTGGATCGCGGCACCGTGGGCCAGAGCGACGCCGACGACCTGCTGTCGAACCTCGGGCTCTGACACCGTGAACGCCTCGCCGGAAATCGCCGCCGACTTCGTGATCGAGGCACGCGAGCTGCTCGACGACCTCGGCGGGCAGCTGGTGGCGCTGGAGCAGACGCCCGGCGACCGCGAACAGTTGAACGCGGTCTTCCGCGCGTTCCACACGCTCAAGGGCGGCGCCGGCTTTCTCGGCGTGACCCCGCTGGTGGAGCTCTGCCACGCGGCCGAGGAAACCCTGGGCGCTGCACGCAGCGGCCAGGCGACGCTGGAGGCGCGGCATTTCGATGCCGCGCAGCAGTCATTGGACTGGCTGCAGGCGATGGTGGACGCGATCGACTCCGGCAGCGAGGTGCCGCGCGCGCCCGCCGCGGTCGTCAACGGCTTCTCGCTTGCGCCGCCGGCCACGACCGCCACGCCCGCCGCCGCCGCCGCCAATGGCGACATGATCGGCGACGACGAATTCGAGGCACTGCTCGACCAGCTGCACGGCAACGCGGCGCCGGGCCCGGTCGGTGCAGCCGGAAACGGCGGGGCGATCAGCGACGACGAATTCGAGGCGCTGCTCGACCAGTTGCACGGGTCGGCCCCGCCCGGAGCTGCCGCAGCCCAGGTGACTCCGCCGGCCGCCCCGCGCACGCCGACGCCCGCACCTGCGCCGCCTGCCGCCGCCGCGCCGAAGCCGGCAGCCCCGCAGGCCGCCAATGGAGCGGCCACTGCCGAGCGCGAACACACCGTACGCGTGGACACCCGCCGCCTGGACGCCATCGTCGATCTCGTCGGCGAGCTGGTACTGGCGCGCAACCGCCTCAAGACCCTGCGCGCGCGGCTGCGCGACGAGGAGCTCGACCGTGCCGTGAGCACGCTCGACAACGCCACCGCGCGCCTGCAGGGCGCGGTGATGCACACCCGCATGCAGCCGGTGGGCAAGGTGTTCGCGCGCTTCCCCAAGCTCGCGCGTGACGTCGCGCGCGCACTCGACAAGGAAGTGGACCTCGAGCTCGTCGGCGCCGAGACCGAGCTCGACCGCAACCTGGTCGAGGCGCTGGCGGATCCGCTGGTGCACCTGGTGCGCAACGCCATCGACCACGGCATCGAAGCACCGGCCCTGCGCGAGGCCACCGGCAAGCCGCGCGCCGGCAAGGTGAGGCTGATCGCCCAGCAGCAGGGCGACTATGTCGGCATCGAGGTGCAGGACGACGGTGCCGGCATCGACCCCGAGCGCCTGCGCACCAAGGCGCGCGAGAAGGGTCTGATCGATGCCGAGACCGCGGCGCGGCTGAGCGTGGAGGAATGCCTGCACCTGGTGTTCATGCCCGGCTTCTCGACGCGCAGCGAGGTCAGCGACATTTCCGGCCGTGGCGTCGGCATGGACGTGGTGCAGTCGCGCATCCGCGAGCTCAGCGGGCAGATCCAGGTGCACTCCGAACTCGGGCGCGGCAGCCGGTTCTCGCTGCGCGTGCCGCTGACGCTGGCGATCCTGCCGACGCTGCTGGTGCAGGCGGCCGGCGATGCCTATGCCTTGCCGTTGGCGCGGGTGCAGGAAGTGCTGCATGCACCCACCCATGCGGTGAACTGGTTCGACGGCCGCGCCGCGCTCGACCGCCGCTCGCACACGCTGCCGCTGCTGGACCTGCGGCACTGGCTGCGGCAACCGGCACCGGAGACGCCGCTGCTCACCATCGTGGTCCTGCAGCGCGGCGACGCCCGCTTCGGCCTGGTGGTCGACGAGGTGCGCGGCCGCGAGGAGGTGGTGATCAAGCCGCTGCCACGCGCCCTGCGTGGCCTGCCCGGCTACGCCGGCGCCACCCTGATCGGCGACGGCCGCCTGGCGCTGATCCTCGACGTGGACGCGTTGCGCACGGTCTGATCGGCACCGCGCAACTCAAGTCGCGCGCACCTTCGCCGATATCGCCACCATGGATATCTTCAGTCTCGTCGGGCTCGTCCTCGCGATCGTCGCGCTGATCGGCGGCAGCGTCCTCAAGGGCGCCGGGCTTGCCGGCCTGTGGTCGCCCGCGGCGTTCGTGATCGTGATCATCGGCACCGTCGCCGCCATCCTGCTGCACGCACCGCGCCCGGTGCTCACCCGCGCCATGAAGATCTCGCGCTGGGTGATCAAGCCGCCGGTGGCCGACCGCCAGGCGCTGATCGCGCAGCTGCTGGAGTGGAGCAACGTCGCCCGCCGCCAGGGCCTGCTCGGGCTGGAAAGCCACGTCGAGGCGCAGACCGATCCGTTCCTGCGCAAGGGCCTGCAGATGCTGGTCGACGGCCTCGAGCCCGAGGCGATCCGCCACATGCTCGAGATCGAGCTCGGTGGCGAGGAACACCACGACCTCGCCGCCGCGAAGATCTACGAGAGCATGGGTATCTATGCGCCCACCCTGGGCATCGTCGGCGCCGTGCTCGGCCTGATGGCGGTGATGCAGAACCTCGCCGACCCCAGCAAGCTCGGCCAGGGCATCGCCGCCGCCTTCACCGCGACCATCTACGGCATCGCCTCGGCGAACCTGCTGTTCCTGCCGATGGCGGCCAAGCTCAAGAGCGTGGTCGGCCGCCGCAGCGGCGAGCGCGAACTGGTGATCGAAGGCCTGATCGCGATTGCCCAGGGCGAGAACCCGCGCAATATCGAAGCGCGGCTTGCCGGCTTCCTGCACTGACGCCATGGCACGCCGCAAGCACCACGAGGAGCACACCAATCACGAGGCGTGGGCAATCCCCTACGCCGACCTGATGACGCTGCTGCTCGCCTTCTTCGTGGTCATGTACGCGATCTCCTCGCTCAACGAAGGCAAGTACCGGGTGATGTCGCAGTCGCTGGCCAATGCCTTCAACGGCACCCCGCGCACCATCGACCCGGTGCAGATCGGCGAAAGCGATCGCCGCGAGTCCGACTTCGGCCGCCCCACGCCGATTCCCAGCGGTGCGCGCCGCGGCCCGCAGGCGGTGTCCCCGGTACTGGATTCGCCCCTGCAGCCGATGCTGGAATCGAAGCTGCGCAGCGATCGCACCGGTGAAGGCCTGGATGCGGCGGCGCTGGAAGCCTCGCGCAGGCAGCTGTCGCGCATCGCCCTGCAGCTGGAGGACGCGCTGTCGGAGATGGTGCGCGCACGCATGATCACCATCCACCGCACCGACCTGTGGCTGGAGGTGGAGATCAACAGCGACATCCTGTTCCCGACCGGTTCGGCGTCGCTGGATCCAGCCGCCCAGGGCCTGATGACGAAACTTGCCGCGCTGCTGCGCGATGCACCGAACCCGATCCGCGTCGAGGGCTATACCGACGACCGGCCGATCCGCACGCTGCAGTTCCCGTCCAACTGGGAGCTGTCGGCCGCGCGCGCGGCCAGCGTCGTGCACCTGTTCGTGCGCGAGCAGCTGGCCCCGGAGCGGCTGGTGATGGTCGGCTACGGCGAACACCGCCCGAAGGCCGACAACGCCACCGATGCCGGCCGCAATGCCAACCGCCGCGTGGTGCTGATGGTGCTGGCCGCACCCGATGCGGCCGGCGCGCGTGCGGTCGACCACCCACAGCCGGCCGGTTCCAACCAGGCCGCAGTGGCCAGTGCCCCACCCCGTGCGGCCACGATGACGATGCGAGGAGACAGCTGATGCGCGTGTGGGCGATCGCCAACCAGAAAGGAGGCGTGGGCAAGACCACCACGTCGCTCGCGCTCGGCCGCAGCCTGGTGCTGCGCGGGCTCAGCGTATTGCTGGTCGACCTCGACCCGCATGCCTCGCTGACCCGTGCCTTCGGCATCCCCAGCGACCCGCAGCCCGCGGGCGTGGTGGACCTGTTCGGCGCCCCGCCGGCCACCCTGGCCGGGGTGATGCGCCCGGCTCCCGTCGAAGGCCTGGATTTCGTCTGCGCGCAGACCGCGCTGGCCACCCTGGAGCGGCGCAGCGCCAACCAGCCGGGCCTGGGCCTGGCGCTGTCGCAGGCGATCACCCGCCACACCGGCGGGCACGACGTGGTGCTGCTCGACTGCCCGCCCACGCTCGGCCTGCTGATGGTCAACGCGCTGGCCGCGGCCGACCGGCTGATCGTGCCGACCCAGTGCGAACCGCTGGCGCTGCACGGCCTGGCCGGCATGGTGCGCACCGGCGCGATGGTGGAACGCTCGCGCCAGCGGCCGCTGCCGGTGTCGGTGCTGCCGACCCTGTTCGACCGCCGTACCCGCGCCGGCCGCGACACCCTCGCCCAGCTGCAGCAGGAATACCGCGCACTGGCCTGGGACGAGGCGATCCCGGTCGACACCCAGCTCGCCAACGCCGACGCGCTGGCACAGCAGGTCTTCCATGGCGAGCCGGGCGGCCGCGCGATGACCGCCTATGCCCGCGCACTCGACTGGCTGCTGGCCAGCGAGCAGCAGCAGCTGGAGCGCGCGGCATGAACGCGCTGCGCGAGGTGGACGACTACGTGGACCTGCTGCTGGGTACCGGCACCCCGGTACTGGCCGCGGTCGCCAGCGAGCCTCCCGCTCCCACTGCCGCGACGCCCACGATCGCCGAAGCGTCGCCTGCGGCCCCGGTTCCTTCGCCTGCTGCTGTCGCTTCTCCGTCGACACGCACGGACACGACGGCGCCTGCGGAGGCAGCCGCCCACGGCGAGCGCCGCCGCCGGCGTGGCGAGCGCACCGCACGCTGGCTGCGGCTGCGTTGCGGCGGCCAGGCCTACGCGCTGGAACTGCTGAAGATCCGCGAGGTGGTGCGGCCGATGCCGCTGCTCTCGCTGCGCGGCGCGGTGCCCAGCGTCGCCGGGGTGATGAACCTGCGCGGCCAGGTGGTGCCGGTGATCGACCTCGGCGTACAGCTCGGCGAAAGCCCGGCGCCGGATTCCGCCGGCACCCGCATCATCGTGCTGGAGGAACGCGGCGAGGTGCTCGGGCTGCGCGTGTGCGGGGTCGAGGACGTGGTGATCATCAATGACGCGCAGATCGAGGATGCCCACGCCTCGCGGCTGGCACCGGTCGGCGACCGCCGTATCCACGGCATCGCCCGCATCGGCCGCGACGTCATGCTGCTGCTCGATGCCACCCGCCTGATGGACATGCCGCTGCGGCCGCAATGAGCGACGTCACGGCGCTAAAGATCGCCGCGATCCGGCCGTTACCGCTGCGAACCGTCCGCAACCCCGGGGGCTGATCTTTGGACACGGTGACCTTGCAATCCGACCTCGGCATCGAGAGCAGTGCCGGGCTCAAGGACATGCTCGCCGCACACGTGGCCGTCGATGCGCCCATCGTGGTCGACGGTGCCGGCGTGCAACGCGTGCACACCGCCAGCCTGCAGGTGCTTGCGGCCTGGTGGCAGGCACGCACGCTGCACGCCCGCGAAACGCGCTGGGCCGATATCGGCGAGCCGTTGCGTGCAGCCGCCCGGACCCTCAGCCTGGAGCCCGCACTCGCGATCGCGGACGCCCCGGCACACCCCACTTCCCCCATGGAGAGAACCCCATGAGCGCCCGTATCCTCGTCGTCGACGATTCCGCCTCGATGCGCCAGATGGTCTCGTTCGCCCTCACCTCGGCCGGCTATGCCGTGGAGGAGGCCGAAGACGGCCAGGTCGCGCTGGGCCGCGCCCGCGGCGCGCGCTTCAACGCCGTGATCACCGACGTCAACATGCCCAACATGGACGGCATCTCGCTGATCCGCGAGCTGCGCCAGCTGCCGGACTACAAGTTCACCCCGCTGCTGATGCTGACCACCGAGTCGTCGGCCGACAAGAAGGCCGATGGCCGCGCCGCCGGCGCCACCGGCTGGCTGGTCAAGCCGTTCGACCCGGACCAGCTCGTGGCGACCGTGCGCCGCGTGGTCAGCTGATCCACGCCACACCGGAGCGCGACCTTGAGCATCGACCTGCAGCGGTTCCACGCCACCTACTTCGAGGAGAGCCGCGAAGGGCTCGATGCGATGGAGGCCGGCCTGCTCGCGCTCGACGCCGGTGAACGCGGTGCCGAGCTCATCAACTCGGTGTTCCGCGCGGCGCACTCGATCAAGGGGGGCGCGGCCACCTTCGGCTTCGCCGCGACGGCCGAACTGACCCATGTGCTGGAAACGCTGCTCGACCAGATCCGCGCCGGCGAGCGCGCGGTGGAAGCCGCCGCGCTCGACGCGATGCTGGGGTCGGTCGACGTGCTGCGTGCACTGCTCGACGAGGCGGAGCACCAGCGCCCGGCCGACCCGGCGCAGGTGCGTGCGGTCCACCAGCGGCTTGCGGCGGTGCTCGGAGGCGAGGCCGTGCCCGTGGTCGCCGATGCACCCGTTGCCGCCGACGCCGGCGCGCGCCTGATCGGCTGGCGGATCGGCTTCCAGCCCGAACCGTCGCTGTTCATGAGCGGCAACGACCCCCTGCGGATCCTGCGCGAGCTCGAGGAACTCGGCCCGCTGAAGGTGGAGGCCAGGCTCGACGCCCTGCCCGCGTTCGATGCGCTGGATCCGCTGCAGGCGCATATCGGCTGGACGCTGGAACTGGGCGCGCCGGTCAAGCGCGCCGCGATCGACGACGTGTTCGCCTGGGTCGCCGACGAATGCCGGCTGGAGATCGAGGCGATCCAGGAGCAGGTGGTCGATACCGGCCCCGCCGCCGGGGCCAACAAGACAACCGGCGCGGAAGCCGAAAGTTCGATCCGCGTCGGCGTCGACAAGATCGACGGGCTGATCAACCTGGTCGGTGAACTGGTCATCACCCAGTCGATGCTGCAGGCGCTGGGCGCCGGGCTCGAGGGCGCGCTGGCCGAGCGCATGCAGGCCGCGCTCGAGCAGCTCGAGCGCAACACGCGCGACCTGCAGGACGCCGTGATCGGCGTGCGCATGCTGCCGGTGGACGCGGTGTTCCGCCGTTTCCCGCGCCTGGTGCGCGACCTGTCCGGGCGCCTCGGCAAGCTCGTGCGCCTGCAGACCAGTGGCGAGGCGACCGAACTCGACAAGGGCCTGATCGAGAAGATCGCCGATCCGCTGGTGCACCTGGTGCGCAACGCGATCGACCACGGCCTCGAGGACCCGGCCACGCGCAGCGGCGCCGGCAAGGAGCCCACCGGCACGATCACCCTCGCCGCCTCGCACCAGGACGGCCATATCGTCATCGAGGTCGGCGACGATGGCCGCGGCCTCGACCGCAACCGCATCCTCGCCAAGGCGCGCGAGCGCGGGCTCGCGGTGCCCGAGCAGCCCACCGACGCGCAGGTGTGGGACCTGATCTTCCAGGCCGGCTTCTCCACCGCCGATGCCGTCACCGACCTGTCCGGCCGTGGCGTGGGCATGGATGTCGTGCGCAGCAACATCCGCCAGCTGGGCGGCAGCGTGCAGCTGGAAAGCCATCTCGGCCGTGGCACCCGGGTGACCATCCGCCTGCCGCTGACGCTCGCCATCCTCGACGGCATGACCGTGGCGGTGGGCAACGAGACGCTGGTGCTGCCGCTCACCCATGTGCGCGAGGCACTGCAGCCGGGGCCCGGCGACGTGCGCACCGTCAAGGGCCAGGGCCGCATGCTCAAGGTGCGCGACGAATTCCTGCCGCTGCTGTCGCTTGGCGACACCTACGGTTACGGGCGCGCCGGAACCGATGCACCCGTCGCAGTCGTCGTGGAGGGCGATGGCTGCCGCCTCGCGGTCGAGGTGGATGCGCTGCTCGGCCAGCAGCAGGTCGTGGTCAAGAGCCTGGAGCGCAACTACCGCCGGGTGGAAGGCATTTCCGGCGCGACCATCCTCGGCGACGGCCGGGTGGCGCTGATCGTCGACGTGGGTGGCCTTGCCCGCAGTCGCCGCCTGCCGCAGGCGGCCTGAGCCGCGCGGCCGGACGCCCGCATGGATCCCTTCCGCGAGAACGGGCCCGTCGATGCCGCCGCCGATGGCGATGGCGGTGAGCTGCGCTACGAGAAGCGCGATCCGGCCGACGTGCGCCGCCTGCTCGGTGCGCTGGTGTCGGCCCGGGCGCTGGTCACCGCGCAGATCGTGCCGGGCAGCATCAGCTGCCCCACCGCGGTGCTGGCGGTGGACACCGGATCGGTGCTTCTCGACGGACACCCGCAGGAACCGCTCAACCAGCGGCTGCTGCAGGCGCACCACCTGGTGTGCACCTCGCAGCTCGACCGGGTGCAGATCCGCTTCAGGGTGCAGCGGCTCACGCGCGTCGAGAACGACGGCTACACCGCGTTCGTCGCGCCGTTGCCGACCGCGGTGATCGAACTGCAGCGCCGCGAGACCTATCGCCTGCAGATCCCGCCGATGCAGCCGGTGCACTGCCGCCTGCCGGACGCGGAGGACGGCAGCGATGGCGTGGAGCTGCGCGTACTCGACCTCAGCGCCGGCGGCCTGGCGCTGGCCGCGGCCGAAGGCTTCGTGCTGCCGGGCACCAGCCGGCTGGGGACGTGCACGCTGCTGCTGCCCGACGCCGCGCCGATCGTGCTCGAACTTTCGGTGGCGCACAGCTATATCGAACACACCCGCAACGGCACCCCGCGCCTGCGCATCGGCTGCCGTTTCGAACGCCTGCCGCCGCCCGCCGAGCGCGCGATCCAGAACTACATCTTCCGGGTGGAACGCCAACGCAGCGCCCGCGAGCGCCGCGCGGTCTAGCGGAGCGCGGGCTCAAGTTCCACCCGCCGCGGCCGATCACGCAGGCACAGGCCGGCAACCGGCGGCCATGCAACTGCAGGAGCGGCATGTGAGCACTACGGACACCCTTCCCGGGCCCGGCGAATATCTCGGTTTCACCCTGGGCGACGAGCACTACGCGCTCGACATCCTCAAGGTGCAGGAGATCCGTGGCTACGACTCGGTCACCCGTGTCCCGGACACGCCGGACTACATCCGCGGCGTGGTCAACCTGCGCGGCGCGATCGTGCCGGTGCTCGACCTGCGCATGAAGCTCGGGCTGAAGGAGGCGCGCTACGACGCCTTCACGGTGATGATCGTGCTGAACTTCGACGGCCGCACCGCGGGCATCGTGGTCGATGCGGTGTCCGACGTCGTGCAGCTGGGTGTCGACCAGATCCGTGCCACGCCGGAACTCGGCGCCGCGGTCGATACCCGTTTCATTTCCGCGATCGGCACCACCGACGAACACATGGTGATCCTGCTCGACATCCAGTCGCTGATCGACTGGGCCGACATCGGCGCGGACGCGCTCGAGGACGCCGCGGCGTGACCCGGCGCTAAAGCCGCGCCGCCGCCAGCCGATAGTGGGGGCAACGGTGGCCACGTGCCGCCGGTCCCCCACCCAGATCCACTCCCCAGGAGCCGTTGCATGAACACCCAGAGCCTGCTCGCCGCTGCCGTCGGCGCGCTCATCGCCCTTGCCGCCGTCCCGGTCGCCGCCCAGGACATGATTCCCGCCGAACAGGCCGTGCGCCACGTCGGCAAGACCGGCATGGTCTGTGGCCGCGTCGACCGCGCCCGCCACGCGCAGAACACCGAAGGCGAGCCCACCTTCCTGTACATGGGCGGCAGCTTCCCGCGCCACACCTTCTCCGCACGCATCCCCGGCAGCATCCGCGGCAATTTCCGCCCGTCGCCCGAGGAACTGCAGGGCAAGGACATCTGCGTGGTGGGCAACATCCAGCGCGATGCCAGCCGTGCCGAGATCGCGGTGAGCTCGCCGTCGAACATCAAGCTCGCCGACATCCGCTGATCCCGATCCACCTGCAAGCAGGCTGCGTGGCATGCACAGGCGTGCCACGCGCCAGCCACCCGCTCCAACGGACACACTCGCCATGATGCAGCGCCTCGACAACCTCAAGCTCTCCCTCAAGCTGATGCTGGCTTTCGGCATCGTGCTGGTCCTGATGGTCGTGCAGGGCATCGTGGCCTACGGCGGGATGTCGTCGCTCGCGCGCGACACCGACCTGCTCGTCAACGACACCATGGCCTCGGTCGCCACCGCGAACGAGGCCAAACTGCTGCTGGCCGAGTACCGCAACAACGCCTACCGCGGCCTGATCCGCGCCAGCGATGCGGTCAAGGCGCAGGCGCGCGAGCGCACGCAGGAATTCGACCAGCGCATCGAGGGCACCTTCCAGCGCTACGAAGCGGCACTGCCCGCTGGCGAGTCCGAGGAGCGCGGCCTGTACGAGGCCGCGACCGCAAGCTGGGCCGAGGCCCGCCAGTCCTACAGCGACGTCAACGAGATGATCGACCTCGACCTGCCCGAGGACGCACTCGACACCTTCCTGGGCGACACCCAGCGCCTGCACAACGCCTCCGTGGCCGCGGTCGACGCACTGGTGGCGCACGAGAGCGTGCTGGCCGAGGCCGCGCAGGCCAGCGCCGAACGCACCTACGCCACCGCCATCACCCTGACGCTGATCATGCTGCTGGCCGGCGTGGCCGGCGGCCTGGCGATCGCCTGGTTCGTGGCGGCAGCCCTGACCCGCAGCCTGCGCCGCGCGGTGGAGGTCGCCAACAACGTGGCCGGCGGCCAGCTCGACAACGAGATCGACGTCGACCGCGCCGATGAGATCGGCGACCTGCTCAAGGCCATGCAGCACATGCAGGGCGACCTGCGTGCCCGCATCGAACGCGACCAGCAGGTCGCCGGCGAGAACCTGCGCATCCGCACCGCGCTCGACAGCTCCGGCACCAGCGTCATGATCGCCGACCCCGAGCGCCGCATCATCTACGCCAACCAGGCGGTGACCACCCTGCTCGGCCAGTACGAGGCGGAGATCCACAAGGACCTGCCGCACTTCGACTTCAACAACCTCATCGGCACGAATATCGACGGTTTCCACCGCGATGCCGGCACGATCGCCGGGATGCTGGAGCGCCTGCAGGGCACCCACCAGGGCGAGATCTCGATGGGCGACGCGCACTTCGTGCAGACCGTCGCCCGCGTGGACGACGCCGACGGCACCCTGCTGGGCTACGTGGTGGAGTGGCGCGACCGCACCCCACAGGTGCGCGTGGAAGCCGAGCTCGCCGGCGTGCTGCAGGCCGCGGCTGCCGGCGACCTGTCGCAGCGCATCGGCCTGGAAGGCAAGCAGGGCTTCTACCTGCAGCTTGCCGGCCAGCTCAACCGCCTGCTCGATGCCAACGGCAAGAGCCTGGAAGGCATCTCCAACGTGCTGCAGGCGCTGGCCGAGGGCGACCTCACCGCGCGCATGGAAGGCGACTACCAGGGCGTGTTCGCACAGATGCGCGACGACGCCAATCGCACCGTGACCCAGCTGACCAGCCTGGTCGGCAGCATCCAGCGCGCCTCGCGTGCCATCAACACCGCCTCCAGCGAGATCGTGTCGGGCAACAACGACCTGTCGCGCCGCACCGAGCAGCAGGCCGCGAACCTCGAGGAAACCGCCGCCTCGATGGAGGAGCTCACCTCCACCGTCAAGCAGAACGCCGAACACGCCCACCAGGCCAACCAGCTGGCGATCGGCGCGGCCGGTGTCGCCACCCGCGGCGGCGACGTGGTCGGCCAGGTGGTCGGCACGATGCGCGAGATCGAGCAGTCCTCGCGGCGCATCGCCGAGATCATCTCGGTCATCGACGGCATCGCCTTCCAGACCAACATCCTGGCGCTCAATGCCGCGGTCGAGGCGGCCCGTGCAGGCGAACAGGGCCGCGGCTTCGCGGTGGTCGCCGCCGAGGTGCGCTCGCTGGCACAGCGTTCGGCCACTGCGGCCAAGGAGATCAAGGGCCTGATCGAGGATTCGGTCAGCAAGGTCGGCAACGGTTCCGCACTGGCGTCGGAAGCCGGCAAGACCATGGTCGAGATGGTCGCCTCGGTGCAGCGCGTGACCGACATCATGGCGGAGATCTCCGCGGCCTCGCAGGAGCAGGCCTCGGGCATCGAACAGGTCAACCAGACCATCACCCAGATGGACGAGACCACCCAGCAGAACGCCGCGCTGGTGGAGGAAGCCTCGGCGGCCGCACGCAGCATGGAGGAACAGGCCGGCCAGCTGGCCGACGTGGTCTCGGTGTTCCAGATGCATGCGTCGGATGCACAGGTCGACCCGGTCGCTGCCGCAACCCGCGCGGCCGCGAACCCGCAGGCCGCGCGCGGCCAGGGCCGTGCCGCCGCGCCGCGCAAGCGCGTCGAGCCCGCACTGGCCACCGCCGGCGAGGACTGGCAGGAGTTCTGACCTGCCGCACACGTCGTACGCGGAACGCCGGCCCCGGGCCGGCGTTCTGCTGTGCGGACGCGACCCCGCGCCGGCCAGCCGGCGTGCTTCAGGTCGCATGCCGGCGGCCGATAACGTGGTGCCATCCGAGACGGACCGATGTCGGCCAGTTCCCTTCTGCCCGCGCCCCCCGAGGCGCGCGAGTTCGAGTTCCATGACCGCGACTTCCGCCGCGTCTGCGAACTCATCCATCGCCATGCCGGGATCGCGCTCGGCCCGGCCAAGCGCGACATGGTGTACGGCCGCCTGTCGCGGCGGCTGCGCACGCTCGGCATCGACAGCTTCCGCGAATACCTCGACCGCATCGACGGCGGCGACGATGACGAACTGCAGGGTTTCATCAATGCGCTGACCACCAACCTCACCGCGTTCTTCCGCGAGCCGCACCATTTCGAGCGCCTGAAGGAAGAACTGCTGGCACACGCGGCCGCGCCCGCCACCCGACGTCCGCTGCGCCTGTGGTCATGCGCGGCCTCCACCGGCGAGGAACCGTATTCGATGGCGATCGCGGCGTGCGAAGCCTTCGGTACGCTCAGCCCGCCGGTACGCATCATCGCCACCGACATCGACACCCAGGTGCTGGCCACCGCAGCCGCAGGCGTCTATCCGCTGGAGCGCGTGGCCTCGCTGGAACCGGCACTGCTGCGCCGCTACTTCCTGCGCGGCAAGGGCCCGCAGGCCGGGCGTTGCCGGGTGCGCCCGGAGCTGCAGGCGCTGGTGCGTTTCGAGCCGCTCAACCTGCTCGATCCGCGCTACGCGATCGACGGCGACGTGGTGGCGCTGTTCTGCCGCAACGTGATGATCTATTTCGACAAGCCGACCCAGCGCGCCATCCTGTCGCGGCTGGTCACGCACCTGGCGCCCGAAGGCCTGCTCTACACCGGTCACTCCGAGAACTACCTGCACGCCGCCGACCTCATCCGCCCCTGCGGCCGCACCCTGTACCGGCGCGCGGAGACGGCGCGATGAGCGTCGCCGCCGAGGACGTGCTGCGTTACCGCGACACGCGCTTCCAGGTGCAGGCGGCCAAGCTGCTGCCCACCCAGTACCTGGTGGTGGACGACGGCACCGCGCTGGTCACGGTGCTGGGCTCGTGCGTGGCTGCGTGCCTGCGCGATCCGCTGCTGGGCATCGGCGGCATGAACCACTTCATGCTGCCCGACGGCAGCGCCGACGACGGCGCGCCCGCGCGCTACGGCAGCCACGCGATGGAACTGCTGATCAACGACCTGCTCAAGCGCGGCGCCAACCGGCGCCGGCTGGAAGCCAAGGTGTTCGGCGGAGCCAACGTGCTGCGCGGCTTCACCAGCAACCCGGTGGGCAGCCGCAATGCGGACTTCGTCGGCACCTACCTTGCCGCCGAACATATCCCCGTGGTCGCCTCCGACCTGCGCGGCATCCATCCGCGCAAGGTGTGGTTCTTCCCCGACAGCGGGCGGGTGATGGTGCAGCGCCTGCCGCACGCGCACGAGGCCGAAGTGGCCGCGACCGAAACCGCGGTGCGCGCGCGCCTGTCCGGCACCCCGACCAGCGGTGGCGTGGAGCTGTTCGAATGAGCGCGGCGCGGGCGCGGGTGCTGGTGGTCGACGATTCCGCGGTGGTACGCCAGATGCTGTCGGAGATCCTCGCCGCCGATCCCGGGATCGAGGTGGTGGGCACCGCCGCTGACCCCTTGATCGCGCGCGACAAGATCCAGCGCCTGCAACCCGATGTCATCACCCTGGACATCGAGATGCCGCGCATGAACGGCCTCGAGTTCCTCGAACAGCTGATGCGCGTGCGGCCGATGCCGGTGGTGATGGTGTCGTCGCTCACCGAGCGTGGCGCGCAGACCACCCTGCAGGCGCTGGCACTGGGTGCGGTGGACGTGGTGTCCAAGCCGCGCCTCGATGTCGCCCGGGGCCTGCAGCGCTATGCCGAGGAGATCGTCGACAAGGTCAGGCAGGCGGCGCGCGCACGGGTGCGTCCACCGGCGCGGCCGTTGCCCACGGTGGCGACTCCGGCGCCGCGGGCGGTACGGCCGCTGCCGGTGCGCAGCAACGAGCGCCTGATCGCGCTGGGCGCCTCCGCCGGTGGCACCGAGGCGCTGCGCGTGGTGCTCGAACAGCTGCCCGCCGACGCGCCGGCCGTGGTGCTGGCCCAGCACCTGCCGGCCAGTTTCAGCGCGGCGTTCGCCGAACGCCTCGACCGGCACTCCGCGATGACCGTGCGCGAAGCCCGCGACGGCGAGCCGGTGCTGCGCGGCCACGCCTACCTGCCGCCCGGAGGCCGGCATCTGGCCGTGCTGCGCAATGGCGCCGGCTGGCGCCTGCGCATCGATGACGGCGAACCGGTCAACCGCCACAAGCCGGCGGTCGACGTGCTGTTCCGCTCGGTGGCACGTGCGGCGGGCGCGAATGCGATCGGCGCGCTGCTCACCGGCATGGGCGACGACGGCGCGCGCGGCCTGCTGGAGATGCGCGAGGCCGGCGCCGCGACCCTGGTGCAGGACGAGGCGACCAGCGTGGTCTGGGGGATGCCGGGCGCGGCGGTGAAGCTCGGCGCGGCCAGCGAGACCGTGCCGCTGGATGCGATCGCCGCGCGCCTGCTGGCCCTGGCGGGCCAGGCGCAGGCCTGACTCCGCGGCGTCAGCAGGCGGCGAAGATGCCCATGTGCGCGCGGTAGTGGCGCAACTCGGCGATTGAATCCTTCACGTCGCTCATCGCGGTATGCGCGGCCTGCTTGCGCACCCCGTGCAGCACCGATGGCGCCCAGCGCCGGGCCAGTTCCTTGACCGTGCTGACGTCGAGGTTGCGGTAGTGGAAGTGGCGTTCCAGCGACGGCATCAGCCGGTGCAGGAAGCGGCGGTCCTGGCAGATCGAGTTGCCGCACATCGGCGACGCGCGCTCGGGCACCCACTCGCGCAGGAATGCCAGCGTGCGAGCTTCGGCCTCGGGCAGCGGCACGCCCTCCTCGAGCACCCGGCGCCACAGGCCGGAGCGCCCGTGCTGTGTGCGGTTCCACTCGTCCATGCCCTCGAGCACCGTCAGCGGCTGCGCGATCGCGCAATCCGGGCCTTCGGCCAGCACGTTGAGCTGCGCATCGGTGACGATGGTGGCGATCTCGAGGATCGCGTCCCGGTCGGTATCGAGCCCGGTCATTTCCAGGTCGATCCAGATCAACCTGCCCTCACCCGCCTGGTCCATCGCCATCCTTTTTCGCGTGTCATTGAACGACGGCGCATCATATCCCACCGCTTCCGCTCCCCATGCCGATGCCACCACTGCCACTCAGCCACTACGCCATCCTGACCTCGATGCTGGCGCCGGCGTTGTTCCTGACCGCCACCGCGGCGCTGCTGACCACCGCCAACTCGCGCCTTGCGCGGGTGATCGACCGCGCGCGCGGGCTGATGCGCGAGCTCGCCGACAACGACGACGCCGCCGAGCGGGTGGTGATCGAGGAACGCATCACCCTGCAGCGCACCCGCAGCCGGATGCTGCTGCGCGCAAGCCAGCTCTTCTACGTCGCGATCAGCTGCTTCGTCGGCACCAGCCTGAGCGTGGCCGGCGATGCACTACTCGGGCACAGGCTCACGCAGCTGCCCACGCTGCTGGCCGTGCTCGGGGTGCTTGCCATGCTCACCGCAAGCGTGGTGCTGGCCCGCGAGGCCTCGCTGGCGGTGGCGGCGGTGAACCACGAAATGGACGATGCCCACGCGCGCGCGCATCGCCTGCGTCGTCCACCACCGGCCCCCTGACCCGGCGCCCGCAGCGCCTCAGAGCGGCGGCTTGCCGCGCTTGCGGCGGAAATAGTTCGTCAGCCGGATCCCCGCCTCCCCGGCCAGCACGCCGCCGGTGACGTCGATGCGGTGGTTGTGGCGCGGATCGGCGAGCAGGTCGAACACGCTGCCGGCGGCACCGGTCTTCGGATCGGTGGCGGCGTACACGACGCGCGCCACGCGCGCATGCACCATCGCCATCGCACACATCGCGCAGGGTTCCAGCGTCACGTACAGCGTGGTGCCGAGCAGCCGATGGTTGTCGAGCCGACGGCCGGCTTCGCGTAGTGCCACGATCTCGGCATGCGCGGTGGGATCGCGCTGGCTGATGTTGAGGTTCCAGCCTTCGCCCAGCACCTCGCCCTGCGCCGACACCAGCACCGCGCCCACCGGGATCTCGTCGTGCTCGCGCTCGGCGCGTTCGGCCAGCACCAGCGCATGGCGCATCCAGCGCTCGTCGTCGACCGTGTGTGCGGTTGCTGCTGCGGTGATCCGGGGTTCGTTGTTCAAGACAGCGCCGCGGCGACGGAGGTGAGTGGAATTCTAGGTTCTTCTCTGGATCCCGGCGCGCTTGCTGAGAGTCCTGGCGGCCCGCCGCGGCCACAGGGGGATGCCCAGCCGGATATCTCCGCGTCCTGCTCCCACATCCGGCCGCCGGCCATCCATGGCCGGCTCCGGACATCCCCCTGTGGCCGCGGCGGGCTCCGAACTGTCGTGGCATGGGGAAGAAGATCAAAAGCGAAGAGCACCCGAGCTGCACACGCAGACGATCCCGCGGTGACCGCCCTGCTCTTCGTACCGAAGCGTGCCCAGGCAATAGCCCGTCGCGTGCACCGGGGCGTGTGCTCCCAGCCGGCCATGGATGGCCGGCGGCCGGCCGTGGTAGCCGGACGCGGACTCCGGCCGGGGGAGCACACGCCCCGGTGCGCGCGACGGGCAGCGCGCACTACAACGAAGCCTCGCAGGTACATGCCGTTACACGTCATCCTGAGCGCGCATCCGCGACGATCGCATAGGGCACGGCAGAGCCCACGCCTGCGCCGCCTGCCGCAGTTGCTCCTCGCGGCCTCGACGGATGTGGTGGCGCGTGTCGAGCCTCAGCCGGCAGCCCACAGGCGCACCAGCGAGCCGTCCCGTCCCTGCACCGGATCCTGCGGGGGCACCGGCACCGCGGCGATGCGTGCGCGGATTCCGTCCGTCGGCGGCGCGGTCTGCAGGTCGTAGTCCTGCTGCCCTTCGGGATAGCCGCCGATGACCAGGAAATCGGGGCTGCAGCGCACCCGGCAATGACCGGTGCCCGCCGGCAGGACGACCACGTCACCGGCAGCGATCTCCACCCGCTCGCGATCGGGACCGCCCAGCAGCACCGTCGCGCTGCCACGCGCCACGCCCAGCACCTCGTGCGAGGTGGCGTGGTAGTGGTGGTAGTCGAAGATGCCCGCGCGCCACTGTGCCGGCCAGCCGTTGGCGGCGAACAGCCGCTCGAACGCCGAGGCCGTCCCCTCCCCGTCGGCACCACGTGCCACCGAGCGGTACAGCAGCACCGGCAGCCGCGGATTGTTCGGGACCCGGTCCGTCGGGGCCAGCAGCAGGGTGTCGGGTGCGGAAGGCATGTGGACGTCGCTCATCGGTGGTGCCGGCGATGGTGGTCCATCCCGGCGTCGACGGCATGTGGACCGTCGCGCGGCGGTCAGCCGCGCACGCCTGCGCCAGCCGTCACTCCCACTCGATCGTCGCCGGCGGCTTGCCGCTGATGTCGTAGACCACGCGCGAGACGCCACGCACCTCGTTGATGATGCGGTTCGACACCCGGCCGAGGAAGTCGTACGGCAGGTGTGCCCAGTGCGCGGTCATGAAGTCGATGGTTTCCACCGCGCGCAGCGCGATGACCCATTCGTAGGCGCGCGCATCGCCCACCACGCCCACCGACTTCACCGGCAGGAACACCGCGAACGCCTGGCTGACCTGGTCGTACAGGCCCGAGCGCATCAGCTCCTCGATGAAGATCGCATCGGCACGTGCCAGCAGCTCGGCGTACTCCTGGCGCACTTCGCCCAGGATGCGCACGCCCAGGCCGGGACCGGGGAACGGATGCCGGTAGACCATCTTGTGCGGCAGGCCGAGTTCCACGCCCAGCCGGCGCACCTCGTCCTTGAACAGCTCGCGCAGCGGTTCCACCAGGCCCATCTTCATGTGCTCGGGCAGGCCGCCGACGTTGTGGTGGCTCTTGATGACGTGCGACTTGCCGGTCTTGCTGCCGGCCGACTCGATCACGTCCGGATAGATCGTACCCTGCGCGAGCCACTTGGCGTTGGTGAGCCTGCCGGCCTCCTCGTCGAAGATCTCGACGAACAGGTTGCCGATCACCTTGCGCTTGGCCTCCGGGTCGGCGACGCCGGCCAGCGCCTGGAAATAGCGCTCGTGCGCATCGACGCGCACCACGCGCACGCCCAGGTGCTCGGCAAAGGTGGCCATCACCTGGTCGCCTTCCTGGAAGCGCAGGAGGCCGGTATCGACGAACACGCAGGTCAGCTGGTCGCCGATCGCCTTGTGCAGCAGCGCCGCGACCACCGAGGAGTCCACGCCACCCGACAGCCCGAGGATCACCTCGTCGCTGCCGACCTGCTCGCGCACGCGCGCAATCTGGTCGTCGATGATGTTGGCCGCGGTCCACAGCGTGCGGCAGCCGCAGATGTCGACCACGAAGCGCTCCAGCAGCGCCCGCCCCTGCCTGGTATGCGTGACCTCCGGGTGGAACTGCACGCCGTACCACGGCTTTTCGTCATGCGCGAACGCGGCCACAGGCACGCGTTCGGTGGTGGCTGTGATGGTGAAGCCGGGCGGCGCCTGCGAGACGTGGTCGCCATGGCTCATCCACACATCGAGCCGGCGCGGGTTGCCCGGATGGTCGTACAGGCCTTCGAACAGGCGGTCCTGGCCAACGATCGTGACTTCGGCATGGCCGTATTCGCGCGCATCGGCGGCCTCGGTGGCGCCACCGAGCTGCTTGGCCATCGTCTGCATGCCGTAGCAGATGCCCAGCAGCGGCAGGCCGCTGTCGAAGACCTCCTGCGGCGCGGCCGGGCAGCCGTCGACCGTGGTCGATTCCGGCCCGCCCGACAGGATGATGCCCTTCGCACCGAAGCCCGCGATCTCCGACGGATCGTGGTCCCAGGCCCAGACCTCGCAGTAGACGCCGATCTCGCGGATCCGGCGGGCGATCAGCTGCGTGTACTGCGCGCCGAAATCGATGATGAGGATCCTGTCTGAGTGCAGATCGGTCATTGCGGGTCGGGCTCGGGAGGTGCGGGCGTGGAAGAGGATGGCGACTGGCCGGAGCCGCCGAAGGTGCAGGCCTGGCGCTCGGCGTCCCAGCTGCCGCCATTGCCGGTGCACGAGCGCACGACCTCGTGGCCGCGATACCACTGGAACGCGACCAGCACGAGGGCGACCAGCGCCAGCACGGCCATGCCGGTGCCGAGCCGGCGTTTGCGCGGCGGGCGCGGCGTGGAGGGCGGAGCGGGTCTGGAGGAGCGGTCGGGGCGGGCCATCTCAGCCCATCCGGTAGTTCGGCGGTTCCTTGGTGATCTGCACGTCGTGGACGTGGCTCTCGCGCTGGCCGGCGCCGGTGATCTGCACGAACTGCGGCTTCGTGCGCATCTCGTCGATGCTTGCGCAGCCGACGTAGCCCATGGTCGCGCGCAGCCCACCGATCAGCTGGTGGATCACGCCCGACAGCGGCCCGCGGTACGGCACGCGGCCTTCGATGCCTTCCGGCACCAGCTTCTCGGCGGACGACGTGTCCTGGAAATAACGGTCGCTCGAACCCTTCTCCATCGCGCCCAGGCTGCCCATGCCGCGGTAGCTCTTGTAGCTGCGGCCCTGGTAGAGCTCGGTCTCGCCCGGGGTTTCCTCGGTGCCGGCGAACAGGCCGCCGATCATCACCGTCGACGCCCCGGCGGCCAGCGCCTTGCCGATGTCGCCCGAATAGCGGATGCCGCCATCGGCGATCAGCGGGATGCTGTCCTGCAGCGCGGAGGCCACCATGTCGATCGCGGTGATCTGCGGCACGCCCACGCCGGCGACGATGCGCGTGGTGCAGATCGAACCCGGGCCCACGCCGACCTTGACCGCGTCGGCACCGGCGTCCATCAGCGCCAGCGCGGCATCGCCGGTGACGATGTTGCCGCCGATCACCTGCAGTTGCGGGTAGCGCTTCTTCACCCAGGCCACGCGGTCGAGCACGCCCTGCGAGTGGCCATGCGCGGTATCGACGATGATCACGTCGACGCCCGCGGCGGCCAGCCGCTCGATGCGTTCCTCGGTATCACCGCCCACGCCGACCGCGGCGCCGACCAGCAGGCTTTCCGAGAGGTCCTTGGCGGCGTTCGGGTTGTCCTGCGCCTTCTGGATGTCCTTGACGGTGATCAGCCCGCGCAGCTGGAAGTCGTCGTTGACCACCAGCACCTTCTCGATGCGGTGGCGGTGCAGCAGCTCGATGACCTCGTCATCGCTGGCGCCTTCCTTCACCGTGACCAGCTTCTCCTTGCGGGTCATGATGTTGCGCACCGGGTCGTCGAGCTTCTTCTCGAAGCGCATGTCGCGGCCGGTGACGATGCCCACCAGCTGGTCGCCGTCGACCACCGGCACGCCGGAGATGTTGCGCGCGCGGGTCAGCTTGAGCACTTCGCCGATCGAGGTCTGCGGGCCGACGGTGAACGGTTCGCGGATGACGCCGGCTTCGAAATTCTTGACCTGCAGCACCTGCGCCGCCTGGCGCTCGGGAGACATGTTCTTGTGGACGATGCCGATGCCACCCAGCTGGGCCATGGCGATGGCCAGGCGCGCCTCGGTGACCGTATCCATGGCGGCGGACACGATCGGCATGTTCAGGCGCAGGTCGCGGGTGAGACGGGTGGCGAGCGAGACGTCCTTGGGCAGGACGGTGGAATGCGCCGGGACCAGCGAGACGTCGTCGTAGGTCAGTGCTTCGGCCTGGATGCGCAGCATGGGCGTTCCGCAGGAGAGGAAGCGCGCCATTGTACCGCGTCGGCGGCGGCTACGCAGGGCGCCGGAAGGTGCTGCGGCCACGGATTACACGGACATACACGAATGAAGCGGTCGGCCGTGCGGGCCTGTGCCGGAACGAAGCCGAACCGCCCGGATCCCGTGCCGAAACTCCCGCCCGATCCGCCTTCATCCGCGTCGATCCGCGGCGGGACACTCAGGCGTCCGACGCCTCCGCGGCCTCGAGCGTGTTCTGCATCAGCGTGGCCACCGTCATCGGCCCCACGCCGCCGGGCACCGGGGTGATCCAGCTGGCGCGGCGGGCAGCGGCAGCGAAACCGACGTCGCCGACCAGGCGGCCGTCATCGAGACGGTTGATGCCGACATCGATCACCACGGCACCCGGCTTCACCCATTCCCCGGGCACGATGCCGGGCCGCCCCACCGCGACCACCAGGATGTCGGCTTCGCCCACGTGGCGCTCGAGCACCCCGGCCGGGGTGAACTTGTGGCAGCTGGTCACCGTGCAGCCTGCGATCAGCAGTTCCAGCGCCATCGGCCGGCCGACATGGTTGGACACGCCGACGATCGTCGCGCTTTGCCCACGCACCGCGCGGTCGGTATAGGCCAGCAGCGTGGTGATGCCGCGCGGCGTGCATGGGCGCAGGCCGAACTGGCGCAGCGCCAGCCGGCCGACGTTCTCCGGGTGGAAGCCGTCGACGTCCTTCAGCGGGTCGATGCGCTGGATCAGGCGGCTGGCATCGGCAATGCCCGGCAACGGCAGTTGCACGAGGATGCCGTCGACATCGGTATCGGCGTTGAGCCGGTCGATCAGCGCCTCGAGTTCGGCCTCGCTGGTGCCCGCCGGCAGGTCGATGTCGATGGCGCCGATGCCGACCTTCTGCGCGGCGCGGCGCTTGTTGCGCACGTAGGACTGCGACGCCGGGTCCTGCCCCACCAGCACAACGGCAAGCGTCGGCCGCGGCCTTCCCGCGGCGACCCGGGCGTCCACCCGCAGCCGCAACTCGTCGAGCAGCGAGTCGGCGATGCGGCGGCCATCGAGGATACGGGCGGTCTGGTCGGGCGCTGGAGTCATCGGGCAGGTCGGATACGCGGTGGCGCATTGTCGCCGATGGTGGCCGCGGTTTGCAGGCGCCGCGTACGCGCGCGATGCTGGCGTTCCACCCCGAAGCGCCCTCGCGATGACCGATACCACCATCGAAATCGAAGCCGCGGCGTTCCGCCACCTGCTGCAGCACCTCAACCAGGACCGGCCGGACGTGCAGAACATCGACCTGATGATCCTCGCCGGCTTCTGCCGCAACTGCCTGGCCGACTGGTACCGCGAGGCGGCGGACGCGCGCGGCATCGCGCTCGGCAGGGAGGCCGCCCGCGAACGCGTCTACGGCATGCCGTTCGCCGAGTGGAAGGCGCGCCACCAGCGCGAAGCGACGCCGGAGCAGTTGGCCGCGTTCGAGGCTGCCCGGCAGGCGCATCCTTGATCCACACATGCGTACCGCCCTCTCCCTGGCCGCATTGCTCGCGCTGCTCTACATCGGCGTGTGCCTGTTGATGTACGCGCAGCAGCGCAGCTTCATCTACTTCCCGCAGGCCACGCGCTCCAGCGCTGCCACAACGGATTTCGCCCTCGATCGCGGCGATGCCACCCTGCGCGGCTGGATCGTCAATCCCGGGCGGGAGGACGCGGTGCTGTACTTCGGCGGCAACGCCGAACGCGTCGAGCACAACCGCCGCGACTTCGCCGCGTGGCTGCCGGCGCACAGCGTGTATCTGCTGGCGTACCGCGGCTACGGCGCCAGCGATGGCAGCCCGGACGAGCCGGCCCTCGTCGGCGATGCACTCGCGCTGTTCGACGAGGTTCGCCGCCGCCATCCGCAAGGGCGGATCGCGGTGATCGGGCGCAGCCTGGGCGGTGGCGTCGCCGTGCAGCTGGCGGCGCAGCGCGGGGTGGACCGGCTGGTGCTGGTGACGCCGTTCGACAGCCTCGCCGCGGTCGCCGCGACCCACTATCCGTGGTTGCCGGTGCGCCTGTTGATGCGCGACCACTACGAGTCCGCCTCCGCCCTGCCAGGCTATGCGGGCCCGGCGCTGGTCCTGCGCGCGGGGGCCGACACCGTGGTGCCGGCGGTGCACGCGGACCGCCTGGTGGCGTCGCGCCCGCAGCACACGCAGGTGCTCGACTTCCCGCAGGCGGGCCACAACGACATCCACCTCGATCCGGGCTACGGCGACGCGATCTCGCGTTTTCTGCGACATCCGGGAGCCGCAGCGGACCCGGCCGGGATGGATCAGTCCGCGCCGCCCGCTGCCGCACGCGGGCAGCGCGGAACCCGGGTATCGCCGGCGACGCAGTAGACGCAGCACCCGGCAGGCGTCCCCGCCGGCTGCACCGGGAATCCGGCCGGCAGGGCCCGGGCGGGCGCGGCCGGCGTCGGCGGGGGCGGCGGCACCAGCGCTGCCAGCGCCTCCCCGGGCCTGAGTTGCAGCAGCACGGTCCAGTCCTGCCGGTTGGCGTTGCAGTGCGCGGGGTGGTCCGGGCTGCACGGCAGGTCGGCAGGCTGGCGCACCGGGAGGTCGCGGAATTGGCCGCCCGGGGTCAACGGCAGCATGCGCATGGTGACGCCGTCGAACACGTTGCCACCCACCAGCCACGCCAGCCCACGGTGCGGCTGTGCATCGACCACGATGTCGCAGTGCATCCCCAGCCCTTCGTCGCTCGCGGCCAGCAACTGCGCAAGGCCGGCGAAGCCGAAGGTCCGATCGGCGGAGCGCGCATAGCACAGCAGGTCACCACGCGCGGGGCGCGCCGCCTCGGGCGCGACCACGCGGTATGCGTTGGCCTCCGGCTGGCGATAGGCATCGCGCACATACGACACGTGGCTGGCCGATACATTGAAGCCCGGCACCCCGGCCTGGCGCACCACCCAGGACACGAACGCCGCCGACCACGGCGTGTCGATGAGGAAGGTCCGGCACGCCGGCAGTGCTGCATCGCCCATGCCTGCGTATTCGCACTCCGCCGCTCCGGATCGATGCGCCACGGCAGCAAGCAGGCCACTGCCACGCCAGTAGCCGGCCACGCGGCGCCAGGCCTGCTCGCCATTGGCCAGCTGGCTGACCTCGGCTTCGCGCACGCTGGAACCGCCCACGCGGCCATCGGCATCGATGAACGGCCGGTACCAGAGCTGGTGTTCGTCGCAGGCGATCGCCGCGACCCGCGTGGCGACATCGACAGCCCCGGTCTGCGCACGCAACAGCGGACAGGGATCCGCGGCACTGGCAGTGCCCGGCACCAGCAGGCAGGCCTGCAGCAGCAACAACAACCACCAGCGCGACGACATGCGGAACACCTCGATGGATCGGAGCGGAACCCGATCCTGCCGATGCCGTCGTGAAGAACGCCGACAGGCGCTGGCGCTCAGCTCCCGCCGGCGCAGAACGCCGCGTAATCGATATAACCCGGGAACGCGCGCCCCGGCGCGCATAGCGGACAGTCGGGGTCGGCAGCAAGCCGCGTCTCGCGGAAACGCATCGCCAGCGCATCGAAGTGCAGCAATCGCCCGCGCAACGGCTCACCGATGCCCAGCAGCAGCTTCAGCGTCTCGGTTGCCTGCAGCAGGCCGATCACGCCGGGCAGCACCCCCAGCACGCCGGCCTCGGAACAGTTGGGCGCGGCTTCGGGCGGCGGCGGCTCCGGGAACAGGCAGCGATAGCACGGTGCCTCGCCGCGGCGGCCGCCGGTGTCGAACACGCTGGTCTGGCCTTCGAAGCGGTGCACCGCGCCGTAGACCAGCGGCTTGCCGAGTTTCACGCAGGCATCGTTGACCAGATAGCGCACCGGGAAGTTGTCGGCACCGTCGATCACCACGTCGACACCTTCGAGAAGCGCTTCGACATTGGTGCTGGTGACGCGCTCGGCCACCGGTTCGATGCGTGCGCGCGGGTTGAGCGCCGACAGGGCGGCCGCGGCCGATGCGACCTTGGCATGGCCGATGCGCGCGTCGGTATGCAGGATCTGCCGCTGCAGGTTGCTGCGGTCCACCACGTCGTCGTCGACGATACGCAGCCGGCCCACACCGGCGGCGATCAGGTAGTACGCCGCCGGCGAGCCCAGGCCGCCGGCGCCGACCATCATCACGTGCGCGCGTTCGAGCCGTCGCTGCCCCTCCACGCCCACCTCGGGCAGGCGCAGGTGGCGCGCATAGCGCTCGTGGAAATCGGGGTCGACATGCGCGGCCGGCGCCGCCATCGGCAGCCCTTCGGCCTGCCAGCGGCTGGTGCCCCCGGCGACCGACGCAATCCGGCGGTAACCCAGCGCCTGCAGCCGTTGCGCACCCTGCAGCGAGCGCGCACCGGACTGGCAGATCAGCAGCAGTTCGTCACCGGCGTCCGGTGCTGCCCCGGCGATGCGCGCAGCCAGCTCGCCCAGGGCGATGCCGGTGGCGCCATCCGCCATTCCCAGCTCGCGCTCGTGCTGTTCACGCACGTCGACAAGCCGCGCGCCGGCGCGCTGGCGGCGCAGCGCCTCGCGCGGAGTGATTTCCTCGATGCTCATTGCCCGATTATCGCCCGCGCCGCCGCAACCACCGGTAAGCGACACGGGCCCCTGCCGGGCGGACCCGCCGCGGCTCAATACGCGATGACGCCGACCGGCGTGCCCGCCGGGTAGTGCCGGGCGCCCTCGTCGAGCACGATCAGCGCGTCGGAATCCGCCGCCGCGCGCATCCGGTGCGAGGCATCGGCCGGGTTCGGCTCGACATGGAGCAGGCCGTCGCCGTCATCGCGCAGGCGGCCGCGCAGGAACTCCAGGCGCTCGTGCTGCTTGTCCCAGTCGCGCGACAGCCGCGCACTGCGCAGCGGGCGCGCCACCCGGCCCTGCAGGCCGTCGGTAAGCCGACGCCCCAGCATGAGCCAGGTGGCCAGCACCGAAACCGGATTGCCCGGCAGGCACAGGAAGAGCGCGTTGCCGAGCGACCCGCCTTCCGCCAGCAGCACCGGCATGCCGGGTTTCAGGCGCGCTTTCCAGAACACGATGCGCGCCCGCTCGCGCAGCAGGCGCGGCAGGTGGTCCTTCTCGCCGGCGGATACGCCGCCGCAGGTCAGCACCAGATCGAAGGCGTGGCCTGCATGCAACAGCGCCGAGTACGTCTGGCCGGGATCGTCCGGCAGCGTCGGCCACGCGGTCGGCTCGAGACCGGCTTCGCGCAGCAGCGCCATCAGCTGCACGCGATTGGCGTTGTAGATCATCCCCGGCTCGAGCGGCATGCCCGGCTCGGTCAGTTCGTCACCGGTGGTGAAGACGGCAACCGTCGGGCGCCGGCGCACCGCGACGCCGGTCATGCCCTGGGCGGCGCACAGGGTCAGGCGCGTGGCGGTCAGCACGTCACCCTGGGCCACCAGCAGGTCACCGACGCTGCAGTCCTCCCCGGCGCGGCGGACGTAGCGACCCGCGGTTTCGCCGCGTGGAATCCGCACGTGGCCGTCCACCAGCGACACGTCCTCCTTCATCACCACGCTGTCGGCGCCGGGCGGCAGCGGAGCGCCGGTGGTGATGCGCACGCACTCGCCCGGCGCCACCGCCAGCTGCGACACCGGCCCGGCGAACCGGTCGCCGACCAGCAGCAGGCCCGTATCGGCCGCGAGAGCGATGTCCGCACGCCGGTAGGCGAAGCCGTCCATCGCCGCGTTGTCGAATGGCGGCTGCGGCAGCACCGCATGCACGTCTTCGGCGACGACGTGACCATGCGCGCGCGCCAGCGGCAGCCGCCCGACGGGCAGGCGATACGTCGCCGCGACCGCGTCGATCAGCCGGCAGGCCTCGCCGTACGCCACGCGGGTCGGGAACTCGTCGCGCGCGGACATCATCGTGCCGCGGTCACTTCCGCTTGACGTGGCGCATCAGGCGCCGGCGCTGGGCGACCTGGCGATCGCTCAGTTCGTTCTTGCGGTCCTTGTAGGGGTTGTCGCCTTCCTTGAACACGAACCGCACCGGCGTACCCACCAGCTTGAAGCGCTTGCGGAAGAAGTTTTCCAGGTAACGGTGGTAGCTCTGCGGCAGTGTTTTCAGGCGGCTGCCGTGGATCACCACGGTCGGCGGATTGGTGCCGCCGGGGTGCGCGAAGCGCAGCTTCGGCACGTGGCCACGCACGGTGGGGGGCGGGTTCGCGGTATAGGCCGCCTCCAGCGCCTTGGTGACCTCGGAGGTGCCGAGTTCGCGCGTGGCCGACAGGTGCGCGCGGTGGATCGCCTTGAACAGTTCACGCAACCCGGAGCCGTGTACCGCGCTGATGCGCACGTTTTCGGCCCAGGGCGCGAAGGTCAGCTTGCGCGACAGCAGCGCTTCCACCTGCTCGCGCTGGTAGCTGGTCAGGCCGTCCCATTTGTTGACGGCGACCACCAGCGCACGGCCGGCATCGAGCACCGCACCCAGCACGGTGGCGTCCTGGTCGGTGACACCTTCGTTGGCGTCGAGCATCACCACCGCGACCTGGCATTCCTCGATCGCCTGCAGCGTCTTGATCACCGAGAACTTCTCGACCGCCTCCTCGACCCGGCCCTTGCGGCGGATGCCGGCGGTATCGATCAGCCGGTACAGGCGGCCGTCGCGTTCCATGTCCACGGCGATCGAGTCGCGGGTGGTGCCGGGCACGTCGGAAGCGATCATCCGCTCCTCGCCCAGCAGGCGGTTGACCAGGGTCGACTTGCCGACGTTCGGACGGCCGATGAAGGCGATGCGCACGCGCTCCGGATCCTGGTCCAGGACCTCGCCGCTACCCTCCTCCGGCAAGCGCTCGAGCACGTCGTCGAGCAGGTCGTCCAGGCCGAGCCGGTGCGCGGACGACACCGCGGTGGCGTCTTCGAAGCCGTAGCGCGAGAACTCGGCGATGGCCTGGCGCGCATCGATGCCGTCGGTCTTGTTGACCACCAGCAGGGTCGGCCGCGAATGCCGGCGCAGCCACTGCATCAGTTCGTCGTCGAGCGACGACGGGCCTTCGCGGCCATCGACCACGAACAGCACCAGGTCGGCTTCCTCGGCCGCGGCACGTGACTGCCGCGCGGTGGCGCCGGCAAGGCCTTCCTCCTCGCCACCGATACCGCCGGTGTCGACCAGCACGAACGGACGCTCCGGCATCAGCCGGCAGATGCCGTAGTTGCGGTCGCGGGTGACCCCCGGCTCGTCGTGCACGAGCGCATCGCGGGTCCGCGTGAGCGCGTTGAACAGCGTCGACTTGCCGACGTTGGGGCGCCCGACCAGGGCGACGAGAGGCAGCATGTGGGCAATCCGCGAAAAAGACGGGAGATGGAAACGGCATCGGCCGCAGCGATGCGGCCGATGACCATCTTAGGGATCCTGACGCTCGCGCGCAGGATCCGGAGGGGCGCGAGGCGGGGTTACTGCCCGATGCGCCAGGCGCTCAGGTCGCCGTCGACGTTCTGGACCACGAGGATCCCGTCGGCCACCACCGGTGTGCCACGCAGGGCATCACGGCCGGCCCGGGCGCGGGCGGCGAACTGCCCGCTGTCGAGCTGCAGCCAGTGCAGGTAACCGTCGTAATCGCCGACCACGACGTAGTCGCCATGGACCACCGCGGAGCCGAGGTCACGACGGGCGAGCCCGTCCTGCTGCCACATCGCCGATCCGCTGCGCTTGTCGAGACCCCACACCGTACCGGCCGGGTCGGACACCGCCAGCAGGTTCGGCGCCAGGCCGACGCGGCCGGAGCCGCCGCGATCGCTCACCCACAGCGGGCGACCGGTCGGACCGTCGATGGCCATGGTGGTGCGCTTGTAGCTGGTGGCGAAGACCGCGGTGCCGTCGAGCACCGGCGTGCCGTCGATGTCGGCCATGCGCTCGAGCTCCGTGCGCCCGTCGGGCGGGCCGACCAGCTGCTCCCACAGCACCCGGCCGTCGGCGATGCTCAGTGCGACCATGGTGCCGTCATCGTTGCCGACGAACACCACACCCGGGCCCAGCAGCGCGGAGCCGTGGCCGCGCACGGTCAGCGTCGGCAGCTCGCGCACCCAGAACCAGCGCCGCGCGCCGGTGGCGGCGTCGAACGCGGTCACCCGGCCATCGTTGGAGCGCACGATCACCGTGCCCTGCCCGATCACCGGTGCGGCCAGCACCTCGTTGCCGACCTGGGCCTGCCAGCGCTCGGCACCGGTGGCCGCGTCCAGCGCGATGACTTCGCCATCCAGCCCGCCCACCACGACCAGGCCTTCGCCATGTCCGGGGCCGCCGGACAGCCGCATGTCGGACGGGTAATGCCACACCTGCGACCCGCTCTGCAGGTCGATCGCGCGCACGCCACCGCGCACGGCCGCGGCGTACACGCGGCCATCGCCGACTGTGGGCGCCTGGCGCACGCCGATGCGGCCCTCGCCCTTGCCCGCGTTCGCGGTCCAGATCCGGGTGGGCGTGGCAGTGGCGGTGAACTCGACCAGCGGCGCCGGATCGGTGGTGTTGGGCTTGTCGTCGTCGTCGCTGAACCAGCCGCGGACGGTGCCGCAGCCGCTCAGCGCAACGGCGCCCAGAAGGAGGATCGCGCCACGCAACGCGGCAGAACGCTTGGCAGACTTCATCAAGAGGCCTCGTCGGGGGTCGGTTCGCCGCCTGCGGCAGCGAGCTTGATTTCGATCAGGCCGCGGCCGGGAGAGGCGACGTCGGTCTGCGCGAGGGCGCGCGTATACGCCGTGCGGGCCTCGGCGTCCTGGTCGAGCGCGGCGTGGGCATCGCCCAGTGTTTCCAGCCCGGTGGCATCGCTTGCATCGCGCAGCAGGGCAACAGCCTCTTCGGCGCGCCCGGCGTCGATCAGCAACAGGCCGAGTCGCTGGCGGCGGATGGGTTCGAGTGCGGGGTCGTTCGCATCCGCGCCCTGCAGCGTCTGGATGGCCGCCTCGTGCTGCCCGGCCTCCACCTGCGCACGTGCGAGGTCCAGCGCGGCGAGCACGCCGTAACTGCCGCCCTGCAATGCCGCGACCTGGCGCTGGGCGTCGGCGAGATCGCCACCCGCCAGATCGGCGACCATGCGCTGGTAGGTCATGCCGGCGTCCACGCGCTTGGCGTGCTGGTTGCCCTGCCACCAGCGCCAGCCGCCCACCAGCGCGAATGCCACCACGATGCCTGCGAGGATGCCGAAGCCGTTTTCGCGCAGCCAGGTACGGACGCGTTCACCCTGTTCGTGTTCGTCCGGAAGATCGTCGATCGCCATGCTGTCTCTCGCCGCACGCGGGACGTGCGACCTGTTGTTCTTCTATGGGGCCCGCATGTGCACGCGGGCCGGTGGGATACGCCCCGCGGGCGTGCGGATCACTCCGTGACCGGCGTGAGCGAGCCGTCGGAGGATACCTCAAAGCGGGCCACGTTCGCCCGCTTGAATCCGTCGAGATCCTGGATCTCGCCGTTGCGGCGGACCTCGACGCCACCCGCGTTGCCGAGCACCACGCGGCCGACCTGGCCGGGCTCGTAACTGCGGGAATCACCGGCGCGCAACAGCGCCTGCTCGATTTCGCGGCCATCCGGGCCGATCACCTGCACCCAGCTGTCGCCGCGGAACTCCAGCGAGAGCGACTGCGGCGTGGCCGGCAGGGCCGGCGCGCCGCGCTGCACCGGAGGTGCCATCGACGCCACCAGTGGGCGCTGCGGCGTGCGTGCGGTGGCCGCCGGCGACGGCGTACCGGTGCCGTCGCCCATGCTCGACGGATCGACGTCCAGCGCGATCACGGCCTGGCCACCGCTGTCGACGTGCTGGCGGGTGACCATCCACACCGGCACCGCGATCGCGGCGGTGATCACCACGTACACCACCTTGCGCGCCGCCTGCTCGACATAGCGCTGCAGCGGGGAGGTATAGGTGCGCGGTTGCAGCCGCGAGGGCTCCAGCGGCTGCTGCGCCTCCGGCGGCAGCAGGCTGTCGGCCGGCACCCCGAGCACGCGCGCATAGCTGCGGATCTGGCCACGAATGAAGACAGGCGCCCCCAGCCTGCTCCAGTCGGACGATTCGAGCGATTCCACCACCCGTGCGGGTACACGCATCCTTGACGCGACGTCGGCCACGCTCAGGCCGGCACGTTGGCGGGCGTCCCGCAGGCGGTCCCCGTGGCCATCAGAGTGGCCTGGATTCGCTGCAGATGTCATAGCTGACTGCTTTCCCCGGATGATTCGGACAGCGCGCGCGGAAATTCCGTTTCCAGGCGCTGACGATAGCGTTCGGCGGCGGCCATGTCGCCGAGGCTTGTTTCAATCTGTGACGCAAGTAGAAGCGCACCGGGTGTTGGAGGCGCTGCCGCGAGGCGGCGCTCGGAAAACGCCCGTGCTTCGAGAAAACGGCCACTACGGTACTGGTATTCGGCCATTGCTGACAATGCCACGCTGTTGGCCGGGTCCAGATCCAGGGCGACCCGCAGGTCGCGCTCCACCCTGCCCGGTTGCCCGCCGGCCTCCGCGCAGGCGCCGGAGTTGGCCAGCGCGTCGGCCACCCGGCCATAACGCGGGTCCGCGATCGCGCGGTCGAAATACACCATCGCCTCGGCGGCCCGTGCGTTCCCGCACAGCCACGCGCCGTAGTTGTTGAGCACCAGCCCGTTGTCGGGCGCCGCGTCCGCGGCGCGGCGGTAGTACTCCCCCGCGGCGCCGGCCTGTCCCCTGCGAGACTCCACAAGCGCCAGCAGCGTCAGCGCATCGGCGGACTTCGGATCCACCCGCAGGGCGTCGCGCGCATGACCCACGGCGGCGTCGAACTCCCCTGCAACCAGCGCGCGGTCGGCGCGACCCACGTGCGCGGCGGCCTCGGTGCGACGGCGGTCGTCGGCGGTGGTGCGGAAGCTGTAGTCGGGTGCCACCTGGTGGGTCTTGCCGCGGCTGGCATCGGCCTTGATGAAGGTGAGGCGGGAGCAACCGGTGGCGACAAGCGCGACCGCGGCCGCAAGGAAGAAAATGCGTACGACTGCCTCAGGCGGCCGCATCGGCATTTCCCTGTGCTTCCAGCTGCTTCCTGAATTCGGCCTGGCGGCGGGTGCGGTCCGCGACCTGGCCCTTGAGCTGGCCACACGCGGCATCGATGTCGTCGCCACGGGTGCGGCGCACCGGCGCGATCATGCCGGCGTTGTTGAGCTGCTTCTGGAACGCGCGGATCACCTCGTCGTCCGGCCGCGCGTAACGCGTGCCCGGGAACGGATTGAACGGGATCAGGTTGATCTTCGCCGCGTCCTTCATCTGCACCGCGCGATCGAACGCGCGCAGCAGCGCCACCAGTTCGCGCGCGTGCTCGGGCTGGTCGTTGACGCCCTTCATCAGCGTGTATTCGAAGGTGACCGACTCACCCTTCCTGCGCAGCGCGTAGCGCACGCAGGCATCCATCAGTTCGGCGATCGGATATTTCTTGTTGAGCGGAACCAGCCGGGTGCGCAGTTCGTCGTTGGGCGCGTGCAAGGACACCGCGAGCGAGACGTCGCTCACCTCGCCGAGCCGGTCGATCATCGGCACCAGGCCGGCGGTGGACAGCGTCACCCGCTTGTTGGCCAGGCCATAGCCGAGGTCGTCGCGCATCACGCTCATCGCGCGTACGACGTTGTCGAAATTCATCAGCGGCTCGCCCATCCCCATCATCACGACGTTGGTGAGCTTGCGCTGCCTGTGCGGCACGTTGCCGAGATGGCGCGCCGCGATCCACACCTGGCCGATGATCTCCGCCGTCGACAGGTTGCGATTGAAGCCCTGGGTGGCCGTGGAACAGAACTGGCAGTTCAGCGCGCAGCCCACCTGCGAGGAGACGCACAGCGTGCCGCGGCCCTTGTCGGGAATGAACACCGTCTCGATGGCATTGCTGCCATCCATGCCGACCAGCCACTTGTGGGTGCCATCGACCGACGGCTTGTCGAACTGGATCGCCGGTACGCGGATCTCGGAATGCGTCTCGAGCTTGGTGCGCAGCGCCTTGCCGAGGTCGGTCATCTCCTCGAACGTGGTCACGTGCCGGTGGTGGATCCACTTCATGACCTGATGCGCACGGAAGCGCTTCTCGCCGAGGGTCTCGACGAAGAAGAGCTCGAGCCCTTCGCGGTCGAGCTCGAGGAGGTTCTGCCTGGTGGCGGAGTCGGTCACTGGATTCCAGAATTCGTAAGCGGGGTGTTGCCACGGACCATGCGGCTGGAGGCCGCGCAGTCCGTGGCGGTGCAACTCAACGCGCGTGGACGTCGGTCGATGCGAAGAAGTAGGCGATCTCGACCGCCGCGGTCTCCGCGGCATCCGAACCGTGCACGGCGTTGGCGTCGATGGAGTCGGCGAAGTCGGCGCGGATCGTGCCGGCTGCGGCTTCCTTCGGGTTGGTCGCGCCCATCAGCTCTCGGTTCCTGGCGATCGCGCCCTCGCCCTCGAGCACCTGGATCATCACCGGGCCGGAGATCATGAACTCCACCAGCGCGTTGAAGAACGGGCGCTCGCGGTGCACGGCGTAGAAGCCCTCGGCTTCCTTGCGCGACAGCTGGGTCATGCGCGAGGCGATGACCTTGAGGCCGGCCTTCTCGAAACGGCTGTAGATCTCGCCGATGACGTTCTTGGCGACGGCATCGGGCTTGATGATGGACAGGGTGCGCTCCAGCGCCATGGACGATCTCCGGGGATAAGGGTCGCGCGAACGGCGACCGTAAATTGGGTTTCATGGAAAAACCCGCGTCAGCGCGCGGGTTTAGCCGATCTGGCTGTGGCGGATTCTAGCCGAAAAGCACCTGCATTAGTAGCTGCCCTGCCGCGTCGGCGCCCCGCGTTTGACCGCTGGACAGGCTGGCACCTAACATCCAAACAAGCGTTTGATCATGTGAGCCCATGTCCACCCAGTTCTCGACCAAGGAACGCATCCTCGGCGCGGCGGAAGAACTCTTCGCCCAGCAAGGGTTTGGCGCGACCTCCCTCCGCCAGGTCACCAGCCGCGCCGACGTCAATATTGCGGCGGTGAACTACCACTTCGGGAGCAAGGAGAACCTCGTCAACGAGGTCTTCCGCCGCCGGATGGACGAGATGAGCGGCCATCGCCTGTCGATGCTCGAAGACGCGCGGCGCGACCGCCCCGGCGAGCTGGAGGCGATCCTTGCCGCATTCGTCGAACCAGCGTTGGCCCTGGCGGCCGGCCGCAACGGGGGTGGTGCGTTCATCCGGGTGATCGCCCGGGCATACGCCGAGCAGAACGATGGGCTGCGCGGCTTCCTGTCCGAGCGCTACGGGCATGTACAGCGCGAATTCGCCCGTGCGATTGCCGAGTGCGTGCCGGGACTGGCCAAGGCGCAGCTCTACTGGCGACTGGACTTCCTCGGCGGCGCGCTCACCTATGCCATGGCCGACTTCGGCCTGATCCGCCGCCCGCCCGGGGTGGACGAGGACACCCATCGACGCCGCGCCGCCGCGGAGCTGATCTGCTTCGCCGCCGCAGGTTTTCGCAGCTGACCGCACCGGCGCCCGGTCTCCACCGTGCGTCGCTACCGTTACATATCAAGGAGTTGGGAACAATGTCTGAGAAACTGCTTGTCCGTCGCGCAGCGGTGCTGGGTGCCGGCGTCATGGGCGCCCAGATCGCCGCCCACCTGACCAACGCGGGCATCGATACGGTGCTGTTCGACCTGCCAGCCAAGGAAGGTCCTGCCGACGGCGTGGTGCTGAAGGCGATCGCCAACCTCGGCAAGCTCAGCCCTGCCCCGCTCGCGAGCAAGGCACTGGCTGCGGCGATCACGCCGGCCAACTACGACACCGGGCTTGAGCAACTGCGCGGGTGCGACCTGGTGATCGAAGCGATCGCGGAACGGATGGACTGGAAGCAGGACCTGTACCGGAAGATCGCGCCGTTCGTGGCCGACCACGCGGTGCTGGCGTCCAACACCTCGGGCCTGGGCATCAACGCGCTGGCCGATGTGCTGCCGGAGCAGCTTCGCCACCGCTTCTGCGGCGTGCACTTCTTCAACCCGCCGCGCTACATGCACCTGGCCGAACTGATCCCGGCGAACACCACCGACGCCTCGGTGCTGGAAGGCCTGGAAACCTTCCTGACGACCCAGCTCGGCAAGGGCGTGGTGTATGCCAAGGACACGCCGAACTTCATCGGCAACCGGATCGGCGTGTTCTCGATCCTGGCGACGATCCACCACACCCGCGAAGCCGGCCTCGGCTTCGACGAGGTGGACGCGCTGACGGGACCGCTGGTCGGCCGCCCGAAGTCGGCGACCTACCGCACCTCCGACGTGGTCGGCCTCGACACCATGGCCCACGTGATCCGGACCATGGCCGACACCCTGCCGGACGACCCGTGGCACCGCTATTTCCAGGCGCCGGACTGGCTGCAGGCACTGATCGGAAAGGGTGCGCTGGGCCAGAAGGCCGGTGCCGGCATCTTCCGCAAGATCGGCAAGGACATCCACGTCCTGGACCTCGGGCAACAGGACTACCGCCCGGCCGACCGCAAGGCGGCCGACGAGGTGGTCGAGATCCTGAAGACCCGGAACCCCGCGGAGAAGTTCGCGAAGCTGCGCGAAAGCCAGCACCCGCAGGCGCGCTTCCTGTGGGCGGTGTTCCGCGACCTGTTCCACTACAGCGCCTACCACCTGGCCGATATTGCCGAGACCGCGCGTGACGTCGACCTGGCGATCCGCTGGGGCTACGGCTGGTCGCTCGGGCCGTTCGAGACCTGGCAGGCCGCGGGTTGGACGCAGGTCGCGCAGTGGATCGCCGACGACATCGCCGCCGGCAGGGCCATGAGTGATGCCCCGCTGCCGGCGTGGGTGCTGGACGGGCGCGAAGGCGTGCATTCGGCCGAGGGCAGCTACAGCCCGGGCCGGGACGCGGTGGTGCCACGTTCGACGCTCGCCGTCTACGGACGCCAGCGTTTCCCGGATCCGGTGCTTGGCGAGTCGTTCGACCAGGGCACGACCGTGTTCGAGAACGACGGTGTGCGCATGTGGCACGACGGCGACGGCATTGCGGTGGTGTCGTTCAAGACCAAGATGCACACGGTCTCCGACCAGGTGCTCGACGGCCTGCAGGAAGCGGTGGCGATCGCCGAACGTGACTTCCAGGGGCTGGTGATCTGGCAGCCGAAGGAACCGTTCTCGGCCGGCGCCGATCTGGCCGGTGCGCTGGGCCTGCTGCAAGCCGGCAAGGTCGACGCGTTCGAGGCGATGGTGGCGAACTTCCAGGCGACCAGCCAGCGGATCAAGTACGCGCTGGTGCCGGTGGTCGCGGCAGTGCGTGGCCTGGCGCTGGGCGGTGGCTGCGAATTCCAGATGCACTCGGCGCGCACGGTCGCGCACCTCGAGAGCTACATCGGGCTGGTGGAAGCCGGCGTCGGCCTGCTGCCGGCCGGCGGTGGCCTGAAGGAACTGGCCGTGCGCGCGTCGCAGGCCGCGGGGCCGGGTGGCGATGTGTTCGCGGAGCTGAAGAAGACCTTCGAGACCGTGGCGATGGCCAAGGTGTCGACCTCGGCGCTCGAGGCGAAGGAACTGGGCCTGCTACGCGCCAATGACCGCATCGTGTTCCATGCCCACGAGCTGCTGCACGTGGCAAAGGCCGAGGCGCGCGCGCTGGCGGAAGGCGGCTACCGGCCACCAATGCCGGCCCGCCGCATCCAGGCCGCCGGCGACGTTGGCATCAGCACCTTCCGGATGCTGCTGGTCAACATGCTCGAAGGCCGCTTCATCAGCCCCTACGACGACGAGATCGCGACCCGCATCGCCACGGTGCTCAGCGGCGGCGACATCGACCGTGGCGCACTGGTGGACGAGGAGTGGCTGCTGCGGCTCGAGCGGACCCACTTCGTCGAGCTGGCCCAGCAGGAAAAGACCCAGGCGCGCATCGGCCACATGCTCAAGACGGGCAAGCCGTTGCGGAACTGATCGGGCCCGGCGCGCCAGGCGCGCCGGCACGATCGCATCGCCGACCACAGATTCCGGAGAACCCTATGAGCAAGCAGATCCAGGACGCCTACATCGTCGCCGCCACCCGCACCCCGGTGGGCAAGGCGCCCAAGGGCGTGTTCCGCAATACCCGTCCCGACGACATGCTGGCCCACGTACTGCGTGCCGTGATCGCGCAGGCGCCGGGCATCGACGTCAACCGCATCGACGACGCGATCATCGGCTGCGCCATGCCCGAGGGCGAGCAGGGCATGAACGTGGCGCGCATCGGCCTGCTGCTGGCCGGCCTGCCCGACACCATCGCCGCGCAGACCATCAACCGCTTCTGTTCGTCGGGCCTGCAGGCGGTTGCGCTGGCGGCGGACCAGATCCGTCTTGGCAATGCCGACCTGATGTTGGCCGGCGGCACCGAATCGATGTCGATGGTGCCGATGATGGGCAACAAGGTCGCGCTGTCGCCGTCGGTGTTCAAGGACGACCATGTGGCGATCGCCTACGGCATGGGCATCACCGCCGAGAAGGTCGCCGAGGAATGGAAGGTCTCGCGCGAGGACCAGGACACCTTCGCCCTCGCCTCGCACCAGAAGGCGCTGGCCGCGCAGAAGGCCGGCGAATTCCGCGACGAGATCTCGGCGCTGGAAGTGGTCTCGCGCCAGGCCGACCTGGCCGGCAATGCGGTTCGTGTGAAACAGCTGCTCGTCGAGCACGATGAAGGCCCGCGCCCGGACACCTCGAGCGAAGGCCTGGCGAAACTGCGGCCGGTGTTCCGCAACGGCCAGTTCGGCGGCACCGTCACCGCCGGCAACTCGTCGCAGATGAGCGACGGCGCCGGCGCGGTGCTGCTGGCGTCGGAACAGGCCATCAAGGACTACGGCCTGACGCCCCTCGCCCGCTTCGTGAGCTTCTCGGTGGCAGGCGTGCGCCCGGAGGTGATGGGCATCGGCCCCATCGCGGCGATCCCCAAGGCGCTCAGGCAGGCCGGTCTCACCAAGGACCAGCTGGACTGGATCGAACTCAACGAAGCGTTCGCCGCGCAGGCGCTGGCGGTCATCCGCGATTCCGAACTGGACCCGGACAAGGTCAATCCGCTGGGTGGCGCCATCGCGCTGGGCCATCCGCTGGGCGCCACCGGTGCCATCCGCACGGCGACGCTGCTGCACGGTTTGCGTCGTCGCCAGCAGAAGTACGGCATGGTGACGATGTGCATCGGCACTGGCATGGGCGCGGCGGGGATTTTCGAAGCGCTCTGATCCGCACACTGGCGGTCACGAAAAAGGCGCCGCAACGGCGCCTTTTTCATCGGGTCGGCAGGCGCGGGTCAGGCGTCGCCGGTCTCCGCGTCGGCCAGCGCCTTGCGCATCGCGGCCAGGGTGGATTCGCGCAACTTCGGGTTGTCGAGCGCGAAACGCATATTGGCTTCCACGACCCCCTGGTGCTGGCCGCAGTCGAAGCGCGTCCCCTCGAACCGGTAGGCCAGTGCCGGCTTCTTCTGGAGCAGTGCGGCGATCGCGTCGGTGAGCTGGATCTCCCCGCCCGCACCGGGTGTCGTGCTTTCCAGCAGTTCGAAGATGCTGCCGTCGAGCACGTAGCGACCGACCACGGCCAGCGTCGATGGCGCGACGTCGGGCGACGGCTTCTCCACGATCTCCGAGATCCTCCCCGAGCGATCCGCGAAGTCCCCGGTCGCCACGATGCCGTAGCTGCCGGTGGCACTGCGCGGGACATCCTCCACCGCGATGACGCTAGCGGACTCGCGCTCGGCAAGGTCGGCCATCTGGCGCAGTGCGCCATGGCCGTTGCGGTTCCAGATCAGATCGTCGGGCAGCAGCACGGCGAACGGCTCGTCGCCGACGATCGGCCTGGCCTGGAGCACCGCGTGCCCGAGCCCGAGTGCCTCGGCCTGGGTCACGAACACCGCACGTACACCCCTGGGCAGCACATGGCGGATCAGTTCCAGCTGTTCCAGCTTGCCGGCACGCTCGAGCTTCTGTTCGAGCTCGTAGGCCTTGTCGAAGTAATCGGCCACCGCGTGCTTGTAGCGGTTGGTGACGAAGATCAGGGTGTCACAGCCCGCTTCGATCGCTTCATCGACCGCGTACTGGATCAGCGGCCGGTCGACGATCGGCAGCATCTCCTTGGGAACGGTCTTGGTGGCAGGAAGGAAGCGGGTGCCGAGTCCGGCGACGGGAAATACGGCCTTTCGGATGCGCTGGGTCATGTCCTGCGTGCGTGTCTGGCGGGGAATTCGACCACCGTGCGGGACTTGTGCGTGTCGGGGATGTTCGCCGGGATGAATTCCGGGACCGACGCGCGCAGGGTCACGGCGAGCTCCGCGAGATCGTAGCGTTCCGACGCGTGACGGAGGCGTTGGGTCGCGGCAAGCACGTCCTCGCTGCGCACCGCGCGGGCCTCGGCCTGCAGGATCTTCGGATGCGAGGTCGGTCGATAGCGCTCGTCGGCGTGGAACAGCGTCTCATGCAGCTTCTCGCCGGGCCGCAGGCCGGTATAGACAATGGCGATGTCGCGCTGCGGATGCTTGCCCGCAAGGCGGATCATCTGCTCGGCCAGCAGGCGGATCGAAACCGGCTCGCCCATGTCCAGCGTGTACACGGCGTGCCTGGAGCCGATCGCTGCCGCCTGCAGGATCAGCAGACAGGCTTCCGGGATGGTCATGAAGTACCGGGTGACATCCGGGTCGGTGACGGTCACCGGCCCACCCGTGCGGATCTGCTCACGGAACAGCGGGACGACGCTGCCTGCGGAGTCCAGCACGTTGCCGAATCGCACGGTCACGAAACGCGTCTGCGTCGATTCCGCGAGCGACTGGCACACGGTTTCCGCCAGCCGCTTGGTGGCACCGAGCACATTGGCGGGATCGACGGCCTTGTCGGTCGAGATCAGCACGAACGACCCGACTCCCGCCGCCGACGCTTCGCGGGCGACGGTCTCGGTGGCCAGCACGTTGTTGCGTACCGCCTCGCGCAACTGGCCCTCGAGCACCGGGACCTGCTTGTACGCGGCGGCGTGGAAGACCGCCTCGGGCGTGGACAGCGAAAGCGCGTGGCGCATCACCGCAGGATCGCCGCAGTCGCCCAGCACCGGCAGGCACTCGATATGCGGGAAATCACGGCCCAGTCGCGCCTGGATGGTCGCCAGCGCAAGTTCGTCCACGTCGACGACGGTGATCTGGCGTGCACCATTGCGCGCGCACTGCCGGCACAGTTCCGCACCGATCGAGCCACCGCCGCCGGTCACCAGCACGCTGCGACCACCGAGCCAGCTGCGGATGGCCTGCCAGTCGGGCAGCACCGGCTGGCGCCCGAGCAGGTCCTCGATCGCGACCTCCTTGAGCTCGCCGGGCAGCGACTGCCCTTCGAGCAGGTCGTCGAGCCGCGGCACGGTGCGGAACGGGAGTCCGGTTTCCTCGCACAGGGCGACGACGCGACGCATGTTCGCCGCGTCGAGCGACGGCATGGCGATGATCAGCAGCCGCGCCGCCGTCTCCGGGGCGATGCGGGCCACATCCTCCACCCGTCCCAGCACCGGCACGCCCTGCAGATAGCTGCCACGCAGCTTGGCGGCATCGTCCAGGAATCCAACCGCCTGGTAGGCGCCGGTCCGGCGCAGGTCGCGCAACAGGGCCTCGCCGGCCTGGCCGGCACCGAGGATCAGCACGCGCACGGCACTCTGGTCGGTACGCGCCAGGCTGTGGTCCTTCCAGCTCCGGTACAGAAGACGCGGCATGCCGAGCAGCGCCGTCAGCGCGACCGGATAGAGCACCAGCACCGTCCGCGGCACCAGCTCGAGGCGGTTGTAGAGAAACAGCGCGATGAGGATCGCGAGCAGGCCGAAGACGCTGGCCTTGAGGATGTTGACGAGGTCGGGGACGCTGGCGAATCGCCATACCCCGCGGTACAGGCCGACGCGCCACAGCACCAGGCCCTGTGCCGCCACCACGATCAGCGTGGCGGTCGACCACAGCGGCGTCTCCATCGGCACCGGCTGCATCGACAGGCGGAACTGGTGCAGGACGATCCAGCACAGCCAGACCATGAAGAGGTCATGGGCAATGATGCCCGCGCGGGGCAGCCATGCGCCGGCGCGTTCGTGCCAGGAGATCATGTGCGGGGGCCTCGTGCTGTCATCCGGCGCTCAAAGTCCTGCAGGTACCACCACCAGCAGGCCCCCATTCCCTGCCACGCTGCAACGGCGGCGCACATCATAAACCCAACTGCGCGATCATTCCCCCCGAGCATCCACGCAAGCCACGCTCCACCCGCACTCCATAGGCCGTATGCAAGTGTGGTGACGGTATGGCCATGACGCCGGGCCGATGCCTGATAGGCATGCTGGACATGGGGCTCCCACCATCGCTCGCGTCGGAGGATGCGCCTTGCCAGCGTGAGTGACGCATCAACGAGGAACGCACTGGCGGGCAGCAGCAACAGCATCGCATCGCCGCGCCCGGGCCCGTCGGCGCCACCCAGTGCGACAAGTCCGGCCAGCAGTGCCAGCAGATAGCCCAGCGCGCCGCTTCCGACATCGCCAAGGAAGATGCGCGCACGCGGAAAGTTGAAGGGAATGAAGCCGATGCAGGCGGCCATCAGCAGCCAGCCCGGCATCCACCCCTGGGCACCCGGCCCCGCGAGGACGGCGGCCGTCGCGGCCACCAGCGCGGCCTGGCTCGCCGCCAGACCATTGATGCCGTCCATGAAGTTCCAGACGTTGACCAGCACCACCGCGGTGACACCGAGGACCACGCACGTGGGCACATCCAACCCGGTGCCATGGAGGCCAGCGGCCAACAGCATTCCCGCGACCACGTGTGCCGCAAGCCGCAACCGCGCCGACAGCGGACGGTGATCGTCCCACCAGCCGATTCCCGCGACGAGGGCCAGGCCCAGCGCCATCGGCAGCGCGACCGCCGCCTGCAACCCGTGTTTCCCGGGCCACAGCAGAGCCACAAGCATCACCACCACGATCGCGACGCCGCCCCCCCTGGGAGTCGCGGCCTGGTGGCTGCGCCGCTCGCCGGGCTGGTCGACCAGGTGCCGTGCCAGCGCATACCGGCGCGCAAGCCAGGTCAGGGCCGCGGCCAGCAATGCCGCGCAGCCAATGAGCGCGATTGCGGTCAAAACGTCAGACGACGGCGTAGTTGAGCAGCGGCTTGATGGTGCCCCATTCCTTGCAGCTCGGGCACTGCCAGTGGTGGCTGCGTGCACCGAAGCCGCACCGGTTGCAGCGGTAGCTGGGATTGCGCACCAGCAACTGGTCGGTGATGTGCTTGAGGTCGCGCAGCGTGTGCGCAGGGTTGCCGCCCTCGCCCGCCAGGGTGAGATCGATCAGCGCCGCCTCGCCTCGCACCGAAGGCCGGTCCTTCAACTGGTCGGCCAGATACTCGCGCGCGACGTCCACGCCCTGATCGGCCTCGATCAGCCGTGTCAGCGCCAGCACCGGAGCGATGCCGCGGTAATGCTCGGCCATCTCGCTCAGGAAGGATTTCGCGCCCGGGGCATCACCGATCCGCTCATAGGCGGTCATCAGCTGCGGCATGATCTCCGGGAGGAACTCGGTATCGTGGCGCCCCGCGCGCTCGAAAGCCTTGATGGCGGCGGCGTAGTTGGCGGCATCGAATTCCAGGCGCCCCGACAGGATGCCGGCACGCACGGACTTGGAGTCCGCCGCATATGCCCGTGCCACCGCCGCGCGCGCACCGTCGAAATCACCGCTCGAGCGCAGCCGCTCGGCCAGCTCGCATTCGAAGTGCGCGATCAGCCGGCCCATCGGCTCGCCCGTCACCGCCTCGTAGCGGGTCGCGTTCTCGATGGCCTTTGGCCAGTCACGCTCGGCCTGGTAGATCGAGATCAGGTGTTTGAGCGCCTGCGGTGCACGGTCATCGAGTGCGGCGAGCTCGGTGAACACCGTCTCCGCGCGATCGAGCAGCCCCGAGCGCATATAGTCCTCGCCCAGCGCGAGCAGTGCCTGCACGCGCTGCTGGTCGCTGAGGTCGGCACGCTCCACCAGCCCCTGGTGCAGGCGGATCGCACGGTCGACCTCGCCACGACGGCGGAACAGGTGCCCCAGTGCGACCTGGGTCTCGAAGGTGTCCTTGTCGAGCTCCGCGATATGCAGGAACAGCTCGATCGCCTTGTCCGGCTGCTCGTTGAGCAGGTAGTTCAGGCCACGGAAATAGGTGGTGGACAGGCGGCTGACCTGGGTGTCGCTGTGGCGTTCCCCACCGCGCCTGCCAATGATCCAGCCGCTCAGCGCAGCCAGCGGCAACAGCAGGAAGAACAGGAACCACTCGCTGATGAAGGCCATCGGATCGACTCCTTTCAGTCCACGCGCCGGGCGCGGTCGGGCGCCACGCGTTCTGCGAACGTCGCGCCGAAGTATGACGTGAATGGGCACCTGCCATTACCGGCAGGACGACCCGGGCCGGTCAGCCCTCGCCGGGCAACGGGATCACGCCGCTGACGCGCTCGCGCAATTCCTTGCCTGGCTTGAAATGCGGCACGTGCTTGCCGGGCAGCGCCACGGCGTCGCCGGTCTTGGGATTGCGGCCGGTACGCGGCGGCCGGTAATGCAGCGAGAAGCTGCCAAACCCGCGGATCTCGATCCGCTCGCCCTGCGCCAGCGAGGCCCCCATCATCTCGAGCAGCGACTTCACCGCCAGATCGACGTCGTCGGCCTTGAGGTGGGCCTGCCGCCCCGCGAGGATCTCGATGAGTTCCGACTTGGTCATATCCCCGGTCTGACGCTGGATGCGAAACGGCGGCCCGGACACCCGGGCCGCCGTTCGCGTGCTTCGACTTACTCGCCCTTGCCCTGCAGCTGCTCGCGCAGCAGTGCACCGAGCTTGGTGGTGCCGCTCGACGCTTCCGCGGCGTTGCGGTTGTACTCGGCCAGGCTCTCGGCGGTTTCCGCCTCGTCCTTGGCCTTGATCGACAGCTGGAGGGTGCGGCCCTTGCGGTCCATGCCCACGAACTTGGCTTCGATCTGGTCGCCGACCTTGAGCACCTGCGACGCGTCATCGACGCGCTGGTCGCTGATGTCACGGGCCATCACGTAGCCTTCCACGCCCTCGGCGAGGTCGACCAGTGCACCCTTGGCATCGACTTCACGCACGGTGCCGCTGACCTTCGAACCCTTCGGATGCGAGGCCATGAACTGGCCGAACGGATCCTGCTCGAGCTGCTTGACGCCGAGGCTGATGCGCTCGCGCTCCGGGTCGACCGCCAGCACCACCGCCTGCACGGTGTCGCCCTTCTTGAGGTTGCGGGCCACGTCGTCGCCGCTGGTGTTCCAGCTCATGTCGGACAGGTGGATCAGGCCGTCGATGCCGCCGTCCAGGCCGATGAAGATGCCGAAGTCGGTGATCGACTTGATCTGGCCCTCGACCTTGTCGCCCTTCTTGTGGATGGCCGCAAAGGTCTCCCACGGATTGGACGTGACCTGCTTGATGCCCAGCGAGATGCGGCGGCGCTCCTCGTCGACGTCGAGCACCATGACCTCGAGCTCGTCACCGACCTGCACGACCTTCTGCGGGTTGACGTTCTTGTTGGTCCAGTCCATCTCGGACACGTGCACCAGACCCTCGACGCCCGGCTCGATCTCGACGAACGCGCCGTAATCGGTGACGTTGGAGACCTTGCCGAACACGCGGGTGTTGGACGGGTAACGGCGGGCGATGTTGTCCCACGGATCCTCGCCCAGCTGCTTGAGGCCCAGGCTGACGCGGTTGCGCTCGCGGTCGTACTTGAGCACGCGCACGTCGAGTTCCTGGCCCACTTCCACGACTTCGGACGGATGGCGCACGCGCTTCCAGGCCATGTCGGTGATGTGCAGCAGGCCGTCGATGCCGCCGAGGTCGACGAACGCGCCGTAGTCGGTGAGGTTCTTGACCACGCCCTTGAGCACGGCGCCCTCGACCAGCTTCTCCATCAGCGCCTCGCGCTCCTCGGAGTGCTCGCTCTCGACCACCGCACGGCGGGAGACGACGACGTTGTTGCGCTTGCGATCGAGCTTGATCAGCTTGAACTCGAGTTCCTTGCCCTCGAGGTACACCGGGTCGCGGACCGGGCGCACGTCGACCAGCGAGCCCGGCAGGAACGCGCGGACGTCCTTGATGTCGACGGTGAAACCGCCCTTGACCTTGCCGCTGATCTTGCCGGTGATGGTCTCGTTCTTCTCGAGCGCTTCTTCCAGCTCGTCCCACACCATCGCGCGCTTGGCCTTCTCGCGCGACAGCACGGTCTCGCCGAAGCCGTTTTCCAGGGAGTCCAGCGCCACCTTGACGGTGTCGCCCACGGCGATGTCGATCTCGCCGTCGTCGTTACGGAACTGCTCGATGGGCACGATGCCCTCGGACTTCAGGCCGGCGTTGATCACGACCACGTCGGTACGCACGTCGACGACGGTACCGGTGACGATGGCGCCGGGCTTGAGCTTGGCGAGGTTGGCCTGGCTCTGCTCGAACAGTTCTGCGAATGATTCGGTCATTGGAGTTACTCGGTGAGGACACGGACACGCGGTGCCGGCGGGAACTCCGCCTGCGGACCACGGTCCACCCGTAGGTCGGCCGGTGCGGGATGCGGTGGCCGTTGCAGTTGGTGGATTTCCGTCGCGGCGCGGATGCACCGGACGGGCTGTTCTGCCGTGCGGGACGGCGTGGGCGGAATCTATCCCCGCACCACCGCCAGCACGCGCGCGACCACCTCGTCGATGCCGACGCCGGTGGTATCGATGCGGACGGCGTCATCGGCCGGCCGCAGCGGCGCCACCGGACGGTTCGCGTCGCGGGCGTCACGTGCGAGGATCTCGCGCAACAGACCGTCCAATGTAACGGAAACCCCCTTGCCGATCAACTGTTTATAGCGCCTCCCGGCACGCTCTTCGGCGCTCGCGGTCAGGAATACCTTCCAGCGCGCATCGGGAAAGATCACCGTGCCCATGTCGCGGCCGTCCGCCACCAGCCCCGGTTGCTGCCTGAACGCGCGTTGCCGCTCCTTGAGCGCGGACCGGACCTCCGGGATCGCGGCGATCGCCGAGGCCGCGGCGCCCGCGGTTTCGGTGCGCAGTTCGTCGGTGGCATCGACGTCGTTGATCAGCACCCGCGGCTCGCCGCCGGGTGCGTCACGGAACGAGATCCGGGTGTCGAAGGTGCAGCGCACCAGCGCCGCCGGGTCGGCCAGGTCGATATCGCTCCAGCCGGCCGCCACGCCCACGCCGCGATACAGCGCGCCCGAATCGAGGTAGTGCCAGCCGAGCTCCCCGGCCACCGCGCGGCTGATCGTGCCCTTGCCCGACCCGGAGGGGCCATCGATGGCAAGAACGGGCGCGGTGGGATCGGACAGGGGCATGGTCGGGCTCGGCTGTAGAATGGCGCCATTCTAATGCCGCGCCCGGCAATGCCCGCCCGGCATCATCGACTGTTGCCGCAGCTGCGGAATGTCCGCTAGAATCGCGGGTTTCCTGTCGTCATCACTTTCCCTGAGGTTCCATCATGAAGGTCCTGTCCTCCCTGAAGTCGGCGAAGACCCGCCACCGTGACTGCAAGGTCGTTCGTCGTCGTGGCAAGGTCTTCGTGATCTGCAAGTCCAACCCGCGCTTCAAGGCCCGCCAGCGCTGAGGCGTGCGTCGGCGCTCCAGGCGCCGATGGGTTGACGATCGGGCCGCCCTGTTGCGGCCCGCGTCTTTTGTGCGCCCGCAACGCCACGCGGCCGGTGTTGCACCCTACAATCGGCCGTCCCGTTCAGGAGCCGTGCCATGCAAGTCCGCAGCATCGCAGCCGTGTCGTGCCTTCTCCTCCTCATGGCAGGTCCCGCATCCGCGGACGTGCTGCTGATCGAACGTGTGCAGGCGCAATCGCAGATCGCCCTGCCGACCCAGGGCATGCGCATGGCCGAGGTCGAGGCGCGTTACGGCGCGCCGGCGGAACGCCTGGACCCGCGTGGTGGCCAGAAGCGCGACTGGCCGACGATCAACCGCTGGGTGTATCCGGGCTTCACCGTGTATTTCGAGCGCGACCGCGTAGTCAACGCGGTACTGAACAAGGCCGCGTCCAACGAGATCGGGCCCAAGCCCGCCATCCGCTGACCGCGCGCGTGCTTCCCGAGCCGGCCCCAGCGGCCGGCTCTTTCGTTTGCAGGATCCGAAATGACCGACACCACCCGCTTCCCCGCCGAATGGGAACCGCAGGATGCAATCCTGCTGGCCTGGCCGCATGCCGCCACCGACTGGGCCGATCGCCTGGCCGAGGTCGAGGAGACCTATATCGCGCTGGTCGCCGCGATCACCCGCTTCCAGCCGGTGCTGCTGTGCGTAGCCGATGACGACGTGGAGGCCTATGCGCGGGCACGGCTGGCGTCGGCGCGCATCGACATGGCGCGCGTGCGCTTCCTGACGGTGCCCTACAACGACACCTGGCTGCGCGATTCCGGACCGATCACCCTGCGCACCGGTGAAGGCTTCCGCCTGCTGGATTTCCGCTTCACCGGCTGGGGCGGCAAGTTCGAGGCCGGCGACGACGATGCGCTGGTGCGGCGGCTGGCGGCGCTGGGCGTGTTCGCCGGCAACGAGGTGCACACGATCGACTTCGCACTCGAGGGCGGCGCCATCGAAACCGATGGCCAGGGCACCCTGTTGACGACCTGGAAGTGCCTGCGCGAGCGCCACCCCGGCCTGTCGCAGCAGGAGCTGGATGCACGGCTGATGGAGCCGCTGGCCCAGGACCGCGTGCTGTGGCTGCGCCACGGGTATCTCGAAGGCGACGACACCGATGCCCATGTCGACACCCTCGCCCGCTTTGCAGCGCCCGATGCCATCGTCTACCAGGCCTGCGACGACGCGACCGACGCCAGTCATTACGAAGAACTGCGCGCGATGGGCGAGGAGATCGCCGCGCTGCGCACCCGCGATGGCAGCGCGTACCGCACGTTTCCGCTGCCGTGGCCGCGGCCGATCCATGATGGTGACCGCCGCCTGGCCGCCTCGTACGCCAATTTCCTGATCCTCAACGACGCGGTGCTGATGCCGGGGTATGGCGATGCGGCCGACACGCGCGCGCGTGAGGTGGTGGCCGCCGCGTTCCCGGGCCGCGAGGTCGTGCAGATCGACTGCCGCCCGCTGATCTGGCAGAACGGCAGCCTGCACTGCCTGACGATGCAGCTGCCGGCGGGGCTTCTCGGCTGACACCGGTTCGGCCATCCGCGCGCCGCGCGCCTGCACTCGCGCACGTACTGTTGCCATGGCGTCGATCAAGGGGCGTACAGCCCTCGGGGATTAGACTGTCCGCATGAAGACCAACACTCTTTCCGTCGCGCTCATCCAGGAGCGCAACCACGGCGACGCCGCCGCCAACCTCGCCGTTATCGAGCAGCGCGTGGCGGAAGCTGCGGCCGCCGGTGCGCGCCTGGTGTTGCTGCAGGAACTGCACAACGGTTCGTACTTCTGCCAGCACGAGTGCGTGGACGAATTCGACCTGGCCGAGCCGATCCCCGGGCCCAGCACGGACCGGCTGTCCGCGTTGGCGAAGCAGCATGGCGTCGTGCTGGTCAGCTCGTTGTTCGAGCGTCGTGCGGCGGGTCTGTACCACAACACCGCGGTGGTGTTCGACGCCGACGGCAGCATCGCCGGCAAGTACCGCAAGATGCACATCCCCGACGACCCGGGCTTCTACGAGAAGTTCTATTTCACCCCGGGCGACCTTGGTTTCCAGCCGGTCGATACCGCGGTGGGCCGCCTCGGCGTGCTGGTGTGCTGGGACCAGTGGTACCCGGAAGCCGCCCGCCTGATGGCGCTGGCCGGCGCGGAACTGCTGCTGTATCCCACCGCGATCGGCTGGGACCCGGGTGACGGGCAGGCCGAAAAGGATCGCCAGCGCGACGCGTGGATCCTCAGCCACCGTGGCCACGCCGTGGCCAATGGCCTGCCGGTGCTGTCGTGCAATCGCGTCGGCCACGAGCCGTCGCCGCTCGGCGCATCCGGCATCGATTTCTGGGGCCACAGCCATGTGCTCGGTCCGCAGGGCGAATTCCTCGCCCAGGCCGGCACCGGCCCGGAGATCCTGCTCGCAGAGGTGGACATGAAGCGCAGCGAGGACGTGCGCCGGATCTGGCCGTTCCTGCGCGACCGCCGCATCGACGCCTACGGCGACCTGCTCAAGCGCTACATCGACTGACCCGCTCCCGGGAACGGAACACCCTTGATGACCGAAGCCGTGTCCCGGCTGTGGCACAGCCAGCCGCACGCCATCGTCGAACGCGACGGCGTGCGCTATACCCTCCTCGGCACCGCGCATGTTTCGCGCGCCAGCGTCGACGCGGTCGAGGACGCCATCGACAGCGGCGGGTTCGATACCGTCGCGGTGGAACTCGATGCAGGCCGCCTGCAGGCACTGACCGACCCCGACACGCTGGCCAGCCTCAACCTGGTCGACGTCATCCGCAAGGGTCGCGTGGCGATGTTCGCCGCCAACCTCGCCCTGGCCGCGTACCAGCGCCGGCTGGCGGAACAACTGGGTATCGAGCCCGGTGCCGAGCTCAAGCGCGCGGTGGCGGTGGCGCGCGAGCGCGGGCTGGCGGTGGAACTGATCGACCGCGAGGTCGGCCTCACGTTCCGCCGTGCGTCGAGCCGCCTCGGCTTCTTCGGCAAGCTCAAGCTCGCCTCCAGCCTGCTCGCCGGGCTGATGAGCAGCGAGGAGATGGGCGAGGACGAGATCGAGAAGCTCAAACAGGGCGACATGCTGGAGTCGAGCTTCGGCGAGTTCGCGCAGACCAGCCCGGCGTTGTACGAGAGCGTGATCGCCGAGCGCGACCGCTACATGGCCGCGCGCCTGCGCGAGGTGCCGGACGGTGCACGTGAGGTCCTGGCCGTCGTCGGTGCCGGGCATCTGGCCGGGCTCGCGCGCCATCTCGCCGAGGACGCCGACCGCCCCGGCGACCTGCGTGCGCAGCTCGAACACGTGCCGCCGAAACGCAGCATGCGCTGGATCACCACGGCGGTCATGGTGTTGATCCTGGCGATGATCGGCTGGGGGTTCTGGCATGGCGGCGCCGAACTCGGCCGGCAGATGGTCACCGACTGGGTGGTGATCACCGCGGGCTTCGCGGCGCTGGGCGCGATCGCCGCGGCGGCACATCCGCTGGGGGTGCTGGCCGCCGCCATTGCCGCGCCACTGAAGCCGTTCCGCCCACCCGGGGTCTCGCCGGGCCTGTTCAGTGCCCTGATCGAGGCGCGGCTGCGCAAGCCCGCGTACGGCGACTTCCTGGCGCTGCGCGATGACGCGGTGACCCTGCGCGGCTGGTACCGCAACCGGGTGTCGCGGACGATCCTCAACTTCATCCTGACCAATGTCGGCTCGAGCATTGGCGTGTGGGTGGCGGGCCTGCGCATCGCGCGGCAGATGTTCAGCTGACCTGCCGGCAGGCCTGGCGCCACTGTCGCCAGGGCCTGACGCCGATCGTGGGCGCAAATCGGATCGTCTGTCCGTGACCGTGGAGCGGACGTCGCCGTCCGCTCCACCGGACCTCAGCCCGCATCCGCCGCCAGAGGTGGCGCCACGCCCTCGCCGCGACGCCGGCGTGCGCGCTGCAGCACCCGGGTCGTGCCGCCGGCGAGATCGTCCAGCAGCGCGTAGATGGTCGGCAGGAACAGCAGGCTGACCACGGTGGAGAACGCCAGCCCGCCCGCCACCGCACGTGCCATCGGCGAGTACGCGAGGCCGCCGAGCACCACGGTGTCGCTGAGCGAGATCGGGATCATCGCCAGGATCGCGGTGCCCATCGTCATCAGGATCGGGCGCAGGCGTTCGCGGCTGCCTTCCACCAGTGCATCGGTACGGCACATGCCGCGGCGGCGCAGGTTGTTGATGTGCTCGACCATGATGATGCCGTTGTTGACCACCACCCCCATCAGCACCAGCACGCCGATGAAGGCCATCACCGTGAACGATGTTCCGGTGATCCAGAACAGCCAGAACACGCCGAAGATCGAGAACAGCACGCAGCTCATGATCGCGGACGGAAACAGCAGCGACTCGAACACCGCCGCCATGACCACGTAGATCATCACCAGTGCCAGCACGAAGTTGAACAGCATCTGCTTCATCGCCTGCTGGTCCTCCTCGAACCCGCTGCCGGAGAAGCTGTAGCTGTAGCCGGCCGGGAACGACATCGCCGACAGCGTCTGCTCCATTGCCCTGCGCGCGTCCTGCATGGTCGCCTTGCCTTCCAGGTTGGCCTGGATCGCCAGCGTCGTCTGGCGGTCGGTGCGGCTGATCTGGCTGGCACTGGGCACCAGCGTCACGTCGACCATGCTCATCAGCGGCACGGTGCGGCCATCCGGCGAACGCACCGTGAAGGTGGCGATGTCCTCGGCCGAGAAGCTCTCGGCGCCGGCGAATCGCGCCCATACCGGCACCTCGGTCTCGCCGCGGCGGAACTCGCGCAGCTGGATCCCGCGCAGCGCCATGCCGACGAAGCTCGACACCTGTTCGGCGCTGAACCCGTAGGCGGCAGCGCGGTCACGGTCCACCCGCACGGTGAGCTCCTGGTTGGTGTCGCCGGCGTCGACGCGCACGTCTCGCAGCTCGCGCCTGCTTTCGAGCACCGGCAGGATGTCGACCGCAAGTTCGCGCAGCGCCTGCGCCGAGTCGCCGACCAGCAGCACCTGCACGTTCTGCCCGGCGCCACCGCCCTGGCCGCCATCGCCCGCGCCCTGGATGCCGATATCCGCCCGCGCGGACTTCGGAAGTTCCCTGCTGAGCTGGTCGCTCTTGGCGCGCAGGTCGACCTTGCCATCGCCGAACGTGACCACTGTGCCGGCGTCGCCCTGCTCGCCGTACCAGGAATAGATCTGGGTGATGCCCATCCGCTCGCGGTTGTCGTCGAGGAAGTTCTCGACGCGCGCCACTTCCTGCGAACGCTGCTCCCGGTTGTAGCTGCCCTTCCACTGGTAGTAGACGGTGACCTCGTTGCCACCCTGCGAGTCGCCGAACATGTTCATCTGGGTCTTGACCATCGGCACGATGCTGACGGCCACGACCAGCACGATGCCCGCGACGGTCCAGCCACGGTGCTCGAGCGTCCAGCGCAGGAAGCCCGCGTAACGACGCTGCAGGCGCGGAATGAACCCGTGGGGGCTGGCGACCGCCGGTGGCGTGCGCATGCGCGCCGACAGCATCGGGATCAGGCTCACGGCGACCAGCCACGAGGCCAGCAGCGACACTGAAATGGTGATCGCGAGCTGCGCCATGAAGATGCTGATCTGGTTGGTCTCGCCCAGCAGGTTCGGCAGGAACACGATGCAGTGGCACAGCGTGCCGGCCGACAGCGCGATGGCCACGTTGCGGGTGCCCACGATCGAGGCATGCGCCGGGCGGTCGGGGTAGCGTTCGCGCTCCTGGTAGATGCTCTCCACCACCACCACCGCATTGTCGACCAGCATGCCGACGGCCAGCAGCAGGCCCATCAGCGTCAGCACGTTGAGGGTGACGCCGAAGAAGTGCATGAAGCCCAGCGTCATCACGAAGCAGATCGGGATCGCCAGCGTGACCATCAGCGTGGACGGCCAGTGCCTGAGGAAGAAGAACAGCACGATGATCGACAGCAGCAGGCCGATCGCGCCGGCCTCGGCGAGTTCCAGCAGCGAGCCGGTGACCTCCTCGCCCATGTTCTGGATGACCTTGACGTCGATGCCCTCCAGCCCGGGCTCGCTGCGCGCGCGGTCGATCTCGGCCAGTGCCTCGCGCGACACCTCGACCAGGTTGGCGTCGCGTTCCTTGAAGATGTCGATTCCCACCGCGGTGCGCCCGTCCAGCCGGCGCCCGTAGTCCATGCGCTGCGGGCGCAGCCGCACGTCGGCGACATCACGCAGGCGCAGGCCACTGTTGTTGATCGACATCTCGCGCAGCTGTTCGAGATCATCGATCTCGCCGACCGGCTGCACGCGCAGCCGCTGGCCGCCGTCCTCGATCAGCCCGGCGGAGACCGAGAAGTTGGCCGCTTGCAGCCGCTGCGCGAGTGCATTGAGTTCGACCCCGTGCGCGCCCAGCCGCTCCGGGTCGATCGCAATCTCGACCTCGTTGGGCGGTGCACCGCTGATGTCCACGCGGGCGACGCCGGGCACGCGCTCGATCCGCCGCTTGAGCTGGCGGTCGATCAGGTCGTAGGCACCGGTGAGGTCGGTATCGCCGGCAAGGCGTACGCGCAGCACCGGCTGGTCCGAGGTCGAGAACTTGAAGACGAAGTAGCGCCTGAAGTCGTCGGGGAGTTCGCTGCGGATGGCGTCGATGCGCTCGCGCGCCTCGGACGCGGTGATGGCCACGTCGCGCTCCCAGTCGGAGAACTCCATGATGACCGACGCGCCCTCGGAGTCGGCGCGACCGCGCAGCCGCTTGATGCCGGTCATCGTCGCCAGCGTCTCCTCGGCCGGCCGCAACACGTTGCGCTCGACCTCTTCCGGCGTGGAGCCGGCATACGGCAACTGCACGAACAGGAACGGCGCGGAGACATCGGGCAGCGCCTCCAGCGGCAGCCGGAACGACGCGATCAGCCCGACCACGAACAGCGACACGAACAGCATCACCGTGGTGACCGGGCGGCGCAGGCTGAGTTCGGCGACGCTCATGCGTGCTGCGCCTCCGCCGAGGCAACCAGCGCGGCGTCGGTGGCACCACGTGCACGCAGGCCACGCGCGCGATACCAGGCATCACCGCGACGGTCCATCAGGTCGTAGACCACGGGGATGACCAGCAGCGTCAGCAGCGTGGACACGATGGTCCCGCCGATCACGGTGATCGCCATCGGCGAACGCACCTCGGCGCCCTCGCCCAGCGCCAGTGCCAGCGGCAGGAAGCCGAACACCGTGCACATCGTGGTCATCACGATCGGCCGCAGGCGCGAACGCGCGCCCTCCACCATCGCCTCGCGCTTGGGCACGCCCTCCTCGCGCAGCTGGTTGACCTTGTCGATCAGGATGATCGCGTTCTTGACCACCAGGCCGACCAGCAGGATCAGGCCGATGAACACCACCACCGAGATCGTGTTGCCGGTCACCAGCAGTGCCAGCACCGCACCGACCACCGCCAGCGGAATGGTGAACAGGATGACGAACGGGTGCAGCAGCGATTCGAACTGCGAGGCCATCACCAGGTAGACCAGGAAGATGGCCAGCGCGAACGCGAACAGCAGCGAACGCAGCGAACTCGCGAGCTCCTCGCCCTGGCCGCCGATATGCATCGACACGCCTGCGCCGAGGCCGGTACCGGCCGCGTTGGCGTCCGCCACCAGCCGCTGCACGTCCGACACCGCAGTGCCGAGGTCGATGCCGCGCAGGTTGGCCGACACCACCGCCACGCGCACCTGGTCGGCACGACGGATCTCCGCCGGGCCGGTGGTCGAGACCACGTCGGCGACCGCCGACAACCGCACCGGTCGTGCGGCCTCCGGGTTCACCACCAGGTTGCGGATCGCTTCCACCGAGCCGCGCTGGTCCTGCTGCGCGCGCACCAGCACGTCGATCTTGCGGTCGCGGAAGTTGTAGCGCGTCGCCACCTCGCCACGCACCGAGCGTACCACCGCATCGGCGATCTGCCGGGTGGTCAGGCCCAGCGCGCCTGCACGTGCCTGGTCGAACACGATCTGGATCTCGGGCGCACCCTGCTCGACCGTCGACTTGACGTCGTCGTAGTTCGGACTGGCCCGCAACAGCTCCGCCATCCGCTGCCCGGCGACGGCCAGGCTGTCGAGGTCCTGGCCACGCAGTTCGATCTCCAGCGGCGTCGAGAAACTGAAGAGCGCCGGCCGGCTGAAGTCCACCTGCACACCGGGATAGCGCGCCATCGTCGCGCGCAGGGCGTCGCTGAGCGTGCTTTCGAGCGCGCGGCTGCCGCCATCGGCCATGACCACGGTGAGCTTGCCGACGTTCTCGCCGCTGTCGGTGGGGCTGGCGTCCAGGCGGGTGCCCGAGCCGCTGTAACCGAACAGCACGTCCACGCCATCGTCGTCGGCGTGCGCACGCTGGATGTCGGCCATCACCCGGTCGGTCTCGCGCAGCGGCGTGCCGGGCGGCAGCTTCATGGTCATCTCGAAGCGGTCCTGGGCCAGCTGCGGGATCAGGTCGGTGCCGAGCATCGGCACCACCGCAAGGCTGGCGAGGAATGCCACCGCTGCAACCCCCAGCACCAGCACCGGCCGCGCCAGCGCGGCAGGCAGCAGGCGCAGATAGCCGCGCTCGGCGCGCTCGTACGGCGCCATGGCGACGTCACTGGCCTTGCGCATGACCGGGCCGACCACAGCGACCGCGCCGCGCCAGGCACGCACCACCAGCCACGCAATGCCAAACCACAGCCCGCGCACCGATGCGCCGATGCCACGCCCCGTGGCCGCCACCGGCTTCTGCCAGCGGCGCTCCGGCCGCCACTGCGGATGCGGCGCCTCATCGGGGAACTGCATCGGCGACTTCGCGCCGAGCGCGCTCAGCATCGGGATGAGCGTCATCGCCACCACCAGCGAGATGGATACCGCCAGCGCGATGGTGATGGCCTGGTCGCGGAACAGCTCGCCGGCGATGCCTTCGACGAACACCAGCGGCAGGAACACCGCCACCAGCGTCAGCGTCGAGGCCACCACCGCCATGCTGACCTCGCGGGTGCCCTCGATCGCGGCGGCAAGCACGCCCAGTCCGCGCTCGCGCGCCTTGGCGATCGACTCCAGCACCACGATCGAATCGTCCACCACCAGGCCGGTGGCCAGCGCCAGGCCGCTGAGCGACATGACGTTGAGGCTCAGGCCCATCTGGTCCATGAAGAAGAACGTGGTGATGATCGACACCGGCAGCGACAGCCCGATGACGAACGTGCTCCAGCCGCTGCGCAGGAACAGGAAGATGATCAGGACCGCCAGCGTGCCGCCCAGCACGGCGTCGAACTTGACGTCGGAAATCGCCGCGCGGATGAACTTCGCCTGGTCGTCGACCACCGTGAGTTCGATGCCGGGCGGTACCTCCTTGCGCAGCCGTTCGAGGCGCGCATGTATGGCGTCGGCAGTGGCGACGGTGTTGGCGTCGCCCTCCTTGTAGATCGCCAGCTCCACCGCCTCGCGCCCGTCCAGGCGGATGATGGATTCGCGCTCGCGCCAGCCCTGGCGCACCTCGGCGATGTCGCGCAGGCGCACCGGGCGGCCATCGGCCACCGCACGACTGCCACCGCTGCCGGCGCTCTGCGCCTGCATTGCGGCCGCCATGACCGCGGCATCGCCGGACGCCGCGGCGATCCGTGCGACCTCGTCGGCGCCGCCGCCGCCGCTTGAAGCGGCCGACTGCGTGGCGACCAGCATTCCGCGGATTTCCTCGACGTCGGCGAACTGGTTGACCGTGCGTACGAGGTAGCGCTGGGTGCCCTGCTCCAGGCGCCCGCCGGAGAGATTCACGTTCTCCTGCTTGAGCCGCTGGATCACGTTGTCGATCGGCAGGCCGATGCGCGCAAGCATCTGGGTGTCGAGTTCGACCTGGATCTCGTCCTCGAGGCCCCCGCCCACGCGTACCGCGGCCACGCCCGTTACCGGCTCCAGCTTCTTCTTCAGGTCGTCATCGGCATAGCGGCGCAGGCCGGTGAGCTGGCGCACGGCGTCGCCCTCGCCGGTCGCGCTCAGCGCCACGCGCAGGATCGGCTCGGTCGAGGGATTGAATCGCAGCACCACCGGCGGTGCCACTTCAAGCGGCAGCTGCAGGGTCTCCAGCTTGTCGCGCACCTCGAGGCCGGCCTGGTCCATGTCGGTGCCCCAGGCGAACTCGAGCACGACATCGCTCTGCCCGGTACGCGAGACCGACTTCATCTTGCGCAGCCCTTTCACCACGCCCAGCGCTTCCTCCACCGGCTGGCTGACCAGCGTCTCGATCTCCGACGGCGCGGCACCGGTGTATTCGGTGCGCACCGTCAGCGTCGGGAAGCTCAGGTCGGGCAGCAGGTTGACCTTGAGGTTGCCCAGGGCCAGCAGGCCGAACAGCAGCAGGCTGACCGTCACCATCGCCACGGTCACCCGGCGCCGGGTTGAGAACTCGATCACCCCGCCGCGGGCGTGCGGCCCCGGGCCGGTGCCTGCTGGGGCGCCAGCCATGTCGTCATCGATCCGGTTCATTGACGTTCGCCGCTGCTGTCGTTGGATGCGTCGGCCGCCGCTGCCGCCATGCGCGGGCCGATCACCTGCACCAGGCCGCCGTCGCGCAGGGCCACCTTGCCGGCGGTCACCACCGCGTCGCCTGGCTCGAGACCCTTGCGGACCTCGACGAAGTTGCCGTCGATATAGCCGAGCTCGATCGGCGTGCGCACCGCCTTGCCTTCGCGCACCACGTACACCGAGGGCTCGCCCTCGTCGTCGAGCAATGCCAGGCGCGGGATCGTGAGCGCGTCGGCGCGCTCGTCGTAGTCGATGCGGATGCGGCCGAACATACCCGGCTGCAGGTTGTCGCCGGCGAACGCGCAGATCACCCGGAACGTGCCGCTGCCCGCATCCACCACCGGCGCCACGCGGTCGACCGTGCCGACGAACTCGCGGCCGGGCAGCGCGTCCACCTGCAGGCGCACCGGCAGACCGGCGCGCAGGGTGGCGAGTTCACGCTCGGGCACGTTGAGCGTGGCCTCGAGGCGCGAGTTGTCGATGATGCGCAGGATCGGCGTGTTGATCTGCACGAAATTGCCGGTCTTGATCGACCGCGAGGCCACCACGCCGGAGATCGGTGCGACGACGTTGGTGTACGACAGCTCGAGCTGCGCGAGCCGGTAGGCCGCCCGCACATTCTCGAGGTCGTACTTGAGCTGCTCGTGGTCACCGGCGCTGATGAGCTGCTGCGAAGCCAGCCGGTCGGAGCGGTTGAAGTTGCTCTCGAGCTTGCTCAGCTGCGCCTGCAGCTGCGCCAGGTTGAGGCGCGCGCGGTCGGGGTCGAGCCGCACCAGCGGTTGCCCCGCGCGGACGACATCGCCTTCCTCCACCAGCACCTGCAACGCGACGCCGGAGGTCTTAGCGACCACCTGGGCTTCGGCCTGCGCTTCCAGTGGCGCCGTGCCGGTGTAGCTCGCCGCGATCGCACGCCGCGAGGCTTCCGCCGTTTCCACCGGCACCGCGGTGGCGGCCGGATCGGCCTGTTCCTTTGCCGCGGCATCGCCCGACCCCTTGCCGCAGCCCGCGAGCAGGGCGAACAGGAAGACCATTCCGATGGCCGTCAGGCCCTGGCGCCGGCGCGTGGCCGCTACACGATACGAACGCATGTCCGTGGATCCCCGAAAACGTGTGATTGGTGTTGTAGTTATGTATATCACCAGGACCCGGCGACACCATCCGCCGAAGGTCATGGTGACTCGTGGCGAGCCACCCGCCGCCGCAGGCGACGACCTGTTGGTCCGCCCGATGCGCCCGAAGTTCCGGTTCCCCATCCGGCATCGTGGGTGACCAGCGGCACCCCCGCTCCGGTCCCGTGATGCCGGGCGCGCATCGTAAGCCATCACGCCCGGGCCGACGCATCTCCATGGCGCCACCAACGCCGCCACGTGCCGCGCCTGGCCATGCCCGCAGCGGGATGGTGGCCCCGGACATCGATGGCCGCGCATCTTGGGATGCACGGTGAACGCAGGCTATACTCGGGCGATTGCGCGCCAGGGGAAGCGGGTGCCCGATCCCTTCCGGCCCACGCCACGCGAACCCAGCCAACAGGAATGCGGAACAACATGATGCGACCGCTACTTGCCGCCTGTATTGCCCTTGCCGCCGCCAGCGCGGCCCATGCGCAGCAGCCGCAGCCGGCCACCGGCACACCCGACCTCGAAAACGGTCGCATGCTGACCTACACGTGCCACGGCTGCCACGGCATCCCGAACTACAAGAACGCGTATCCCAACTATCGCGTGCCGAAGATCGGCGGCCAGCCCGAGCCCTACCTGGTCAACGCGCTGACCGAATACCGCAACAGCGGTCGCCGGCACCCGACCATGGAAGTGCAGGCAAAGAGCTTCTCCGACCAGGACATCGCGGATATCGCGGCGTTCCTGTCCAGCCTGCAGCAGTGAGCCGCGCCATGACCCGTCTGCATCTCATCGCCTTTCCGATCGCCACCGCCCTGCTGCTGTCGGCCTGCTCCGGCAGCAACGACAGCGAGCATGCCGCCACCGCCCAGAACCGTTCCTCGTCCGCTGGCCTGCCCAAGGGCCGCGTGGAACAGGGCGAAGCGCTGGCGCACACCAAGGGCGAGGCCACCGGCCAGTCCTGCATCGACTGCCACGGCCCCGACGGCAACGAGCCGCTCGACCCCACCTACCCGAAGCTGGGCGGCCAGTACGCCGATTACCTCGCGCACGCGCTGATGGCCTACCGTGCCGGCGAGCGCTCGAACGCGCTGATGGCCAACCAGGCTTCCGGCCTCAACGACCAGGAGATCGCCGATCTCGCGGCGTACTTCGGTTCGCGCCCGTCGCAGATCGTCACCCTGGAAGCGGCGCACTCGCAGCGCTGAGGGACAACACGCCGCAACGACACCGACGGAGCCGCAAGGCTCCGTCGTTCGTTGGGGGCTTACCAGGCGTCGTTGCCTTCCTGCAGTTCCGGCTTCCAGGGGATGTCCGGTGGCGGTCGCGCCTCCGCTTCGACGTCCTGCATGTTGGGGTCGGTGACCCCGCAGCGCCCCCCCAGGGCCAGCAGCGACACGTCGCAGCGGATGGACTTGCTGGTACCGGGGATCGGGATCAGCACCGTGCGCACGCTGCGGCGCACCCATTCCTCGAGCAGGTTCTCGTGGGGCACCCAGAAGGGGTCGAGCGAGGTCGGTTCGAAATCCGAGGATGGACGGCGCAGCCAGGTGCCCATGCGGTCGATCTTCTCGTAGTCCTCGGTGATCGTGCCCGGGGGCAGTCCGCCACCAACGCGCCCGCCGGCCCCCGGCGGCAGCTGTGGACGTCCGTCGCGGTTGAACAGCCCAGCAGTGCCGGCCTGTCCACCCGGGCGATCCTGCGCCGCGGTATCCCAGTCGTCGCCGGGGCGCGCTGACGGGATCGCTCCGGGCGCCGGTGACGCGGTCGCGCCGGCCCCGGCGGCGGTTGCATCCGGCCGGGTGCCCGCATCGCTGGACCGGGTCGCGCCCGCACTGGCGCTTGCGGAGGACGAGGGCGTCGACGCCGCGGCGTCAACACTGGCGGTCCCCTGCCCTTGCGATGTGTCGCGCAGCGCGATCTCGCGCACCGGAGCCGCCGGCGCATCGCGTTCGACGACGGGGGCCTCCACGGATGGCGCCGCGATCCGCGGCACCTCGGCACGGCGGATCGGAACCACCACCTCGCGTTCGGCCAGCTCCACCACCGGTTGCTCGATACGCGGCGCGGCGGCCATTTCCACCGGCCGCAGCTCGGGAGGCGTGGGCTGGGCCAGTTCCACCGGCTCCTGCACCGGGATCTCGCGGTCACGCAACTCCACGGTGCGCTCGCGCAGCGTCGGCTGCAGTACCGGAACCTCCGGCGGTGGCGGAATCAGGAAGGTGGTATCGGGCGTCGGGGTCTCGGTGACCACGAGCGGCTGCTCCGCGACCGCTGGCGCGGGCTGTGGCGTCGGCGGCGGCGACTCCTGCGCGACGCTCGCCGCAGCGGGTTCCGGCCGGGCCGTCGGCGGCGGGGGTGGAGCCGACGACGACCGCTGCGGTTCGGAAGTGTCCTCGGCGTCGGCCGACGCGGGTGGGCCGCCCCCCTCGTCGCGTGGAGTGCCTTCGCCGATCCACGTCACCTCGATGACGCTGTCGTCACCGACCTGGCTCGGGCCGGCCCACGGCGGCACGATCAACAGCCAGCCGAGCAGGAACAGCCCGAGCAGATGCAGCACGCCGGAGACCGCGCCGGACAGCCGCCGCGTGCCGCGCTCATCATCGGGAGCCGGTTCCCAGTGTTGCCGCCACAGGGTGGTGAACACCTGCCAGCGGTTCGCCAGCACCTCCCCCGGCGGCAGCGGGCGCGGCTCGCGCGCCGCCAGCAGCGCGACGATGTCGGCAGCCGCCGCGCCGCGCACCTGGCCGGGACGCGCGCGCAGCGTGTCCAGCCATGTCTGCCAGCCGGGCGGGAACACGCCGGCCGGCAAGGGTGGACGGATGGAGCGGCGCTGGCGCCTGTGCAGCGCGGAAATCAGTTCGGCGGAGGAGAACACTCGCGCCGGGGCCCTGTCAGGCGACGTCGCGCGGCACGTACGGCGCGTCGCCGGTGTCGTGGTCGGTGGCGTCGCGCACGGCGGTCACCCCCGGCACCTTCTCCATCAGGGTCTTCTCGATGCCCTGCTTGAGGGTCACGTCGGCCATGCCGCAGCCGTGGCAGCCGCCACCGAAACGCAGCACCACCACGCCGTCGCCGGTCACTTCCACCACCGATACATGGCCGCGATGCTGGGCCAGCTGCGGGTTGATCTCGTGCTCCACAAGCCAGCGGACGCGCTCGACCAGCGACGCCGAATCCGCCGGCACCTCGCCCTTGATCTTCGGGGCGCGGATCTGCAGCTGGCCACCGGTGGCCTGCGTCGCGTAGTCGATCTCGGCGCCGTCGAGCCAGCGCACGCTCGCGGCTTCCAACCACAGCGTGAAGCCCTCGCAGTCGACGGCCCACTCGTCGCCCTGCAGGTCGCCGGGTTCGGCGAACTCGAGGCGCACATCGGCGCGCGAGGTGCCCGCGTGCATGGCGGCCAGGCGGACGCCCAGGCCGGGAAGGCCTTCGCGTTCGATCAGGGTACGGAAGTGGGTCTGCGCGCTGTCGGAGATCTGGATCATCGGCGTATTCTAGCCCTCCCGTCACACCTTTTCCGGAACGCCGACGTGCGCGGCACTGCGCCGTTGGCCTGCGGTTGGATTACCGAGGAGCCCGCCATGTCCGATCTCGTGCCGCTTGCACAGGCCCATTGCATCCCCCGCAGGGGTGTCGAACACCGGCTTCCCGAAGCGCGCCTGCGCGAACTTTTGCCGGAACTGCCGGAATGGGCACTCGCCGAGAACGGCCACGCACTGGTGCGCACGTTCCGCTTCGACGACTACCACCGCACCATGGCCTTCGTGAACGCACTGGCCTTCATCGCCCATCGCGAGGACCACCACCCCGACCTCGGCGTGCACTACGACCGCTGCGTGGTGCGCTGGTCGACCCACGATGTCGGCGGCCTGTCCGAGAACGACTTCATCTGCGCGGCAAAGGCCGACGCGCTGCTGGGCTGACAGCGGCTCCGCCGCGGATCGGCCCAAGGGGGCACGGATCACGCGAAACGGTGGCTCGCCATCCGGATGCGCCTTCCCGCACGGTCGCTCCATGGCCGATCTGCGCGCCGTAACCTGGACCGATAACGCCGGGCGCGCGAGGGGCGTATCGACCCCCGCTTCATTGTGGCCACCCGCCACGCGTTGCCGTGACCCGCGTTCATCCGCGTCAACCCGCGGCGGCCGGCTCAGCCGCCCAGCGCATCCAGTGCGGTCGCGAGCTCCGGCGCCAGCGGCGCATGCAATACATAGGGCACGCTGCCGCCCTCGAGCGCGAACTCCATCGATGCGGCATGCAGGGCCAGGCGCTTGAGCCCGATCTGCTCGCGCAGCCGGCGGTTCACCTCGGGATCGCCGTACTTGTCGTCGCCGGCCACCGGATGGCCGATGTGCTGGGCATGCACGCGGATCTGGTGGGTGCGGCCGGTCTCGATGCGTACCTCGCACCAGGAGTGGCCGCCACGACGTTCCAGCACGCGGAAGTGGCTGACCGACGGCTTGCCGGCGTCGTTGACCTGCACATGGCGCTCGCCGCCCTGGCGCAGGCCGACATGCAGCGGCGCATCGACCGTCATGGTGCCGTCCGGCATCCGCCCGACCAGCAACGCGAGGTAGCGCTTGGCGATGCCCCCGTCATCCTCGCGCATGAGCGCCTGCAGGGTGGTCAGTGCCGAGCGTTTCTTCGCGATGACCAGCAGGCCGGAGGTATCGCGGTCGAGGCGATGGACCAGTTCGAAGGGTTCGTCCGGCCGCAAGGCGCGCAGGGTCTCGATCACCCCGAAGCTGATCCCGCTGCCGCCGTGGCTGGCAATCCCCGACGGCTTGTTCAGGGCCAGCAGGCGGGCATCCTCATACACGACCGCCGATTCGATCGCCTGCAGCAGCCCCTTCGCCGGGCGACCGCTGGCGCCTGCCTCCTCCAGCCGCACCGGCGGGATCCGCACCTCGTCGCCGCCGGCGAGCTTGCGCTCGGCCTTGGCACGGCCGCCATTCACGCGCACCTGCCCGGAGCGCACGAGCTTGTAGACAAGGCTGCGCGGTGCGCCTTTCAGCTGGCCGAGCAGGAAGTTGTCGAGACGCTGGCCGTCACGGTCGTCGGGCACCCGGACAGTGCGGGCGCCACCGGCGCGTTGGGGCGGTTCTGAATGGGACATCGGCGATTTTGATCTGCTACACTCGCCGCGCGAGATAAGGGTTTGATTTCGCAGGGAGTTGCGAGCTGTGCGGCCGAGATGGCCGGCGCCGCGCGCGGGGGCCGAAAGCCCACCTTCCTTCGATTCCGATGCAGTGCGCGGCCACCGCCCCCGGGGCGGACATGTTAGCGGCTCATTGGCAGACCCGGCCATCGTCCGGCCCGCGAGGTTCCGGTGTAATGAACATGACCCGCGTGGCGGACGGCCCAGCCGACCCGCCTCCGGCCTTCAAACAGACAACGAAGAACAAGCGCTCCCGCGGTACGCCGTGGTGTCGCAGCGCTGGAATACCCAAGGCCGCGCCGCCAGGCGCCGGGGCATCCCATTGCCCTGCCCCCCGGGCTTGTCCCGGGTGACGCGGTCCAAGTCTCCAGAGGCGAGACGCCCCCGGCGTTCCGCGCGGTGTAGCGCGCGAGGAACGCACCCATGAAACGCATGCTGATCAACGCCACGCAGGCTGAAGAACTGCGCGTGGCCACCGTTGACGGACAGACGCTCTACGACATCGACATCGAGCAGCCGTCCCAGGAACAGCGCAAGTCCAACATCTACAAGGGCCGCATCACCCGGCTCGAACCTTCGCTGGAAGCCGCCTTCGTCGATTACGGCGCGGACCGCCAGGGCTTCCTGCCGCTGAAGGAAATCTCGCGCGACTACTACCAGGCGGGCGTCGACCATCGCAACGCCGGGATCCGCGAGCTGCTGCGTGAAGGCCAGGAGGTCGTGGTCCAGGTCGAGAAGGAGGAGCGCGGCAACAAGGGTGCCGCCCTGACCACGTTCATCTCGCTGGCCGGCCGCTACATGGTGCTGATGCCGAACTCGCCCACTGCCGGTGGCGTGTCGCGCCGCATCGAGGGCGAGGACCGCGCGGCGCTGAAAGAGGCGATGGACAAGCTCAACATCCCCGACGAGATGGGGGTGATCATCCGCACCGCCGGCGTCGGCCGTGACGCCGAAGAGCTGCAGTGGGACCTCGACTACCTGCTCAGCATCTGGAAGGCGATCTGCGACGCCGCGCTGTCGAAGCCGGCCTCGTTCCTGATCTACCAGGAATCGCGCCTGATCACCCGCGCGCTGCGCGACTACATGCGCGCCGACATCGGCGAGATCCTCGTCGACACCCCGGAGATGTACGAGGAGGCGAAGGAGTTCGTCGAGCAGGTGATGCCGCACAACCTGCGCAAACTCAAGCACTACACCGACGACACCCCGCTGTTCAACCGTTTCCAGATCGAATCGCAGATCGAGAACGCCTACGAGCGCACCATCCGCCTGCCGTCGGGCGGCGCACTGGTGATCGACCAGACCGAGGCGCTGACCGCGGTGGACGTGAACTCGGCGCGCGCCACCCGTGGCGGCGACATCGAGGAAACCGCGTTCCACACCAACCTGGAAGCCGCCGACGAAGTGGCCCGCCAGCTGCGCCTGCGTGATCTGGGCGGCCTGGTGGTGATCGACTTCATCGACATGTCGTCCTCCAAGCACCAGCGCGAGGTCGAGAACCGCCTGCAGAACGCGCTCAAGTACGACCGCGCGCGCGTGCAGCTGGGCCGGATCTCGAAGTTCGGCCTGCTGGAGATGAGCCGCCAGCGCCTGCGTGCAAGCCTGGGCGAGTCCAGCCAGATCGTCTGCCCGCGCTGTGATGGCCACGGCCGCATGCGCAGCATCGAATCACTGTCGCTGTCGATCATCCGCGTGGCCGAAGAGCACGCGATGAAGGACAACACCGGCCAGGTGCTGGTGCAGGCGCCGGTGGAGATCGCCAACTACCTGCTCAACGAGAAGCGCGGCGCGCTGGCCGAGATCGAGAAGCGCCATGCCGCGCCGATCGTGATCGTCGCCGACGAGCAGCTGCACACCCCGCATTACGAGGTCACCCGCATCCGCGAGAACGAACTCGGCGAGGAAACCAGCAAGCCGAGCTACCAGCGCGGCACCCCGCGCAAGCTCGCGACCATCGCGCTGAACAAGAACAACCTCAACGTGCCGCCGCCGGCCGTCACCAACGTGCGTCCGGCGCAGCCGGCGCCGGTGCGCGAGCCGCGTGAGGAGACGCCTGCACCGGTGGCGGCTGCCGCGCCCGCGGCGCCTGTCGCGGCACCGCAACCTGCGCCCGCCGCGGGCCTGGTGGGCTGGTTCAAGCGGCTGTTCGCTTCCGAGCCGGCGGCACCTGCCACTGGCGGCAATCGCGGCAACCGCCCACAGGCGGACCGCGACGACGCCTCGGCCGATCGCAATGGCCGCGGCGCTCGCCGCGGTGACCGCCGCCAGGGCCGTGACGGCGGTGGTGGCAACGGACGCCGCGACGAGCGCCGCGGTCCCAAGCCGGCGCAGGCCGAGCGCAACATGCAGCAGGGTGGCCGTGATGCGCGCAACGCGCAGTCCGAGCAGCGTCCTGAAAAGGGCGAGAAGGCCGCCAGGGGTGCGCAGGGCGCACAGCAGGCGGCCGCCCAAGCGCAGCAGAACGGACAGCAGAAGCAGCCGCGCCCGCCGAAGCAGCCGAAGCCCGCACCGCAGCAGGGCGGACGCAGGTCCGAGGCGGCCGACGCGGGGGCACCGCGTGGGCAGGTCGAGGAGCCGCGTCGCGACGACGTCGCGGTGACCGCCGCGGCGACCGAGGCCACCAGGCCGATGGCCGCAAGCCCGGTCGAAACCGTCGAGACCAGCACCGCATCGCCTGCAGTCGATACCAATGTGCAGCTCGCAGCGGACGTCGCCGAGGCGGCCCCGGGCACGACCGGCAGCGACGCCGGGTCGGCACCGGATGACGGCAATGGCGAGGGTGATGGTGGCAGCCGTCGCCGTCGCGGACGTCGCGGTGGCCGCCGCCGTCGTCGCGGCAACGGCGAACAGGCCGCAGCTGGCGAGGACGGTGCGATGCAGGACGACGATGCCGCGTCCGATGGCCCGACGGCCGCCGTCGATGGCTCGCAGCCCGAGTTCGACTTCGACGACATGCCGGCAGCGACCCCCGAGCGTGCCGCCGCGCCGATGCAGGACATCGCGTCCGGCACCGAACCTGCGCAACGTGCTGCCGCCCGCGTGGCCGCCTCCGCCGTGGCGATGACCGCCGCGGCTGCAGCCTCGGCACCGCAGCAGGCAACGGCGCCCGAAGCGGAAACCGCGAAGGCGAACCCGCAGCCGGCACCGCCTGCCTCGCAGGATCGCTACAGGTCCAACCATGACCGCGGTGGCCCCGAGGTCGAGCCAGAAGCCGTGGAGGCCACCACGGACGCCGAGCTGCCCTCGCTGGCGGAGCCGGTGGCCAGCGAGCCTGCCACCGCAGCGCCGGCCGACGCACCCGCGCCTGCCCACGCCCAGCCCGTGGACGTCGCCGATGCCGGGGCCGCACCGTTGCCGGCCGGCACCACGCAGACCGGGACGGCGTCGCCGGCCGACGCCTCGACTGTGCAGCAGGTCGCCGCGCAGACGGAGCCTGCGGTCGGTGAACCGGCGCGGCTCCAGCCGGAGCCCATGACCGAGGTGGCCGAAGTGGCTGATGCCACCGAGCCGCCGGTCGACGCTGCGGTTCCGGTTGCGGTCGTCAATCCGACGCCTGCCGATGACGCGGTGGCCGGCAGCGAAGCCGCGCCGGAGATTGCCACGGCACCCGCAGCCGCGGAGCAGCCTGCAGCACCGGCGATGCCTTCCGCGCCGGCGACCGATCCGGTGATGCCCGGCCTGTTCGACGCGAAGACCGGTAATGCGCCGGACCCGCTCGGCAGCAGCGCTCGCGACGCCGAAGCCGAGGCCACTGCAGACGGCGTGCAGGCCGGGGAACAGGCCGGGGAACAGGCCGGTGTCGACGGCGACGGCAGCGGGCATGCCGCGACCGTGCAGGAGACCGGCGCCGATACACGTCCGCCGCGCGACGCCTGATCATCGGCAAGGCAACACGAAAAGGGCGGCCTTCGGGCCGCCCTTTTTCGTTCCGTCCAATCGGCTAGAGCGCGTGCGTCGGGTCCGCCAGACCGTACTGGCCGGCGAGACGCGCCAGCGCGATGGTGTCCTGCAGTTGCAGCTTGACGAACATCCGCGTCTTGTGGGTGTTGACGGTCTTCGCACTGAGGCTGAGCCGGCGCGCGATTTCCTCCTGCCGCAGGCCCTGGATCAGCAGCATGGCGATCTCGAGTTCACGCGCGGACAGCTGGTCGAACGGGCTGTCGTCGCCGGCCAGCGCGGACAGCGCCATGTTCTGGGCGATGCTGGTGGCCAGATAGCGCTTGCCGGCAGCGACCACGCGCACCGCGCGCAGCAACTCGCTGGCATCGCCGGCCTTGCCGACGTAGCCGGACGCGCCAGCATCGATCAGACGTTTGGGCATCGGGCCGTCCTCGAGCACCGACACCACGATTACCCGGGGCCCGTATTTGCCGCGCACGATCCGCTCGGTCACCTCCAGCCCGCTCAGGCCCGGCAGGTGCAGGTCGCACAGCACCACGTCCGGCGTCAGGCGCCGGATCTCCGGCAGCGCGGCCTCGCCGGTCTCCGCCTCACCCACCACTTCGATGTCGACTTCGCTGGCCAGGATCATGCGCATGCCGGTACGGACAAGCGCATGGTCGTCTACCAGAAAGACACGGATGGTCATCCTTGGCCCCTCCCTCTGCTTTCCCCGCGCACGAGGCTAGCGAGGCAGCGGGGGGATCGCAAGGCGTCGGCGTGGCCGGTATTCCCGAGTGGCGGAGAGAGTGGGATTCGAACCCACGGAAGGTTTGACCCTTCGGCGGTTTTCAAGACCGCTGCCTTAAACCACTCGGCCATCTCTCCGATATCGCTCACTGCCGGTTTGACCAGCGGCTGTGCCGCTGTTCCCTGCGGCCTCCGGCCTCCGGGTCAAGACCGGTGCCTTCAACCACTCGGCCACGCTTCCGAAACTTCCTGTCCATCAGGGCGGTTTGACCAGTGGCTGCGCCACTGTTCCCTCCGGCTTGCGCCTCCGGGTCAAGACCGCTGCCTTGAACCACTCGGCCATCTCTCCGATATCGCTCACTGCCGGTTCGACCAGCGGCTGTGCCGCTGTTCCCTCCGGCCTCCGGCCTCCGGGTCAAGACCGGTGCCTTCAACCACTCGGCCATTTTCCCGGACTGTACCGGTCAGGATATTGTCGCATGCGTGGCCGGCGCGGATGTACCACGCGCGCGCGGCTCGCCGGTCTTCGCGCGATGCTTGCAGTCCAGGCTCGATTCCTCGAGCAGCGGTGGCAGCCGTTCGGCGAGGTAGTCGATGAACACCCGCACCGCTGGCAGCAGGCCACGACGCGACGGAAACACCGCATGTGCGATGCCCTGCGGCAACGTCCAGTCGGGCAGCACCACTTCGAGTTCTCCGCTGCGCACCGCGTCGGCGCAGATGGTCTCGGGCAGCATGGTGATGCCGAGCCCCTGGCGGGCCAGCGACATCAGCATCGGGAAGTCGAAACCCGCCACCCGCGGCTTCAGTTCGATGCGCTGCACCTGGCCGTCGCCGCCGTGCAGTTCCCAGCGCTGCTTCACCTCGTCCTCGCCCATCGTCATGGTGACGTGCTCGCGCAGGTCCTCGGGCTCGCGCGGCCGCCCGGCCCGCTTCAGATACTCCGGGCTGGCGACCAGCAGTTCCTGGATATGCCCGAAACTGCGCATGACCAGGCTGCCGTCGTCGTCGAGCCTGGAACGCACGCGCACCGCGATGTCGAACCCTTCGTTGATGACGTCCACGCGGCGGTTGTTCACATGCAGCTGCACCCGCACCTGCGGATAGCGGGCGAGGAAGTCCGGCAGCAGCTTGGGCATCGACTGCTGCGCGATCGATACCGGCACGCTGACGCGCACCAGCCCCCGCGGTTCGGCACTGAGGCGATCGACCACCTCGCGTGCGGCGGTGGCCTCGGCCAGCATCGACTGCGCGTGGCGGTACACGCTCTGGCCGACGTCGGTCACGGCGAAGCGGCGCGTGGACCGTTGCAGCAGGCGCACGCCGAGCTCGTTCTCGAGCTGGCTGATGCGCCGGCTCAGTCGCGATTTCGGAATGCCGAGCGCACGTTCGGCCGCAGCGAAACCGCCGTGATCGACCACCACGGCGAAATAGTAGAGGTCGTTGAGGTCCTGCATGCGCGACGCCTGATGGAACGATGGGCGCAATCGAATCACGTCCGTCCCGATTGCACAACACTGGCCGCGATCAGGATGCTGGCCGTGGTGCCTTCGCCGCCATCCACACCAATCCGGCGATCAGGCCAAGCCACGCAGCCATGATCCCGACCAGCCAGCCGACTTCCGGTGTGGCGCGCAGTACCAGCACCACCAGCGTTCCCCATACCGCAAGCTGCAGCAGCACCCGCAGCGGCAGCCTGTGCCGCAGCAGCCAGTCCAGCCCGGCGAGCAGGATGCCGATGGCGAACCACGTCGCGCCGCGCGCCAGGTCGCCATCAAGCATCCAGATCACGCCGAAGAACAGCACCGGCGACAGCAATGGCGCATTCGCCAAGTGCTGGGCGAGCGTTCGCCGGGCGACGGTCATTCGATGACGTCCGCGCCCCCCATCCACGGGCGCAGGGCCTCGGGAATCGCGATGCTGCCGTCGGCGCGCTGGTAGTTCTCCATCACCGCGATCAGCGTGCGCCCCACCGCGAGGCCCGAGCCGTTGAGCGTGTGCACGAGTTCGGGCTTGCCGGTGTCCGGGTTGCGCCAGCGCGCCTGCATGCGCCGGGCCTGGAAGTCGCCGACGTTGGAGCACGAGGAGATCTCGCGGAAGGTCTGCTGCGACGGCAGCCACACTTCGAGGTCGTAGGTCCTGCGTGCCGAGAAGCCCATGTCGCCGGTGCACAGCAGCATGCGGCGATATGGCAGGCCGAGGCGCTCGAGCACGGTCTCGGCGCAGCGGGTCATCCGCTCGTGCTCGGCATCGCTGTCGTCCGGGCGCGTCACCGACACCATTTCCACCTTCTCGAACTGGTGCTGGCGGATCATGCCGCGGGTGTCGCGGCCATGGCTGCCGGCCTCGGCGCGGAAGCACATCGAGTGCGCGGTCATGCGCAGTGGCAGGTCCGCGGCTTCGACGATTTCGTCGCGCACGATGTTGGTGAGCGGCACCTCGGCGGTGGGAATCAGGTAGCGCGTGCTGTCGCCCACCCGGGTGGCGAACATGTCGTCGACGAACTTGCCGAGCTGGGCGGTGCCTTCCATGGTCTCGGCATTGACGATCAGCGGCACGCTGGTTTCCTCGTAGCCGTGCTCGTTGACATGCAGGTCGAGCATGAACTGCGCGAGCGCGCGATGCAGTCGCGCAAGGCTGCCGCGCAGTACGGTGAAGCGTGCGCCGCTGAGCTTGGCGCCGGCATCGGCATCCAGCCAGCCGTGGCGCGTGCCCAGTTCCACGTGGTCGCGCACATCGAAATCGAACTGCGGGATCGCACCCCGGCGGTGCTGTTCGACGTTGGCCGACTCGTCCGCGCCCAGCGGCACGCCGTCGTCGGGCAGGTTGGGCAGCGTGCGCACGATGGCGTCGATCTCGCCACGGATGGCCTCCAGCCGGCCCTCGCTGGCCTTGAGCTCGTCGCCGAACCCGGCCACTTCCGCCAGCAGCGCGGCGACATCCTCGCCCTTCGCCTTGGCCTGGCCGATCGCCTTGCTGCGGGTATTGCGCAGGTTCTGCAACTCCTGCGTGCGCACCTGGATCTGCTTGCGCTCGGCCTCCAGACGCTCGAGTGCACCCGCATCGAACTCGAAGCCCCGCGTCTCGCGCAGGCGTCGGGCGATCTCATCGGGGCGGGCGCGCAGCAGGGCGGGATCGAGCATCGGAACGTCCAGGCGAAAGGCAATGGCCGGCGATTATCGCCCGTGGGGCCAGCGGCCGCATCCGCAGCGTGTGCAAGAATGCGGCGACGTCGACCGTCACTGGAAGAACCCCGCCTTGCGACTTGCCCGTTTGCCGTTGCCTGCCCGCATCGCGATCGCGATGGGCATCGCCTTCGCCGTCGGCCTGCTGCTGTTCGCCCTGGTCTATTTCGGCAACCGTGCGCCGGTGCTGCCGGGCGCGGACGTCGACCGTGCAGCACCCGTGCAGCCGCGCGCGTCGGGTGCACTGCCGGCGCCGCAGCCGGCCAGCGCGGATCCCGACATGCCCGGCCTGTACGGGCCTGCGCCCGTGGATCCGGGCATCGCCGGTATGGCGCGGCCCGCAGCGGCGGTAACGCCGGCGCCGCAGGTACCCGGCGCGGCCGCCGACGCACCACCCTCCGCTGCCGCCGCGACGGCGCCCACCACCCGACCGGTCGCAGTCCGCCGGCAGCAGCCGAGCTACCCGCGCACGTCGTTGCGGCGTGGGGAAAGCGGCGAGGTGCTCGTGCGCGCACGGGTGGGCACCGATGGCCGTCCGCGCGACGTTGGCGTGGCCCGCAGCAGTGGCCACCCGGCACTCGACCGTGCGGCGGTTCGGGCGGTCGAGCGCTGGCGTTTCGAGCCGGCGCGGCGTGACGGCCAGCCGGTGGATGACGAGGTGCAGGTTCCGGTGGAGTTCGTCAGCGGGCGCGGATAAGTACGCGTGCGCACCCGTAACGCGGCCCGCACATCCGCTGTGGAACGCTCGACGCCCCACCTGAACAGGGGTCACCCATGAACGATCCACGCCGCACGGACGATGTCCGCCAACCCGCTGGCGAGCCGCCGCGCGAGTCGCTGCCGCGCAAGAGCTCCAGCCCCCTGCTGTGGATCCTCCTGCTGATCGCGCTGATCGCGGTTGGCTGGTACTTCTACAGCCAGCGCGGCCCCGTCAACGCGCCGGAGGCGCCGCCCACGCCGATCGGCACCAGCCCGGAGATCGGCGACGGCACCGCCCCGCCCCCGGCCAGCGAGCGCCCACGCCCCGAGCCCGCACCCGCGCCGGCCGTCGGCGTGACCCGCGATGCCAGCCCGGTGACCCCGATCGACCCCGGCTACCCGGCCGCCGCCCTGCGGGCACGTGAGGAGGGCCTTGTCATGCTGAGCGCCAGCGTCGACAGCGAGGGCCGGACCGGCGACATCGAGATCATCGAGTCCAGCCGTTCGCGGGAACTCGACCGTGCCGCGCTTGCGGCGGTACGCGATGCACGTTTCTCCCCGGCCATGCGCGATGGCGAGCCGATCGCCTCCACCGTGCAGGTGCCGGTGGACTTCCGCCTCGAGGCCAACGCGTCCGCGCAGCGCTGAGCACGCGCGACTTCAGGAAGTCCGATCCACGGCGAGTGCGGCAGGGAGGCCGCCCTCCCGTGCCAGGCCGAAGCCTGCGGCCTGGCCGAGTTCCACGAATCCCGGAAACGACGTGGCGACGTTGGCCACGTCCTCGATGATCACCGCATCGCGCGCGCACTGCGCGGCCACCGCGAACGCCATCGCCACGCGATGGTCGCCGTGGCTGTCGACGCGGCCGCCCCGCAGTTCGCCGCCATGGATGCGCGCCCCGTCCGGTGATTCGTCCACCCCGATGCCCAGGGTGCGCAGCCCCGCGGCGACCGTGGCGATGCGATCGGATTCCTTGACGCGCAGCTCGGCGGCGCCGCGCACGGTGGTCACGCCCTGCGCGCAGGCGGCGGCCACGAACAGTGCCGGGAACTCGTCGATCATGTCGGCCACATGCTCCACCGGCACCTCGATGCCATGCAGCGGCGCATGCCGGACGACGAGGTCGGCAACCGGCTCGCCTCCCTGCTCGTCCGCGGTCTCCACTGTGATATCCGCACCCATCAGCCGCAGCACGTGCAGCAGTCCGATGCGCCGCGGGTTCATGCCGACCCGGCGCAGGCGCAATCCCGAACCCGGCACCAGGGTGGCGGCGACGATGAAGAACGCCGCCGAGGAGAAATCCGCTGGTATGTGCACGTCGGTCGCGCGCAGCCGATGACCGCCAGGGACGATGGCGCGGCCCGGTGAAAACGTGAGCGGCCAGCCGAAGGCCGCCAGCATGCGCTCGGTGTAGTCGCGCGTGGGCTGCGGTTCGATGACGGTGGTGCTGCCCTCGGTAAACAGACCTGCCAGCAGCACCGCGGACTTCACCTGCGCACTGGCGACGTCGGCGATGAACTCGATGCCCTGCAGCCGCGTAGCGCCATGCACCTGCAGCGGCGGCAGCCCGCCATCGGCGGTGTCGATGCGCGCACCCATGCGCGCCAGCGGCACGGTGACGCGGTGCATCGGCCGCTTCGACAACGAGGCATCGCCGACCAGCACGCTGTCGAACGGCTGACCGGCCAGAAGACCGGCGAGCAGGCGCATCGCGGTGCCGGCGTTGCCGCAGTCGAGCGGCGTCGATGGCGCACGCAGGCCATCGATGCCCACGCCATGCACGATGCGGCTGCCGGCCTGCGGCGTGTCGATCCGCACGCCCAACCGGCGGAAGATCGACTCGGTGGCGCGGGCGTCCTCGCCCTCGAGGAAGCCGTCGATGCGCGACACCCCATCGGCCAGCGATGCCAGCATGATCGCGCGGTGCGAAACCGACTTGTCGCCCGGAATTTCCAGCGTGCCGCGCAGGGCGGAGCCCGGCATGGCATTCCATGACACCAGGGGGGCGCTCATGGCACCGCCACCGGGAACGACCCCAGCACCCGCACGTCCCCGGCGAAGGCGTTGAGTTCGTCCAGTGCGTCGCGCAGCGGTGATTCCTCCGCGTGTCCCGACACCTCGATGAAGAACGCGTACTGCCAGAGCCCGCCATGGGCCGGGCGCGATTCGATGCGGTTCATGCTGATGCCACGCCGCGCCAGCGGATCGAGGATCGAATACAGGGCACCCGGCTGGTCGCGGATGAATACCAGCAGCGAGGTGCGGTCATTGCCCGACGGCGGGAAGGCCGCGCGGCCGATCACCAGGAAGCGTGTGGTGTTGTCGTCGCGGTCCTCGATCGGGCCGGCCACCACCTGCATGCCGTAGACATGGGCGGCGTTTTCGCCGGCGATCGCCGCTGCGTCGTCGGCATTGCGGGCGCGGCGCACGCCCTCGGCATTGCTCGCCACCGGATGCTTCTCGGCGGTGGCGAGGTGCTGGCGCAACCAATTGCGGCATTGCGCGAGGGAGAGACCGTGCGAGTACACGCGCTCGATGTCCGCGAGGCGGCCGGTGCGCGACAGCAGGTACTGATGCACCCGCAACTCGACCTCACCGCAGATCATCAGCGGCGAGGTCAGGAAGAGGTCCAGGGTCGACTGGATCGTGCCCTGCCCTGAATTCTCCACCGGCACCACGCCGAAGTCGGCGGTACCGCTGGCAACCTCGTCGAACACCTCCTCCACGCTCGCCAGCGGAATGCCCCGCGCGGAATGGCCGAAGTGCCGGTGCACGGCCTGCTGGGAGAAGGTGCCCTCCGGCCCGAGGTAACCGACCTTGAGCGGCTCCTGCTGGGCAAGGCACGCCGACATGATCTCGCGGAACAGCCGCACCAGCACCTCGTCCGACAGCGGGCCCTGGTTGCGGTCCACCACTCGGCGCAGCACCTGGGCTTCGCGCTCGGGCCGGTAGTAGTCCACCGCGGCGGCCAGCGGGCCCTTGGCGCGGCCGACCTGGCGTGCCCACTGCGCACGCTCGGCGATCAGCGACTGGATCTCGCGGTCGATGCCGTCGATCTGCGCGCGCACCGCGGCAAGGTCGGGCACGGCCGATGGCGCGTCGTCGCCCGTCCCGATGCCAGGCGGCCTGTCGTCGATCGTCATCGCTCAGCCCCGACGCTGCTGGAAGTCGCGCATGTAGGCCGCGAGCGCCTCCGCGCCGGCAACCGGCATCGCGTTGTAGATCGATGCGCGCATGCCGCCGAGCACGCGATGGCCGCGCAGCCCGATCAGGCCCGCCTCTCGGGCGCCGGCGAGGAAGTCCTCGTCCAGCGCGGCGTCGTGCAGGAAGAACGGTACGTTCATGCGCGAACGCACCGCCGCATCGACGTCGTTGCGGTAGAAACCGCCGGAGCCGTCGATGGCCGCGTAGAGCACGTGCGCCTTCGCGGCGCTGCGACGGGCGAATTCCTCCACCCCGCCCTCGTCGAGCATCCAGCGCACGGTGAGCCCGAGCATGTACCAGTTCCAGCTGGGCGGCGTGTTGAGCATGGATTCCGCGGCAAGGTGCGCGCGGTAGTCGAAGATCTCCGCACGCGGCTGGCCCGCGCGCGCCAGCAGTTCACGATCGACCACCACGACACCGATGCCGACCGGGCCGAGGTTCTTCTGCGCACCGGCATAGATGAGCCCGTAACGGCCGACATCGATCGGCTCGGAGGCGATCGATGAGCTGAAGTCCGCGAACAGCGGCACCGCGCCGGTGTCGGGCACCTCGCGGAATTCGACGCCATGGATGGTTTCGTTGGCGGTGATGTGTACGTAGGCCGCATCCGCCGACAGCGCCCACTGCGCGCGCTCCGGGATGCTGCGAAAGCCGTCGGCCTCGCTGCTGGCGGCGATGCGCAGGTCGACGTACGGCGCCACCTGCTTCAGCGCTGTGCGCCCCCAGTGGCCGGTGACCACGTAATCGGCAGGCTGCCCCGGAGCGGCGAAGTTCAGTGCGATCAGCGCCTGCTGGGTGGTGGCACCGCCGCCGAGGAACAGCACCGCGTAGTCGTCGGGAATCCCGACCAGCGTCCGCAGGTCCGCTTCGGCGCGGCGTGCGACTTCGATGAATTCCTCGCCGCGATGGCTCAGCTCGACGATCGATGCGCCGGCGTGGCCGTATTCGAGCATCTCCTCGCGAGCCCGCTCGAGGACGGGCTCGGGCAGCGCGGCCGGGCCGGCGCTGAAGTTGTAGGCACGCGACATGGTGGCGACATCCATCTGTGGGAGGCCGGCCGGCTGTGCGCCTGCCGGTGGCCTAGTATGCCGCAGCGTTGCGCAGGCAGGACGCGCGTTCGCGCGCATGCAACACCCACGGGCGCACACTGCCGTCGACCGGGTGCCCCACCCGACTGGAGCCGGATCATGGCAGGCGACCGCAGGATCTTGCGCGAGGCGCTGCGCATCCGCGAAGACGACGTCACCGACGAGGCCGTCTGGCGGCAGCGCCGCCGGCTGCTCGCCGCGTTCGGTGCATTTCCCGCGCTCGGGCTGTCGGCCTGCGCCGGGGCCGAAGCGCCTCCGGCACCCGCGGGACCGCCCCCGTCAGCTGCCTCGGTGGAGGCCGGCTTCTCCACCGACGAGGTGCTGACCCGCGAGACCGACGCCACCACCTACAACAACTTCTACGAGTTCGGCACCGGCAAGGCGGATCCCTCGCGCGCCGCGCGCACGCTGCGCACCTCGCCGTGGCAGGTGGAGGTCGGCGGCGAATGCGCGCGGCCCGGCACGCTCGAACTCAACGACCTGTTGCGCGGCTTCCTGCCCGAGGAACGCATCTACCGGCTGCGCTGCGTGGAAGGCTGGTCGATGGTGATCCCGTGGCTGGGCGTTCCGCTGGGCGACGTGCTGCGACGCTTCGAGCCGACGTCGAAGGCGAAGTACGTGGCATTCACCACGCTGGCCGACCGCGCGCAGATGCCGGGGATGCGCTACCGCTCGATCGACTGGCCCTATCGCGAGGGGCTGCGTATCGACGAGGCGATGCATCCGCTGGCGCTGCTGGCCACGGGGATGTACGGCAAGCCGCTGCCGCAGCAGAACGGCGCCCCACTGCGGCTGGTGGTGCCGTGGAAGTACGGGTTCAAGAGCATCAAGTCGATCGTGGCCATCCGCTTCGTCGAACGCATGCCGCCCACCGCATGGAACGACCTGCAGCCGCGCGAATACGGGTTCTTCGCCAACGTCAATCCGGACGTCGACCATCCGCGCTGGAGCCAGGGCAGCGAACGGCGCATCAGTGGCACGGAGGGCAAGCTGTTCGCCAACCGCATCGCCACCCGGCCGTTCAACGGCTATGCGGACCAGGTGGCGTCGATGTATGCAGGCATGGACCTGCGGCGCTGGTACTGACCGCGCGTGCCGGCATCCCCGAACCGCAGGGCCGCGCCGCGCGGGCTGATCGCCGCCAAGGCCGCCGTGCATGCGCTGGCACTCGCACCGGTCACGCTGCTGGCATGGCGTGCGTGGCGGGTACAGACCGGCACCGACATCGACGCGCTGGGCCCCGACCCCGTGGCGATGATCGAACACACGCTCGGGCTGTGGGCGCTGCGCCTGCTGCTGCTGACCCTGGCGGTGACCCCGCTCAGACAGTTGACCGGCCAGCCGCAGCTGCTGCGCTTCCGGCGCATGCTGGGGCTGTACGCGTTCCTCTATGCCAGCCTGCACTTCGCCGCGTGGCTGGTGCTGGACCTGCGCATGGACTGGGCCGGCGTCGCCACCGAGATCGCACGCCGGCCGTTCATCACCGTGGGTTTCCTCGCGTGGCTGTTGCTGGTGCCGCTTGCCATCACCTCCACCCGTGGCTGGATGCGCCGCCTGGCCGGTGCGTGGCAGCGCCTGCATCGGCTCATCTATGCGATCGCCGCACTGGCGGTGCTGCACTTCTGGTGGGTGGTGAAGTCAGACATCCGCGAACCGCTGCTGTACGCGGTGCTGCTGGCACTGCTGCTGGGCTGGAGGCTGTGGCGCAGGCTGCGCCCTCCGGCAGCGCGCGCGCGCCGCGCCGGCTGATCACCGGCCCCGCCGCGCACCGTCAGTCCGCGCCGTAGAGCAGCAACAGGCTGAGCAGGCCGGCGATCAGCAACGCCGTCAGCAGCAGCCACGGCAGCGGCCACGGGCGCCGCCCTGGCGATTCGTCCTCGTCGGATGGCAGCTCCACCTCGGGCAACGCCGGCGCATGCGATCCGCCGCCCAGCGGCGCCTCGACCACGAAGCGGTGGTAGGCATCGAAGACCACCTGGTCACCCGGCTGCAGCAGTGCGTCGCGCACGCTCTCACCGTTGACGATGCTGCCATCCGCGGAACCCAGGTCGCGCAGCAGCACGTCCCCGCGGACCAGTTCCACGCGTGCGTGGCGCTCGGCGAATGCCGGGTCGTCGATATGGATGTCGGCCTCGGCGTGGCTGCCGACCAGCCGCGGACGATCGAGGGTGAAGCTGCGCCCGTGGTGGCGCCCGCCGATCGCGCGCAGCACGATGTGCAGCCCCGCTGCGGCGTCCGCCGCGGTGGCCAGTTCACCCACGCCCGGCCTGCGCACGGGCGCCCCGCCCAGCAGCCGCAGTTCGGCGCCTTCGAGATGCAGGGTGTCGCCCCGGCGCAGCATCGCCAGCCGCTGCACCGGACGCCCGTTGACATGCACCCCGCGCCGGCCTTCACCGACCGTGAGCCACACGCCGCGCCGGTCCACGCACAACAGGGCGATGGCATCGCCCCCCTCGATGCGACCGATGCCGCCGCCGGAAAGCTGGCCGATGCGGTGCATGCCGACATCGAGCGGCAGGTCAGGCTGATCGCCGCCGACGAAGCGGAGTCTGAGGATTTCCATGCGCGGCGAATCTAGCACGCGCATCGCTGGAGTCGGCTTCCGGCTGCACGCAGAATGGGTGCCCGTCCTGCCACCAGGTGCACCATGTCCGATATCGACATCCGCCATCCCCATTCGCTGCCGTTGCCGCAGGCACGTGCAGCGGTCGAGGAGATCTCCGCGAAGTTGGCGCAGAAGTTCGACGTGCGCTGTGCATGGAATGGCGACGTACTGAACTTCCAGCGCTCGGGCGTCGACGGCGCGATCGCGCTGGCCGGCGACGAGGTGCGCGTCACTGCCAGACTCGGCTTCCTGCTGTCGGCGATGCGCGGCCCGATCGAAGCCGAGATCCGCCGCGTGCTGGAAAAGGAATTCAGCGCCTGAGGCACCCGGGCGGGGATCCTCCCCGCCCTCCGGCCCATGCCGTCACCGGACCTGCCGGCATACGGGCATCGACGACGCCTCTAGACGCCGCGCTAATGCCGGGTACGACACGATCGGCTGGTCACACGACGCTGGAGACCAGCATGGCGACGTACAAGAAAGCCGACGACACCCGCACCGCGACCCCGCCGCCACCGCCGCCCGAAACCTCGTTCCAGCGCGCCCTCGGCGAATCGGCGCAGCAGATCTGGCTCGCCGGACTCGGCGCGCTCGGGCGCGCGCAGGAGGAAGGCGGCCGGTTGTTCGAAACCCTGGTACGCGAGGGCCGTGAGGTCGACCGCAGTGCCCGCGGTGATTCCGGTCCACATGCCGATGATGTGCGCGATGGTCTCGGGTCCACCATCGATGACGCCCGGGAACAGGTCACCGCCGGCTGGGAGCGCCTCGAACGCCTGTTCGACGGCGGTCTGCAGCGCACCCTCACCCGCATGGGCGTTCCGACCCGTCGCGATGTCACCGAGCTCAATGCGCGCATCGAGGCGTTGACGGCCGAGCTGCGCGCGCGCGACGCCGCAGCACGCCGCGAGAAGGCACGCCGGGCCGACGGCGACGACGCCGCCACCAAGCCGCGCGCCCCGGGCACACGCCGCAGCCGGTCCGGCGCGACCGGTGCCCGTTCGGCATCGGGCGGCACCGCGACGTCTGCAGTCGCACCTGGCGCCGCCAGCTCATCGTCATCGACCGCGGCCGCGAAACCGACGGGCGCCGGCACGACAGGCTCTGCTGGCACATCCACCACCCCGCTGCCGGCGACTTCCAGGGGGCCGGACACTGGCGCCTGACCACCAACGCCGGGATGTCCGGGCAGGTGCCGCCGCAGGCGGCGCCTTTAACCCCCAGCGCGAATCCGTCTATCCTGCCGACCGCCGGCCGCAGGGGACCGGCCTCGAAAAGGGGTTGTCGTGAGTGCAGTACTGCAGTGGGTCGTCACACTGGCGGTGATGGCGGCGGTGGGGATCCTGGGAACCGTCTATGTGCGCGGCGTGCTGATGCGCCGCGACGAGACCGCCGCGGGCATCCGTGCGCTTGCGGCGATGTCCTGGCGGGAATTCCTGCACCTGGTGCTGGAGGCCATGGCCCGTCGCGGATTCACCCGCGTTCTGGACAGGGAGGTCGCTTCGGGCGACAGCGAGTACACCCTGGGCCGCGGTCAGGAACGCTGGCTACTGGCGTGCAAGCACGGCAGCGCCTACGTGATCGGCAAACTGACGGTCAACGAGCTGGTCAGCGACGTGCACATGGCCAATGCGACCGGTGGACTGCTGGTCACCCAGGGGCGGATCGACGACAACGCGCGCGCGGCTTCTGCCAACCAGCGCATCGAACTGCTTGATGGCGCCACCCTGTGGCCGGAAGTGCGCGAGCTGGTCAAGCCTGCCCAGCTGGAGGCGATCTGCGCAGGCGCCGCCCAGCGCGCCCGCCAGCGCACGCTGATGGTCTGGTTGGCGGCGCTGCTGGCCGGCATCGCGACGTTCATGGTGGTGCCCACCCTGCTCCCGCCGCGCACGGAAGCGTCCGCGGCGCCGACGGTGTCGGTGCCTGCATCGGGTCCGCCCACTGCACCATCCGGCGATACCCTCGAGGCCGAAGCGACGGATCTGTCGCCGGAGCAGCAACGCCAGGCCGCCATCACCGCGATCGCGACGCTGCCGATGGTCGACCGCGCCCTCTGGACCACCCAGTCCACGCTGGAGGTCCATCTGCTCGATACCGACGCCGACCAGGCGTTCGAGGCGCTATGCCCGCTGATCGTCCGTCACTCGGCGATCTCCTCGTCCCGGATCCAGCTGACGCCTCCCCCGGGCAGCGCCGCGCAGGTGCGGTTCCGGCAGTGCCGGAGCTACTGACGACCGGCTACGGCATCGCCCAGGCGGTGTCACGGCCTGGTCATCCTGCTGCCATGGTCCGATCATCAGCCCGCGATTGAATGTGCCGCGAGCGGAATCGGCCCGCCGCACCAGAGCACGTCGTGTCCATGAAGCACTACGCCCGGTTCGCGGCGGCTGCGTTTCGCCTGTCAGACCTGCCCGCACGCCCGGCACCACGTGGCGGGCGTTGGACGTCCGTTGCGCCAGCAGGCAGGCAATCGACAGCGTTCTTCTCTCTCCCCTCCCTTGGCGGGCCTCCGGGCCCGTTTTTTTTTGCGCCAGGGGCGGTAGATGGTCCGGCGCACCGGCCATGGCCGGTGCGCCGGAGCCGCATGGTCGGCGGTCCGCGCCCGGCAATGTAATCAAGCTGAAACAAAAACATCATTTTATATGCGCATCCGCCGGTCAGCCGGCCTTCCATGAATCCGGAGTGCTCATGAACCTCTCCCGAGCCGGTCTGGCGACCCTGGCCCTGTCGATCACCATCGGCCTGGCTGCCTGCCAGCCTTCCGACAACGCCGGGAACGCAACCGGTGCACCCTCCGCGGACGGCACCGCCACCCGGGGCAGCGGTAATCGCGTGGTGGCCGAGATTTCCGGCGCCGGCGCTTCCTTCATCTTCCCGCTGGTGTCCAAGTGGTCGGCGGACTACAACGCCGCTACCGGCCACCGCGTCAATTACCAGTCGATCGGATCGGGTGGTGGTATCGCCCAGATCAAGGCCGGCACGGTCGACTTCGGTTCCTCGGACCGTCCGCTCGACAGCAATGAGCTTTCGCAGGCGGGCCTGGGCCAGTTTCCGTCCGCGATCGGCGGCGTGGTCCCCGTGGTGAACATCGAAGGCCTCGCACCCGGCCAGTTGCGCCTGGACGGCCCGACCCTTGCGCGCATTTTCCTGGGCGAGATCACCACGTGGAACGATCCGGCGATCGTGGCGCTCAACGGGGGCACCTCGCTGCCCAGCGGCAAGATCAGCATCGTCCACCGCTCCGACGGCTCCGGCACCACGTTCAACTTCACCAACTACCTGTCCAAGGTCAGCCCGGAATGGAAGTCCAGGGTCGGCGAAGGCACTACGGTCCAGTGGTCGACCGGCGTGGGCGGCAAGGGCAATGAAGGCGTGGCCTCGTACGTGCAGCAGATCCGCGGCTCGATCGGCTACGTGGAACTGGCCTACGCGCTGCAGAACAGCATGCCCTACGCCTCGCTGCGCAATGCCGCCGGCAACTGGGTGGAACCCAGTGAAGCAAGCTTCGCCGCGGCCGCCGAGACCGCGGACTGGGCGAACGCGCAGGACTTCAACCTGGTGATCACCGACGCCCCGGGCGCCGAGGCCTGGCCGATCACCGCCACCAACTTCATGCTGATGCACAAGCAGCCGCGCGATGCGGAGCGCGCGCGCGCGACGCTCGAGTTCTTCCAGTGGGCGTTCGCCAACGGCAAGACCCAGGCCGCCGAGCTCCACTACGTGCCGTTGCCCGAGCCGCTTGTGCAGCAGGTGCAGGCGTACTGGCAGAGCGAGTTCGGCTTCCAGCCGCAGCAGTAAGGACCGGCCGACAGCCTGCGCATGAACGCGATTTCCATCCCCGAGTCGCGGCCGGCCCCCACCGGTCGCGACATCCGCGATGCACGTGCGGACCGCCTGTTCCGCTGGGTACTCACCGGCACCGTGGTGTTCGTGCTGGTGGCGCTGGCCAGTGCCGCGCTTTCGATGCTGTGGGGCGGGCGTGACGTACTGGCCAGCCAGGGGCTGAGCTTTTTCTACTCGGCCGACTGGAACCCCGTCGAGAACAGGTACGGCGCCCTCGTGCCGATCTACGGCACGATCGTCACCGCGATGATCGCCATGTTGATCGGCGTGCCGGTGAGTTTCGGGATCGCGTTCTTCCTCACCGAGGTGGCGCCGCGCTGGATGCGTGGCCCGGTCGGCACCGCGATCGAACTGCTCGCCGGCATTCCCTCGATCATCTACGGCATGTGGGGTCTGTTCGTGCTGGTGCCGGTGATGACCGAGTACGTCACTCCCTGGCTCAACGACCACCTCGGCACCGTGCCCGGCATCGGCGTGCTGTTCCGGGGCCCGCCGCTGGGCATCGGCATGCTCACCGCCGGCTTCGTCCTGGCAATCATGATCATCCCGTTCATCTCGTCGGTGATGCGCGAGGTGTTCCTGACGGTCCCCACGCGGCTCAAGGAATCCGCCTATGCGCTCGGTGCGACGAAGTGGGAAGTCAGCTGGGACATCGTGCTGCCCTACACCCGGTCCGCGGTGATCGGCGGCGTGTTCCTCGGCCTGGGTCGTGCGCTGGGCGAGACGATGGCGGTGGCGTTCGTCATCGGCAATTCGGTCCGCCTGACGCCGTCCCTCCTCGAGCCGGGCACCACGATCGCGGCGCTGATCGCCAATGACTTCGGCGAGGCTACGGAGACCTACCGCTCGGCGCTGCTGCTGCTCGGCTTCGTGCTGTTCCTGGTGACGTTCGTGGTGCTCGCGATCGCCCGGTTCATGCTCATGCAACTGTCGCGCCGGGAGGGCACATGATGGCCGCGAACGGGAGCCACGTCGCGCGCGGATCCGATGCGCTCTACCTGCGCCGGCGCATCCGCAACGTCATCGCCATCGTGCTGTCCGTGCTCACCGCATGCTTCGGCCTGTTCTTCCTCGGCTGGATCCTCTGGACGCTGGTGGCCAAGGCGGCCGGCGGCATCAACATCGAGCTCTTCACGCAGATGACGCCGCCGCCGATGGTCGAAGGCGGCCTGCTCAACGCGTTCTTCGGAAGTGCGGTGATGTGCGCCCTGGCGATCGGCATCGGCACGCCGCTGGGCGTGGCCGCGGGAACGTGGCTCGCCGAGTACGGCGGCGCACGCAAGATCGGCATCGTGGTGCGTTTCGTCAACGACATCCTGCTGTCGGCACCGTCGATCGTGCTCGGACTGTTCGTCTACACCCTGTTCGTGATGCAGACCGGGGGCCGCTTCTCGGGACTCGCCGGCGCGATCGCCCTGGCCTTCATCGTATTGCCGGTGGTGGTACGCACCACCGACGAAATGCTGCGCCTGGTCCCGACGCAGATGCGCGAGGCCGCACTGTCGTTGGGCATTCCGCAGTGGAAGGTCATCGTGCAGGTGCTGTACCGGAGCGCGATGGCAGGTATCGTGACCGGCGTGCTGCTGGCCCTGGCCCGCATTTCGGGCGAAACCGCGCCACTGCTGTTCACCGCCTTCGGCAACCAGTACTGGAACAGCGACATCATGCGTCCGATGGCGAGCGTTCCGGTGGTGATGTACCAGTACGCCGGCAGCCCGTATGAATCCTGGCAGCAGCTTGCGTGGGCCGGCGCACTGGTGCTGACCGCGTTCGTGCTGGTTGTCAGCCTGCTCGCACGCGTGCTGCTGCTGCGCAACCGCATCACCAACGACTGACCCGCCATGACCTTCCTCGCGACGGACCTGTCCATGAACGAATCCACCGCCCACGCGCCGCAGCGGATCCAGCTCGCGACGCCCGAACGCGCGACGCAGGCCGATGCTCCGGTGAAGATCGCCGCACGCAACCTGGACTTCCATTACGGCAAGTTCCACGCGCTCAAGGGCATCAACATCGAGATTCCGGAGAAGCGGGTCACGGCGATGATCGGGCCGTCGGGCTGCGGCAAATCCACCCTGCTTCGCGTCTTCAACCGAATCTACGCCCTCTATCCCGGCATGCAGGCCAGCGGCGAGGTGCTGCTGGACGGCGAGAACGTGCTCGCGCCGAAGTATCCGCTCAACCGCCTGCGCAGCAAGGTCGGCATGGTGTTCCAGAAGCCGGTGCCGTTCCCGATGACGATCTACGAGAACATCGCCTACGCGATCCGCCACCACGAGAAGCTGTCCAGGGCGCAGATGCACGAGCGCGTCGAACTCGCCCTGCGGCAGGCGGCGCTGTGGGACGAGGTGAAGGACAAGCTCGGCCAGAACGCGCTCGGCCTGTCCGGTGGCCAGCAGCAGCGCCTGTGCATCGCACGCGCCGTGGCGCTGCGGCCCGACGTGCTGCTCCTCGACGAGCCGACGTCCGCGCTGGACCCGATCTCCACCAGCCGCATCGAGCAACTGGTGGAGGAGCTCAAGCGCGACTACACGATCGTCATCGTCACCCACAACATGCAACAGGCCGCGCGCGTCTCGGACTTCACCGCCTTCATGTACCTCGGGGACATGATCGAGCACGACACCACGCAGGCGATCTTCTCCAACCCCTCGAAGCAGCAGACCGAGGACTACATCACCGGCCGGTTCGGCTGACGTTGCCATTCGTGCCCGCACGCTTCGCAGCCGCCCGGACCACCCCTCTCGGGAACCTCCCATGACCACGCAGCCCCACAACCATATCGTCAAGAGCTACGACGACGAACGCCAGCGCCTGCTGGCGGAGATCCTGCGGATGGGCGAAATGGCTGCGTCGCAGCTGGAAGCGGCACTCGACGTGATCGAGCGTCGTGACGACAGCGCCGCGGCGCGCGTCGTCGCCAACGACGAGGCGATCGATGCGCTGGAGAAGGAGATCAGCCATGACGTCATGCGCCTGGCGCTGCGCGGCCCGCTGGCGCGCGACCTGCGCGAGATCCTCGCGGCCCTGCGGGTGTCGTCGGACATCGAGCGGATCGGCGACTACGCGGCCAATGCCGCCAAGCGGTCGGTGGCACTCAACCAGTCACCGCCGCTGCCGCTGACCCGCGGCCTCAACGGGCTGGCCGAGCTTGCCGTGCGCCAGCTGCGCGAGGTGCTGGTGGCCTATCGCGACCTGGACGCCGACGCCGCGCAGCGGGTGCGGGAATCCGACGCCGAACTGGACGCGCGCTACACCGGTCTGTTCCGCGAGCTGCTGACCTACATGATGGAAGACGCACGCTCGATCACACCGTGCACGCACCTGCTGTTCATCGCCAAGAACCTCGAGCGTATTGGCGACCACGCCACCAACATCGCCGAGAACGTGTGGTTCCTGGTGCATGGCGACGACAGCCTGCCGCCGCGCGAGAAGCGCGATACGACCAACACCGTGGGTTGAGGCGAGAAGTTCGTCCTGGAGCGAGCGGGTACGCGGCCCTGGACGCGCGTCCATCCCGCCGCGTCACGACGTGAGCGATACCGCTTCCCTCTCCTTCCGCGCAAGCCACTTGCGCGCCATCCGCCGGAGTGAGGGGTCGGCCGCGTTGTCTGTCGCAACGCGATCGATCGGTCGCCATGCAAGCGCATGCGACTCCTCGCTGACCACGAAGTTCTCGTCTGTACCCGCCCGCACGACGTAACGCACGTCGTGGTGCCAGTGCCCGGGCACGTCGGTGCGCGCCGGGATCCAGTGCCGGTCGAGGTCGAAGATGGCCGGCTCCACCGTCAACCCGCTCAGCCCGGTTTCCTCGCAGGCTTCGCGCAGCGCCGAGGCCGCAAGGTCGCGATCGCCGTCGGCATGCCCGCCCGGCTGCAGCCAGCGGTCGAGCTTGCGGTGGTGGGTGAGCAGGGTGCGCGTGCCATCCATGCTGACCAGCCACGCCGACGCCGTGAAGTGGCCGGCGAGGCGTTCGCGCACGAAGGGATCGTCGACGTCGTCGACCAGTGCGATGAATGCGCCGGCCACATCGGCTTCTTCCGGCCAGCGGCGCGCGTAATCGGCGAAGGCCGCGAGCAGCGTCCGCGACGGTGTGTCGACAGGCATGACGAATGGCATACGGAGTGGCGGAAAGCGCACGATTATCCATGGCTTCACGCGCTTGTGATCCCGTTGCAGCTTTGGCAAGGTACGGCGGTTGCGTTCCCGGGGGGAGCGCGCACCGCAGGCGTCGGCTGCCGACGTCCCGCTCGTACTCAATGCTGGGGAACAACATGCTCAGAGACCTCTTCAGGGTCAAACCGGTCGAAGCCGCACCGCGCGTGGACGCGGGTGAACCAGTCGAAGGGAGTCTCCAGGGCGAAGCCCAACTCAAGCGCACCCTCACCGCGAAGCACCTCGTGCTGCTCGGGCTGGGCGCGGTCATCGGCGCCGGCATCTTCGTGCTGACCGGCCAGGCCGCGGCCAACCACGCCGGCCCGGCGATCATGCTGAGCTTCGTCATCGCCGGCATCGCCTGCGCCCTGGCCGGCCTGTGCTATGCCGAGTTCGCGGCGCTGCTGCCGGTCTCGGGCAGTGCGTATTCGTATTCCTATGCCACGCTGGGCGAATTCGTCGCCTGGTTCATCGGCTGGTGCCTGGTGCTCGAATACCTGTTCGCCTCCTCCACGGTGGCGGTCGGCTGGTCCGGGTATCTCGTGAGCTTCCTCACGTCGACGCTGGGCATACCCTTCCCGGCGGAGCTTGCCGGTGCGCCGATCGCCTGGGAGAACGGTGGCTTCGTGCGTACCGCCAACATCTTCAACCTGCCCGCGGTCGTCATCGTCGCCGCGGTGAGCGGGCTGTGCTATGTCGGCATCACCCAGTCCGCGTTCGTCAACGGCATCGTCGTGGCGATCAAGGTCACGGTCATCGCCGCATTCCTCGGTGTCGGCATCTTCTACGTCGATCCCGCCAACTGGACGCCCTTCATCCCGGAGAACACCGGCCCGGGCCAGTTCGGCATGGACGGCGTGTTCCGCGCGGCCACCGTGGTGTTCTTCGCCTATATCGGCTTCGACGCGGTCTCGACCGCGGCCGGCGAGGCCAAGAACCCGCAGCGCGACATGCCGATCGGCATCCTCGGTTCGCTGGCGCTGTGCACGGTGATCTACATCGCGGTCTGCGCGGTGCTGACCGGCATGACACCCTTCACCGAACTCAACACCGCCAAGCCGGTCGCGACCGCACTCGAGCCGTATGCGGAGCTCGCGTGGCTGAAGACCGCCGTCGAGATCGGCGCCATCGCCGGCCTGTCGTCGGTGATCCTGGTGATGCTGATGGCGCAGCCGCGCATCTTCTACACGATGTCGCGCGACGGCCTGCTGCCGGGGATCTTCGGCAAGGTGCACCCGAAGCACCATACCCCCTACGTCGGCACGATCATCGTCGGCATCGCCGCGTGCCTGCTGGCGGGCCTGATGCCGCTGAGCGTGCTCGGCGAACTGGTGTCGATGGGCACCCTGGTCGCGTTCGCCACTGTGTGCCTGGGCGTGCTGGTGCTGCGCCGTACGCGCCCCGAACTGCACCGGCCGTTCCGCGTTCCGGCGGCATCGATCATCTGCCCGCTCGGCTTCCTGGCCTGCATGTTCCTGTTCTTCCAGTCCTTCCTGGAACACTGGCACCTGTTCACGGCGTGGACGGTCGTCGGCCTGCTGATCTACTTCTTCTACGGGCGCCGCAACAGCAAGCTCAACACCCGTTGATGCATGACCATCCCGGCCCGCCGCGTGCGGGCCGGAATGTGTTTCCCGCACCCGAAGGGTGCGCCTCTCCAGCTGGATGCGCGGATGTCCACCGTCTCCACGGCCAAGAAGATCGGCCCCGTGCTTGCGACCTTCATGGTCGCCAACAACATGATCGGCTCGGGGTTCTTCCTGCTGCCGGCCACGCTGGCCCGCTCCGGTGCAATCACCGCGCTGAGCTGGCTGCTGGCGACCTGCCTGGCGGTGGTGCTGGGCGCGGCCTTCGCCCGCCTGGCACGGCAATACCCCGAGATGAATTCGCCAGACGACTACGTGCGCCCGGTCCTGGGTCGCGACTTCGGCTTCCTCACCAGCACCCTGTACTGGGTGTCGTCGTGGATCGGCAACAACGCCATCGCGGTGGCGGCGTTCGGATACCTGATCCTGCTGCTGCCGATCGAGGATGGCTACGGCGTGCGCCTGGCCGGTCAGCTCCTGCTGATCTGGCTGATGTTCGCGCTCAACATGATGGGTCCGCGGCCGATTGCCCGCTTCCAGTCGTTCTGCGTGGTGTTCGGGCTGCTGCCGGTGGCAGCCGTGCTGATCGCCGGCTGGGCAAGCTTCGACCAGGGCATCTACCGCGCGGCCTGGAATGTCTCCGGCGAATCGGATGCGGCGGTGGTGTTCGGCTCGCTGGCGCCGATCTTCTGGGCCTTCATCGGCCTGGAAACCGGTGCGATGGTGGCCGGCGTGGTGGACGACCCCGACCGCAACGTGCCGCGCGCCACCATCGGCGGCGTGCTCATCGCCGGCACCGTGTACCTGGTGTCGTCGGTGCTGATGATGGGCATCGTGCCGGCCGACGTCCTGGCCGATTCGAGCGCTCCGTTCGCGCTGGTTGCCGGCGAGATGTTCGGCGCCTGGGCGATCCCGGTGATTGCCGCGGCCGCGGCGATCAAGGCCACCGGCACGCTGGGCGGCTGGATGCTGGTGTCGGGCGAGACCGGCGCCCGTGCGGCACAGCGTGGTTACCTGCCGGCGATCTTCGGCCGCCTGCGCGCAAACGGCTCCGCCGGCTGGGGGCTCTTCATCGTCGCGCTGTCGATGAGCGCGATCGCGGTGCTGACCATGGCCTCCACGGTCGGTGCCCAGTTCGAGGTCATCATCGAGATGGTGGTGATGCTGGTGGTGATGGCCTATGCCACCGCCGGTCTGGCGCTACTGCTGGGCACCCGCGAGCGTCCGTCGGGCCGTCGCGAGCGCATGCTGGGCATGGGCGCACTGGTGGCCTGCGGCCTGCTGGTGTGGTCGACCCCGGTCGACACCCTGATCGGCTCGCTGGTCATCGCCCTGCTCGCCTGGGCCGCCTACCGCGGCTTTGCGCGGCGCAGCCCGGACGTGCGCTGAAGCTGGCCCGCTGCGGGACGCACCACCCGAGGCGGTGAGGCGCCGTCCGGAGCCGCAAATGCTGCGGCCTCCAACTCACGACGCCGCGACGGCCTTCTAGACCCGCTCCACGCTCTGTTCCAACGCCACCACTGGCCCCGCATCCACCGGCTCGCCCATGGACACGATCGCCGCCAGCGCAAGATCGCCGGTCACGTTGAGCGTGGTCCGGCACATGTCGAGAAAATGGTTCACGCCCAGGATCAGGCCGATCCCGATCGGGTTGACGCCCACCATCGCGCAGATCAACGCGATCACCGGCAGCGAGCCCGAGGGTACGCCGGCGGTGCCGATGCCGCCGAGGATGCACACCAGCATCACCATGAACTGCTGGCCCAGCGTCAGCTCCACGCCGAAGAACTGCGCCAGGAACAGCACCGTCACGCCCTCGAACAGCGCAGTGCCGTTCTGGTTGGCGGTCGCCCCGACGGTGAGCACGAAACGCGAGACCCGCGGTGGAAGGTGCAGGTTCTCCTCCGCCACCCGCAGCGCGGTCGGCAACGTCGCGTTGCTCGACGCGGTGGAGAACGCCATCAGCATCGCTTCCTGGATGTTGCGGAAGAACGCCAGCGGCGAATGGCCGGCAAGCTTCAGCGCGATCGAATAGCTGACGAACATGTGCAGCGCGAGCGCGCCGACGACCACGCCGACGTACGCACCGAGGCGGATCAGCAACTCGAAGCCGAAGATCGCGGCCAGGTTGAACATGAAACAGAACACCGCGTACGGCGCCAGCCGGATGACCAGCCCGATCAGCGTCATCGAGACCTCGAACACCGCCTCGATCACCCGCCGCAAGGGCGCCGTCTTTTCCGCGTCGGTCAGCACGATGCCGATGCCGAACATCACCGCGAAGAACATCAGCGCAAGGATCGAGGCGTTGCTGGACGCGGCGTCGATCACGTTGCTGGGCACGATCGACAGCAGCATGTCCATGCCGCGCGGAGTGTCATCGACACTGGCGACGATCTGCTGCGTGCGCTCGGTGTTCTCGGCGATCAGTGAATTCGCAAGCACCGGGTCCACGCCGCGCCCGGGCGCAGCCAGTTGGTGGCCACCAGCCCGATCAGCACCGCAACCGTGGACAGCGCAACCGTGTAGGCCAGTGTCCTCCAGCCAATCCGGCCGAGCGAGCGCACGTCGCCCATCTCGGCGATGCCCGCCACCAGCGCCGAGAACAGCAGCGGGACGATCAGCATGAAGATCAGGTTGAGGAAGATCGTGGAGAACGGCGTGGTCACGTAGCGCGTGACCGCCTGCACCCACTCCGCATCCGCGCTGGTCAGATAGGCCACGAGGCCGGCGACGAAGCCGATGAGCATCTTCCAGTGCAGCGGGAGCCTGCGACGTGGTGCTGGCGCTGCTGCTGACGCTGACGACGACACCATGGCCATCTCTCCCCGGGACGCGGCAGCTTAGGCAGGCCGCGGCACCCACGCCAGTCCTGCCGGGCAACGGTATAGTGGCGGCTGTTCGAGGAAGTCCTGCCATGAGCGCCGTTCCATACGACACCAAGCAGCTGGCCGATGCCGCCGGCGAGATCATCGTCAACGTCCGCGAACTGGCGGCGCTCGGGTGGACGCCGGCCACCAGCAGCAACTTCTCGCAGCGCCTGGATGCCGGGCACGCTGCGATCACCATATCCGGGCGCGACAAGGGTCGCCTCACCGAGGCCGACATCATGGTGGTCGACCTCGACGGCCAGGCCGTCGGCAGCCAGCACCGCCCGTCTGCCGAGACCCTGCTGCACACCCGGCTCTACCGCCGCGATGCGGAGATCGGTTGCGTGCTGCACACGCATTCGCACAACCAGACCGTCGCCTCGCGCCTGTTCGCCGGCGAAGGCCGCGTCCGTCTCGAGGGCTACGAACTGCTGAAGGCGTTCCGTGGCAACGCCACCCACGAAGCCGCGATCGACCTGCCGGTGCTGCCCAATAGCCAGCACATGCCGACGCTTGCGGCGCTGGTCGACACCCTGCTCGACCAGACACCGATGTGGGGCTATCTGATCGATGGCCATGGCCTGTACGCCTGGGGCCGCGACATGGCGGAAGCGCGCCGCCACCTGGACGCGTTCGAGTTCCTGATCGGTTGCGAACTCGACCTGCGACGGCTGGGCGTGCGCGGCTGAACACCCCGGCCGTTGCGCGGCGTGTCGCCTTGTGTTCCGCCGGCCGCACCCCCACGCCGGACTTCAATGCACAACCTGTGCCGCCCTCTCCGCGGCCAAAGGAGCCCCGATGAGCCGACTGCGCATCTTCGCCGACGATGCCCCCGATGTTCCGCTGCTGACCAGCCACGACGGCGACGAGATCGCCCGCGAGCTGGCCCGCATCGGCGTGACCTTCGAGCGCTGGCAGGCCAGCCAGCCGGTGGCGCCGGGGGCTTCGCAGGAGGAAGTCATTGCCGCCTACCGTGACGACATCGACCGTCTGGTCGCCGAGCGCGGCTTCAACAGCGTCGACGTCATCAGCATCGCCCCCGACAACCCGAAGCGCGAGGAAATGCGCGAGAAGTTCCTCGACGAGCACTTCCACAAGGAGGACGAGGTGCGCTTCTTCGTGGCAGGCTCGGGGCTGTTCACGCTGCACGTGGATGACCGCGTCTACGAGATCGAGTGCGTCAAGGACGACCTGATCGCGGTGCCGGACGGCACCACGCACTGGTTCGACATGGGCCCGGAGCCGAACTTCGTGGCGATCCGTTTCTTCCAGCAGCCCGACGGCTGGATCGGCCATTTCACCGGCACCGACATCGCCCGGAAATTCCCGCGCTACCAGCGCGACTGAGCCCGCCATGGCCATGCTTCCGCACACCATCCTCACCGACATCGAGGGCACCACCAGCAGCATTTCCTTCGTCAAGGAGGTGCTGTTCCCGTACGCGCGCACGCGGCTGGCGGACTTCATCGCCGCCAACGCCGAAGACCGCGAGGTGCGGCGCTGGGTCGATGCCGTGGCCGGCGAGGCCGGCGTGTCCAGCGACGCCGAAGTGGTGGCGATCCTCGAGCAGTGGATCGACACCGACCGCAAGCACACCGCGCTCAAGGCGCTGCAGGGCCTGCTGTGGGCCGAGGGTTACCGCGGCGGCGACTTCACCGCGCATGTCTACCCCGATGCGGCGGAGAAGCTGCGCGCCTGGCATGCGGCAGGCCATCGGATCGCGGTGTACTCCTCGGGCTCGGTCCCGGCGCAGAAGCTCTTCTTCGGCCACAGCGATGCCGGCGACCTCGGCGCGCTGGTGTCGGCCTGGTTCGACACCGAAACCGGCGGCAAGCGCGAGGCCGCGAGCTATGCGCGCATCGCCGGGGCACTCGATGCCGCGCCGGACACCATCCTGTTCCTCTCCGACGTGGTCGAGGAACTCGACGCCGCCCGCGAAGCGGGGCTGCAGACCGTGCTGCTGGACCGCCACGAGGACTACCCGCAGCCGCGTACCGGCGACGCCACCGGCGGTCATCGCCGGGTCGAGCGTTTCGACGAAATCGACGCCGGGTGAGCGCGCGGCCCGTGCGCCGGCGATGGTCCCTGCCCGCGCTGCTGCTGTGCGCGCTGGTGGCACTGCCCGCCTGTGCGCAGCCGGTCGACGACGGATGGGCGGCGCGCGACCGCGAACTGATCGACGCGGCCCTGGCCGCGCTGCCGCCGCAGCGGCCCGGCATCACCGACCTGTACGTGCTGGGTGTTGCCGGTGACGGGCAGGAGGACGTGTTCCGCAATGAGGTCGAGCACCTGCAGCAGGTGGCGGCGACGCGCCTGGGCAATGGCGGGCGCACGCTTGCACTGGTGAACCATCCCGACAGCCTCGACGAGGCCGCGCCGCAGCCGTTGGCGACCGCTGCCAGCCTGCGCCACGCGCTTGCCGGGCTGGGCCGGGCAATGGACCCCGGGGAAGACATCCTGCTGCTGTTCGTCACCACGCACGGCAGCGAGGACCATGAACTCGCGATGGTGCTGCCGCCGATGATCGACGAGGGCATCGGCCCGGCGGACCTGCGCGCCGCACTCGACGACTCCGGCATCCGCCATCGCGTACTGGTGGTGTCGGCGTGCTTCTCCGGCGGCTTCATCGACAACCTGCAGGGCCCCGACACGCTGCTGGTCACCGCAGCCAGTGCGGACCGCCCGTCGTTCGGCTGCGGTGCCGAGGCCGAGCTGACCTACTTCGGGCGTGCCTGGCTGGTGGACGGCCTCAACGCCACTCCTGACCCCATCGCGGCCTACGACGTGGCCACCCGGGCGATCGCCAGGCGCGAACGCGAAGCCGGCTTCGAGCCTTCGCTGCCGCAGATCTCGGTCGGCTCACGCATCACCGCGCGCCTTCAACGCTGGCAGGCGACGAGGGAACCCGGGCCGCCGGTACCGTTCATGGCACCCGCAACACAGCCGTAGCCACCGCAGGCGACGCGCGATGTGCGTGCCCCGCCCCCGAGCGCAGTTGCTCCAGCTCCGGACGGCCGCGGTCAGAACGAATCAAACGCCTCGGCGTCGGCCTCAGTCGACCCACTCATCCAGCCGATAGGACGTACTTGCGCGCTGTTCGCCCTGCCAGCGGTCGAATGCCCGGACCTCGACGCGGTGCTCGCCGGCCGGCAGACCGGTCGGCAGTGCGCCTCGCCACAGATGGGTCGATGGCACCGCCTCGGGCGAGCGGTCGCGCCCGCGCAGGGCGTCGGCCAGGTCGTCGCGGGCGTTCTCGATGGTCAGCCGCGGGTCCGCTGCCTCGACGCGACGCATCGGCTGCCAATCGCCTTCGCCCACGCGGAACTCGACCCGCGTGTCCGGCAGCCCCATGTAGACGTTGGCGTACACGCCCCAGGCCGGATAGGCCCCGCGGCGCAGGACACGCGGCGCATGCAGGCCCATCGCGGTGGTGGCATCGCCGCCGTCGCCCACGCGCGCCGGATGCCAGGCAAGCGCGTAGTCGCCACCGCTGTGAACCAGCAGCGTCGCATGGCCGTTGGGCGTGCCGTCGGCCATGGTGGCGTCCGGAATGCCGGCGGCATCCGGCGCCCCGCTCCAGAACGCACCGCTGACCGCGCCGACGTTGAACTCGTGCAGCGGCTTCGCGCCGGACCATCCGCTGGCAGCGTCGTGGAACACATGCTGCAGCGTGTGGCGATGGCCACTCAGCACCAGCACCCGCGGGTGCGTGGCCAACAGGTCGTACAGGCGCTGGCGATCGGCGGGCCGGAAGGTCTCGCGTCCGGCCGGGGCATCGAACAGCGGCACGTGCATCAGCACCACCAGCAGGCGGTCGCGCGCCACGGTCGGCAGGTAGGCCTTGAGGAAATCGAACTGGTCGGGCCGCAGGCCGCCGGTGTAGCCGGAGCTGCCGGCGGGCTGTGCAATGACGTTGTCCAGGCCCACGAAGACCGCTTCCGGCTCCTCCCAGGCGAAGGTGTCCGGGCCGTAGACCGCCTGGAAGCTGTGCAGCGAGCGGGCGTCATCGGCGGGATCGAGATCGTGGTTGCCGGCCACGTGCAGCCATGGAAGCCCGAGCATGGTGGTCACCGCGTTGATCGCGGGATACAGCGACAGGTCGTCGTTGGCGACATCGCCGAGGGTCACCCCCAGCGCAGCCGTATGACGCCCGACCAGCGGTGCGACCACGTCGTCACGGTAGTAGCCGACCTCACGCAGGTCGCTGGTCTGCGGATCCGAGAACACCAGCACTTCCAGCGCGTCGCGCGTCACCGGCTCCGGACGCAGCACGAAGCTGCAGTCCGTGGCGTCGGGCTGTCGCCAGAAATCGGGCAGGCCCTCTCCGTTTGCGGGTGCCACGTGGCCCGCCGGCTTGATGACGAATACCGGAGCCTGCGGCGCCGCGGCGAACGCGAAGCGCCCATCGTCGCCGGTCGTGACGAGCTGTCTTCCATCCGAGACCCGGACCGCGGCGATGCCATCGCCGTCCGGATCGACGACGCGACCCTCCATGCAACTGGCGGCGACGTTGCCGCTGATCGCGGACAGCAGGAGAACGGACAGGATCGGTGTGCGCATCGCGAGTCGTGCAATGGAAACGAACCGGCATTATGCGATCGCGCGACGACGGCACGTCGATCGACACGGACCACGTGGTCGCCGTGCCTCGGCGACGACGACCGCCGTACTGCCCGTCGACGTGGATCATGTCGCGGACAACGGCCGTTGCCGGCATGCGCCTTCTACAATGGCCGGTCCCTGACGACGGAACCCCCGAATGCGCCACACACTGCTGCCCGGCTGGTGGACAGGCTGGCTGGGCGTGATCGTGCCCCTCGCCCAGGTGGCGCTGGTGCTGCTGGTGGCGTGGCTGCTGCAGCGGCTGGTCCACCGCGTCGTGCTGCGCGTCAACGCACGCTACGACCTGCCGCCGCAGCTCGCGGTGGGTACCCGCCGGGTGCTCGGCTTCGTCATCTATGCCGCGGCCATCATGCTGATCCTCGAGCGGCTCGGCGTGTCCGGGACCGTGCTGTGGACGGCGTTCACCGGTTTCGCGGCGGTGGCAGCGGTTGCGTTCTTCGCGGCCTGGAGCGTGCTGTCGAACATCTTCTGCACCATCCTGATCTTCACCACACGCCCGTTCCGCCTGTTCGACCACGTCGAACTGCTGGAGAACGGTGAGAAGCCCGGGCTCCGCGGGCGCGTGGTCGACATCAACCTCGTCTACACCACGCTGCACGAGACCGGCGCCGAGGGTGCGGGGACCATCCTGCTGGTGCCGAACAACCTGTTCTTCCAGCGCACGGTGCGGCGCTGGCGCGGGCCGCCGCCGGCACTGCCGCGCCTGCCGGGCCTGCAGGCGGACGGCGCCGATGCCCGTGCCGCAACCGCACGCGGCGGCGCACTCGACCTCGACGATTGAGCATGACCCCTGGCGACGTGCGGTTCCGATCCGGCCGGGCATGTCGGCCGGCTTCGCAGGCCACGTCCGGCGCGATTCCATCCAGCGCACACCGGCCTGTCCGGAACGCATCCCGCCCTACCGCAGCTGGCTGTCCTTGCTGCCACGCCGGTTGTAGCCGCTGGCCGCGAGTTGCTCGCGGTCTTCGGCTTCCTGGCAGCGCACGCACAGGCGCACGCCGGGCACGGCCTTCCGGCGCGCTTCCGGGATCGGCGCCTCGCACTCCTCGCAGTGGGTCAGGCCCGGCCCTTGGCGCAGCTGGCTGCGCGCACGCTTGATCGCATCCTCGACGGTGGCGTCGATCTGCTCCTGCACGGCGCCATCGCCGGCCCATCCGGTTGCCATGTCCCAGCCTCCGCATCGCTCGGGAACCCCACCATATGGGGCCGCCCGTGACGCCGGCAACGTGATTCCGCTACGACGTTCAGCTGCGGCCCTGCCATCGCCCCGTTACGATGGGTGCCGGCCAGATGGCGCTGCCAGCGGATCCACCCTGCATGTCCCGATTCTCCAAGGCGCGTCGCGATGCCCGGCGCAAGGACGAACCCGCGCGACCGATCCGCCGCCTCGGCGATCCGCTGCGCCTGCAGGCCCGCCTGGCCGAACCGGGTGGCGAGACCGTCGCCGCCGCTGCCTTGCGCGATGGCGAGTGGCTGCTGCTGCTCGACGGCCGCACCGCGGCGCGTACCGACAGCGCGGCGATGGTGCTGGCGATGCTGCGCCATATCGCCCGTCGGCACGCCGCGGGCGAGGCCGGACTGCAGCTGCGCTGCTCGCCGCAGTTGCGCGCGGCGGCGGCCGACGAGGCCGCAGCGCACGCGCGTACGCTGACCGAACATCTCGACGCCCTGGAAGCGGAGCGTCAGACCCGGCACGTGACGGTGTCCTGATCGCCGTCGCGCGCCGATAATGGCGCCATGTCCGAAAGCCACCCGTCCGCCCTGCCCGGCGTCGCCATCGTCGGTGGCGGCCCGGCCGGCCTGATCGCTGCCGAAGTCCTGCGAGCCGCCGGGGTCGAGGTCGACCTGTTCGAAGCCAGGGGCTCGGTCGGCCGCAAGTTCCTGATCGCCGGCAAGGGCGGTCTCAACCTCACCCATTCCGAGCCGTTCGATGCATTCGTGGCGCGCTATGGCGCGCGCCGTGCGGCGGTGGCCGGCTGGCTGCAGCGCTTCGATGCCGACGCGTTGCGCGAGTGGGCCCGCGGGCACGGCGTCGAGACCTTCGTCGGCAGTTCCGGGCGGGTGTTTCCAAGCGATCTCAAGGCCGCCCCGCTGCTGCGCGGCTGGGTGCGGCGCCTGCGCGAATCCGGCGTGCGCTTCCACGTGCAGCACCGCTGGCTGGGCTGGGACGAAGACGGCGCACTGCGCTTCCAGACCGCGCAGGGCGAGCGCCGCCTGCAGGCGCGCGCCACCCTGCTCGCCCTGGGCGGCGCCAGCTGGCCACAGCTGGGCTCCGACGGCGCGTGGGTGGCACCGCTGCAGCAGGCCGGCATCGCCGTCGCTCCGCTGGAACCGGCCAACTGCGGCTTCGATGCCGGCTGGAGCACGCACTTCGCCGAACGCCACGCCGGCGCCCCGCTGAAACCGGTGGTGCTGCACTGGACCGACCTCCACGGCAGCGCACGGCAGCTGCAGGGCGAGTGCGTGGTGACCGCGACCGGCATCGAAGGCAGCGCGATCTACGCGATCGCCGCCGACCTGCGCGACGCCATCGCCCGCGACGGCGAAACCACCCTGTGGCTGGACCTGGTACCCGGCCGCGACGCTGCGCGGCTGGCGGCCGACCTCGCGCGTCCGCGCGGCAAGCGCAGCGCCAGCGAGCACCTGCGCCGCAACGCCGGCATCGATGGCGTGCGCGCCGGCCTGCTGCGCGAAGTCGCGGGCGCGGCATTGCCCGACGATCCGCATGCGCGGGCGACGCTGCTCAAGCGCCTGCCGGTGCGCCTGCTTCGCGCGCGGCCGGTGGCCGAGGCGATCAGCACGGCAGGCGGCGTGCGACTGGAAGCGCTCGACGCCGCACTGATGGCGCAGGCCCGGCCAGGCGTGTTTCTGGCTGGCGAGATGCTCGACTGGGAAGCCCCGACCGGCGGCTACCTGCTGACCGCCTGCTTCGCCAGCGGCGTGGTTGCCGCCGAAGGCATGCTCGCCTGGCTGGCAGATCATGGAACCGCGACCCCGGCCCGCGGCGCCGACACGGCAATGCGCTAGGCTGCCGCCGCCACTCCTGCACGTTCCCGGACCTCATCATGCGCCGCATTGCCGTCACGCCCGCCCTTCTCCTGGCCATCCTCGCGGCTCCCGCCGCGGCGTCGAGCTTCGCCGGCACCTCGGCCGGCGCCACATCGGGCGGCGTGTCGGCCTCGAGCGGCAGCACCTCCGGCAACGACAAGGTGCTGGTGGAAGCGCGCAGCGACGCCGCCAGCTTCGTGGCCACCGACGGCCGCATCCGTGGCGTGCGCCTGGAAGCGGCGCTGCGCCACCTGCGTGCACAATCCGACGCCGCACGCGACGCCAGTGACCTCGCGCTCGCGAGGAGCATCCTCGCGCTGTGAGCCGTGTTCGCCGCACGGGTGCGGGCTGCAGGGTGCTGTCCATACTCGCGCTGTTGCTGGCCGTCCAGGTACACGCCGCGGCGTTGCCGATCACGCCGGCACCCACCGATGCCGCCACTCACGCCGCCGTCGGCGCACTGCTCGAACGCGCCGGGGACGTACTGCCGTCCGCGCTGCAGGCGCAGTTGCCGCCATTGCGCCTGGAGGTGGTCGATACCCTGCCCGCACATGTGCAGGGCCGGCAGCACGCGCACCGGATCCGGCTGCCACGACGGCTGGTCCTCGCACCCGCGGCCGACGGCGACGCCGATCCCGCACTGGCGGCGCTGCTGCACGAGATCGCGCATGTGCTCGACGCCCGGCTGCGGCTGTCACGCGATCCGCGGCTGCTCGATCTCGCCGGCTGGCAGCTGCGGCCGCGGCGGTTCGGCCTGCGCAACGCAGACAACCCGCTGCGCGACCGCAGCCCCGATCCGTACGAGCTGCACAGCCCGGCGGAATTCGTCGCGGTCAACTTCGAGCACTTCCTTCTGGATCCGGACTACCGCTGCCGTCGGCCGGCGCTGCATCGCCATCTCGCCATGCGGCTCGGGGTCGACAGTGAACACGCACCACTACGGCCGTGTGCGGATGCACTGCCGTTCGTGACCGCGAGCGAACACGGCGATCACCCGCCGCTGGACGCGCTCGACCCGGCGCGCGTGCACGCGGTCGAGTACCTGTTCGCCGAGCCCACGCATGCGCCGATGAGCCGCTGGGGCCACAGCATGTTGCGGCTGGTGGTGTGCGCGCCCGGCCGCACGCCCGGGCCGGACTGCCGTTTCGACCTTGCGCACCACCGCGTGCTGTCGTTCCGCGCGTTCGTCGACGACGTGCAGATCTCCAGCTGGCGCGGGCTCACCGGGCACTATCCGTCGCGATTGTTCGTGCTGCCGTTGTCGCAGGTGGTCGAGGAATACACGCAGGTCGAGCTGCGCGGCCTGCGCGCGGTGCCGCTGCGGCTGCAGCAGGCGGAAATCGCGGCCTTGATCGAACGTGCGGCGCAGCTGCACTGGAACTACGACGGGCGCTACAGCTTCCTGGGCAACAACTGCGCGACCGAGACCTTCAAGCTGCTGCATGACGCCGTGCCACGCCTGGCGTCCGCGCGACTGGCGGCGATCACGCCGAGCGGGTTGCTGCGCAAGCTGGAACATCGCGGCATCGCCGATGCCTCGGTGCTTGCCGACACGGACAAAGCCATCCGGCACGGCCATCTCTTCCCCGCTGCGGACGCCCACTACCAGGCGCTGTTCGACGTGGCCGATGGCATGCTCGACCTGCCCGCACGCGACGCCCGTGCATGGCTGGCACTTGAAGCCGGTACGCGTACGCCGTGGCTGCAGCGTGGCGACCTGCGCAGCACCGCCGCGTTGCTGGTGCTGGAGGAGGCGGCGCTGCGCCGCGCGGAACTGCGCGCGCGTGACGCCCTGAAACACCGGCTGCTGCGCGCCGGCGACGCGGACGCAGCCGCCGCCCGCGACCTGGCCGAGGAGGTCCTCGCGGCCGAGGGCGTGCTGGTGCGCCCGGCGATGCTGCTGGCCCGGGTGCCGGGCTATGGACTGCCGCAGGCGGAGGAGCTGACGGTCGCCGGCGAACGGGCGGCGGCGCTCGATTCCGCACGGAGCGAACGGTCCGGCGACCTGCACGCACGTGCGCAGGCGATGCTGCCGACTGCATTGGCCGACGAACTGGCGGTGATTCGCGCCAACGTCGGCGGAACCGCCGCACGCCTGCGCCGCCTCAGCACCGGGGACGCGGCGTCGTAACGACTCCGCCCCCATCACCTCGCGCAACGCACCCGCTGCAGCTGCAGTCCGTCGGGGCCGGTGATTTCGAGCGTATCGGCGTCGCGCAGGCGCAGGCGCTGTTCGGCTTCCCACTGCTCGCCCTCGCCCACATAGGCGAACACCACGGTCGCGATATCCTCGCCTTCGGGATGCACCGCGCGCGGGGTTCCCACGCTCTCGTGGAAGTGGATTGCATCCGCGGCGATCGTGATGCCCTCGATGCTGGCCGGCTCGGTGCAGGCGGCCACATCCGGCGCCCAGCGGCCGGTGAACGCGGCCGGCAACGTCGGCATGTCGCGCTGCTCATCCGGCTCACCCGGCGCCGGCATCGACGCCGGGCGCGCGCACCCTGGATGCGGCCCGTCGCCGTTGACGGTCAGCTCGCCCGAGAACGGAAACGCCGCGCCGGACATGCTGTCCTCGCAGGGCGAGACCCGCACCACCGCCTCGACGCTGCCCGCGGTGTCACGGGCGATAATCGTGCGCGTGTCCCCCTCCACGGTGGAGCGCTCCACCGCCAGCCGGCGCTCACCGACGTCGACGCCGGTCAACACCAGTTCGCGACCGTCGACCCGCGCCTGCAGGAACGGCTCGTTGGTGGCGATGACCAGATCCTGCTGCAGCACGGACCCGTCGCCCACCGCAACGGCCGGAGGCAGCTGCGGCGGCGGCGCGTCGCCGACGTTCCGCGTCGGCTCACCGCATCCGCCCAGCAGCGTGCACAACCCTGCAGCGATCAGGTACCGGAACCGGTGCATGGTGTCGTCCTCCAGGTCGGGGATCGACAGGGTAATCGCCACGACGCCCGCTCCGCACCGTGCCCACGACACCCCGTCCAGGCCGAACGGCACCCGGACAGCCAGCGCCGCATGGCTAGAATCGTGCGACCACTGTCTTCCAGGAGTTGCCGTGCCCATCAGGTTCCGTCCCGCCCCGCTGGGGATCGCGCTCGCCACCGCGCTCATGCTCGCCGCCTGCTCCACGCCGGTCACCCCGGCGGGTACGTCACCCGTAGCGGCGACCACGCAGGACGAGCGCGGCGTCGCCGCGTTCTTCGAGTCCTTTACCGACACATGGATGCGTCGCCAGCCGTCGTCGGCCACCGCCAGCGGCTATTTCGACGATCCCGCCGTGCAGGCGGAGATGGACCGCCAGCTCACCCCGCAGACACGGGAGTTCCGCCGCGAAACGGTGGCACTGGCACGGCAGGGCCTGGCCGGACTTGCGCGTTTCGACCGCGCGAAGATGGATCCGACCGAACGCGTGTCCGCCGAACTGATGGCCTGGCAGCTGCAGAGCATCGTTGACGGCGAACAGCACGCCGATTTCGATTTCCCGTTGCAGCAGTTCAGCGGCGCCAATGTCGGCCTGCCCAACCTGATGACCGTCGTGCACCCGGTGCGCAACGCCCAGGATGCGGCGAACTACCTGTCCCGGCTGCGCCAGTTCGAGGCACGGATGGACGAAGCGACCGAGCGCTCGCGCGAGCTCGCCGCGCGCGACATCCTGCCACCGCGCTTCATCCTCGAAGCGACCATCGCGCAGATGCGCCAGTTCATCAGCCCCGCACCGGGGGCCAACCCGCTGGTGACCACGTTCGACGACCGCCTGGCATCGGCGGAGGCGATCGACGCCGGCACCCGCCAGGCGCACGTGGCCGACGCCACAGCAGTCGTGCGCGACAGCGTGTATCCGGCATGGCAGCGCGCCATCGCGGTTCTGGAAGCGCAGCTGCCCGCCGCCACCGACGATGCCGGGCTGTGGCGTTTCGACGGTGGCGCCGAGGCGTACGCGCATCATCTGCGCCGGTTCACCTCCACCTCGCTCAGTGCCGAGGAGATCCACGAGATCGGCAGGCGCGAGGTGGCACGCATCGAAGGCGAGATGGACACCATCCTGCGTTCGATCGGCCGCACCGACGGCAGCGTGCGCGAGCGTATCGACGCACTGCGCAAGGACCTCGCCTACAGCAACGACGACGCCGGCCGCAAGGCGATCATGGACGACATCGAAACCATGATGCGCGACGCCGAACGCCGTGCCGATGCGCTGTTCGACATCCGCCCGAAGACCGCGGTGATCGCCCAGCCCTATCCGGAGTACCGCTGGGCAAGCGCCGCGGCAAGCTACACCGCCCCGCCGCTGGACGGCTCGCGACCCGGCGTGTACCAGATGCCGCTGCGCCCCGACCGGCTGACCCGCTTCGGCCTGCGCACGCTGGTCTACCACGAGGCGGTGCCGGGCCATCACTTCCAGGTGGCGCTGTCGGTCGAGAACCGCGACCTGCCGAAGTTCCGGCAGACCCGTGCGCTGGGCGGCATCTCCGCCTTCAGCGAAGGCTGGGCGCTGTACGCCGAGCGCCTGGCCGCCGAGGAAGGCTGGTACGAGAACGATCCGGAAGGCCGGCTCGGTCAGCTCGATGCCGCGCTGTTCCGCGCCCGGCGCCTGGTCGCCGACACCGGCCTGCACGCAATGCGCTGGACCCGCCAGCAGGCGATCGACTACGGCATCCCGCCGTCGGAGGTCGACCGCTACGTGGTGATGCCGGGCCAGGCGACCTCGTACATGATCGGCCAGCTCGAGATCGTGCGCCTGCGCGACAAGGCCCGCGACGCCCTGGGCGAGCGCTTCGACCCGCGCGAGTTCCACAACCGCGTGCTGCTGACCGGCGTGGTGCCGCTGGAACTGCTGGAGCGCGAGGTGGACGACTACATCGCGAAGGCCGCGGCACGCTGAGAACCACGTAACACGACGCCGCGACGGCCACGGGGGGCATGTCCTTCGTGGCCGTTACGGTGCCGGCCACCGGGCAACCGGGCCCGACGCCCGCGCTAGACTGGCCCGGCACTCCCACCGGACCACACGATGACCCAAGGCAAGGCCGCGGCGCCTGCACCCGGACCGCGCGGCGCGATCACGCGCCTGCTCAACACCGTCGAGTTCCTCGGCAACCTGCTGCCGCACCCGGTGACGCTGTTCGCGATGCTTGCCGTGCTGATCGTGCTGCTGTCGGGGGTACTGGCTGCCTACGGGGTCTCGGTGCCGGATCCGCGCCCGCCGGGATCGGCAGGTCGCGCCGACGACGGGATCATCCGCGTGATCAGCCTGCTCGATGCGGAAGGGCTGCGGCGGATCGTCACCGGACTGGTGACCAACTTCACCGCGTTCGTACCGCTGGGCACCGTGCTCGTGGCGATGCTCGGCGTGGGCATCGCCGAACGGTCGGGCCTGCTGACCGCCGCGATCAAGACCCTGGTGCTCGGCGCACCGAAGAACCTGGTGACGGTGGTCGTCGTGTTCGCCGCGGTGCTGTCGAATACCGCATCGGAAATGGGCTACGTGGTGGTGATCCCGCTGGCCGCGGCGATCTTCCATGCACTCGGGCGACATCCGCTGGCCGGGCTGGCGGCCGCGTTCGCCGGCGTCTCCGGCGGCTACAGCGCCAACCTGCTGATCGGCACCGTCGACCCGCTGCTGGCCGGCATCACCCAGGAAGCCGCGCGCCTGATCGACCCGACCTACGAGGTGCACGCCGCGGTCAACTGGTACTTCATGATCGTGAGCACGTTCGTGGTCACCGGGCTGGGCTGGTTCGTCACCACCTACATCGTCGAGCCCAAGCTCGGCGCCTACGATCCTGCCCAGCTCGACCCGGATGCGGAGCCGGTCAGCATGGAGCCCATGTCGGGGCGCGAGCGCCGCGCACTGGCATGGGCCGGCGTCGCCGCGCTGCTGGTGGCGGGCGGCATCGCGCTGCTCACCGTGCCCACGAGCGGCGCCCTGCGCCTGCCCGGCGTCGAGGACACGCTGGGCAGCCTGCGGCCCTTCCTCACCGGCATCGTCGTGCTCGTGGCGCTGTTCTTCGCGGTGGCGGGCATCGTCTACGGCGCGTTGACCGGATCGATCCGCAACGATCGCGACGTCATCGACGCGATGGCGAAATCGATGGGCACGCTCAGCCTGTACATCGTGCTGGTGTTCTTCGCCGCGCAGTTCGTCGCGTTCTTCAACTGGACCCAGCTCGGCCAGGTGATGGCGGTGCTGGGCTCGAACCTGCTGCAGTCGATCGGGCTGACCGGGCCCCTGGTGTTCCTGGCCTTCATCGCCCTGTGCGGGCTGATCAACCTGTCGCTGGGCTCGGCCTCGGCGCAATGGGCGGTCACCGCGCCGATCTTCGTGCCGATGCTGATGCTGGTCGGCTACAGCCCCGAGGTCATCCAGGCGGCCTATCGCATCGGCGATTCGGTGACCAACCTGATCACCCCGATGATGAGCTACTTCGGCCTGATCCTCGCCTTCGCCGCCCGCTACAAGCGCGACGTCGGCGTGGGCACCATGATCGCGATGATGCTGCCCTACTCCGTGGTCTTCTTCGTCGGCTGGACGCTGGTCTTCTTCCTGTGGGTGTTCGGACTGGGGCTGCCGGTGGGGCCGGGCGCACCGACCTACTACACACCCGGCTGACTCCCGTTGGGCGCGCTGACGCGCGACGCCGCACGGCGGGAACCATCGCGTGCAAGCGCACTCCGTAAGCAAGAAGAAGGTTGTTCTCCCCATTGAGGGATTTCCATTCGAGCGCGAAGCCGTGGGTCCTGAAGCTCACGGCCAAGCCACAGCCAGGGCACGGCTGGCTGTGGCGCGGCAGCCCGCCGCGGCCACAGGGGGATGCCCAGCCGGATATCTCCGCGTCCTGCTCCCACATCCGGCCGCCGGCCATCCATGGCCGGCTCTGGACATCCCCCTGCGTCCACGGCGGGCACCGAACCGTCGTCGCGTCCCGAGGTCAACGGCGAAGAACGTAGGCCGTCGTGGCAGTCGACGACTTCCCGCTGCCGCTGCTGACCTCCACGCCGGGACTGCGAACGCCCGCGTGTCCCGGTTGCAGGCGACGCCCGCCCAACCGCTGTTGATGCCCGCACCGGAGCCGGCGGATGCCCGGGCCCGTCGCGTGCACCGGGGGGTGTGCTCCCAGCCGGCCATGGATGGCCGGCGGCCGGCCGTGGTAGCTGGACGCGGACTCCGGCCGGGGGAGCACACCCCCCGGTGCGCGCGACGGGCGGCGCGAAGCCCAACGAAGCACCTCGGCAACGCCCGGCACCCCGGCATGCGCCAAAGCCGCAGCATGGGGAAGAACGGAGACCCACCCCCGTGTGCACGTGGCCAGCGGCGCCCAGTGGAGCCACGCGCGCACGGAGGCACTTCAGCCGCGGCATCCCCGGAGTCGGGAGATGGACCAAAAAGAAGGGCCGGGATGATCCCGGCCCTTCTTTCAGTGCATCGCGCGGAGGATCACCAGATCCGCACGCGATCTTCCGGCGCGATGTAGAGCGGGTCGCTCTCGGTCACGTTGAAGGCCTCGTACCACGCATCGATGTTGCGCAGCGGCGCGAACGCCCGGATGTGGCCCGGCGAATGCGTGCCGTTGACCAGCTGCTGGCGCAGAGCGTCATCGCGCCACAGCGTGCGCCACACCTGCGCCCAGCCCATGAACAGGCGCTGCTCGCCGGTGAAACCGTCGATCACCGGCGCCGGCTTGCCGTCGAGCGAGCGGCGGTAGGCTTCCAGCGCGATGGTCAGGCCACCGAGGTCACCGATGTTCTCGCCCATCGCCACGCGGCCGTTGATGTGCATGCCGGGCAGCTGCGGGAACTCGAACGCCTCGTACTGCGCGCCGAGCTTGGCCGCCTGCGCCTCGAACTTCGCCGCGTCGTCGGCCGTCCACCAGTCACGCAGCAGGCCGGCGCCATCGGACTTGCGGCCCTGGTCGTCGAAGCCGTGGATGATCTCGTGGCCGATCACGCCGCCGATGGCGCCGTAGTTGACCGCCGGGTCGGCATCCGGATCGAAGAACGGCGGCTGCAGGATGGCGGCCGGGAACACGATCTCGTTCTTGACCGAGTTGTAGTAGGCGTTGACCGTCTGCGGGGTCATGCCCCACTCGCCCTTGTCCACCGGCTTGCCGATGCGGCCCTTGCGGTAATCCCATTCGAACGCCATCGCGCGCTCGGCATTGCCGAACACGTCGCCATTGGCGAGCTGCAGGCCGCTGTAGTCACGCCACTCGTCCGGGTGGCCGATCTTCAGGCCGAAGCCTGCGAGCTTCGACCGTGCCTCGGCCTTGGTCGCCGGGCTCATCCAGTCCAGCTGGTCGAGGCGCGCACCCATCGCCACCTTCACGTTGGCGACCAGCTCGTCCATCTTCGCCTTGGCATCCGGCGGGAAATAGAGCTTCACGTAGTCCTCGCCGATCGCCTCGCCCATCGCCGACGAGGTGTAGGCAACGGCGCGCTTCCAGCGTGCACGCTGCTCTGGCTGGCCGGACAGGAACTTCGAACGGAACTCGAAGTGCGCGTCAGCGAAGTCGCTCGACAGCAGCGGCGCGGCGTTGTCGGTGGTGTGGAATGCCTGCCAGGCCTTGAGGGTGTCGAGGTCGGCATCGGCGAAGATCTTCGCGATCTTCGGGAACGCGGTGTCCTGGCGGATCACGCCGGCATCGGCGTAATCGACCTCAGCGGCGGCGAGGTAGGTCTGCCACGGGAAGCCGGGCGCGACGGTATCGAGTTCGGCGAACTTCACCGGGTTGTAGGTCTTGTCGCGGTCGCGGCTCTCGGCGCGGGTCCAGTGGGCCTCTGCGATCTGCGTTTCCAGCGCCATGATCTTCTGCGCATTGCCCTGCGGGTCGTCCCAGCCGGCAAGCTGCAGCAGCTCGGCGATGTAGGCGACGTAGCGCTCGCGCTGCGGCGCGAACTTCTCGTCCAGGTACATCTGGCGGTCGCCCAGGCCGAGACCCGACTGGCTCAGGTAGAGGGTGTAGACATCGGGGTTGCGCTGGTCGTCACCGACATAGTGGCCGAAGAAGCTGCCACCGAAGGTCGCGTTGCGCTCGCCCATCAGGCGCGCCATGCCGTCCTTGCCGTCGACGGCGCGGATGGCGTCGAGCTTGGGCTGCAGCGGCTTGGCGCCCAGCGCCTCGACCGCCGCCTCGTCCATGAAGCCCTGGTACAGCGCGGCCAGCTTGGCAGCGTTGTCGGTGCCGGCCGGGTTGCCGAGCTGGTAGCCGTCCAGCATGCGGTGCACGCGCGCTTCGGACAGGTCACGCAGGATCAGAAACGAGCCGTACATCGACTGGTCGGCCGGGATCTCGGTGTTCTCGGCCCAGTTGCCGCTGACGTAGGCGAAGAAGTCCTCGCCCGGTTTGACCCCGGTGTTCATGCCGGCGGTGTCGATGCCCCAGCTGCCGAAGCGCCGGGCCTCGATCACCTCGCTGCCACCATCCTGCCCTTCGGGGGTGGCCTGGAAGAGGGCCACCATGTCGCAGGACGCGTCGATGCAGGCATGGTTGTCATGGGCCGCGGCCAGCGGCGCGACACCGGCGAGTGCCAGCGCGGTGGCAAGGGACAGCAGGGACTTCTTCATCGGGTTCTCCGGTCGTGTAAGCGGGGCGCACGGATTGCCCCAGCCACCCAGAGTACCCGCAGGCCGGGGGTGCGCCGTGGGCCAAAAGTCCCGGTCGCCCCGGCCACGGCCCGGGGTAGGATGTCGCCACAGGAAGGCGACGCATGGAAACCAGCGAACTGCACCGCGGACGGCTCATCGACCACGCAGCTGGTGGTGCGCGATCTCGACGCCAGCCGGCGCTTCTATACGGCGGTGCTGGATGCGCTGGGCGTACGGGTCGGCGGCTCCGGCGAAGGCTGGTTCTGGGCCGACGAGCTGTTCGTCTGCACGGCCGTCAGCGGGGCGGCGCAGGGACAACTGACCGGCCGACAGCACATCGCCTTCCAGGCCCGCGACCGCGCCGCCGTCGACACGTTCCATCGAGTCGCGCTCGCCGCGGGCGGGCGCGACAACGGCGCGCCGGGCGAGCGCCCCTACCACCCGGGCTATTACGCGGCGTTCGTGCTCGACCCGGACGGCAACAACATCGAAGCCGTCCACCATGGCGACGCGCACCGCAGCGCGCCATCGGTGCACATCACGTTCTGAGACCTGTCCGCTACACCGGCAGCACGCGCCGCTCGCCGCCGGACAGGCGCAGGTCCACGGGCCCGTCGCCGGTGCCGGATCGCGGCGTCAGCGCACGCACATTGTCCTCGTCGAACACCGCCACGCGCGCGCGGCCGGCGCGCTTGGCGGCATACATCGCGCGATCGGCATGCGACATCAGCCGGGTCAGGTCATACCCCGACAGTGTGGTGTCGGTGATGCCGAAACTCGCGGCGATGCACAGGTCATAACCGCGCTGGCCGGTATCGACCGCGGCCAGCTGTGCCAGCGCATCCTCGGCCACCCGCCGCCCGGTGGCGGCGTCGCAGCCGGGCAGCAGCATCGCGAATTCCTCGCCGCCCAGCCGGCCGATGCAGTCGCCGGGCCCGCACAGCTCCGCGCACGCCTTCGCCACCTGCTGCAGCACCCAGTCGCCGGCCTCGTGGCCGAAGCGGTCGTTGACCTGCTTGAAGTGGTCCAGGTCGAAGGTCAGCAGGGCGACCACCCGGTGGTCCTGCCGGCATGCCGCCAGCAACTTGCCGGCCTTTTCGGTGAAATGGTGGCGATTGCTGACGCCGGTCAGCGCATCGAGCTCGGCCAGCCGTCGCAGGCGCATCTGCAGGCGCTTGGTCTTGAACGCCCAGTACGCGGTGGTGGCCAGCAGGAACGACAGCAGGCCCGCCACGACCAGCCACAGCCGCGCGCGCTGTTTCGTGGTGCTCTGGTCGAGTTGCAGCAGCGCGTTCTTCTGGTTGAGCAGTTCGATCTGCTGCGCCTGCTGCTGCGACTGGTGACGCACGATCTGGTAGGCCATCTCGCGCGACTTGATGTCGTTGAGGTGGCGGCGCTCGGCGTCCACGAACGCCTTGTAGGCCTCCAGCGTGGCCTCGGCGTCGCCGCGCTCGCTGGCAATGCGATAGAGCGTACCGTATGCCGATACCAGCGGCTCGATATTGCCGATCCCGCGCGTGCGCTGCACGGCGACCGCGGCGTGGGCCTCCGCCTGCGCCCGCGCGCCGTCGCGCAGGCGGTACTCCGCAAGCAGCGCGTGGTAGACGCCCTGCAGGAACGGATAGCGGATGTCCTCGACGGTCGGCAGGTAGCTTTCCAGCAGCCTGATCGCCTGGTCCACGCGATCGCTCGCCGCAAGCCAGCGCGCAAGGTGGGCGCGCGCGAACGCGGCGAACACACGTTCGTTGATCGAATCGCAGTGGGCGATGTTGGCGCGCAGCCGCGCCTCGTCGAGATCCTCCTCCAGCCCCAGCGCGGCTTCCGCCACCAGGTTCTCCGCGGCGCAGGTGTTGCGCGGCTCGGGCCGGGAATCCAGCACCGCCTGCGCCAGCTGCAGGCCGAGCCGGTACTCGCCGACCTGGTTGTAGACCACGCCCGCATTGAGCAATCCGCGATGCCGGATCTCCAGGTCCTGGATGTGATCGCGCAGCGGCAGGATCTCCTCGAGGATGCGCAGCGAGTCCTCGAAGCGGCGGTTGGCGGCGTGGATGTTCGACAGCAGACCACCGCCCTCGAAGCGGATATCGGCGTCGCGGCTTTCCCCGAGCACCTCCTCGAGCAACGCCACGGCCGCACCGGACTCGCCCAGCAGGGCATGCCGATACGCGCGCAGGATCTGCAGCCGCTGCCGCTGCTGCGGCGTGGCGTCGTGCGCACGCGCGTCGAGCTCGGCCAGCAGCTGCTGGAAACGCGCCACGTCCGACGTCTTGACGCTGCCCGCCTCGACGAGCAGCGCCTCGACCTCGTCGACACCGGCGGCCGCCGCACCCGCGGCCACAGCCACCATCGGCATCGCGAGCAACAGGCACAGCGCGGACAGCCACCGCCCGCGCGTGGGCCAGCTACTCCGGCGCGCGGTCCCCGCGCTCGGCCGGTTCCGGTTGGCCGTCGTCATGTCCTTCATCGGTCCGCTCCTCGGGAAACTCCGTTTCGCCCTCATCCGGCGCGATGATCATGCACATCAGCGCATCGTGCCGCGCGCGCTCGCTGGCGACGGACGCGACCAGCGTCGCCATGTCGTCGACAACGCTGCCACGTGGCAGCTCTCCCAGCGCCTCGAGCCTGCCCAGGTCCTCGTCAAACATCCGCCTTCCCCTCTGTGTGGTTGATACCGCATACCCGACAACAGACGCACACCCGTCGCACGCCCGCCGGTGCTCAGGCCGGCGCCGCCTCGCGATGTTCCGCAGTCGTACCCCTGCCCCCGGCAAACGCATCTCGCGTCGACCACCGGCCGGCCTGGCGCAGGCGTTCGATCATGGCCTCGTCGCGCCGCATCGGCCGCGCCGGCGGGATCACCAGTGTCGCCTGCATCGACGGGCTGGCATCCACCAGCGCATCCAGCGCGATCGGCGCCATCAGCGCACGATCGACCGGCAGCGTCGCGGCCTCGTAGAGGATCACCTCGTGGTCAGGCGGATAGCCGTCGGCCAGCAGCTTGCCCACCAGGAGCGCGCGTTCGACCGCGCCGGTGCTGCGGCGGCTGACGCCGAGGTCGCCGACCACGCCGATCTGCCACAGCACGAGGTAGGCGGACGGGTCGATGCGCCGCACGTAGGCGAGGTACTGGCTGGCTTCCAGATGCAGGCAACCGACGCGGCCGGGATCGATGCCGAGATCCGCATAGAGGCAGTCCTCCGCGGACACCGCCGGCTCCATCCACGCGTCGAAGCCTTCCGCGCGCGCCTGCGCGATCGCGCGGTGCGGGACGGTGGCGAATACGCCGGGGTGGCCGTAGAACGCCCCGCAGACGCGCGCACCGTGGCGCACCTCGGCCATCATCATCGACACCATGTCGCGGTACGCGGCGTGCCGCGAACGCCCCTCGCCATAGCACGGCTGCAGGCTGCGCACGTCGGCATGCATGCCCTGCACCCAGCGCTCGACGATCGGGTCCGCGGCGGCCACGAACACCACGTCGGCACTGGAGATCTCACTGCGCGCACGCGGTGCCAGATGCGCCCCCAGCATCATCCCCAGCCCCACGCAGGAAAGTCGCCCCCGACTGCCCATCCCAGGTGTCCCCCGACACTCGCGAATGTGAATTAGATCACCCTTTGACGCCGGGCGACAGCACCGGCAGCCGCGTCGCTGGAAGGCTGCACCAGCCGACGTAGCCGCCCTCCCCGGCGCGGGGCAGAAAACCCAGCCGCAGCATCAGCTGGCGTACCGCCACGTTGCCCGGGCGGTGCCTGGCGTCGAGTACTCCGCCCAGAGCATGGACCTGCTGCTGCAGCGCTGCCACGACTTCCGTCGCGTATCCGCAGCCGGACTGCCGCGGATCGAACATCAGCCCGAGCTCGCCGCGCGCGGGGTCCGCTGTGGGCGCCACCGTCATCAGGCCGATCGGCACTGCGGCATCGAGTGTCTGCAGCATCCACGCGTACATCGACGGCGGTGTGCGCTGCGCGGCGCGCAGCAGGCGGCGGGCAACGGCGGCCGCCGCGTCCAGCCCCAGCGCATCACCCACGTGGCGCATCACGCCCGGGTCGGCATGCAGCGCGGTCAGGAAGTCCAGGTCGTCGCCATGCAGCGGGCGCACCAGCACGCGCCGGGTGCGGTAGCCGGCGGGCCATGGCACCGCCGGCGCGACCGCGCTCACGGCGCCGGCGCGTCCGCGAAGGCGTGCAGCAGGTCGACGTAGGACTTCTCGATATCGGCAAGGCCGGCGGCGCGCACCCCGGCGGCCGGATGGATCAGCATGTACTCGTCGGGCGCGTGCGCACCGGAGCCGTGGCCCAGCCCGCCGAACACGAACGGAAGCCCGAGCGTGCGCGTGAACTGGTAGAACGGCGCGCTGCCCGCCAGCCACGGCGAGACCCGCGGCGTCGCCCCGTACCTGTTGAACACGCCGATCGCGGCCTGCACCAGCGGCGTGTCCACGCCGGTGGCGGCGGCGGGATAACCCGCAAGCGGGCGCAGCTCGATGTCGCCGAAGCCGCCGGCATCGAGATGCGCGCGGATCATCCGGTAGGCCTCGTCCGGCTCCAGCCCCGGCGGCAGTCGGGAGTCCAGCTTCGCGGTCGCCACGTGCGGCAGCACGGTCTTGACCCCCTCGCCGGTATAGCCGCTCCAGATGCCGTTGAGGTTGAGGGTCGGGTCGTAGAGGTTGCGGACGATGGCGTCGCGCCCGGTCATGCCATCGATCCAGCGTGCGACCCCGTACAGCCGCTGCTGGGCGGCATCGTCGGCGTCGCGGGCGAGCGTATTGACCAGCCGCTGCTCGTCCGGGGTCGGCCCGCGCACCGCGTCGTAGTAGCCGGGAATCGCGATGGTGTTGCCATCGGTGCTGGTCAGCGAGGCGATCGCCTGCACCAGCCGCAGCGCCGGCGAATCCACCAGCGACTTCAGCGACCCGTGCACCTCCGAACGCAGCGGGCCGCCGTGCCCGCCGCCACGGGACTCCAGCTCGAAGTACACCAGGCCCTTGACCCCCAGGTTGAGCGCGACGCTGCCGTCCGCGGCCTGGATGTTCATCGGAAAGAACGCGCCGTCCGCCCGGCGCAGGCGCTCCTGCCATGGCGCAAGCACCGCCCCGAAGTTGGGCGAACCGAGTTCCTCCTCGCCTTCGGCGACCACGTACAGGTTCACCGGCAGGGTGCCGCGGGTCCTGAGCATCGCGTCCACCGCATTGAGGAATGCGCGCTGCGGACCCTTCTGGTTGGTTGCACCGCGCGCCATCAGCACGGTGCCCAGTTCGTGCTCCACCAGCTCGCCGGCAAACGGATCATCGATGCGCCAGTTGGGCTCCACCGGCTGCACGTCGTACATCATGTAGACCACCAGCGTGCGCGCCGCGCCGGCGTCGTAATGGGCCAGCACGCCGGGATGCCCGCGCGTCTCCACCAGCTCGACCTCCTGGAAGCCGATCGTGCGCAGATCGTCGGCGAGCATCTGCGCCATGGCGTCGATGCCGTCGTCGACGGCACTGATCGAGCGCTGGCGCACCCAGCGCTGCAGGTGCTCCACGTGGCTGTCGAGGTCCGCATCGATGCGCGCGTACACGTCGTCGCGCCGCTGGGCATAGGCCGGCACCGCGGAGGCATCGAACACCGCATCGGTGGAGAACGCCCACTGCGGTCGCGGCGAGGCCTGCAGCGGAGCCCATGCCAGGCCTGCGACCGCCAGCAGACAGCCCAGGCCCCGTCCGTATCGCGATCCGCGCATCCGATCCTCCCCCAGCCACGATCGGCCGATCTTAGCGCGGCTCGCCGCCCTGTCGCGGCGGCCGGGTTCCGGGGCGCTGCGGGCTCAGGTGGCGGCCGCCCCGTCCCGCGCGTGCCACTCGCGCAGCAGTTCGGCCTCGCGCTCGCGCGACAGGCCGGCACGCTGTTCGGCCTGGCGCTCGGCAGGCAGCGCGCGGTGCCACTCCAGCAGGTCGGTGACGGTCGTGGCCAGCGGCCGGAACGTGAGTCCCGCCGCGATCGCGCGGCGGTTGTCCACCTGGCCATAGCCGCCGTACTCGTGGTCCTGCGGGAACCAGATCGGCAGGTCGGCTCCGAACCTCACTTCGCGCGCGGCAAGGAATTCCGCCGGCACGTGGGTGAAGCGGGCATCGCCACCGGTCGCCGCCCTGATGCCGGCGAGGAAGGTGTCGGTGTCCATGCGCCGTGCCGGGCCGACCGCGTTGAAGGTGCCGGACGTGCGCGCCTCGGCCAGCCGGATCACCCATTCGCCGAGGTCGCGGCCGTCGATGAACTGCACCGGGTCGCGCCCATCGCCGGGCACCAGCACCTCGCCGCCTTCCGCCACGCGCAGGGGCCAGTAGGTGAAGCGGCCGGTGTCGTCGCGCGGGCCGACGATGTAACCGGGTCGCACCACGGTCACCGCATCACCGAACTGCCTGCGCGCTTCGGCCTCGCTGGCGGCCTTGAGCGGTCCGTACAGGCCGGCCATGTCGGCGCGGAAGGTGTCCATGGTCTCGGCCAGCGGGTCGGCGCCGGTGTAGGCGGCCAGCGGGGCGTCCTCGCCGATGCCGGGGCGGCTGCCATCGGCATACACCGAGATGGTCGAGATGAAGACGTAATGCCCGACCCGCCCGCGCAGGGCCGCGCCGGCGTCGCGCACCCAGAACGGCAGCGTGGTCGGGTTGTCGATGCAGACGTCCCATTCCCGGCCGTCGAGGGCGGCGAGATCGCCGGTGTTGCGGTCGCCATGCACCTGTTCGACCGCGCCCGGCCACCCGGGTGTCGGCCGCTTGCCGCGGTTGAACAGGGTCACCCGGTGCCCGCGGGCGAGCGCGTAGTCGACCTGGAACGGGCCGGTGAAGCCGGTGCCACCGAGGATCAGGATGCGCAACGGGCGCTCGGCCCTGGCCACGCTCGACGCGGCCAACGCGGGGAATGCGCCGGCCGCTGCGGCCAGTGCGGTGAACTTCAGCAGGTCACGACGGGACGTCGGCATGGCGGGCTCCGCGGCAGGGTGTGCGGCGAGTCTGCATCCGCCGGGTCCGGCACGGCCCCTGCCGGAAGTGGGAGTGACTGCAGCCGTATCCGGTATCCGGTATCCGCACCCCTGATGCCCGCAGGCCGTCGCGCTGAACGATTTCTCGACACCACCGATGCACGGGCTGCACGCCGCTGCGTCGATAGTCGGGCACGTTCCCCCGTTCGGATACGGCGCACAGCGCCGACAGGAGACAGCCAATGAAGCGCGACCACGATCGACACGACCAGCGCCATCGCGGGCAGTGGCAGGAAAACGAGGACCGCCAGTTCAGCCGCCCTGACGACTGGGCCGCCCGCGGCCGTCCCGATGCCGGCGACCAGCAGCATCGTGCCCGCGACCACGAACGCCACTCGGGTGGTCGCCGCGGCGAGGACGGGCGCCCCGAAGGGCGCGACGATGGCGACTACACCCGGCAACTGTCGGAGCGCTATGGCCACGGCGAAGGCGGCTACAACCGCGAGGCCTATGCGCAGGGTGGATACGGCGGCAACGGACCCCGCCAGGGCGGCTTCGGTTACGGCATGTCCGGCCCCCCGGTCGAGGAGTCGCGCGAAGGGCGCTACCGCTCCCATCCGCGCCTCGAGCAGTACGACACCTCGTCGCTCGGGCGCGGCCGCGGCGACGACATCTCCACGATGTACCAGGGTGGCGAGGACGAGCCGCGACGCATCGGTGGGCACCGCAACGGCGGCGAGCCCTGGCGAGGCGGCAGCGACGATCCCACGCTGCGCGGGGGCTTCCGCGGCCGCGGCCCGAAGGGCTATACGCGCTCGGACGAGCGGATCATGGAAACCCTGTGCGAGCGCCTGGCCGACGACGACGATGTCGACGCCTCGGACATCTCCGTCGAGGTGCGCGACGGCGTCGCCACCCTCACCGGCACCGTGTCGCACCGCTGGATGAAGCACCGTGCCGAGGACCTGGCCGAAGCCTGCAGCGGCGTGAAGGATGTCGAGAACCGCATCCGCGTGGGCGGCCGCGCCGGCGATGACCAGCGCCACTCGATCGGCACACTGCCGGCCGACGCGTCGCCGTCCACCGGCGGCGGGGGCGGGCAGCGCGATTCCTGATACGTGCCGTCACGCGATGTGGAGCGCCGCCCACGGGCGGCGCTTTCGTGTGCGTAAACCGCGGGTTACGACGCCGCCAGCGCCAGCGGCGCCCCATTCCCTGGCGCGTCCGCTTCGCGCATCGCACCCAGCGCCCGCGCCCCGGCAGCGCATGCGGTGTCGACCACGCGCGCGAGTTCGCTGCCGGCGCCGGAGTCCTCCAGCGATTGCCAGGTGCGTGCCGGCAGGTCCCAGTTGCGGGCCACCAGCCGGCCGATGCGCGGCGCCCATGCCTGCAGGAGCTCCGCGACCGCCGGCAGCGGCAACGCCGCCAGGCCGCGGCGAGCATGTTCATCGCGCAGCGCCTGCACCACCACGATCGCGCCCAGCCCCTGCAGCAGCACCAGCAGCTGCGCGGCGAAGGCATCGACGCCCGGCCTGCGCGCATGGTCGCGCACCGCGAGGGTGGCGTACTGGGTGTGCTCCCAGACCAGGTCCGGCAGGCGACCGAATGCCCCGCCCTCGGCACGCATCACCGGCTGCATCAGCGCAAGCGCCACGAGCTGGCGCATGCCCTGCATGCCGATCAGCGTGACCGCACGTTCGAGGCTCTCCACCGGCGCCGGGTAGACGCGGTACAGCGCGCTGTTGGCGAGCTTCAGCAGATTGGCGCCGAGCGCCGGGTCGCGGCCCACGAGCGCGGCCAGCTGCGCCGCGGACGAGGCGTCGTCGTTGAGCGCGCCAAGCAGCTGCGGCAGCAGCTGCGGTCGTCGCGGCAGGCGTCCGGGTTCCGACGCGAAGCGCTCCAGCGAGCGCGCGGCCGCCGCGATGGCATCGTCGTGCGCTGGCGCCGCGCCCTCGGCCGTCACCGCACCGAGTGACAGCTCCAGCAGCGCGTGCGCCCAGTCCGCGGCGGGCTGCGCGACTTCCGTCGGCGATGGGGCATCACCCTCCGGGACACGCGCATCCGCGCCCGTGCGCAGCGGGCGACGGCGTCGCGACCACCACCATGCCAGCGCCGCCAGCGCGGCCCCCGTCAGCCCCGTTGCCACGATTGCATCCATCCGTTGCGCACCGCCTTCCGTTCCCCGGCGCGCATGGTACTCCAGCGCCTTCACGCGGCGCCTTCGCCGCGCGGCGCGCGACTCAGCGCGCGACCGGATGCGCCAGCGCGTAGTCGAGTGCGGCGCGGATGGCGGCGACCTGCGCGGCGTCGCACTGCGCGGGCGTGGCATCGGCGCTGTCCGGATAGACCTCGGTGGTGGTGACGTAGGGCGCACCGGTGATGCCGGCACACAGGCCCAGGCGCTGGACGGGATACTCGATCACCCCGGGCGCGACCACCGGCGAGCCGATGATCTCGCCGCGTTCGTCGGCCGGTGCGATATGGGTGACCCGCGCGACTGCCTCGATCACCGCCGCCTGGAAGCCGGGCTGCGGACGCTCGCTGTCGTCGACCAGGTAGAACCCGTCCGGAATACTGCCCGGCACCCACTCGGCGCCGTCGCGCGCGGCAAGTGCCGGGCGGAACTCCGATTCATCGGTGTCGGTGGTCTCGTGCAGGTCCACATGCACCAGCATCCGGTCGCGCAGTGGTGCCACCAGCGCCATCAGCGCGGCGGATTCCGCAGCCGGGCTGCCGGCACGGAAGGAGCGGTTCGGATCGACCGCATCGGCGTTCCAGCGATGGATGCGCTCGTAGGCCCACGGGCTGACGCACGGCACCACCAGCAGGTCGATGCGCCCGGCGTATTCGTGGCCGTGCGCACGCGCGAAGGCGAGCGCGCCGCGCACGCCGCTGGTCTCGTAGCCGTGCACGCCACCGGTCACCAGCGCCAGCGGTCGTTCCACGTCCCAGTCGCGGCTGCGCAGTGCCAGCAGCGGATAGCCGTCCGGCGGGTATTCCACCCTGCCGTATTCGACCACGTCCCAGTCGCCGCGCAGCCGCTCGATGGCCTGCACCACGTCGTCGGCATGGCTGCGCAGGCGGCGCTGGCGCGACAGCCATTGCGCGCGCTCCGCCGCGCCCCAGGCCACGCCGGGAGTGCCGATGGGATAGAACGCGGGAGTCGTGGACATGGCAGCACCGTGGCATGAGGGGGACCGGACTCTAGCATCGCGGTCCACGCGCGCCCGCCTCCCACGGGTGCTGACCAACGCGTGCCGCGCTAACCGATCACCCGTTCGAACGGCGGCAGCGCATCGAGGATGCGCTGGCCGTACTGGCGCGTGAGCAGGCGCGAGTCGAGGATGACCACGCGGCCGGTGTCCTCGCCGGTGCGGATCAGCCGCCCGGCGAACTGGGTCAGGGTGCGCAGCGCCTGCGGCACCGCGATCAGGTTGAACGGGTTGTGCCCGCGGCTTTCCAGCCATTCGCCGAGCGTCGCCGTCTGCGGATCGGTGGGCACGGCGAACGGCACCTGGGTGATCACCACCGTGGTGCAGGCCTCGCCCGGCAGGTCGAGTCCTTCGCCGAACGAGTTCAGCCCGAAGAGCACCGAACCCCTGCCCGCGGCCACGCGTTCCAGATGCTCGGCCACCAGCCGGCTCTTGTTGCCATGCGCCTGCACCAGCACCGACGCCCGCCGCGCGGCGGGCAGCAGTTCGGCCACCTTCTCCATCTTCCAGCGCGAGGTGAACAGCACCATGCTGCCGCGGCCCCAGTCGAGCTCGCGATCGAGCCAGCGCGCGACTTCGCGCGGGTGGCCTTCGCGGTCGTCGGGCGGCACGGGGAACCGCGGAACCACCAGTTGCGCCTGGCGCTGCAGGTCGAACGGCGAGTCCAGCGACACCATCTCGGCGTGGGACGGGATGCCGTTCTCGGCGGCGAACGCACGGAAGTCATGACCCGCCGCCAGCGTGGCGCTGGTCATCACCACCGCGTCCACCTCGCGCCACACCAGCGAGCGCAGCACCTGCGCCGCCGATACCGGCGATGCGTGGCAGTGCAGTTCACCGTCGCGGTCCATCGCGATCCAGCGCGCCATCGGTGGTTGGCCTTCGTGGTCCTCGCGACGCCAGCCGGCCCACAATGCGTCCTGCTGGGCCATCGCTTCGACCACCGGGCCCAGCGTGCGCAGCAGGCGTTCGCGCAGCGGCTCGTCGGGTTTCCCCTTCGAGGCGGCCTGCTGGGCGGCATGCACCCAGTTGTAGAGCTCGCGGGTGTCGTCGGCGAGCGCCTCGATCGTCGGCATCCACGCATCCGGAAGCCGCCCCATCGGCGCGCGCCAGACCGCCTCACGCTCCGACGGGTCCGGCGTCCACGCCTGTTCGAGTTCGCCACGGAAGGTCTTGAGCGCATTGGCCAGGCGTGCGGCCAGCTCCACCACGTCGCCCGGCAGCATGCGGCCGATGGTGTCCTTGTCCAGGGTGCGGTAGGCGCTGGCAACCAGTCCCTCCATGCGCCGGACCTGGCGCGCGGCCTCGCCCAGGCCGATGCGGGCGGCGCCCTGGTCGATGGCCACCCCCGGCAGATGGTGCGCCTCGTCGAGCACCAGCAGCATCTCGCCGGGCGGCGCCAGCAACGGCTGGCCGTTTTCGAGCTCGCCCATGGTCAGCGACGACAGCAGCAGCGCATGGTTGGTGACCACGATCTGCGCCTCGCGCACGGTCTGGCGTGCGCGCAGCACCGGGCACTGCGCGGCATGGCTGCAACGGCGGCCGGCGCAGCCGGATGCGGGCGTGGTGATGTGGCCGCGCAACGCAGGCGACACCGGCGTCGGCGCATCGTCGAGGTCGCCGTCCCACGAACGGTCGGACAGCGCCTCGAGCAGGCGGCCGGCGGCCTCGATCTCCAGCACCGTCGGCGGGCGGTCGTAGAGGCGTTCGCCCTCCTCCGCCGGCATGTCGCCGAACATCGACGCCTGCCCCGGCCCGGCATGCAGCTCCAGCGCATTGCGCGGGCACAGGTAGCGGGTGCGGCCCTTGGCCAGCGCCACCCGCGCATCGAGCCCGGTGGCCTTGAGGAACGCCGGGATATCGCGATCGACCAGCTGAGACTGCAGTGCCACGGTACCGGTACTGATCACCAGCTTGCGCTGGCTGGCCAATGCGATCGGCACCCCGGCGCTGAGGTAGCCGAGGCTCTTGCCGACGCCGGTGGGCGCCTGGATCGCCGCCACGCCGCCACTGGTGGCCAGCGCGCGCGAGGCGACGCCGATCATCTGCCGCTGGGCGCGGCGCGGGCTGAACCCTGGCGTGTTCTCCTGCAGCCGCTGGTAGGCCTCGCGCACCGCGTCCTTCATGCCCTCGGTGAGCGTGCGGGCGGGCGCGTCGCTGGGCGTGGGCGTTGCGTCGGTGGGAGAAGCGGCGGCGGCGGATTCCATCATCCGCCTATTGTCGGCCATCGACGACGGCACCGACCCCGCGATCGCAGCGGACGAGGAGCGGGGCTGAAGGCGTTCAGGCTCCGCGTGTTGGCGGGTTACGGGCGGGCGTCATCCCCGTCGCTGGCACCCTGCCGCTGGTCGCGCGCGGCATCCGACCGCGTCAACGGGTCGAAGATCCGCGCGCCATCCAGCTCGATCCACTCCACGTCGCCCTGCAGGCCGAAATGGCAGCGCGCGGTGGCTTCGCGCAGTGCACCGCCCTCGGCGCCTGCGACCTGCAGGCCGCTGCCCGCATCCCACGACACCAGGAAGCCGTTGTCGCCTTCGGCGGCCCGGGCCTGCGGCTCCGGAATCACCGCCGAGCCGGAATCGGCCAGCAGCTGCCCCAGCATTCGCTCGCAGGCCACCACCGCATCGCGCTCGGCCCAGCGCTCGGCCGAGCAGCCGGTCAGGATCACGCCCGCGGCCAGCGCATGGATCCAGATCTTCATCGCACATCCTCTTCAATCCTGGGCCTGCGCCCGATGCGGCGAAGGTAACGCGGGGACATGCGCGGACCGTTGCCGTGGCCCTCACATCGCACGCCTGAATGGTGGCCCGCGGCGTATGCGACGGGTTCACCGGTGCCTGCCTACACAGGGAGTCCCCGAACGAGGACATCTTCGATGAGCCATCACGACGAACCCGCGACCGTGCCCTCGGTCGACCTGCAGCGCTATCTCGGCACCTGGTACGAGATCGCCCGGCTGCCGATGCGCCATGAGCCCGAGGATTACCGCGACATCACCGCCACCTACAGCCTGCAGGACGACGGCAAGGTGCGCGTGGCCAACCGCGCGATCGATGGCAACGGCGAGCCGCAGGAAGCGATCGGCGAGGCGACGCCCGTCGACGACAGCAACAGCAGGCTCAAGGTGAGCTTCCTGCCCGACGGGCTGCGCTGGATCCCCTTCACCAAAGGCGACTACTGGATCCTGCGGCTGGATCCAGACTACTGCATCAGCCTGGTCGGCAGCCCGGACCGCAGGTACCTGTGGCTGCTGGCGCGTGAGCCCACGATCGATGCCGTCACCCGCGAGGACTACCTCGCAACCGCGCGCGAACGCGGCTTCGACCTCACCGACCTGATCGACACGCCGCAGGGCACCGCCGCGGCCCGATGACAGGCTCGCCGACCGTCAGCCCGGGCCTGGCTGACATCAACCGCGAGGCCTATCTCTATTTCGGTGCCGGCGCCGCGGTGGCCTGGCAGATGGCCGACCCCGGCGTGGGCCGCGGCGTGGCGCGTCACAGCACCACCCTGGAGCGGCCGCTGGACCGGCTGCGGGCGACGATGACCTATATCTACGCGGTGAGCCTCGGCGACGACGAGGACCGGCGTGCGGTGCGGCGCATGGTCGACCGCGCGCACGCACCGGTGCGCGGCCCCGGCTACAACGCCTTCGACCGCGACCTGCAGCTGTGGGTGGCCGCCACGCTCTATCGCGGGGCGCTGGACATGTACCAGCTGTTCGTCGGCCCGCTCAGCGGGCCAGCCCGCGAGCACCTGTACCGGCAGGCGCACGCATTCGGGCGCACGCTGCAGGTGACCGACGACCAGTGGCCGGCGGATGCCGATGCGTTCGAGCACTGGTGGAACGCACGTCTCGGCACGCTGCGGGTGGAGCCGGAGGTGCGCGACTACATGCAGGCGGTGCTGCGCGGCGGGCGCACGCCCTGGTACCTGCGCACGGCCCTGCCATTGCAGCGCTTCGCCACCCGCGGGCTGCTGCCGCCCGCGTTGCGCGAGGCCTACGGGCTGCCATGGTCCGCGCGCGACGAACGGCGCTGGCAGCAGTTCCGCCGCATCGCGCCCAGGCTCTACTGGATGACCCCGGCCTGGCTGCGCCACCTGCCAGCGAGGCGGGTGCTGGCGGACTTCCGCCGCCGGCAGGGGCGCTGACGCAACCGCGTCACGCCCTGCCCCCACAGCGCCGCGGCGCCTTCGGCGACACCCCGCATGGCGCGGTTACCCGCCGCCCGCTTCGCTCCCATCCGCACCCAGCGTGCGCTGCACGTTGCCGTCCGCATCCAGGAAGTCGATGCGCGCAGCACCGTCCTCCTCGACACGGAACTGCAGGCGCGTCTTTCCGCTGCCATCGCGCAGCTGCAGGGCGGCGATGCCGTCACGTGTGCGCCCGACGAACAGGCGCGGCACCAGCGGTTGCGCATTGTCGGCAAATGCCTGCTGCGCTGCTGCGCGCTCCGCCTCCGGCAGCGCGCGGATGCGCTCCATGGCCTGCAAGAGTTCCTCGATCGGGGTATCACCGACGTCGTTGACGGTCAGTCCGGATTCGTAGCCGCCGCGGACCTGCTGCATGCTCAGTCCCAGCGCCTGGTCGCGATGGTAGGGATCGAAACTCAGGTGCCCGCTGGTCACCGGCCGGCCGTCCTCGCCCACCTTGCCGCGGAACACCAGCCCACCGGTCTCGGTGCCCTCGTCGTTGTAGAAGATCATCCCGGCCACGCCGCGCTCGAACGGGTACTCGCGCCCCTTGACGATGCCGCCGGGAAAGCGATCGCGGCCGGCCACGACCATCCGCAGGGTCCCGTCCGGCTCGCGCAGGTTAATCCGCTGCACGTCGATCTCGTCGAACGTTGCGGTGCGGGTGTCGCGCGCGCCGGTCAACAGGACGACCGCCAGTGCCACCGTCAGCACGCCGGAATAGACCACCAGAAACCGCTCCGAATGCCGCATGCCACGTCCTCGATGTGATCAGGGCGCACAGGATACGCCCGGCATACGCCGCGGGCAGGCTCAAGTCGGCGGCCACCGGGCCGATAAGGGCTGCGACCCTCGCAACGATCCGGATGCCTCGGCATGCACGTCCTTCCACTGCGTTCGCCGTCGGCCGCGCTGCCGCAACGCATCCTGCTGGTGGAGAACTCGCGCAGCTATACGCAGATGGTGGCCGGGGCCATCGAGCAGAAGCTCGAGCTTCCGGTCACGGTGGCGGCCAACCTGGCAGAGGCGCGCGATGCGTTGCGGGCGCATGACGACTGGTTCCTCGCGCTCACCGGGCTGGTGCTGGCCGACGGCAACCGCGACGCGGTGGTGGACTTCTTCCTCGACCGCGGCCTGCCCACCGTGGTGGTCAGCGGCGTCTACGACGAGGACCTGCGCCGCCGGGTGCTGCGCCGGCAGATCATCGATTTCGTGCTGAAGAACGCACCGGGAAGCCTCGACTACCTGCTGTGGCTGGTGCAGCGGCTGGACCGCAACCGCCGGGTGTCGGCGCTGGTGGTGGACGATTCCTCATCCGCGCGCGGTTATGCCGCTGCCCTGCTGGAACTCTACGGCTACACCGTGGTGCAGGCCGCCGATGGCGATGCCGCGCTCGCCGCCCTGGAGGCGGATTCCACGATCAGGCTCGCGGTGGTCGACCAGGAGATGCCGGGCATGCAGGGCATCGAGCTGGCGCGTCGCATGCGCAGCGTGCGCAGCCGTGACCGGCTTGCCGTCATCGGCGTCTCCGGCACCGAGGACCCGGGGCTGGTGGCGCATTTCCTCAAGAACGGCGCCAACGACTTCCTGCGCAAGCCGTTCTCGCGCGAGGAGTTCTTCTGCCGGGTGTCGCAGAACATCGACCAGCTGGAACTGATCGGCAGCCTGCAGGACCTCGCCACCCGCGACTTCCTCACCGGGCTGGCCAACCGCCGCCACTTCCTCGAACAGGGCGAGCACGCATTGGCGCGGCTGCAGGCCGGGCGCGAAACCGCGACCGTGGCGATGCTCGACATCGACCACTTCAAGCACATCAACGACACCTGGGGACACGAGGCCGGCGACCACGCATTGCGTGCGATCGCCGCCGCGGTGGCCGGCCATGCGCGACCGCAGGATCTCGTCGCGCGCTTCGGCGGCGAGGAATTCTGCATGCTGGTTCCCGGGCTGCCGCAGGACGGGGCCTATGGCTACTTCGAGGCCCTGCGGCAGCGCATCGCGGGGCTGCGGATCCCGGTGGGGGCGGAGGAGCTGCGCGTGACCGTCAGCATCGGCATGACGATGGTGTCGGCGGACAGCAGCCTGAGCCGCCTGATCGCGGAGGCCGACCGCTGCCTGTATCTCGCCAAGGCCGCGGGCCGCGACCGGACCCAGCCAAACTGGGCACCGGCCGCGTCCGTGGCCTGAGCCGCGCGCGGATTGTTGCGGGCGCACGCACCGGGGCATGGCGCCCCGGCGTCGATCACTTCTTCGCGGTTTCGCCCGGCATTTCCGAGCGGGCAAGGAACTCGCGGGTGGTTTCCGGCAGGTGCTCGAGCAGCCACTTCGACATCGCGATCTCCTGCTCGAGGATCTGCTCGCAGGCGCGCTGCGTCTGGGTGTCGCCGATCGCGCCCGCGGCGGCGATCAGGGTGGTGTACGAGGCGATCTCCATGTTCTCGAACACGTAGCTGGCCATCGAACCCTTGACGATCTCGTCGGACGCGGTCATCCCGCCGATCGCCTGGCCCATTGCCGCGATCTTGCCCATCGTGTCCTTGACCGCCGAGGTCGACCCGCCGAGGCGCTCGATGCATTCCTCGAGCAGACGCTGCTGGCCGAGGGTTTCCTGCAGGTGCTCCTCGATGCGCATCTTCAGCTTCGGGTAGTTCTCGATCCGCCCGGCCTGCGCCTTGAGCATGCTCTCGGCCTGCAGCTCCATCGCGTGCGCATCGCGCAGCCAGTCGAGCAGGTGTTCACGCGCTTCGGTCGTCATCGGTGCATCTCCTGGAAAGGGGGGGGGACGGCACTTTCCCGCCGCAGGCGTGAACGGTCCGAGATGGCGCATGCCACGCGTTCCCCGGCCCGCGACGACGGCCGTCCAGCGCGGTGCGCGGGGCGCCGGATTCACCGCGAGCCCACCGCGGCCATCGCACCCTCGCGCTTTGCCCGTGGAGCCGAACCGATGTCCATGCGCGTGCATCACCTCAACTGCATCTCGACCTGTCCGCTGGGGGGCCGGCTGATGGACGGCCGCTCGCGGTCGCTGCTCGAGCGTGGCCACCTCGCCTGCCATTGCCTGTTGATCGAAACGCCCGACTCGCTGGTGCTCGTCGACACCGGCCTGGGGTTGCGCGACGTGGCCGACCCGCAGTCACGCCTGAGCCGGTTCTTCCTCACCCTGCTGCGGCCCGAATTCCGCGAACAGATGACCGCGGTGCGCCAGGTCGAGCGCCTGGGCTTCGACCCGGCCGACGTCCGCCACATCCTGCTCAGCCACCTGGATTTCGACCACGCCGGCGGACTCGATGACTTCCCGAATGCCACCGTGCACATGCTGGCCAGCGAACGCGAACATGCAGTGCGGCAGCGCAGCTGGCTCGATCGCCAGCGCTTCCGGCCCCAGCAGTGGTCGACGCAGCCGAGCTGGCGCACCTATGGCACCGAAGGCGGCAGCAGATGGAACGGCTTCGAGGGGGTGCGGACCCCCGACGGGCTGCCACCGGAGATCCTCATGGTCCCGCTGCCCGGGCACACCCACGGGCATGCGGGCATCGCGGTGTATTCCGGTGGCCGCTGGAAGTTCCTCGCCGCCGATGCCTACTTCCATGCCGGGGAGATGGCCTCCACCCCCGTCTGCCCGCCCGGACTGCGCTTCTACCAGTGGATGATGGAGCTCGACCGCGACGCACGGCTGCACAACCAGGACCGCCTGCGGGCGCTGGCGCGCGGGAGCCGTGACGTCGACATCTTCTGCTCGCACGACATCGCCGAGTTCGAGCAGCTCAGCGGCCGCTCCGCGGGCATTCCGGCGGAGGGCTTCGCAACGCCACGGCTCTGAGGCCCGGCACCGCCTTCATTTCCCTGCAAGCATTGCCTGCAGGCGTGCCGCGTCGCCCATCGCATGCCCGCCCGCGGTGTTGTCGAGGATGCACCAGCCGGCCGGAGCGCCACGCGTGCCCGCACGCATCGCCGCAGCCAGCGCGCCCAGCGCGGCATCGTCGTAGGGGCTGTAGTAGATGCGCGGCGAGCCGTGCCAGCGCCAGTAGCGCCAGTCCCGCTGCGAGCCTCCGGCCTGTGCGGCGGATGGCAACCGCGCCGGATCGGCGGCCACACGTGCCACCCCGTGGCGCTGCCACAGTACGTCCACCGCCGGTTCGAACCAGCTGGCATGGCGGGGTTCGCAGGCCACCGGCACGTCGGTGCGACGCCGCAGCATGGTGAAGAAGGTACCGGCGGTGCGCGCGTCGAAGACCAGGCCCGGCGGCAGCTGCACCAGCAGGCCGCCGAGCTTCGGGCCCAGCCCGGCGATCGAGTCGAGGAAGGCGCTGAGCGCATCCCCCACCCCATGCAGGCGCGCGTGGTGGGTGATCGCCTGTGGCACCTTGACCGAGAAGCGGAACTCCTTCGGCACGCTGGCGGCCCAGCGTTCGAAGGTGCGCGGCTGGTGCGGGCGATAGAACGTGGAGTTGATCTCGACGATGGAAAAACGCGTGGCATAACGCGCCAGGTGGCTGTCGCCCGGGCCGAACAGGTGCATGTGCTGCGACGGGATCGACCACCCCGCGCAGCCCACCAGTAACCGACCGCCGCGACGTTCCGCCGCCGTCATGCCATGCACGCGCGCAGCAGCAGGTTCAGCACCACGGTCAGCACCACCGAGGCGATGATGCTGACCAGACAGCCGGAGGTGCGGATACGTGCAGGCATGGGACGGTCATTCCAGGACGGGCCCCCTGCATACCTCGGCGCGCGTCAACGCACTGGCGACGCGGAATCGAACAGCGGTACGAAGCCGCCCCAGAACATGCGTTTGCCGTCGAACGGCATCTCCCACTGCGCCGTGTCGCCGGCGTCCTGTTCCATCGCCCGGGCGGCCGCATCACAGGTGGCGCGATCGGGCCAGTTGATCCAGGAGAACACGATGACCTCGTCGTCGCGTGCCTGTGTCGCGCGATGGAAGTCGGTGCGTTTGCCGTGCGGCACGTCCTCGCCCCAGGCCTCCACCACGCCCAGTGCACCGCACTTGCGGAACATCTCCCAGCCCTTGCCGGCCATGTCGACATACGCGTCCCGGTTGGCCGCCGGCACCGCCAGTGCGAACCCCTGGTAGTACCCGCCGCCCACCGCGTCGCCCTGCTCGTAGACCGTGGCGAACCCGCCCCAGATCATGCGGCTGCCGTCGAACGGCATCTGCATGTCGCGCATCGCCGGGTCGACGCTCATCGCCTGCCATGCGGCGTCGGCGCTGGCACGGTCGGGCCAGGTGATCCAGCCGAAGGTGACCGTCTCGTCGTCCTGGGCGTCCACCGCGCGATGGAAGTCGGTGAGCGTGCCGTGCGGCACGTCCTCGCCCCAGGTCTCGACCATCCGTGTCGCGCCGTGGCGCTGGAACAGCGACCAGCACTCGCGCGCGTGGTCGAGGTACTGCTGGCGGTTCGCGGTGGGTACGGCCGCGATCGACCCCGTGTGGTAGCTCATCGTGGTGCTCTCCTGTGTGGGGCCTCCCGCTGGCGGGAGCCTGGGCGTGCCGGGGCACGGCGCAGCCGGGCCAACGTGGATCGGTGATGGTGGCGGCCACCGCCGGCCCACGGTGCGGATCCTGCCGGCGGATGCCACGGCGTCGGCACCGTTGACGCCTGCCTCATCGGGCATGGCGATACTGCCGCGCATGCCTGAAGGTCCATCGCTGGTCATCCTCCGCGAAGCCGCGGCCCGTTTCGCCGGGCGCAAGGTGCTGCGGGTCTCGGGCAACAGCACCCAGGACATCGAGCGCATGCGCGGTCGCAAGGTGCTGGCGGTGCGCACCTGGGGCAAGCACTTCCTGCTGCAGTTCGACGGCTTCGGCCTGCGCATCCACTTGCTGCTGTTCGGCAGCTACCGGATCAACGAGGAGAAGGCCACCGCGCCCTTGCTGTCGCTGGGCTTCAGCAAGGGCGAGGTGCTGAACTTCTACGCCTGCTCGGTGCGCTTCATCGAGGGCGAGCTCGACGACACCTATGACTGGACCGCCGACGTGATGAACGACGACTGGGATGCTGCGGCCGCGCGGCGCAAACTGCGGCTGCAGCCGGAGAGCCTCGCCGCCGACGCGCTGCTCGACCAGGACGTGTTCGCCGGGGTCGGCAACATCATCAAGAACGAGGTGCTGCACCGCATCCGCGTGCATCCGGAGAGCCGCGTCGGCGCACTGCCACCGCGCAAGCTGTCGGAACTGGTCGCGCAGGCACGCGAGTACAGCTTCGACTTCTACAACTGGAAAAAGGCCTTCGTGCTGAAGAAGCACTGGCAGGTGCATGCGAAGACCAGCTGTCCGCGCGACGGCACGCCGCTCAGCTACCGCAAGCACCTCGGCCAGGCGCAGCGGCGCGCATTCTGGTGCGACACCTGCCAGCGCCTGTACGGCGAAGCCGTCGCAACCGACGCCGCGCTGCCACCCCCACCTTCCAACCGCCGGGTGCGAAAACAGCCGTGAACGACCCTGCGCCCCTCGCCCCCACCGGCACCGCCGCGCGCGCCCTCGCGCGTGCCCGCGAGGAAGCCGACGCCGTGCTTGCGGGACTGGTGCCCACCGCGGATGTGCACGGCTCGATCCACGAGGCGCGCAAGGCGATCCGCCGGCTGCGCGCACTGCTGCAGCTGGTGGACCAGCGGCTGGACGTGGGCATCGCCGACCGCATCCTGCAACGCACCGGGGACAGCCTGTCCGCGCTGCGCGATGCCCACGCCACCATCGGCACTGCCGAGCGCTTCGCGCGCCGCGATCACGAGCGCTGGCAGCCGGTCGTGGTGACGCTGGCGCAGCGCCGCGACGCATTGCTTGCCACGGCACTGGTGCAGGACCCGGGTTTCGAACGGCGACGCAGCTGGGTACGGCGCGCGCTGGCGCGGATCGAGGCGGCGCCCTGGCACAGGCTCAAGGCCGCCGACCTGCGCCGTGCACTGGAACGTGGCCGGCGCCGCGCCGACAAGGCACGCAAGCGCGCGCGCCGCGACGCCGATGCCGATGCGCTGCACCGCTGGCGCCGCCGTGTGCGCAAGTTGCGCATGCAGGTGGAAGCGGTGGCCACGATCAAACCGGCACTGGTCGCCAGCCTGGGTGGCGAGCGGCACGCGGACCAGGCCGAGCGGCTGCACGCGCTGAGCGACCGGCTCGGCCGCCGCCAGGACCTCGACGTATTGCGGACGCTGCTGGAGGGCATGCCCGGCCTGGATGATCGCGACACGCTGCTCGACCAGGTCCGCGAGGCCGAGGACAGGCTGGGCCGCTCACTGGGCGGCTGACCGGTAGGCACCGCACACCGTGCCGCTGCCTCCCTACTCCGCCAATGGCCCGTCGCGCACGGTGGTGAGGATCCTGCCCATCAGTTGGTGCAGCGCATCGCGGTGGCCGCTGCGCGCGGACGCTTCGCTGTCGTCGGACGTCATTGCCACCGTGAGCCGCAGCGACGGCACGATGTAGAGCATCTGCCCGCCGTAGCCCCAGGCGTAGCGCACCGGTTCGCCGGCGATATCGCGCAGGAACCAGCCGTAGCCGTAGGCATCACCGGTGAAGCGCGATGCGGTGCGCGGCTGCCACGAGGCCTCGATCCACTCCGGCGGGACCAGTTGCTGCCCGTCCCTGCTGCGGCCGCCATTGCGGTACAGCTCGCCGAAGGCCAGCAGCGAGCGGGTGCTCATCGCCATGTTGTTGCCGCCGAGATGGATGCCCTGCGGGTCACGGTCCCACGCGGTGATCGCGAAGCCCTGCTGTGGGCCCAGCCACTCGCGCGCGAGATCCAGCGTGCTGCGGCCGGTCGCGCCGGCAAGGATCGCCGACAGCAGGTGCGTGGAGCCGGTGGAATACAGCATCGCGCCGCCCGGCTCGTCCACGAACGGCTGCGCCAGCGCCGAACGCACCCAGTTGCGGCTCGATACCCAGCGCCCGTAGTTCGCGCCGGAGGTGCGGCCCAGCCCCGCCTGCATCGACAGCAGGTGCCCGATGGTCACCTGCGCCAGCCGCGGGTCGGGATCCGCCGGCAGGTCGTCGCGCAGCAGGGGCGCGATCGGCTGGTGGGTGCCTTCGAGCACGCCCCTGTCGATGGCGACGCCGACCAGTGCCGACATCACCGACTTCGATGCGGATTTGATATTGGTCGGCGTGGCCGGGGTGGAGCCGCGATAACCGCGCTCGGCAATCACGTCGCCCTCGTGCGCGATGGCCACCGCCTTCAGCGGTTCGATCGCGGCGGCTTCGTCCAGCAGGACATCGAGCGCGGCCCGCACCGCCGCCGGATCCGCTGCGGGCGGGACGGCTGGCATCGCCGCCTGCACAGGCACCTGCGTCCCACCCGCAGGCGACGGCGGATCGGCTCCGTTGCACGCAGCGGATGCACCCGCGGCACACAGCACCGCCACCTGTACGAGCCGCCTCACCAGCGCCGGAACGTGCGACCGCAACCACCCCCTACCGGCCCTGCCTCGCTTCACTGGAACCATGCCGCGTATCCGCCACCCGTTGCCCGCAGGCGGGCCAGCCTAGCGAAACCTGCTGCGTCGGGGCCGTGATCGCGAGCCGCGCCGGTCACACGTGGGCACGTTGCCAGACCAGGCAGCGGTTGTTGGCCGGCATCGCCAGGTCGGCCAACAACTGCAGGCCTTCACGCGCGGCGAGCGCGTCGCAATCCTCGAAATCGCGGATGCCGGAGCGCGGGTCGCGCGCCTTCAACCATGCGTCGAACTCGCGATTGCTGTCGCTGGTCCAGCGTCCGTCGTAGTTGAATGGACCGTAGGCCACCAGTACCCCGCCCGGCCTGTCGGCAAGCACCCGGCCCACGCCGCGGAAGAACGCGTCCACCGCGTCGATGCCCATGATGTGCAGCGAATTGGCAGTGAACACCGCATCCGCCGCCACGGCTGGCCACGACGGCTGCAGCACGTCCAGCGCCAGCGGTGGCGGCGTGTTGGGCAGGCCGGCATGATCGAGCCAGGCGCGGATCCCCGGCAGGTTGTCGGCGACGTCCGATGCCTGCCAGACCAGCCATGGCATCGCGGCCGCGAAATGCACTGCGTGCTGGCCGGTGCCGCTGCCGATCTCCAGCACGTGCCTGCGACCGGCAAAGTGTTCGCGCAACACGCCGAGGATCGGCTCGCGATTGCGCTCGCAGGCGGGTGGGTGGGGTCTGGGGCTTGATTCGTGCATGCGGCCATCGTGCTACACGGGGGACGTTGCTGCACCCGCCGTGTTGTGCGCAGGCTCCGCTGCGCATTTGGCGGCCCCGTCACGGCGCGGGCCGGACCCTGTGGGGCCTTGTGACCGATGGAGACACCCATGACCGATACCCGCGACCTCGAGAAGAAGTTCTGGAAGGCGCTCGACAAGGACCGCACCGTGATGCTCGGCGCATCCGGCGTCGAGCCGCGGCCGATGACCGCGATGGCCGAGGACCAGCACGCGCCACTGTGGTTCTTCACCTCGATCGATACCGAGCTTGCGCAGTCGCTGGAAGGCACTGGCGCCGGCCACGCAGCCAGCGCTTCGTTCGTGTCGAAGGACCACGACCTGTTCGCCACCATCACCGGCCAGGTGATGATCGACAACGACCGCGCGGTGATCGACCGCCTGTGGAACCCCTTCGTCGCCGCCTGGTACGAGGACGGCAAGGACGACCCCAAGCTGCGCCTGCTGCGCATGGACGCGGCGGAAGCGCACGTATGGCTCAACGAGAACAGCCTGCTGGCGGGCGTGAAAATGCTGCTTGGCGTGGATCCGAAGAAGGACTACGACGACAAGGTCGGCGACGTGCCGCTGCGCTGACGTGTTCGCGGGCGGCCCGGCCGCCCGCGCCCGATCCGGTGGATGACCCGTTTCAGTCCGCCGGGTTCCCCCGGGGTGCCGGCGTGGCCGCCTCGCGCTCGGCTTTGGACACCACCCGCGGCTCGACGACGGGCCGCGGGGTATCCGCGACGAAGAACGGGTTGTCGCGCTGCCGGCCCGGCAGCTTCGCCGCCAGTACGCCGGCCACGATGCGGGCGACGGTCAGCGCCGTGCGCAACCGGCTCCGCGGCACGATACCCGTCGCGGAACCGGTATTCACTGCCGCCTGCGCCGGACCAAGACTGCCGTCCACGACCGATGGATCCGCCGCGACACAGCCCACCAGCACGCCCGCATAGGGCAGGCGCGGATCACGCGGGGTATTGACCAGTGGCGTGTTGCAGCACGCCGAATGCCAGCGCAGCGGCCCGCGCGGGCTGAGCGTCAGGCAGGTGAGCTGCTCACGGCCCGTGGTGACCCGCAGGCCTGCCGGCTGCATCGCCACGATGTCGCTGCCGCCGCGCGCATCCAGCACGTCCTCGCGTGCGAGCAGCCGCGCATAGGCCTGGCAGTCACGGCAGTAGCACACGACACGGGCATAGGCGTCGCGCGGCTCGAGCGTTCCCTGCAACTGCCCGCAGCTGCACTGGAAGGTCATGGTCATTGGGGCTCCTGCTTATCCGCGCGAGCGGCGCTCCAGCACATAGTCGATCGGTTTATAGCTGAAATTGTTGGATTGCCCGGCCGAGCACGCAGTCATCGCAACCACCATCGGCATCTCCGCGCGCAGGCGGATGAAATCGCCCGGCTGGCTCAGGGGCGGCAGCACCGCCACCTCACCGCTCGTACCGTCCACGGTGACGTTCATGAAAATGTTGAACGCCACCGGGATGCGGTCGATGCCGATGCCATACGGCGCCAGCGCGGCCGCCAGGTTTCCTTCGCAACCAGGCCGGCCCTCGGTTTCGCCGTAGATGATCTCGAACATCCGCTTCGAACACGGGGTCAGGGTGAAGTCGTGGCGTCCGCAGGTGTCTTCGAGGATGGTGAACATCGGGCGGCTGCGGTTGGAGTACAGCACGTCGCCGGTGCTGAGCCAGAGCCTGGATGCATAGTCGATCGACCGGCCCGACGAAAGGTACTCCGCGAGGTCCTCGCGTGCGAAGGCGGTGAGGTCGCTGACCTGCTGGCCCATCGGGTCGATGACGATCAGTTCGTCACCGGCGTCCAGCTCCACGGCGTGGCCGGAGCACGGCGGGATCCGCTGCACCTGCGCATCCAGATGCCATCCGGCCGCGGTCATGCCCGGCTCCTCACGCGGAACGGGCAGGTCCAGCCATCGTCGACGGCGCGTCCGCTGTACTGGCGGGTTTCGGCTGCGGTGCCGAAATCGGCCAGGTTCGGGTTGATCGAGCCCTGCAGCGCGATATCGCGCGCACGGGTCGCGGCCTGCATCTTCGGGTAGCGCCCGTCCGCGCGCAGCCGCTCGAACTGGCGGTGCGAGTTGAAGACCAGCGCGGGCCACTCGAACCGCCGCGCCAGCCGCGAGGCTCCCGGGTGCAGGCCGATCACGAAGAACGGGTGCCCGGCGAGGCTGAGACTGAAACGCGGGTCATCGGGGTCCCGGCTGACATCGGCCGCCCACGGCGTGCCACGGCGGGCGTCGATCTCGTGCAGGCGCTGCAGCTGCGACCACAGCAGTGCCTCGAAACGGCGCTCGTCGGTGTCCGGCGGCCCGTCGAAGAGGGCGACGAAGGAATGGATGGTGCTGTCGCCGGGGTCCATTGCGTCCACGCGACGGGCGAACACCGCAAGGCTCTGGAGCAGCGCCACATCGTTGCCGCGGTCACCGAGCCGGCCGAACTCGCCGGTCTCGATCGCACCCCGTGCCAGCGCTGCCTTGGCACCGACGCAGGGAAACGTGGGATCGGCCACGAAGTCGAGAAAGCGGGCGGCGATCGTACCCGTCGCTTCGATGGTCACGGGTACCGGAACTGCCGCTGCACGGGCGGTGCCGCGGGTGGCGCGGGGACAGGAGGTCATGCGGGGACTGGCTCTGCTTTCGCCGGATTGGCATGCAACCGAGGTTAGGCAGGCGGTAGCGACCGCGATGTATATTCAGCAACATGTCCCGGTGCGAACAGCGGCGCGGATTCATGGAGATGAGTGCGCCATCACGCCCCTCCCCCGGCGTGGGTCGACGCCTTACAGCGTTCCGGTGACCGCGCCGCCGCGCGCGGTCAGCAGCTCCCGTGCGCGCTGCTGTTCATCCTTCGAGCGCGCGTGCACGAGCACGGTGGTCCGATGCGCGTCAATGGCCGACCGCGCGGCGTCGACGTAGCGGTCGTGGTCGGGACGCATCGCGATCAGCCCGCCCAGCATCAGCCCGCCCACGCCACCGAAGGCGATCGTCACCAGCGCTGCGGCCACCGGCGACTGCACGACGAAGGGCAACGCGGCCCACATCATGATCGCGAACGCGATGGCGCCGGCGGCGGCGCCGAACAGGCCCATGCGGATGTGGGCCACGACGATCGTGCGCCAGATGCCGCCCCCTTCCGGCTCGAGCTTGATGGCGGCATCGGGCTCGTCCGGGGTGACCACCTTGACCTGCGTGGGATGCAGGGCGAGTGCCTGCACCAGCCCTTCAGCGGCCTCGCGTGCGGCGGCCGCGGTGTCGAACACGGCGGCCAGCTTGCTGTTGGAGACTTCTCCGGTGAGCGGATGATTGGACATGCGGCAGGCCTCTGGTCGCGATGCCGAATCATTTGCGTGCCGGCGTCCCGCAGACGTGAATTACCGCATCCCCGCGGTGGCCGCGTTCATCGTGGCGGCGTGCGCACCGCGCGAGAAGCGCCTGCGCTCACCGCTCAACGGATCGTCGAATTCCAGCGCGTGCGCGAACAGCTGCAGCGGCCGGGCATGGTCGTCGCCGCGGTCATCGAGCACGGGGTAGAAGCGGTCGCCCACGATCGGTGCGCCAAGTGCGGCCATGTGCACGCGCAGCTGGTGCTTGCGCCCGGTCACCGGCTCCAGGCGATAGCACCATGCATCGCCGCCACGCGCGTGGACGTCGACGCGCGTCTCGCTGTTGGGCACTCCGTCGGCCTCGCGCATGCGGAAGAACGGTTCGCCGCGCTCCAGTCGGCTGCGGTGCACATGCGGAAACCGCAGCGCAGGCAGCGGCGCTGCGAACGCCCGGTACTCCTTGTGGATCCGGCGCTCGCGGAACAGTGCCTGGTAGGCGGCCCGGCTTGCCGGGTCCGCGGAGAATAGCACCAGCCCGGCAGTGTCACGGTCGATGCGGTGCAGGGGCACCAGCGCGGAATTGCCGAGGCGCTGCACGAGGCGGGTCAGCAGGGTTTCGCGCACGTACGCACCCGTGGGCGCGACCGGCAGGAAATGCGGCTTGTCCACCACCACCAGGTGCGCATCGGCATGCAGCAGCGTCTCGACGAACGGGATCGCCGGCTCGTCGGGTACCTCGCGGAAGTACTGGACGTCGGCACCGACGCGGTAGGGCGCGGTCACGTCGAGACACGCACCATCGGCATCGAGCACGCGGCCGCGCGCGAAACGCTCCCGCCAGGTATCGCGCCCCACCTGCGGGAACCGCGCGCACAGCGCATCGAGCACGGTCGCCCACGGGCCGGGTGGCAGCTGCAGGCGACTGGCCGGGACTCCGTCGCGGGTCGCCCGTGCGGTCTGGGACCGGATCGATGGTTTCGTCATCCGGCGAGGATATGGCCGGGCTGCCGCATGTGCAGCCTGTGCGGCGTCGCGCCCCCCGGCTTATGCTCGACGCCTGCCCACCACCCGCAACCCCGATGGCCACGCCCCCGCGCCAGCCCGACAACGCCCGCCTCGACCGCATCGTCGCCGAGGCACGCCGTGATGCCGAACAGCGCGCCAGGGGTTACCGCGAACGCGCGCTCGGCATGTATCCGTGGGTCTGCGGCCGCTGCGCACGCGGGTTCACCCGCGCCAACCTGTCGGAACTCACCGTCCACCACCGCAACCATAACCACGACGACAACCCGCCCGACGGCAGCAACTGGGAACTGCTGTGCGTGTACTGCCACGACAACGAGCACTCACGCTACAACGATCACACCGGCGTTGCCGCGGGCCGTGCCGAGGATGCAGTGGCCGCCGCGACGACGCAGCCGTTCGCCGCACTGGGTGCCCTGCTCAAGCGCGACGGCTGAGGTCCTGCCGGGCGCCGCGCGCCCGCCCCCGGCTGCACGACAAGACAGGAAACGCCGGCGATTTCCGCTGTTTTTCGCTGCGCGTGCGCGCCGCTCGCCGCGTTGCCGACATGAAGACGGGGTGAAGTCCCTGCCCCCAGCTGGTAGACTCCACCGCATCGCCGCGACCCATGCGCGAGCGACCGTCACGGTCGCACCCGGGGCCGCATTTCCGGCGCAGTCGAACTTCGCGGACCGTGTCCGCCCCGTCGATGCCTTACGAGGATGTGCGACCTGCACGTCCGGCGTCAGCCGTTCCTGCGCCGTCATCGCGCGCCTTCCGGGCGCGTGCACGGAGGAACCGCCCGCCTGTGGACGACGTCCCGTTCTATCAATTGCAGACTTCCACCGCCCTGCTGCTGTTGTTCGCGTTCTATGGCGGCACGTTCCTCATGTCCACGCGCATCGGCCGCCGGCACGAGAACGTCGATGGCTACATGAACGCGAACGGCGCCGTGGGCTTCGGCATCTCCGCCGCCAGCATGACCGCGACATGGATCTGGGCGGCCTCGTTCTACGCGGCGGCCACCTCCGGCTACAAGTACGGCATTTCCGGGCCGATCCACTATGGCCTGTGGGGCGCGCTGATGATCCTCTTCATCTATCCCTTCGGGCGCCGCTTCCGCGAAGTCGCCCCGCGCGCGCACACCCTGGCCGAGATCATGCACGCACGCCACGGGCGTGGCAGCCAGATGATCCTGGCCGGCTCCAACATCGTCGGCAGCATCATCAGCCTGATGGCCAACTTCACCGCCGCCGGTGCCCTGGTGGCGATGCTGTCGCCGCTGGATTTCGTGCACGGCGTGCTGATCGCGGGCCTCGGCACGCTGTCCTACTCGCTGTGGTCGGGCTTCCGCGCATCGGTGATGACGGATGTCGCCCAGGTTGCCGCACTGCTCGGCGCCGCCGCGCTGATCATCCCGCTGGTGTTCTTCAACGCCGGCGGCAGCGACGTGATCGCGCAGGGCTGGGAACGCCTGAGCAGTGAGCAGGCGTCCTTCTTCTCGAAGACCGCCTTCCTCGAACAGGGCGCGCCCTATTTCGTCGCGGTGCTGGCCTATGCCATCGGCAACCAGACCATTGCCCAGCGCCTGTTCGCGGTGCGCGAGGACCTGATCAGGCCGACGTTCCTGGCGGCCACCCTCACCTACGGCGCCACCGTGATCGGGCTGGGCATGCTCGGGGTGATCGCCCTGCTGGTGGGCATGGAGCCAAACGGTGGCGACCACAACAACCTGATCCCGCAGATGGCCTCGAGCTATCTCGGCCCGGTGATGATCGGCGTGTTCTTCATCATGGTCATCGGCTCGCTGTCGTCGACCGCGGACTCCGATCTTTCGGCGCTGTCGGCGATCATGATGACCGACGTCTACGGCAAGAACCTCGCGCGCAAGGGGCGGGTCAACCCGGCGACGATGCTGCTGGTCGGGCGTACCACCATGATCGTGGCCACCACCGCGGGGCTGGTCTTCGCGAGCATGCGCGTGGACATCCTCTCGCTGCTGGTATTCGTGGGCGCACTGTGGGGCTCGATCGTGTTCCCGGTGATCGCAAGCTTCTACTGGGGTCGCATCGACAACCGTGCGTTCACCTCGTCGGTGCTGGTGTCGCTGGTGGTGTTCACCCTGCTGCGCTTCGAACTGCTGCCACTGGACGGGCTGCCGGTGGTGGTGTTCGAACTGTTCGCGGCCGTCGGTGCCGGGGTGGTGCTCGGGCTCATGGCATTCGGCTTCTGCGGCAGGCGCGTGGGCCTGCTGGTGGGCGCCATCGCCGCGATCGTGCTGGCTCCATTTATGGTCGGCTTCCTGCGCGACTACGTGGTGCTGCTGAGCTCGCTCAATGCCTACGGCATCAGCACCGTGGTGTGCACCCTGATGAGCCTGCGCAACCGGGATTCCTTCGACTTCGACCTCATTGGCGAACGCGTGCGTGCGTTCCAGCAACCGGAGACCACCCCATGAACGTGTATCTGATGACCCTCTACGTGCTGCTGTGGCCGCTGCTGGTGGCGATCATGATGGTGGTGATCGGCCGCGGCGTGCTGATGGACATCCGGCGCGCGCGGCGCACCGGTGAAGACCTGGTCTGACGGGCCGGTCCGCGCTGGCGTTGTCGCGCCGTTGTGGCACCGCGGGCGCATACTGGGCGGGCCGACTGCGCCGCAGTCCAGCGCCGATGCGCCGAGGAGAGACGAAATGAGCAAGGGCCTCAACCAGAAGAAAGAGCAGAAGAAGAAACCGGCCAAGACCATGAAGGAGAAGAAGGCCGAGAAGCGCGAGAAGACCGCGACCAAGGGCTTCGCCCCGGTCTGACCGCGCTCCAGCGACGCTCGCGAGGCCCGGCATGTCCGGGCCTTTTTCTTTGGTCGTCTCCGATCGAGGGATTCCATCCCAGCGCGGAGGCTCGCGTGCGGAAGCTTTGAACCGGACCAGGCCAGAGCCAGAGCCGGAGCCAGGGCTAGAGCCGGAGCCAGGGCTAGAGCCGGAGCCGAGCCAGGCGCCAGAGCAGAGCCGGGGCCAGAGCCGGAGCGCGGGCCGGATGGCGGCGCCGGCGGCCCGCCGCGGCCACAGGGGGATGCCCAGCCGGATATCTCCGCGTCCTGCTCCCACATCCGGCCGCCGGCCGTCCATGGCCGGCTCTGGACATCCCCCTGCGTCCACGGCGGGCCCGAACCGTCGCTGGGTCCGGACGAAGAACGTCAGGACGAGGAACGCACGCGTGGCCGGTTGCAGGCGAGCGCAGCAACCGCTGCTCGTGACCTCGAATGCCAAAGCTGCCGAATGCACGTGCGTGTCAGCGCGCCGGCGACGCCGGTACAACGGCTGTGGATTTTCGTACCGGAGCCGGCGAATGCCCGGGCCCGTCGCGTGCACCGGGGGGTGTGCTCCCAGCCGGCCATGGATGGCCGGCGGCCGGCCGTGGTAGCTGGACGCGGACTCCGGCCGGGGGAGCACACCCCCCGGTGCGCGCGACGGGCAGCGCCGCCCGGAACGAAGCACCTCACCGCCACCCGCGACCCGGCACCGGAACCCGGCACCCGGGCTTGCGCCGCCGCCGCATGGAGACGAGCGCGGACGAGGCCACGCTGTGCGCCATGGGGCGCACGACGCGCACGCCGCACTCCAACCGTGTCAATTCCCCCGGTGTCAGGAGATGAACCTTGCGCGACGTGCCGTCGGACCGGCGGAACGTGAACTCCCGCCGCACGCACCCGGCGCGTTCGGGCGCGCTTTCGGCGACACTGCACGCCCGTCGCGGGGCCCTGCCCGCGCGACCCAGCCCCGGGACCCCGTGAAAACTCCTGCAAGCCTGCTGACGCTGATCGAAGAAGGCGTCATCGATGAAGTGGTGCGACCGCTCAAGAGCGGCAAGGAAGCCGCCGTCTACGTTGTCCGCTCCGGCGGCGAGGTGCGGTGCGCCAAGGTCTACAAGGACATGGCGCACCGCAGTTTCCAGAAGCGCGTGCAGTACCAGGAAGGCCGCAAGTCGCGCGGCAGCCGCGAATCGCGCGCCGTCGCCACCGGCAGCCGTTACGGCCGCCGGCAGCAGGAGGCGGAGTGGAAGAACGCCGAGGTGGATGCGCTGTACCAGCTGCGCGCCGCCGGCGTGCGGGTGCCCGAGCCGCACGGCTTCTTCCACGGCGTGCTGGTCATGGAGCTCGTCACCGATGCCGCCGGCTTCTCCGCGCCCCGCCTGGGCGAAGTCGAGCTCACCGCGGAGCAGGCGCGCGAGTTCCACGCGGTGCTGGTGCGCCAGGTGGTGCGGATGCTGTGCTGCGGCCTGATCCATGGGGACCTGTCGGCCTACAACGTGCTGGTCGGGCCCGATGGCCCGGTGGTGATCGACTTCCCGCAGGTGGTCAGCGCCGCCGGCAACAACGCCGCGCGCACGATGCTGCTGCGCGACGTCAACAACCTCACCGCCACCCTCGGTCGCTGGGCGCCGGAACTGCTCGACACCTGGTACGGCGAGGAAATGTGGGCGCTGTTCGAGGCCGGTGCGCTGCAGCCCGACACCGTGCTCACCGGCGAGTTCACGTTCGACGAAGGCACCATCGATCTCGACGGCGTGCGCGACGCCATCAACGACGCACGCGAGCTGGCACTGATCCGCCAGCAGGGGCGCGAGGCGCAGGACGAGAACTGATCGCGGCATGACGGCGAAGACACCCGGATCGCAGCGGCCGGCCCGCAGGTTCCACCCGCGCAACCGCCACCAGGGGCGCTACGACTTCGCGCGGCTGCTGCAGGCGTGGCCCGCATTGGCCCCGCACCTGGTCACCACCCCGCGCGGAGACACCAGCCTCGATTTCAGCGATCCGGCGGCCGTGCGCGAACTCAACCGCGCGCTGCTCCACGTCGACTACGGCATCGCCCACTGGGACCTGCCCGACGGTGCGTTGTGCCCACCGATCCCCGGTCGCGCCGATTACCTGCACGGCCTCGCCGACCTGCTGGCCGACACCGGCGACGGCACGGTTCCGCGCGGCGCCGGGGTCCGCGTACTCGACATCGGCGTCGGCGCCAGCTGCATCTATCCGCTGCTGGGCCATGCCGGGTACGGCTGGCGCTTCGTCGGCACCGACATCGATGCCACCTCGCTGCAGGTGGCCGCGGCGATCGTCCATTCCAACCGCCTGGACCGGGCGATCACGCTGCGCCACCAGCCGCGCCGCGGGCAGGTGTTCCGCGGGGTGATGCACGACGACGACCGCTTCGACCTGACCCTGTGCAATCCGCCGTTCCACGCCTCCGCGAAGGAGGCCGCGCAGGCCAACCAGCGCAAGCGGCACCAGCTGGCCACGCCGGAGCGGCCTTCGACGACAGCGGCACTGAACTTCGGCGGCCATGACCACGAGCTGTGGTTCGAGGGCGGCGAAGCGGAGTTCCTGCGCCGGATGGTGCGCGAAAGCCGCGCCTACGGCGCGCAGGTGCTGTGGTTCAGCAGCCTGGTCGCGAAGTCCGCCCACCTGCCCGGCGTGCGCCGGCAGCTGCGCGAGGCGGGTGCGGTCGAGGTGCGCGAGGTCGCGATGGCCCAGGGCAACAAGCAGAGCCGGTTCGTGGCGTGGACCTTCCTCGAGGCCGACGCGCGCGCGCAATGGCGGGCGACGCGCCGGTAGGCATCACCCCGGGTCGTCGAACAGCGCCGGCCCCGCCTCGCGCATGAAGATGCCCAGCGTCACCGGGCCGACGCCCTTGAACGCAAGCACCCGACGCTCGAAATCCTCGCGGTCCGTCGCCGCCTCGGCAATGCCGAGGATGCGCCCGCCGTACTGGTCGATCAGCGTCCGGCACAGCAGCGTCAGGCGTTCGGCGGTGGATTCGTCGTAGCGCCGGTAGCCGCCCTCGCCCAGCATGCGCACCAGTTCGCGGTGGCTGCAGGCACACAGCCTGTCGGGCGTATCGAGACCATGCGTGACCACCAGCACGCGCCAGGTCTGCGCCGCCACCGCCTGGGAGATGCGGTTGCCGAACAGGAAGCTGGCCAGGAACCAGCGGAACAGCGACGTCTCGTCGCGCGGCTGCACTTCGAAGCCGAGATCACGGGGCAGCAGTTGACGCAGCATGCATGGGCTCTGGTGGTGGAACGGTCGGACGGATTTACGGGGACAATGGCAGCCGGCGCGCCGCTGCGGTGCGAACGGCCACACCACCAGGACCCGGATGCGAACCTTCGTACTCAGAGCGCGCGCGGCGCCGACCGACAGCCAGGCACTGCTGGCCTCGGTCGGCCGCGACGCGCACAGCGAGATCCTCGCGCACACGCTGATGAACGCCGTGTTCGTCGCGCAATCGCACCGCGCCGACGTCATCGTCCACCTGGTGCTCGAAAGCACCCGCGACTACTCGCGCAGCATCCGCTTCGAGGCCAACGCCATGCAGGACATCGGCGGCTTCGACGAGCGCACGCTGCTCGGCCGCATCGCCCATGCGCTGGATGTCTCGCGCGGCATGGCCAAGGAGGAGACCCGCCCGGTGGAGCCCGGCGTCACCGTCAGCACCACCAGCTTCGAGCGGCTGGTACAGGCGCTGTCGGTGGACCACCAGCTGTTCCTGATGGACCCGAAGGGCACGCCGATCCGCGGGCAGGTGTTCGCCGACAACCCCTGTTTCCTGCTGACCGACCACATCCCGATGCCGAAGAAGGTCATTCCCGGCCTGGAACGCATGGGCGCGCGGAAACTGGCGCTCGGACCGAGGATGCTGTTCGCATCGCAGTGCGTGGTGCTGATCCACTACGAACTGGACCAGCGCTGACGACCGGCCTCAGCCGCTGGCCTGGCCGCCGCGCACGCGCAGGGTCAGGCCCTTGAGGAAGTTGCGCAGCAGCTGGTCGCCACAGGCGCGGAAGTTGCGGTGCCCGGCCTGGCGGAACAGCGCGGAAAGTTCCGGCTTGGTCACCGGGAAGCCGGCAGCGTCGAAGATCGCATGCATGTCGGCATCGGTCAGTTCGAACGCCACCCGCAGCTTCTTCAGCACCACGTTGTTGGTGATGCGCTTCTCCACCGGCCGCGGCGGCCTGCCTTCCTCGCGCCCGCGCAGGTGCACGATCAGGCCATCGAGCACGTGCGCCAGCACCTCGTCGCTACAGGCGACATGGCCGGGCTCGTCCTCCCTGAGCAGCATCGCGCGCACCGTGTCGCGGTCGACGTCGAAGGCGGGGTCGGCGAGCCGGGCGATGTCGATGAGCTTCTGGTCGCCCAGGTCGAGCATGTAGCGGATGCTGCGCAGGACGTCGTTGTTGATCATCGGACCGGCAGGGAGGTGGGGCGCGCAGTCTACCCACTCCGGCTTCGCGCGCGGTGACTACACTTCCGGCGATGCGCAACGGCCGGGACATGCAGGGTGGCGGACACGACGGCGGCGGCCGCGCGACCGCCGTCATCACCGATGACCGCCGGCTGTTGCGCGGCATCCTCGTCCACGACATCCGCCGCGACCTGCGCCGCCACCTCCGGCCGATGCTGGCCTGGTACCTGCTGTTCACCGCGTTCGCGACCATCGCCGCGGCACCACTGACCACCTGGTCGCTGGCAGCGCTGCTGCACTGGGTCGAGGGGCCGCTGGCAGGCGAGCTCAACGACCTTGCCCGCGACCTTCTGGCGCTGGCGTGGCTGGCACTGGCCGGTGCGCTGTCGTGGTACGTGGTGATGCTGCAGCAGGCCGGCATGCTGCTGGTCTCCGCCAGCCGCGGCTGCCGCTACCGCACCGCCGCCGCGGCACTGCTGGGCATGCTGCGCCGCGCACTGCCGCTGGCGGTGCTGGCCGCCCTGCAGGTGTCCGCCCACGCGCTGCTTGCCGTGCCCTGGCTGGTGGTTGGCGGCACCCTGTACTGGCTGCTGCTGGGCGGATACGACCCCTACTTCGTGGTGGCTACACGGCCGCCGGCACTCTGGGGTTTTCTTGCCGGTTTCCTGCCGGTCCTGGTCGCCGGGCTGTTGCTGCACGCCACGCTGTACTTCCGCTGGCTGCTGGCCACGCCCGCGCTGGTGCTGGAAGGCCGTTCACCGGTGGCTGCGCTGGTGCGCAGCCGCGACCTCACCCGCGGCCGGCACCTGCGCATCGCGGCGCTGGTGGTGGGCGTGGCGCTCACCGTCGCTGCGCTGCCGCTGCTGGTGACCGCGCTGTACGACCGCACGGCGACACCGTTGCTGGACTGGATCCCACCCCATCGCGTGCTCGCCAACATCGGCATGGTGGTCTACCTGACGCTGTATGCCGCCACCGCGCTCGGCGTGCTGCTGCTGGGCACCACCCTCAACACGTTGCTGGTGCGTGCCCTGTTCCACCGCCTTGGCGGTGCCCGGGGCGGCCGCGCCGTCGATGCCACGCCCGCCCACCCCGGGCGTTTCGTATGGGGCGCGGAAGCGGCGTTCCTGGTGGTGGCGCTGGTGCAGGCGTCGCTGGCGGTGGCCAGCATGAACCTGCGCAACGAGGTGACCGTGACCGCGCACCGCGGTGCATCCACCGTGGCGCCGGAGAACACCCTCGCCGCATTCCAGGCGGCGGTCGATGCCGGCGCCGATGCGATCGAGTTCGACGTGCGCCTGAGTGCGGATGGCGAGGTGGTGGTGTTCCACGACAGCGACTTCCGCCGCGTGGCCAACGACCCGCGTGCGGTGGAGGACCTGCCACTGGCCGCAATGCGCGACATCGACATCGGCAGCTGGTTCGACCCGGCTTTCCACGGTGAACGCATCGCGACGCTTGGCGAAGCGCTCGCCTTCATCGACGGCCGTGCGCTGGCCCTGGTCGAGCTGAAGCCCGACGCGCACAACGCGCAGGCGCTGCTCGATGCGACCCTGCGGGAAATCGGGCATGGCGGCCGGGACGACGTGGTCATGCTGGCCTCGCTGTCGCCGGAGCTCGTGCGCGCGGCCCGCGAGACATCTCCGGAAGTGCAGCTCGCTCTGTTCGCCACGGCCGCGCTGCCGGGCGCCTCGCGCCGCACCGACTTCGACATGCTCGGCCTCAACCACCTGCAGATCGATACCGCCGCGGTGGCCGATGCCCGCCGCCACGGCTACCTGCTGCAGGCATGGACGGTGAACGACCCGGAACGCATGGCCCGCTACATGGACCTGGGCGTCAACGACATCAGCACCGACGTCCCGGCAGAAGCGGTGCGCGTGCGTGCCGGGCGCGCAGCCCTGGGCGACGTGGAACTGCTGCTGGCGCGCCTGCACAGCTGGTTCCGGCGTTGAGACAGGCGGCTACCGCTGCCGGTGCGCCGGTGGCCGGTCAGAGATCGAAGTGGCAGAGCGTCACCGCCTCGTCCTCGCGGATTCCCGGGTAGTGGATCCGCAGCACCGCGAGCAGACCTGCCGGCGTGCGGCAGGCGGGGTCGTGCTCGAACCTCAGCGCGTCCGCATCGATGTCGCGCAACAGCCGCACCGCGGTCTCGAGGCACACCGGCGGCGACAGGCTGCCGTCGCCCAGCCGCAGACGGGCGAACGGCACGCCATGCCAGCGGGTGCCGCGCCGCACCGTGGTGTTGCGGCCGGCCAGGAACACCGGATGCGCGAATTCCAGTATCGGAGGTGACCCGGCCATCGGCGCAGGATAGCCGCACGGGTGCGGCACCACGACCCCGCAAGGGGACGGCCGGTACACTGCGCGGCCCGATCCACGGCAGCCTTCCATGTCCGACCCCGTACGCCTGGCCAGACGCGTCATCGAACTGACCGGGTGTTCCCGCGCCGATGCCGAGCAGTACATCAAGGGCGGCTGGGTCTCGGTCGACGGTGCAGTGGTCGAGGATCCGGCGTTCCGGGTGACCACCGAAGCCATCGAGGTCGACCCCGCCGCGCAACTGGCCGCGGCGGAGCCGGCGACCATCCTGCTGCACAAGCCGGCCGGCTACGACACCATCAGCGGCCCGCAGCCCGCCGCTCCGCTGGTGCAGCCTGACACGCGCTGGCCGGAGGATCCATCCGGCGTGCGCATGCTGCAGCGCCACTTCCACCGCCTGACCCCACTGGTGCCGCTGGATGCCGAAGCCAGCGGGCTGATGGTGCTTACCCAGGACGGCCGCGTGTGGCGCCGCCTCACCGAGGACCGCGACGGGATCGAGCAGGAATACATCGTCGAGGTCAGCGGCGAACTGCCGCCATGGGGCCTCGCACGCCTCAACCACGGCCTGGAGTACGGCGGCCGCGCGATCCCGCGCTGCAAGGTGAGCTGGCAGAACGAGATCCGCCTGCGTTTCGCGCTCAAGGGCGTGCAGGGCGGGCAGCTGCGCCACATGTGCGCGGAGGTCGGCCTGGAGGTGGTGGCGATCCGCCGCATCCGCATCGGCAGGATCGCGCTGGCGAAGATGCCCGTCGGCACGTGGCGCTACCTGCCGGTGGGCGAGCGCTTCTGAGCAGCATCCGGTAACGACCTGGCCGACGCAGGCACCCCGCTTCGGGAATGCCTGCGCCTGGAACCTGTGCGGGGGGCGCTCAGCCCTGCTCCATCGTCGGGTAATCGGTATAACCGCGCTCGGCGCCGCCGTAGAAGGTCGAGGGGTCCGGCTCGTTGAGCGTGGCACCGGCGCGGAAGCGTTCGATCAGGTCCGGATTGGCAATGAATGGCCGCCCGAACGCCACGGCATCGGCGATGCCCGATGCGATCAGCGCATCCGCGGTCCGGGCCGTATAGCCGCCGCAGAAGACCAGCACACCCTGGAAAGCCTCGCGCAATGCGCGGCGGAACGCCTCGTCCAGCTTCGGGCCACCGGCCCAGTCCGGCTCGGCGATATGCAGGTAGGCGATGCCGCGGCGGCTGAACTCCCGCGCCAGGTACAGCGCGCTTTGCTCCGGCTCCGCGTCGGCGATGCCATGCCCGCTGAAATGCGGCGACAGGCGCACGCCCACGCGGCCCGCACCGAGCGCGTCCACCACCGCATCCACCACCTCCAGCACGATCCGCGCACGGTTCTCGAGCGATCCGCCGTAACGATCACTGCGGGTGTTGCTGTTGGTCGACAGGAACTGCTGCAGCAGATAGCCGTTGGCGGCATGCACCTCCACCATGTCGAAACCGGCACGGTCGGCGCGTTGCGCGGCGCTCGCATAATCGGCCACGACACCGGCGATCTCGTCGGTTTCCAGCGCACGTGGCACCGCCGTGGGCACGTTGCCCGGGGTGCCGTCCTCCTGCACCACGAAGGCACTCGCGCCTTCCGCGGCGATCGCCGACGGCGCAACCGGCGTCGCGCCATCCACCTGCGCCAGCGGGTGCGAGATGCGACCGACGTGCCACAGCTGCGCGGCGATGCGTCCGCCCCTGGCATGCACGGCATCCGTCACCTGCTTCCAGCCGGCTTCCTGCGCGTCGCTGTAGATGCCCGGCGTCCACGCATAGCCCTGGCCCTGTGGGGAGATCTGCGTCGCTTCCGAGACGATCAGCCCGGCGCTGGCGCGCTGCGCGTAGTACGTGGCGTTGAGTGGCGTGGGCACGTCGCCGGGCTGGCCCGCGCGCGAACGCGTCAGTGGCGCCATGACCACGCGGTTGGGAAGGGTGAGCGAACCGGCCTGGACCGGCGACAGCAGGTGCGAATGCATGACAACTCCGTGAGCGTGGGGACGGACCCTTGATGGGTGCGGCCGGCAAGGATCGCAACCTGCCCTGTGCGACGGCGACGCCGCGTGAGCCGCGCGTGCCATGCGCATGGGAACCGGGCGATGCACGTTTTTCCGGTGGCGGCGCGCGGTGCACGCTTCACGTAAGGCCCGCGCGGCGGATGCGATGGTGGCGGAAACCTTCGCAACCAGAGGAGCCGCCCAGTGATCATCCAGTTGAACACCGACAACCATATCGACGGCACCGATGCGCTGGAGACGCATATCAACGGCATGCTCGAGCAGCATCTCGGGCGGTTCTTCCCGCGCCTGAGCCGGATCGAGGTGTTCATCTCCGACACCAATTCGATCAAGGGCGGCCAGGACAAGCGCTGTGCGATCGAAGTGCGTATGCAGAATGACGACCCGATAGCGGCCAGCCACGAAGAGCAGGACATCGACCGTGCCGTGCGCGGCGCCTGCGACAAGCTCAAGGGGCTGCTGGATTCGCGCATCGAGAAGGAACGCGGTTACTGAGGCACCACGCTTGCCGATACCCGCGGGCGCGCCGTACGCGCGCCTGCCGCGCACCTTGCCGGTTACCCGTGTCGGGCGCGATGGCGCTCCAGCGTGCGGGACACGCGCGCCAGCGCCGCATGCACTTCCTCCCTGAAGCCGCCCGCTGGAAGTGTCCGCACGGCCGAGTGCGCGGCGCACACGATCCGGGTATCGGCCCACTCCACCGCCACGCGCCGGGCCCACGCCGCGTAGGCATCCGCGGCGCCCGCGGTCTGCTTCAGCCCACGCGCAAGCATCGGGTGCATGCGTAGCGACGACTGTGGAAGCACACCGCGCAGGATTCCCGGCGCTGCCACCACATTGAAGGTGTCGTCGACATGGACGAGGCCTTCGCTTCGGTGTCGCACCAGCACCGAGGCCACGTGCACGCGCTCGTCCGGGCAGACGAAGTCGACGCCATCGGGCACTGAAAGATCGAACACGTCCGCCAGCGGGTGGTCGCCACCCCATTCCTCCACCGGCGTGCCGGCCCACGGCAGCGACGGTGCCTTGCGGCGATGCCGCGCGGTGCCATACAGGGCTGCCGCCGGGAACAGCCGGTGCGTGGCTTCCACATGCAGGGTGTGGAACGGGTGCACATGCACCACCGCACCCACCAGCGCGCCGTCGCCGGTCAGTGCCATCAGCGCCCTGCGTTGCGGCTCATCGAGTGCGCAGCCATCGATCACCACGTATCGGCCGTCCGGCCGCCGCACGATCGACATATGCGTGCCGATATCGAGCACGCCGCCCACCCGGTACACCCCGCGGAGATTCCAGAACGTTTCGGCCAGCTGCTTCATCGCGCAAGCATAGGCGCCAGGCGTGAAGCCGCGATGCCGGGCGGGTCAGAACGTCGGCGTCGTGTCTTCGATCACTTTCATGGCCTCGGCCTGCCTGCGGCGAAGTGCATGCAGGTCCGGCTCCGCACTGGCGTTGTTGCGCTTGTGCAGCGCCCGCAACTCCGGCGCGATGACGTCCACCTGGCGGTTGCGCTGGAACATCGCGCGCTCCCCCGGCTCGAGCTGGCAGTTCCGGCTCAGGATCTCCAGTGCGTCGCCGGTGGTGGCCGCGCCACTCTGGAGATTGACCACCACGCCCAGCGTGTCTCCCAACGGATCGAGCGCTACGCAGATCGCATCGATGGTGTCGTGACTGCGCGCGGCATCATGGGACACGATCGCGAAAATGTTTTCGCGATCGATCCATGCCACCGAACGCACACCCGGCACCTCGCGGGCGGCCGCGCGCGCGGCTTCGCGATCCACGGGCCTGGACACATCGGCGAGCCGGATGGACCGTCGGAAGTCGTCGTTGAGCGCCTCCATACCCGCCTGCACACCGTCGCGATCACCGAGCAGGGCCGAGCTGCGGATGCTGGCCACCTGTGCGGCCGTTCGCAGCGGATTCAGTGGTTCGCCGGCACGTGGCGGACGCTCCCCGGTGGTCTCGGCGTCGCGCGGTGCGCACGCCGCAATCATCAGCGAGAGGCCGATCGCCAGCATCCGCCCGGCCAACACGCCCGACGCCGTAATCGCCGCTGCGTACCGGTATCCATCCAGTCCCATCGTCCCTGCCCCTTCCTTCTGTTCGTCCATGTCGGTGTGCGAACGCCAGTTCTCTATCGGCCCGGCCCCCCGATGCTTTACGCCTCCCCCCTCCGCGCGATCCACGCATGGATCAGACCGGCCTGGAAGCGGCAACGCGCCCGGCAATGGCGCCAGTCGCAGATGCGGGCAGCACCGGCAGCGCTCAGAACACCGACAAGCCCGTCATCCGCGTGAAACGGTGCAACGCATAGCGGCCGAGCAGCGAGTTGCCCTTGTCGTCCAGCGCCGGCGACCACACGCACAGGCCCATCACGTGCGGCACCACCGCGACGATGCCGCCGCCGACCCCGCTCTTGGCCGGCAGCCCCACGTAGTAGGCGAAATCCCCGGCTGCATCGTAGGTGCCCGCCGTCATCATCACCGAGTTGATGCGGGTGGCCCCTTCGCTGGTGGTCACCTGCGCACCCGACGGTCCGCAACGGCCACCATCGGCCAGGTACTGCACGCTGCGCGCAAGGTCCACGCAGTCCATCCGCAGCGAGCACTGCAGGTAATAGAAATCCAGCACGTCCTGCACGTCGTTGTGCAGGTTGTCGTAGCTGCGGATGAAGTTGGCGAGCGCCACGTTGCGGTAGCCGCTCTCGCGCTCGGACTTCGCCACCACCTCGTCGGTGCCCACGTCGGGGTTGCCCGAGCGTGCACGCATGAAGTCCAGCAGCGTGGCTTCGGCGTCGTCGTAGCTCGACAGCACCACGTCGGCGGTCACCAGGGCGCCGGCATTCATGAAGGGATTCCGGGGGATGCCCTTCTCGTGCTCGAGCTGAATCAGCGAATTGAACGAGTCGCCGGAAGGCTCGCGGTCCACGCGCTCCCACAGCCGGCCGCCGATGGCCTCCAGTGCAAGCGTCAGCGTGTAGACCTTCGACACGCTCTGGATCGAGAACCGCTCGCGCGCGTGCCCCACCTCATGCACCGTGCCGTCCAGCAGCGCCAGCGCCATGCCGAAGCGGTCCTTGGGCACGTCGGCAAGCGAGGGAATGTAATCGGCCACCCTGCCTTCGCCGAAGCGCTTGCGGACCTCGTCATTGATGGTGCCGAGGATATCGTCGAGGTCCACGCGGCTGAGGTCGTAGGGATTGTGCGGTGGTCTGCGCATGCGGCGTCCGAGGCGTACAGGGACGAGCAGCCTATCCGGTGCACCCGCGGAGATTCCAGAACGTTTTTGGCCGGCTCCTTCATGACGCCAGCATAGGCCGCCCAGGGCGTAGAGCTCAGCGGCCGTCCTGCCCCGCGGCATCATCGCGGTCAGATGTCGTCCGTACGGTCCGGACGCAGACGCTGGCGCAGGCCAAGTTGCGCCGCGATGGGCAGGGCGAGGCCGATCGAGAACAGCACCGCGCCCCAGAAGGCGTGGACATCCAGCTTTCCAGACTGGGACGCACCCGACCAGATCAACCCCGCGCCGATAATCACCAGCACCAGCGCGATGCCCTGCTCCCACACCGGGTCCTTCCACCACGCCATGTCAGCCTCCCACCGGATGGAGCATCGTGCCCGCCAGCGCGACCAGGGCCAGCAGCGCCAGGGTCACCGCCACGAACGGAAACATGCGCTTGAGCGCATCGGCCACCTGCCCGTGCGCACCCACCACGCCGAGCCCCATCAGCACCGCCGGCAGCGCCAGCGACGAGCCGATCGCCGCGCCGGCGGTCTGCGCTGCCAGCACGAACGCGGGCTCGACGCCCAGTGCCTGCGCGGCCTGTTCCTGCAAAGGCCCGAACAGGATATTGGCCGACAGGTTGCTGCCCATCAGGAAGCCGCCCAGTGCACCCACCAGCGGTGACAGCAGCACGTACACCGGCGGCGTCGCCACCTCGCCCAGGCCGGCGGCCAGTTGCAGGGTCATGCCCGCGCCTTCCATCACCAGTGCCAGCGGCACGAACGCCGCCAGCGCCATCACCGTGGGGATCGAGGTGCGCAGCGCGTCCACGGTGATGTCGTCGATGCGCCGGCCCGGGATGTAGCCGCGGATACGGAAATACGCAAAGGCCAGCACGCTGGTGAGCAGCAGCACCGTGCCCGGATGCACCAGCGGCGAGAACGCCCGGTAGGCCGGGGTGGGCGCCGTTTCGACGTCGTAGCCGGTGGCATAGCCGGGAAACGGCAGCCCGAAACGCAGCGACGCCAGCGGGTCACGGATCGCCGGAACCAGTTCCACCACCATCATCAGCACGGTGAGCAGCAGGTACGGGCCGAATGCCAGCCAGAGCGGCATCGGCGGGTGTCGCGATGGCGTGGGGTGCGCCGTCGCCTCGTGCCGCGCCTGCCCGCCGTCTTCGGCCAGCAGGCCGGAATCGATCCTGGTGGGGCTACGGTAGCGCAGCCGTGCGAACACCAGGATCGCCAGCAGCGCCGCGGCACTCGGTACCAGCGCCGACAGGTTGGGGGCCACGTAGGCGATCGCCAGCTGCCCGCCCGCCATCAGCAGCCCGCACACCACCAGCACCGGCCAGCTTTCGGCAATCGCCCGCCAGCGCCCGAACAGCCACGCAATGGCCACGCCGCCAAGCACCGCGGCCAGCCCCAGCATGATGCCGGTCACCAGCACCAGCAGCGCCGGATCGGCGGTGTCGGCCACCCGCACCAGCGCCTCCCAGGCGATGCCCAGGGTGCCGAAGGTCTTGCCCCAGGCATGGCCGATGATCGGCAGCACCACCGCCCAGACCGGCCGCACGCCGATGGCGAGCAGCAACGGCGCCGCCACCGCGATCGGCGCACTGAAGCCGGTGATGCCCTGCAGGAACGAGGGAAATACCCACGCGAACGCCAGCACGTGCAGCAGGCGGTTCGGCGTGATCACCTCGATCCCGCTGCGGATCGCGCGGAAGGCGCCGGCCTCGTCGCAGATCTCGTAGAGCAGCAGCGCCGGCAGGATCACGTAGGCGATGAACAACGCGTCCCAGACGCCCTTGACCGACTGCAACGCAATGATCGCCGGCGCCGCCTCGAATACCCAAAGCGCCAGCGCCGCTGCGAGAAACCAGCCCACCGCGGCCGCACTGGGCGCCTTCCACCGACGCCAGATCAACAGCACCAGCACCAGGCCCAGCGGGGCGATCGCCGCCAGCCACAGCGGCAGGGTCAGTGGCAGCCCGGACGGGCTCACCATCCCAGAGCCGCGCCGTCTCCACGGGGGTCGGCGCCGCCTTCGAGGAACCCGGTGTCGCGATGGATGCGGATCGCCTGCGCATGCCCCATGGTGCCGCTCCAGCCGGCGACCACCTGCACCGGCTGCCCGCGCAGGGTGAGTTCGCGGATCGCCTGCTCGGGAATGCGCGCCTCCAGCGACAGCGCACTGGTCGCGGTGCCCCAGGTGCGGCCCATCAGCCAGCGTGGCGCCTCGATGGCCTGCTGCACGTCATAACCGAAATCGATCAGCCGGGTCAGCATGGCGGCCTGGGTCTGCGGCTGGCCTTCGCCGCCCATGGTGCCGAAGGCAAGCACCGGCGCGCCGTCGTCGAGCAGCATCGCCGGCACCAGGGTATGGAAGGTCTGCTTGCCCGGTGCAAGGCAGTTGGGATGCGCGGCATCGAGCGAGAAGAACGAGCCGCGGTTCTGCAGGATCACGCCGGTATCGCCGCCGGTCACGCATGAGCCGAAGTCGTGGTAGATCGACTGGATCAGCGAAACCACCAGCCCGTCGTCGTCCACGGCGCAGAAATAGCAGGTGTCGCCACCGGGCGCCTCGCGTTGCGCATGGCCGCCGAAGCGGACGCCGGGCTCGACCTTGCCCAGCGCGCGCCGGGGGTCGATCAGCCGGCGGCGCTCGTCGGCGTATTCCTTCGACAGCAGGCGTTCGAGCGGGATGTCCACGTGCGCGGGGTCGGTCAGCCATTCGTCGCGGTCGGCGAAGGCCACCTTCACCACTTCCGCCATGTGGTGGTAATAGTCCGCGGTGCCCTCGCCCCATGCGGCCACGTCGAAGCCTTCCAGCAGGTTGAGGATCTGCAGCGCGGCGAAGCCCTGGGTATTGGGCGGCATCTGCACCACGTCGTAGCCGCGGTAGCTGGAGCGGATCGGGTCCACCCAGCGCGCGTGGTACGCGGCGAAGTCGCCGGCCTCCAGCGGCGAACCCGCCTCGCGCAGGCCGGCGCAGATCCGCGCGGGCAGCTCGCCCTCGTAAAGCGCGCGTGCGCCGCCCTGCGCGATGGTCTCGAGCGTGCGCGCCAACGCCTGCTGCACCAGCCTGGCGCCCTCGCGCTGGGGATCGCCCTCGGGCAGGAAGATGCTGGCGGTCCGCGGGTAGTCGCGCAGCAGCGCCGCATCGGTCACCAGCCAGTCCGCCAGCGAGCGGCTGACCGGCATGCCCTCGCGCGCGTAGTGGATCGCCGCAGTGAACAGGTCCGCCCATGGCAGCCGGCCATGGCGCTCATGTGCCAGCCGCCAGCCGTCGACCGCGCCGGGCACGGTCAGCGCGGCCATCGCGCCGCGCATCGGGATCGCGTCGGTGCAGCCACGCTCGCGGTAGAACTCCGGTGTCGCCGCGCGCGCGGCCGGGCCGCTGGCATGCAGCGCCGCGACGCCGTCGCTTCCGCCACCGCCGATCAGCCAGAAGCCGTCGCCGCCGAGCCCGGCCATGTGCGGATACACCACGCACAGCACCGCATTGGCGGCGATCGCCGCGTCCACCGCGCTGCCGCCGCGTTGCAGCGCCTCCAGCCCGGCCGAGCTGGCCAGCACATGCGGCGTACTCACCATGCCGCGCGAAGCGTAGGTAGGGGGGCGGCCTGTCCGGGGCCCGTCGGGATGGCTCATCGTGATCCTCCTATTTGCAGGAACGCGTTTTCAGGAAACGCGCTCGTCCTCGCACAGGCCCACCGCGGTCGGGGGGTCGGCGCGCAGGCGACCAATGAAGCGCCGCAGCGGCGGCAGCAGGCCCCCGGCGGCAAGCGCCAGCAGGCCCGCCCACCACAGCGCGGGGTTGTCGTTCCAGGTGCCAAGGCTGATCAGCGGAAACGCCACCAGCAGCAGCACCAGCGAAAGCGTCAGCGCGGCGAGATTGCTCATGACTGCCCCCCCATGGCCAGGCCACCGGTCGCCAGCACCAGCAGTACGGTTGCCGCGCCGGTGACCAGCAGCGCGACGATCGTCCACGGAATCACCTTGCGCAGGATCTCGCCTTCCCTGCCGGCGATGCCCGCGGTACTGGCACCCAGCACCACGTTGGCCGGTGCGATCGCGTTGCCGATCGAACCACCCGCACTCTGCGCGGCGATGATGGCCGCCTCCGGCAGGCCCTTCAGGCGTGCGACCGTGTGCTGCAGGTCGGAGAACAGGACGTTCGACGAGGTGCTGCTCGACGTCATGAACGCGCCCAGTGCGCCGATGCTGGCCGACAGGGCGGCGAACACGTACGCCGGGGCCACTTCGGCGATGCCGAGCGCCAGCATCTCGTTCTGTCCGGAGTGATCCATCAGCCGCGCCATCACCAGGAACGCGATCACCGGTACCGACGCCGGCACCGCGTCCTTGAAGGTGGCCCTGAGCACCGTTGGTCCTTCGCCCGAAGCCCACGTGCGGTAGTAGCCGCGGGCGGAGAACACCAGCCAGGTCACGATCGAGGTCAGCAGCAGGAAGGTGCCCGGATGGGTCAGCGGCGCGAATGGCGAGTACGGCTCGACCGCTGCGTTGTCGATGCCGAAGCCGGTGGTGACCGCCGGGAACGGCATGCCGATGGTGAAGGCTCCCAGTGCGTCCTTCAGCGGGTCGATGGCCAGCGTACCCACCGCCACCGCACTGAGCACGATGTAGGGCACGAACGACATCGCCAGGCCCATCGGCGCTTCGCGCGCGATGTCCTCCTTCTGGCTGTCGTCGCGCATCGCCGGGCGTTCGGTGATGCCTTCGGCCGGCTCGGCATAGCGCTTCCAGCGCGACAGTGGATACAGCGCCAGCACCGACGCGGCCGCCGCGAGGAAGGTACACAGCACCGGATCCCACAGGGCAAACAACGCCTGCCCGCCGCCCTGGATGGCCGCGATCACCAGCACCAGCGGCCAGCCATGGCGCAGCGCCTGCCAGCGCCCGTACATCCACACCACCATGAAGCCGCCGAGCACGCACGGGATGATCAGCAGCAGGCCGGACTGGAACGCCGTGGCCACCGGATCGGCGAGATCCACCACCTGCAGGGTCGCGAACCAGCTCACGCCGAGCGTGCCGAAAAACTTGGCCCAAAGGTGTCCGATCAGCGGGATCACCACGGCATACACCGGCCTCACGCCGAACGCGACCAGCAGCGGCGCCACCACCGCGATCGGCGTGCCGAAGCCCGCGATGCCCTGCAGGAAGGAGGAGAACACCCAGCCGAGCGCCACCACCAGGAACAACTCGTTGCGGCTGAAGCGGGTGATGCCCTGGCGCAGGGCCTCGTAACCACCGGCCTGGTCGGTCACCCGGTACAACAGCAGCGCCGGCCACACCACGTAGAGGATGAACACCGCGTCCCACACGCCCTTGGCGCCGGCGACGGCCACGGTTTCCCAGGGCGTGGCGAATGCGAACAATGCCACCGCCGCAGCGACGAACATTCCCATCGGCCCGGCCTGCGGCGCGGTCCAGCGCAGCTGCACCATGAGCACCAGCAGCACCACGATCGGCAGCAAAGCCAGAAGCCAGCGGAACAGGTCGACGGTCAGTCCAGAGCCTTCCATTGCACCTTCCAGTAGAAGTGGCGGCCGTTGCAGGCCAGGTCGGCGACGCAGTCTGGACCGACGCGCGGGAAGGGGACGTCAAATCCGGACGCCGCTGCCGTGGCGACACGCCACCTGGCGGGGCCGTTCCCGCGCATGCATGACGGACGGCTGCCGTCAGTCGCCCTCGCCCAACCAGCGCTCCGCCTCTTCCCCGTACACCTCGTAGCCCGGCGCCAGGTGCGGCAGCAGCAGGCGCACCCATGCGCGGCTCGCCATGCGCGTCTCGCGCGGGCAGCTGGCGGCACGTGCCGCGGTGAGGTCGCCGGCGTCCACCATGCCGGCGAACTCCTCCGGGTCGGTGCCGTAGATCAGGCACTGCAGGTTGAAGTAGCGCTGCTCGCCCAGCGCATGCTCGGCGGCGTAGGCGAACAGGTTGTAGGCACCGGTACTGCGCGACAGCAGCCAGTTGGCGGCCATCTGCAGGTTGGCGATCACCTGCGCCGGGGTTTCATCCAGGCCCGCGAACCGCAGCATCAGGATCGCCGCCAGCTGGTCCACCGCATCCTCCTGGCGCCCGGTAACCGGGAGGTCCAGCAGGTGCACCAGTGCGTGCCCGGTCTCGTGCAGCACGATGAAACGCACGTTGGCCAGCACATAGCGCTGCGGATAACCGGCATCCAGCCCGAGGTCGTGCTGCTGCTCCTGGCCACGCTCGTACAGGGTGCGCAGGGTCTCGTAACACAGCACCACCTCGGCCTCGGCCGGGAGGTAGAACGCGCCGAATTCGCCGCACTCGGCGGTGACGTAGCGCAGCCGCCGCGGCAGCGCGAACATGCCGTCGATCGCCTGCAGTTCGGGCAGGCGACGCCACATGTCGGCATCGCGCACGCGCTCTTGGATCTGCTGCAGCGCAGGGCTGCGCGGTGGCATGTACGCGTACTCGAATGCCGGCGCCGCGGGTGCGCCCTGCCCTGCGACGGGCTGGCGTGCGCGCACCACCGTGCGCGGCATGGGGTGGAGCATGCGCTGGTGCACGGTACCGCGCGGCGACATCCCGGCCCCCGGGCCGGACACACCGGCGCAACCGGCTGCGATCGCGGCCACTGCCAGCATCAGCATCAGCGCACGGGCTCTCGATGACATCGGGTTTCGCCGTATCACGCGCGACCCGCGGTCGCCTGGAGCGCACATGGTCGCGGCAGCCGCCGGATGCGACAAGGACCGCGCCTGTTTTTCACGTTGCGATGCGGGCGCGGCGGCCAGAATGGACTGTCCTACCGACAGTCCGGGAGGACGACAATGCACAGGCATCGTTACAGAAAGCTCGACGAACAGACGCTGGTGATCACCGGCGCCACCTCGGGCATCGGCCTCGCCACCGCGCGACGCGCAATGAAATCCGGGGCCCGCCTCGTGCTGGCTGCCCGCAACGAGGAGATGCTGCGACAGGTCTGCGACGAAGCGACGGCATGCGGCACCAGGGCCGTCAGTGTCGTGGCCGACGTCGGCGAGGAAGCCGATGTCGAGCGGATCGTCGACACCGCGGTACGCGAGTTCGGCGGCTTCGATACCTGGATCAACAACGCCGGCGTGGTGGTGTTCTCGGAACTCAAGGATCTTCCCACCGAGGATCACCAGCGCCTGTTCCAGACCAATTACTGGGGCGTGGTGTACGGCTCGCATGCGGCCGTGCGCCATTTCCGCCAACGCCCGGATGGCGGCACGCTCATCAACGTGGCATCGATCAACGCGGAGATGCCGGTGCCGATCCTGGGCGCCTATTCGGCGAGCAAGGCCGCCGTCAAGGCGTTCTCCGACGTACTGCGGATGGAACTCGCCAACGAGGGCGCGCCGGTACGGCTCACGGTGATCAAACCGTCCGGCATCGCCACGCCCATCTCCGAGCACGGCCGTACCCATATGGGCGAACGCGGCAAGGTCATGCCTCCGCTCTACGACCCGGAACTGGTGGCGGCGACCATCCTCAACGCCGCGCAGCGCTACGTGCGCGCCGTGACCATCGGCGAAACCGGCAAGGCATCCACCCTGGCCTGGAATACGGTGCCGTCGATCATGAGCCGCGTGGTCGGTTGGGCGCTCCCCAAGGCACAGTCCACCGGCAACCCCCCCATGCCCACCGACAACCTGCATTCGGCCGGCGAGGATGGCCGGGTCTATCTCGACGATGACCACAAGGGCATCCGCACCAGCCTCACCACCAGGGCACGGCTCTACCCGGGCGTCACGCTCGGCCTCGGGATCGCGGCCGCCGCCGGCGTGCTGGCCCTGGCGCGGGCGAAACGCTGATCACCGCAGGGCGATCCGGAGGGAGCCGCGTGGTGTCGACTTTGGACCCGCCGCAGCCATACCGCCTGCGCCTGGCCGCCCGGTGGATCAGCGATACAGCGCCGCGTAGCCCTCGCGATCCACCTGGCTCAGGCCGAGGCGGTCGAACTGCTCCCACATGCCGTGCCAGCGCGCGGCGTCGCGCTGCACCGGAGCGACCAGGCGCGGGCAGGTGTCGGCGATGATCGCGTCCATCAGCGCCGTGGCTTCGGTGCCGCTGTAGCGGTACCAGATCGCGGCGGCCTGCGCCGGATCGTCGCGGCACAGCTGTGCGCCCTGCCCGATCAGCCCGGCCACCGTCGCCACCACGTCCGCATGCTCGGCGAGGAAGCGTTCGGACGTGAACAGCTCCAACGCCGAGAAGTTGTGCATGCCGACGTCGTGGGTGGCGATGAAGTGCGCGTCCATCCCCGCCAGCCGCGCTTCCACGCCCTCGAAGTTGGCAAAGCACAGCCACGCGCCGTCGTAACCAGCCCGCAGGTTGTCGAGATGGGCGAAGCCCGCCTCCTCGATCCGCACCTGCCCGGCATCGAACGCGACGCCCTGGCGCTGGCACCAGCGCGACAGGATCTCGACCGCGATCGCATCGGTCACCCCACCGGCCACCGGTGATGCCAGCCGCACCGTGCCGCCTTCGAGCAGCCGCTGGCCGGCAGAACGCTGCAGCAGGATGCCGCCGTCGGTCTCGAAGAAGCAGCCCAGCGCCTTCAGCCCCGGGCGATGCGCATCGATCATGTGCAGCGGCTCGTTGCAGGCGAAGGCGATATCGCCGCTGACCGTCGCCGCCAGCCCGTCGTAGTGGTCGTCGGGCACCAGCAGTTCGAGCTCCAGCCCGGCATCGCGGTACCAGCCGAGTTCGATGCCGGCAATCATCGGCAGGTGATCGGGATTGAGGAACCACTCGAGCGACAACTGCAGCTTCATGGACACCACTCGCTGGAAAGGCGCCACAGGGTAATCGACCGCCTGCGGATCGGGGCCATCCGGCGCCAGCCCGGAGCAGGCACGTCCAGCACCTGTCGCACCTGGATCACCCTCGATCCCGTGCTGCTAGCGCGCCAGCAACCGCCGGGTCCAGTCCAGCAGCACCAGCGGCAGGCGTTCCGGGGTCGACAGCAGCGCGTAATGCCCGGGGCCGAACACCTTGGGCAGGTAACCGGGCGCCTGCAGGTCGACGGTGAGGCAGAACGGAAAGATGCCCTGCAGGCGCGCTTCGGTCACCGACTGGCGCATGTCCTCGACGCCGAACAGGCCGTCGTAGCGGTCGGCGTCGTTGGGCTTGCCGTCGGACAGCATCAGCAGCAGGCGGTGTTCGGCGGGCTGGCGCATCAGCAGCGCGGTGGCATGGCGGATCGCGGCGCCGGCGCGGGTGTAGTTCTCCGGTTCCAGGCCGGCGATGCGCAGGGCGACCTCCTGCCCATACGCCTCGTCGAAGCCCTTGAGCAGGCGCATGGTCACGCCGTGCGGGCCCTCTCCGGAAAACGCCATCACCGAGAACGGTTCGCCCAGTCCCTGCAGCGCCATGCACACCAGCAGCAGTGCTTCGCGCTCGACGTCGATCACGCGGCGGGCGCTGCCGATGAAGCCGTCGGTGGAACCGCTGGCGTCCACCAGCAAGGTCACCGCGATGCTGCGGCGGCCCGGGCGGCGCGTCTCGTACAGGCCCTCGCGCAGGAAGCCACCGGCCAGCATGTCGGCGCGACCCTCCACGCAGGCATCGATGTCGATGTCCTCGCCGTCGCTCTGCCTGCGCAGGCGCACGCGTTCGGGGCGCAGCGCTTCGAACTGTCGGCGGATGCCGTCGAGGTGCGAACGGTGCCGCGCCAGCGTGGCGTCGATCCACGCCGGGTTGCCGTGCACCGGCGGCAGCATGCGCACGGTGGTGCCGTGTTCGATGTATGACGCGTCGGCGTGGTCCCACTCGGGGTAACGGAAGGAGGTGCCGGCCTCGTCCTGCGCGTCGAACTCCAGCTGCGCGCGGCTGGCGGGCGGGTCGTCGGACAGCAGCACTTCGCGCGGCGGGTCGGGCGCGGCCACCATACGCGTGGACGCGAGCTCGGACAGCATGTCGCCGTATTCGTCGGCGCTGGTCTCGTCGTCGCGGTCCACCGGGCGCTGCAGGCCGAAGGGGTCCTCGGCAACTTCGTGCGGGGCGTCCTGCTGGATCATCCACACGCCGGGCTCGCCGGGCCTGTCCTCGTCCTCGTTCGCGTCGCGCTCGTCGGGCCGGCGCTCCATGCGGGCGCTGCGCACCTTGCCTTCGTTGTCATCGGCGGTGGTTGCAGCCGTGCCGTCCACGAGCCGCGCGGTGCCGCCGCCTGCACGCAGTTCGCCTGTCCACCAGTCGCGATACAGCGGCATCGGGCCGAGCCGGCGCACATCGTCGGCATCGATCGCCCACTCCGCCAGCAGCTGCCTTGCACGTGCGAGCGAATCGCCAACGCTGCCGGCGGACGTGGTGGCCACGTCGGCCCCGATGTCGCGCTCCAGGATCGCGCGCAGCAGGCGTTCCAGCGGCTGTCGCGCCGGCGCGAAGCCCTCCAGCGACGGCCGCGCTGCAAGCGCCAGCCGCCGCAGGCGGTACAGGTCCGGCAGCAGCCCGGGAAAGCCCTGTGCGATCTCGAACTCCGCGGCCCGTGCCTCCAGCACCAGCGCGGTATCGCGCAGCAGCGGATCCGGTTCGCCGAGCAGCGCCTGCGCGGTACCGCGCATCGCCCGGCGCGCCTGCTGCAACGCCATGGCGCGGTAGAGCGCCGAGGCTTCCGCCGTGTCGCAGGTGCCCAGATGCGCCGGCAGCCACAGGGTGTCACCGCTGGTCGCGGGCACCGCCTGGCGGTGTCGCGGATAGGCGCGCGGATGGAACACCCGGTGCAGCAGGGTCGGCCGCGCCGGCGGCAGCGCCGAACGCATGGGCAGGCTGATGCCGCAGGCCGCGGAGATCAGCAGGTCGAGACGGCGCGCCAGCGAGGCGAGCGCGACCGGTGCATCGGGCTCGGTTGCGTAGTGGCGTCGCCAGGTATCACGGATGAAAACGGTCGCGTGCCGCGCGGCATCGACGACCAGGTCTTCGGCTTCGGCCACCCCGGCATCCGCCTATGGAAACATCGCGTCGACGAGTTCGCGCATCGCACCGAGCAGGGTCGGATCGTCGCTCAGCGGCGCGATCACCGCGGCGTTGCAGGCATCACGCACGCCGATGCCGCTGGCCACCAGCCGTCCCGCGGCAATCAGCAGTCGCGTGCTCGGCACTTCCGCCAGCCCGCGGTCGCGCAGCGAGCGCAGCCGCCCCGCCAGTTCCACCAGTGCAACCGCCGTGCCCCGTTCCACCCCGCTTTCGCGCGCGACGATCGCGGCTTCGGCCGCCGGCTCGGGAAAGCCCAGTTCGATGGCGACGAAGCGCTGGCGCGTGCTCGGCTTCAGGTCCTTGAGCATGCGCTGGTAGCCGGGGTTGTAGGAGATCACCAGCTGGAAACCCGGCGCGGCCTCGAGGGTCTCACCGGTGCGGTCGATCGGCAGGATGCGGCGGTAGTCGGTGAGCGGATGCAGCACCACGATGGTGTCTTGGCGCGCCTCCACCACCTCGTCGAGATAGCAGATCGCGCCTTCGCGCACGGCCCGGGTGAGCGGGCCGTCCTGCCAGACGGTGTCGTCATGACGGATCAGGAAGCGGCCGATGAGGTCGCTGGCGGTCAGGTCGTCATGGCAGGACACGGTGATCAGCGGCCGACCCAGCCGCCAGGCCATGTGTTCGACGAAGCGTGTCTTGCCGCAGCCGGTCGGCCCCTTGAGCATCACCGCCAGCCCGCCGGCATGGCACTGCTCGACGATCCCCACCTCGTTGCCGGTGGGCAGGTAGTACGGCCCCGCGTCCGCAGGGCCCGTGCGTGCATCCACCGGTCAGCGCCCCGCCTGTGCGCGCAGGTCCGCCTCGACCGCATCGTCGGCGAGCACCGCGTCGTCGGTCACCACGAACTGCGGCCGGTAGCGGAAGAAGTCGTAGATGAACATCGCCACGCCGGTGGCGAACACCGTCGCGGTGAGGATCAGCATCAGGAAGTGCACCTGGATCTTGAGCTGCGCATCCAGGTAGCCCATGCCCATGATGCGCTCCAGGTACACCTGGGCGATGCCGGCGGTGCCGAACGACAGGGTCATCCCGAACATGCCCGACACCTGCAGCCAGAACGCCCAGTAGCCCAGCGGCGAATAGCGGTTCTGCGGGCGGTTGGTGAGCCCTGGCAGCGCGTAGGTGATCATCGCCATGATGATCATCGCGTAGGCCCCGTAGAACGCCGAGTGCGCGTGCATCGCGGTGATCAGCGTGCCGTGCGTCCACTTGTTCACGCTCGGCCAGGTATGGGCCAGGCCCAGCAGGCCGGCGCCGAACAGCGCGAAGATCGCGCTGCCGATGGTCCAGTGCAGCGCCAGCATATTGGGATGCCTGACGCCGCCGCGGCGCATCGCGGCATAGGCGTAGATCGCCATCGCGGCGAGCGCCAGCGGTTCGAGAGCGCTGAAGAAACCGCCGATCGGCAGCCAGTACTGCGGCACGCCCACCCAGTAGTAGTGGTGCGCGGTGCCGAGGATGCCGGCGAAGAACACCAGGCCGACGATCACGTACAGCCACTTCTCCATCACCTCGCGGTCCACGCCCGACAGGCGGATCAGCAGGTAGGCGAGGAAGCCGGCCATGATCATCATCCACACGCCTTCCACCCACAGGTGGATCGTCCACCAGCGGTAGAAGATCGAGACGGTGTAGTTCTCGTAGTGCAGCAGCGCCGGGATGTAGAGCACCGCCGACAGCGCCAGTCCCAGCAGCAGCACGCCCTCGGTCGTGGTCAGCCGCCCCGACCTCTTGATCGTCATGCCGATGTTGTAGAGGAAGATCAGCATGCAGATCACGATGACGATCTTGTGCGGCAGCGGCTGCTCCAGCAGCTTGTTGCCGGTGCCGTAGCGGAACAGGTAGCCGATCACCGCGGTCACGCCCATCAGCGTCCACAGGATCAGCTGGATGTAGGCCAGCTTCGTACTGTGCAGCTCGGTGCGCGACTCCTCCGGCACCAGCCAGTAGGTGGCACCCATGAAGCCGGTCAGCACCCACACGATCAGCAGGTTGGTGTGGATGGTCTTGGTGACGTCGAACGGCAGGATGTAGAGCAGCGGGTCGGGGCCGAGATACTTGGTGGCCGACAGCAGCCCGAACACGATCTGCAGCCCGAACAGCACCATGGCCACCGCGAAGTACCACCAGGCCACCGATTGCGACTTGTAACGCATGGACGATCTCCCCGTTCGGCGCAGCGCGCCGGCGTGCTTTGGCTGAGCGTGCTTTCTGCTGAGCGTTGTCTTACTTGAGCGTTCCGAGGAAGGCCACGAGCTGCTCGACCTGCTCGTCGGTCAGGCTTTCCGTATAGGTGGTAGGCATGAACGACACGCCCTCAGCCGAGAACATCGCACCCGGCACCAGGTGCGCGCTGGGTGCCACGATCGATTCGCGGATGTAGCCCTCCACGTCGGTGGCGGTGCCGGTGTATTCCGGCGAGGCCAGCGTGAGTGCCGCGCGTTCCGCCATGCCCGCCATCGACGGGCCGGCCAGGGTCACGCCGGGCTGCAGCGAGTGGCAGGCGGTGCATACCGGCTGGACCGTGCGGAACAGGTGCTCGCCGAGTGCACGCGGGTCGTTGCCCGCCGCTACCGGTCGCACGTCCTGCGAGGTGGCTGCACCCTGTCCGGCGCCCTGCGCGGCCACGTTCATGGTGCCGCCGGCCACCAGGATCGGCCGCGGCGGCCAGCCCTGGTTGTCGACCTTGGATACCCAGTCGAGGAACTTGATGAGGTTGGCGATCTCCTCCTCGCTCAGGTTCTGCGTCGGCATCAGGCGCCGATGGCGCTGCTCGTCGTAGAACTGCGAGGGGTCGCGCATATAGGCCGTCAGATAGGCCTCGCCGCGGTGCTGCGCGATCTTGGTCAGGTCTGGCGCGTAATAGGCGCCTTCGCCGAACAGCGTGTGGCAGTTGATGCAGTTGTACTTGTGCCAGACATCCTTGCCGTGGGTGATCTCGGGCGTGATGTCGGCGGCGTTGGTCAGCTCGTCGAACCGCGTGTGGCTGTGCAGCGTAAGGCCGATGAACGCCAGCGCGGCAATGCCGGTGGCGACGATGGCGAAGATGCGCGATTGCCGTTTGTTCATGGGATGGGTCCTCAGACAGCGATCGCGGGCCAGTAGGAAATCGCCGTGTAACCGGCGTAGATCACCGCCACCGCCATCAGCAGCAACACCACGATCCCGAGCCAGCGCACGGGTGAAATCAGCTTGCTCGCCTTCATTCGACTGCTCCCCGGATGGGTCGAGAGGATTCGCGAGTGGCCGACTCTGACATTCAGCGGGCTTTCATGCAACGCCGGATGTCTTTTTCCTCGGCCGGGACCAGACTTTTCCGGCCGTCTTCACCCGATGCTATCGGCCGCTCGCCATCATGGGCGCGTCATTGACGAAGGAGAACGCGATGCATCTCAAGCTGACCACCCTCAGCCTCACCTGCGCGTTGGCGCTTGCCGCCTGCGGCGGCGACAACAACGGCCAGCAGGACAGGACCGCTGCGACCACGCCCGCCCCCGCCACCGCACCCGCAACGGATACCGGCACCGACGCCAACACCGGCCTCGAGCGCGGCGACGGCATGGGCACCGGCACGGGCATGAGCACCAGTCAGGACCCGGCCGCAACCGCCGGCGCCGACACCGCATCGCCGGCCAGCAACAAGCCGGAGGCCACCGTCTCCAACTGCGCCACCACCATCCAGGGTGACGACGCCATGCAGTTCAGCGTCGGCTCGATCACCGTGCCGTCCTCGTGCAGCGAGTTCACCATCAACCTCGAGCACACCGGCCAGCTGCCGGTGGCCGCGATGGGCCACAACGTCGTGATCTCGCAGGCCTCCGACCGCCAGGGCATCGCCACCGACGGTATGGCCGCGGGCCTCGACGGCGGCTATGTGCCGGAAGGCGACGACCGCGTGATCGCCGCAACCGAACTGATCGGCGGCGGCCAGACCACCTCGGTCACCTTCCCGGTCAGCGCCCTGCAGGGCGGCGGCCCGTACGAGTTCTTCTGCAGCTTCCCCGGCCACTGGGCGGTGATGCGCGGCTCGATCCAGGTCGGCTGAGCACTGCAATCGAAGGGCGGCCCGGCATCACGCCGGGCCGCCCTTTTCGCTGTCGATCAGCTGTCGCCGGTGCACCGCACCTGGACACGCGCTCGACCCTCAGAACGGCAGCCAGTTGCCTGCGTTGGTCTGGTCGATGTATTCGCCGCCGTTCTCCTGCGCCAGACGCTGGAGGAACGCGATGTCCTTGTCATCGCCGAAGCCGATGGTGTAGATCGCCACGCGGCGGTTGCTGTTGAGCGCCGCAACCCTCGACAGGATGGCGGCATTGCCCGCATCGGTGGGCTGCCCGTCGGTCAGCAGAAAGATGGCGGTGGCTTCGGGATACAGGAATCCGCGCTCGAGTGCCCCCAGCATCGGGGTGCCGCCGCTGGCGGCGACCTGGTTGATGCGCACCATGTCGATGTTCTGCTGGGCGGGTGCTGCTGGAACCATCTGGTCATGCCAGGTGTCGACCTGGCCGCCGAACGTCACCACGGCATAGCGGCTCGGGGGCTCCAACCCGCGCACGGCTGGAATGAGCGCGCGCTTGGCCGCCCCCATCTTGCTGCCCTCGCTGCGGATCTGGTTGCCGAGGAAGTTGCCGACCACGCCGCCCATCTTCCGCTGCACGGTGTCGGCCGAGCGGTTCAGCACCTGGGCCTGGACGGCCGCGCTCGCGACGCCTTCGTCCTTGCCCTCCATGCTGCCGGAGCGGTCGAGCAGGAACACGACGTTCTGGTTGGCCGTCCTGACGCCGTAATAGTTGTCGGATTTCTGCACGGCGTAGCAGCCGGACAGGAGCGTGGTGACGACGGCTGCAATCACGACACGGAACGCATGTTTCATTCTGAAGTCACTCCATGGACACGTTGGAAAGTGGTTCGCGTGGGGCTCCACACGCGTGCACAACAGCGCTGACGACGCGCCGAAAGCCGCCATCGCCATGCAGACCCGCGTGTTCCCCGGGGTGGATTGTGCCCCGTGACCGGCGTGGCGGCCATCCTCGCGGACAAGCGCGGTGTATGCGCCTGCGCTATCGAGCACGGCAGTGCGCAAACCCGCCGTCCACTGGCAAGTGGTTACACGATCTCCTGTCGCCGCAGCAGCTGCAGGCTCGCCACCAACAGCACTACGCCCAGCACCGGGGCGATCAGCACTGCGAGGACCTGTGTCTCCACGGCCGTCGCGTTAGTGGATACCAGCGGATAGGCCCAGGGCAGCCATGGCCAGTGCTGCGAGTTGCCCACCTGCAGCCCGATGAAGGTCGCGATCACCGCCACCGACAATGGCAGCACGATCGAGCGGTGATGCCAGGCGAGGCCGTGCTGGATCACCAGCACAGGCAGCGCCGCGACCGGCGCGGCCCACAGCAGTCGCGACGAGTGCAGGTCGAACGCGCCGGCGAGTTCATAGCCGAACAGCCCCAATGCCGCCACGCCGACCGCGGTAGCGGCGAGCAGCACGAAGTGCGCGCACAGCATCAACCCGGCGGCAGCCAGCGTCTTTGCGAGGTAGAGCTCCTCGATGCGGACCGGCAGGCTGAGCATCAACCGCCACGTGTGGTTGCGGTGCTCGCTGCCATTGATGAGGCTGGTGGCCAAGGCGATGTACAGCGGCAACATGAAGGCTGTCCACATCGCCGAGACCGCCACCCACAGCTGCGACATGCGCGCGCCTGTCATGTCCTCGACCGGCGTCTGGTGCAGCGTCACCACGAAGACCAGCGCCACCACCGCCAGCGGACAGGCCAGTGTCATCCCCAGCACCAGCGAGCGGCGCATCTTCAGCATTTCCACGACCAGCAGCTGCCCGATCATCGCGCGTCACCGTCGCCGAACGCGGTGCGCAGAAACCATTGCTCGAGGCTGGGCTTGCGGTGCACCGACTCGAACAGCGTCACGCCGGCATCCACGAGCAGCTGATGCAGCCGCCCGGCCGCTTCGCGCGTGACAAGCGCAATGGTGACGCGCCCCGCCCCATCCACCTCGGCGGCATGACCGCTGGCCTGCAGCAGGCTGGCGGCCCGGTCGGGCGCATCGACGTCGAGCGACAGCACGCTCGGCAGCGCCTGCATCAGTTCACGCACCGAGGCCTGCAGCCGGGTCGATCCATCGCGCAGCACCGCGAAATGCGTGGCGGTCTTCTCCACCTCGTCGAGCAGGTGGCTTGCGAAGAAGATCGTGCAGTCCGCGCGTTCCGGCAGCGCGCAGAGCAGCTGGCGGACGTCCTGCATGCCGTCGGGGTCGAGCCCGTTGGTGGGTTCGTCGAGCAGCAGCAGCCGCGGCCTGCCGACCAGCGCGAAGGCGAGTGCCAGCCGCTGCTTCATGCCGAGCGAGTAATGCTCGATGCGGCGCCGCCGGTCGCAACGCAGCCCCACCAGTTCGAGCACGCGCGAGGCTTCGGTACCGGGCAACCGCTTGAGGCGCGTGGCGATCGACAGGAACTCGGGCGCGGTGAGGTTCGGATAAAGGCTCGGGGCCTCGATCAGGCAGCCCATCCCGGCAAGCGCCTGCCGCCGCTCGCGCCGGATGTCGCGGCCCAGCACCTGCACGCTGCCCGCGTCGGCGGCAGCGAGCCCGGCGATCACACGTATGGTCGTCGACTTGCCATGGCCGTTGTTGCCGAGGAACGCGAATACGCTGCGCTCGGGCACCTGCAGATCGAGCTGACGTAACACGGCGTGCCCGCCAAAGGATTTGTCGACCGCACGCAGCTCGATCGCAACACTCATCGCAGGGCATCCATGACCGGGAGAAGAAACCGCAGGTTACAACCGCGGTCGCCGTACTGGCAGGTGGCCGGGTGTCGCTGACACATCGCCCGGGAATCCAGGCGCGTTCCACGCATGACGGCACGTCACGCCGCGTCCCGGATGCGACCTTCCGCCTTGTCCGGCTTACCAAGCTGCAGGCCCAACGCCACGGCACCAGGCAACAAGGCGATCACCGTACCCGGCGCGCTCGCTCAATGCCCATGGCCGTGCCCATGCGCGCCATGCCCATCGCCGCCGTAGCCACGCAGCTGCACGTAGCGCTCCACCTGTTCCGGTGTCAGCACCTCGCGCTGTTCGATATGGGCGTTGAGATGCACGCCGCGCAGCTGCGCCTGCAGCTGGCCGATGGCTTCCAGTGCGGCCGCCACGTTGTCCGTATCCGCAGCGCCGGACTGGAAGAGCACGTCGAGTTCCGACTCCGCCGCCACGAGCTGTGCGCCCAGCGCCCTGGCGCGTGCTTCCACACGGGCACGGATCGCGCGGGTGGATTCAAGCTGCGCATCGGTGAGCGCCAGCGGCTGTGCCAGCTCGAGCACGTGCATCGGACCCGGATAGCGGTTGAGTTCGGCGGCCTTCGCATAGCCCAGGCCGCGCCCGGCCAGCAGGCCGGCGACCTGCTCCGCGTCGAGCGCCTTGATCGGCCGTGTCTGCTGGCCGGCATAGGAATGTTGCGGCTCCGCTGCGGTGGAGGCAGCGGACGCCAGGAGGAGGAACAGCAGGGTCGTGGTTTTCATCGCGCCATCGTAATGGCGTCCGACGTGCAGGTGATGCGCGCGTCCGCCTCAGGGCCCGCACTGCCACCAGCCGGTCCAGCTGCGCTGCGCGCCGTCGGCGCGGTGGTAGGTGAGTGTTGCGGGCTGCGCGGGCGACTCAGCGCCACCGCTCGCCGCGCCGGTGACCTCGATATCGACCGTCTTGCCGGCACCGGAGAAACGCGCGCCGCGCAACATGCCATCGAAGCCGCCGGGCGCCGCCACCGGCTCCACGTAGTCGCCGACTTTCACCACGCCACGCGCAGGCTCCTTCGAAGCGACGTTGCCCATCGCCAGCAGCAGAGGTGGCTTCCCTGCCTCGACAGAGAAGCTGCAGCCGAGTTCGCCCGCAAGCGCGGCGGCCTCGATCTCCTGCCTGGACAGCGGCCCAAGCTCGATGGCCGAGCCATCTCCGCCACGGGTGGCATCGCCGTCGGTTGCAAGCGGCGCCAACCGGTGCCCGGCGTCGCTGCAGACCGTCAACCGGTCATCGCCCTCGGCTGCACCGACCGCCTGCACGCGCATGCCAACCGCCAGCGCTTCCACGTCGACGGGCATGGCCTGGCAGAGGTTCCAGCGCGCCGGCAGCTGCACCGCCATGCGGCCGCGGCCATCGACATCGACCTCCACCACCGCATGGCCGTCATACATCCACGGCCGGGTGTCGATGGAGGCGACGCGGCCTTCGACGGCGACGTCGCCAACGGGTGCGGGCGACGTTTCGTGAGGCGCGGCGCAGGAGGTGGCGGCCAGCGCGATGGCCATGGACATCGACAGGGGCAGGACAGCGTGGTGTACGCGGATGCGCATCGGCGGCTCGACGTGGGAGATGGACGCCGAGCTTATGCGGCGGGCGTCGACGCGGCGGCAATGCCGCTGCCAGGCGCTGCAGTGGCGCCCAACAGCGGCGGCACGTCGAAGCAGCCACCACCTCAAAGCTGCGCAATCCACTGGCGCAGGATCCGCATCACCGCGGCCTCATGGGTCGCAAGCGCCTCGGCCGACGCCAGCATCAGCACGCAGCGGTCGCTGGCCTGCCACCTGAGCAGGCCGGCCGGGTCATCGATCGCGAACGCGCGGGTGTCGCTCCTGGCCTTCGCGCCGGTGTGCAGCACCAGCTGGATGCCCCTGGGCGGGTGCAGGCGGAAGGTGGCGAAGTGGTCGCCGACGCGGAAGCTGGGCGCGTTCCACTTCACCTTTTCAGTGATGCGCGGATCCAGCGCCAGCTCTCACTGCCGCCCCTGCTCCGCCCCGGCCACCCGTGCCCGGTCGCGGCCTTCGCGCTTGGCGGTGTAGAGCGCGGCATCGGCCTCGGCGACCGCGCGCGCGAACACGCCGCCGGCGGGCCATGCCGACACGCCGATGCTGATCGTGACCGGCAGTCGCTCCTCGCCGAAGGCGAATGGTGTTGCGCCCACCGCCGTACGCATGCGCTCGGCGGTGGCGCCCGCCTCGTCGAGGTTGGCCGCGTCCAGCAGCACCAGGAATTCCTCGCCGCCCCAGCGTGCCAGCGGCGTGCCCTCGCGCAGCGTGCCGCGCAGGCGCCCCGAGACCGCGCGCAGAACGTCGTCGCCGCGCTCGTGGCCGTGGGTGTCGTTGATCGGCTTGAAGTGGTCGACGTCCAGCAGCAGCACCGCCGGCAGGCGTTCGCGTTCGAGCACGTCGGCATGCCACGCCGTAGCGCGCTCGTTGAGGGCACGGCGCGTCAGCAGGCCGGTGAGTTCGTCGGTGCTGGCCTGCTGGCGCAGGCGCCGGTCCAGGCGCGCATTGGCGAGGTTGAGCACGTGTGCGCCCACCAGCAGCGGCACCAGCGCATAGATCACGCCATAGGCGGCCAGGAACGGCGGCTCGACATAGAGCAGGTGGCGGTGCTCGGGCCCGTCATGGCGGACCGCGGCGTACAGAGCGAAGACCCAGGTGCCGGCATAGAACAGCAGCGTGACCGCCATCGCCGCCTCGGCCGCATTGCGCGGCGCCACCAGTGCCCGGCGCACGGCCAAGACGATGCCCAGCGAAACCGCCAGGCAGACGAGGTGGAATACGAGCGCGAAGCTACGCGCCCCCGCGGCCCAGGCCAGCAGTAGCACGACGCACAGCGCGGCGATCTCGGCCATCCGCCGCGGCAGGCCCACCGCGGGTGCACCCACCAGCTCGCGCAATGCGCGGTAGATCACCAGCGTTGCCACCAGTGCCGCCATCGCGAGGGTGAGGATCGGCCACCGCGCGGCGCGATCGATCACGCCGCTCAGCACCATGCCCACGCCCAGCAGCGCGAACCCCAGCGCGCAGCGCGACAGCACGCCGCGATGCAGGCGGTCGCCCTGCACAGCGACCAGCATCATCAGCGCAGCCGCCCATGCACCGACACCGCCGATGACGTAGGCAAAGAGCATGTCGACTGACTGCATGGCCCGGAACCCGTGGTGCGCGCGCGGAAGGCGCGGCATTGGCAGGGTATCGGCCGCAACCCCGGAAGCTTGACCCGTGGCCGCGGGCAGCGGCTGGCAGCCCCCGCGCACGTGCCGCACACCACAACGGAAAAGGCGGCCCGCAGGCCGCCCTTCCGTGTTGCGTACTGCCGCTGCGCCGCTCCCGTCAGGCGGGCGGTGCAGCCCGGCCGCGTGTCACGTCGCCGCCTGCGGCTCCTGGCGTGCCAACAGGGCCTTGCCGACGCGGCGGCGTTCCAGCGACTCGACCTGGATCGTCCAGCCGGCGACATCGACGGTGTCGCCCTGCATCGGCAGGCGGCCGAGGATGTGCAGGAACAGCCCGGACAGGGTGACGTAGGTGGAGTCGCGCGGCAGCGCGATGCCGGTGGCGCGTTGCAGGTCCTCCATCGACATCGAGGCGTCCACCAGCCAGGTGCCATCGGCACGGCGCTCGGCGCCGTATTCCGCATCGCGGGTGTCGGCGAGATCGCCGGCGATCGCCGCCAGCAGGTCGTTGGCCGTCACCAGGCCGGTCACGCCACCGTATTCGTCCACCACCACCGCCAGCGGGATCGGGTGCTCGCGGATGCGCTCCAGCGCGGTGAGCGCCGAGGTGCCCTCGGGCAGGATCAGCGGCTCGCGCAGGTAGTCGGCCAGGGCCAGCGGCTTGCCGGCCAGCAGCCCGGCCAGCACGTCGCGGCTCTGCACCACGCCCTGCAGGTTGTCGAGCTCGCCATCGCTCACCAGCAGGCGGGTGTGCGGCGATGCCATCAGCCGCTGGGTGGCGTGCTCGCCGCCGCGCGCGGCATCGATCCATTCCAGGTCGGTGCGCACCGTCATCACGCTGGCCACCGAGCGCTCGGCCAGCGTCAGCACGCTGCGGATCATGTCGTGCTCGGCCGGCGCCAGCCGCTCCTCGATGGAACCGTGGCCATTGCCCGTGCTCTCGGTGGCGGCCTCCTGGTCCCCGGTGCGCGCACCCAGCATGCGGGTCAGCGCCTCGGCCGTGCGCTGGCGGAACGGCAGCGCCAGGTCCTTCTTCTCGCGCTTGAAGCGCGAGAACTGGTTGAAGCCCTCGATCAGGATCGAGAACACGATGGCCGCGTACAGGTAGCCCTTCGGGATCTTGAAGCCCAGGCCTTCGGCGACCAGGCTGAAACCGATCATCAGCAGGAACGCCAGACACAGCACCACCACCGTAGGATGGCGGTTGACGAACGCCGTCAGCGGCTTGCTCGCCAGCAGCATCACCGCCATCGCGATGGTGACCGCGGCGTACATCACGCCCAGGTTGTCGACCATGCCGACCGCGGTGATCACCGAGTCCAGCGAGAACACCGCATCGAGGATGACGATCTGGGTGACCACCACGCCGAAGGCCGCGTAGGCCTTGTTGCCGGTGTTGACGTGGCTGGTGCCCTCGAGCCGCTCGTGCAGCTCCATCGTGGCCTTGAACAGCAGGAACAGGCCGCCACCCAGCAGGATCAGGTCACGGCCGGAGAAGGGGTGGTCGAAGATCGAGAACAGCGGCGCGGTCAGCCGCATGATCCAGGACAGCGCCGCCAGCAGCACCAGGCGCATGAGCAGCGCGAGGGAGAGGCCGATGATGCGGGCCTTGTCGCGCTGATGCGGCGGCAGCTTGTCCGCCAGGATCGCGATGAAGACCAGGTTGTCGATGCCCAGGATGATCTCGAGGATCACCAGGGTCGCGAGACCCATCCAGATGGTCGGGTCGGAAAGCCATTCCATATAAAAGGCTGGTAGCGGAGGGAGGCCGATCTTACGGCACGCCGGGCCGCGGCAGGTGACAGGACGCACGGGCGGCCCCTGCGCGCCGGCCGGCGGATCGGGGGATACTGGCCCGCCACCCGTTCGCCGCCCACGGCGGCGGCTGGCCCGTCATGACCGACCCCCGCCTGCCCCAGCCCCCCGCCCCCGATGCCGGCCCGGCACCTGCCTCCCCGCCAATGGCCGCCGACAGCACCGACGACGCCGCCGAAGCCGCGCGCCTGGCCGCGCTGCGCGACCTCGACCTGCTCGACACGCCCGAGAGCGACAGCTACGACCGCATCACCCGCATGGCCAGCCGGCTGTTCGGGGTGCCGATCGCCGCGGTGTCGCTGACCGATGCCCACCGCCAGTGGTTCAAGTCGCACGTCGGCACCGCCGGCCGCGAGATTCCGCGCGACAAGGCGCCGTGCGCGGAAGTCACCGCGCAGGCCGGCACGGTGGTGGTGTCCGACCTGCAGCAGGACCCGCGCTTTTCCGACAGCGTGCTGGCGCGCTCGGGCATCCGCTTCTACGCCGGCGCGCCGCTGGTCACCCGCGACGGCCACACCCTGGGCGCGATGTGCGTGCTCGACAGCAAGCCGCGCGAGACCACCCCGGAAGAACGCGCCTCGCTGCGCGATTTCGCCGCCATGGTGATGGCGCAGGTCGAGCTCGAACACGACTACGGCCGGCGCGACCCCCTGAGCGGCCTGCCCAACCGCAACCAGTTCGCCAACGACGTGGCCGACCTCGCCCGCGCCCGCCCCGGCGTGCCGCGCGTGCTGCTGCTGGTCAGCCTGCTCGACCCCGCCCGCCTGCAGGAACTGGTGAGCGTGATGGGCACCCGCTGCATCGACGACCTCGTGCAGGCCAGCAGCCGCATCCTCAAGGACCGGCTGGGCCCGGGCTCGAGCGCCTACCACGTCGACGTGGTGTCCTACGCGCTGCTGCTCGACGAGGCCGAAGCCGGCCCGTCGCCCACGGTGATGGCGGAACTGGCCAGCGCGCTGGCGGTGCCGGTGACCAGCAGCGGCATCCCCGTGCAGATGATGCCGGCGTTCGGGGTCTCGCCGTTCGAGGTGGGCGCGGCCGCGGCCGAGGATGCCCTGCGCACCGGCATCAGCGTGGCCAACGACGCCCGTGCCACCGGGCTGGACTCCGCGGTCTACAGCCCCGCCAGCGACACCGCCAACCGCCGCCGGCTCACCCTGCTGGCCGATTTCGGCGATGCGCTGGCACGGCCCGGCGGGCTGTCACTGGTCTACCAGCCACGCATCGACCTGCGCAGCGGCCGCCATGCCGGCGCCGAGGCGCTGCTGCGCTGGCGCCACCCCACGCTGGGCGACATCCCGCCGGCGGAATTCGTGCCGCTGGTCGAACAGACCGCGCTGGCACGGCCGATGACCGAATGGGTGCTGGGCGCGGCGCTGGACCAGCAGCTGGCCTGGCGTGCCCGGGGCGCGTCGGTCGTGGTGTCGATCAACGTGTCGGCGCGCAACCTCGAGGAAGCCGATTTCCTGCCGCGGCTGGCCGCACACCTCGCCCGCCGCGGGCTGCCGGCCGAAGGCCTGGAACTCGAACTCACCGAGACCGCGCTGATCCGCAACGCCGAACAGGTGCTGGTGCAGCTCGAGGGCCTGCGCGACATGGGCGTGACCATCGCCATCGACGATTTCGGCACCGGCTACAGCAACTTCGACTACCTGCGCAAACTGCCGGCGCGCGCGGTGAAGCTGGACCGCAGCTTCGTCAGCGACCTCGGCCCCGACCCCGACGCCCGCCCGCTGGCGCGCGCGATGATCGGCATCGCCCACGACCTCGGCCTGCGCGTGGTGGCCGAAGGCGTGGAGAACCAGGCCACGCTCGACGTGCTGCGCGCCTGGGGCTGCGACGAGGTGCAGGGCTATTTCACCGGGCGGCCGATGGCCGCGGACGCGCTGCTGCAGGCGTTTACGGACTGACGCACGGCGGGATCGTCGCTGCAGGAAGACAGTGCGATGGGCCCGCGGATATCGCCGGCATCCCGAAGCTGGCCCGGGACGCCACGGGGGATCGCGGCGACTGAGCGTCGCCGCAACCGCCGCAGCCGTCAGTCCTTCAGTTCGTCCGGCACCTTGCCGCCGTTCTCGGCCAGCTTGCGCATCACCGCCCTGTGCAGCGCGATGTTCTGCTCGGCGCTGCCGTGCGCGCCGGCGTTGACGCCGAGTTCGGCGGCAAGTTCCTTGCGCGCGTCGAGGCTGGAATCGAGGTCGAGCAGCTTCAGCAGGTCGACGATGGAATTGCGCCAGTCGCTCGTGCCGCCCTTTTCTTCGGCGATGCCGCCGAGCACGGCCTCGACGTCGACCGGCTCAGCGGGCTGCGCGGGTGCCGGCGTGGCGGCCGGCGCGGGATTGCGTGCAGGCGGCGAGACTTTGGGGTCGTTCTTGCTGCCGGTGAAGATGACCGGCGCCGGCGTGCCGGAGGCGGGCGCGGCGGCCGGTGCGGACGCCTTTCTGCGGTTGAAGATGCGGTCGGAGATTTTGGAGAACAGGCCCATGGATGACGCTCCTAAACAAGGGAGCCCCATCCTGGAGGCCGGGCCGCAACGATCGAATGAAGCGGCTCCCGTCACCGGAAGCTGGCAATACGTTCCACTGATTGGGTCAAAGACCTCATCGATGACGTCAGCAACGTCATCGTTCAAGTCGCGGACCTCATGCGTGACGTCTGCGACCTCATTGATGACGTCCAAGAGCTCATCGATGACGTCCGGAACCTCATCGATGACGTCCGCGACCTGATGCATGAAGTCCGCGACGTCATGCATGAGGTCTGCGATATCAACGATGAGGTCCGCGACCTCGTGGATGACGTCGGCGACCTCATCGATGGCGTCCGCGACCTCACGCGGGAGGTCCCGGACATGCCGCGCAGCGCCGGGCACATGCCCGACGAGCCGGCGGGTACAAAAAGACCGCCCGGAGGCGGCCTTTTCCTACACGCCGGCGCGGCTGTTCCCGCCAGGACAACCCGCGTTGCCTGATGGGCCAAGGATCGACCGGCCGACCCGCGGCCAGGCGCGTTCCTCAGTCGGCCGCCAACCTCGTCGCCGCCACGTCCCGGATCGCGTCGACCACGGCCGCCGGGTCCTCGTGATGCAGGTTGTGGCCGGTGTCCAGGTACCGGTGGGTGCCGCGCGAGAACTGCGCGAACAGCGCACCATGCTGCGCCCGCCACAGGGCCTTGCCCTGTGCGGCGGCCCGACAGGATCGGCCCGAACTGTTGTCCGCGCTCACCCGCAGCTGCAACCGCCACTTCTGCATCCTGCGGGCCGACCCAGGCATGCATCGTGGCGCGCTGGGCCAGCGGGACGCGGCTCATTCACACACGCGCAAGGCATGCCGACGAGGCTTCATCAGCCGGCGGTGTGGGCCGAGCCGCTGTCGCCACGTGTATCTGTATCTGCATCTGTATCCGCATCAGTGTCGCCGGAATCGTCGAGCAACGAATAGCGATACACCTGGCCGTCCAGATGCACTTCGACCTGGTCGCGGTCGCGCCGCGGCACCGCATAGATGTCCCCCTTCCAGCCGGCGGATATCGCCGCCATTGGATCGAGCCCGCCGAGCCGGCTGGCCTCGAGGTGCAGCACGACGGCCTCGTCGGTATAGGACACCGCCACGTCGGAGAAGAACTGCGCCGTCCAGCCGCTGCGCAGGGCGGCGGAGGAATTCCCATCCGGGTGCGCCACCAGGAAGGGGAACTGCGTGCCGAAGTCGATGCCGTCGAGATCGGGTGGCTGCTCGTGGCGGCGCAGCCGCCGCGTTGCCGGCGACAGCTCGAACATGTGCGGCCGGGTAATCGGGAAGAATTCGAGGTCGGCGTAGCCCGGCACCTGCATACCTTCGAGGCCAAGACCGCTGCCCTGCAGCAGATTCGCCACGACATGGGCACTGTTCATCGAGGGTCGGTGGCTGACCTCGAAGTGGCTGTGCGGCTCCAGTCTCGTTGGAGGCTCCACCGGAGCGGGTCTATTGCACCCGATAAGCGCGATTGCGGTAAGGGCGAGCAAGGCGATGCGGTGGGAGCGCAGCAACGGCATGGGGCGAGAGACCGCAGGTGCCGAAGCCCCCATACATTCGGACGCCTGCACCTGCTCGTCCGTGACATCCAGTGAAATCAGGTTCTGCGACACATCCATCTCCCTATGCTTCCGTGTGGTCGTCACGCGGGCGCCCGCCCGCGCATCCCTGCCCCGCCGGTCCGTGGCGTACATCCGTGCCAGAGGCGACGGAGCGGGAGGGAGTATTGCAGAGGGTCAAGGGGGATTTCGGCGACGGGGGGCACTGAAATGCCGGGATGGGGTGTCGGATTTTTCTGAAAGATGGGTGGGGATCCGTCCGATGCTGTCTGTCCCTTCGCGCACGAGAACGCTTCGGGCGGACCTGATCGCAGGGCCTGCGACGAACGACCGGCACGATCTTCCCGCTCGAGGCGCCGCATGTAGGCGCTCTTTTTTCGGGCCCTTCCCCCACGGGACACTTCCAGACAGAATGTCCCGACTTTTCCCGGAGTGCTCCATGGACGTCTACGCCCTGCTCGACCGCGCCCTCAGGCAGTTCAGTCACAAGGAGGTCGCTCTGGCGCTCGGCGTGGACCCCAAGACCGTCCGGCGGTGGCAGGTCCGCGAGACGGAACCCAAGCCCTACATCGCCGATGCCATCCGGCAGCGGCTGCTGCCGCTGGGCGAGCCTTCGACGGAACCGGCGACCTTCCGCTTCATCGACCTGTTCGCCGGGATCGGCGGCATCCGCATCCCGTTCGAGAAGCTGGGCGGGCGTTGCGTGTTCACCAGCGAATGGGATGCCTACGCGCAGAAGACCTACGCGGCCAACTTCCATGACGGCCCGGATCACATGTTCGCCGGTGACATCACCCAGGTGGACGAGAAGGACGTGCCGGACCATGACGTGCTGCTTGCCGGCTTCCCCTGCCAGCCGTTCTCGATCGCTGGCGTCTCCAAGAAGAACGCGCTCGGGCGACCGCACGGGTTCGCTGACAAGACACAGGGCACACTGTTCTTCGACGTGGCCCGGATCATCGCCGAGAAGCGACCGAAGGCCTTCCTGCTCGAGAACGTCAAGAACCTGGTCAGCCACGACAAGGGCCGCACGTTCTCCACCATCATCGACGTGCTGCAGAACGAGTTGGGCTACACCGTCCACACCCGGGTGATCAACGGCAAGCACTTCGTCCCGCAGCATCGCGAGCGCATCATCATCGTCGGCTTCCGTGAGCCGGTGCCTTTCAGCTGGGACGAACTCGAACTCCCGCCGCTGGCAGAGGGGCCGAAGCTCGCCTCGATCCTCCATCCGCAGGATGGTTCGGAAACCGACGGCACTCCATACATCGAAGGTGCCAAGGGCAAGGTGCGCGACTGCTACACGCTCTCGGACAAGCTGTGGGCCTACCTGCAGAACTACGCGATGAAGCATCGCGAGAAGGGCAACGGCTTCGGCTTCGGCCTCGTCACCAAGAAGGACACGGCACGCACCCTGTCGGCACGCTACTACAAGGATGGTTCCGAGATCCTTGTGGACCAGGGCGCGCGGAAGAACCCGCGTCGGCTGACGCCGCGCGAATGCGCACGTCTGATGGGATATGACGACACGTTCCGTATTCCGGTCTCGGACACCCGTGCGTACAAGCAGTTCGGCAACTCGGTGGTCGTGCCGGTGATCGGCGCAGTGGCCGAGCTGATCGTTCCGCGGCTGGACGCGATCGCCGAGGACTGTCCCACGCGTCGGGTGGCCTGACGTTGGCGGACATCATCGGCCCGGAGCAACGCTCCGCTTTGATGTCACGCATCAAGGGCAAGGACACAAAGATCGAACTGGAGGTCCGACGCGGCCTGCACGCTCTTGGCTTCCGCTACCGCCTCGGTGGCGCGGGCCTGCCGGGACGGCCGGACATCGTTCTGCCCCGCTATCGCACCGTGGTCTTTGTGCATGGCTGCTTCTGGCATCGCCACAGCTGTCACCTCTTCCGGCTGCCGAAGACCCGGCCGGAATTCTGGGAAGCGAAGATCAACGCCAACGTGGCGCGGGATAGACGGAAGGAATCGGAACTGATCGCGATGGGCTGGCGCGTGGAAACGATCTGGGAGTGCCAGCTACGCGGTCTCTCGACGGAAGTGCGCAGTGCCGCCATCATCGCGCTGGCAGATCGCATTCGGAACGGGGATTCGAATGACACAGCAGGGGATGCTTGAGCTGGGGGAGACAGGTCGCGTGGCTGAAGAGGCCGCGGATGGCTCTCCCCTCTGGTGGAAGATCCAGGCGCTTGTGAATGACAGCGACCAGTTGCTGGTCAAGAAGCTGTCGCGTAACGACACATCGTGGGCGGATGATCGCGGAATGCACCAGGCCGGGTTGTACATCCCGACCGAGCTCAGGCAGTCGGGATTCTTCCCCCCGCTTGAGGCGACCAACTCCGAAAAGCCCCATATCTTCGTTGCCGGACTGGACGTACTGTGGCCGCAGACCGGTGAGGTGACCCGGTCCAACCTCCGGCATTACAGCAACAAGGGCGCCGAGACCCATCTCACCAGACTCCCCAGGCCTCTATTTCGCGAGCTGACGCCCGCCTCGCTCTTCCTGGCAGGAAGGCTCGTTCGCCCGGTCGGATCCTGCAGATGGTGGGCGGTGATCCTTGACTCGGCCGGTGAAGAGGCGGAGCTGCTCGAAACCGTGCTGGACCTTGGCGTCGACTTCCACCACGCGATTTTCGCGGCGGACAGATTCGCCGCTGCGCACCGCGCCGACCAGGACGAGCTGGAGCGTCTGATCGAACAGTTCCGGTCCGCCATCAGGAACGGGACGCTTCATGAGCTGGCGGCAACGTATTCGCTCATCCCGGATCCGGCCACGATCGCAACCCAGGCGCGCAACGAATGGCTGCAGGCCAACGGTCGTGAGTCGTTCGACCCATGGCAGATCAGCACGCCGGGCGACGCCATCATGAAGATCAGCCGGGAGATCGAGTACCAGCTCTATCGGGCACACGAGTTAAAGCGCCGTGCCTCAGAGTTGCTGACCATCCTCGTCGGAGGGGCCGACCTCGCCTCGACCGTCGTACGCAGATACCCTGATATCGACGCTGTACTACTGAGCGCGAGTCAGCAGCGGAAGACCCGCGCAGGTAGATCCTTCGAGCACCACATTGCCGCCGCCCTGACCGCGGGAAATGTGCGCTTCCAAGAACAGGCGGTCACCGGCGGGCGACGCCCGGACTTTGTACTGCCCGATCTCGCGACCCTCAGGCAGAAAAAGCGGGAGCGCTCCGCAGCTCTGGTGCTCGCCGCTAAAACGACGCTCCGCGAGCGCTGGAAGCAGGTGTCGAGCGAACAGCTCAACTGCGATGTCTACCTGGCAACGGTGGACGATCGCGTCACCGCAGCTTCCATCCGGGAAATGGCCGGGCTGGGGATCCGCCTCGTGGTTCCCGAAATGCTGAAGAACAGCGACGAGGCGTTCTATAAGGGGCAGGAGAGCGTACTTTCCTTCAGGGAATTCTTTGACCGAGCGATCCGCGATGAACGGCCGGCACTGGTCGAGCAGATCCCGCGCTGAAGCCGACAACCAGTGAAACCTTGAAGGCGCCAATCCGCGGCCTCTTACTTTCACTCAGCTCGCCAGCCAGCGCTGATACTCCTTGGGCAGAAGAGCCAGAATCTGCTCATCCGTCATCTTTCGCAGATTGTATGTTCTCTCGAACTGCTTGAACGTAAGCGGTAGACGCCGGACCCCTCCTAGGCCCGCCTGGTTTCTAGGGTCCTGCCGCGCCTTCGTTGTTCGCTGCGAGGTCGCCCCTCTCTTGGGAATCCCGTTTGGCGCGGAATACAGGGCATTGGCTACGGGCCAGAAACTCCGATGTGCATAGATTTCCTGCCGTGCCGTCATCTGCTCCGCCATCTCTCCCCAAGGTGACCTCAACGACCCGAGTGCGATCTTGGCGGCCTCCCCGTGAAGGTTCACCAGGTCCCACGCAGTACGGCCAATCAGCCGGTACGCCAGGCGTGGCGATTGCAAAATATAATGCGGCTTCGCCAATGGCTTGCCGGCCCCCACGCCACCTTTCTTCAACAAGCTGTTGATGAAGGCCAGTGAGAGCCATGACCACATTCCAGCGTTCGCGAGTAAGGAAAACCTGTCCACGTCCGAAGGAAACACTTCCATCGCAAGATACTCGCCAAAATGGTAGCTTGTCGCGAACGTTCGAGACAGGTCTACCATGTAGCCGCCATCCACCGCCTCGGTGAATGCAACGTCGTTGAGAATCTGGATCGGGGCACGCCCGGAGGGATCCTCCAGCCAAGATGAGAACGTGGCGAGGCCGGTATTATTAAGCGAACGGATTTCCGTCTTCATGCAGGCTTACCCTCAAGCTCGTCCATTGCTTTGTTCATGTGCTGGCGGAAAACGCCTTTGGCAGCAAAGCGCGTGACGACCTGACTGGCCCAGTCCTGCCGAGCGGCGTCATCGTCATCCTCGGTCTCCGGAGGCACTTCTATCCCGAGCGCCGCGAGGAATTCAGCCCAAGGAGCGATCCAAGTTTCCGTGTCGTCCAGAGCGGCTGGCTTACTAGCAATTTCCATTGCGATCTGGCGCATCACTTCAGGCATTACCAGCACACCGAACCAGGGATGTCTCGCGGCCGATATTGCTGTCTGGAACAAAGACCTTTCAACAAGCACGTTCGGCTTCTCCCCGGCACCAGCCCCTTCAGGGAGAACCAAGTGCCACGCAATGCCTTGCAAATCGGCAGGTTCGATGTCGACCAGACTTGACCCCAGCTGGCCAGCCTCGTCCAATGCCCGGACGCCATCCGTGTAACCGATCAGTCGAGCCTCACCCGGGTTGTTGAAGACGAACCGGAACCGCAGCGGCCTGTCCGTAGCAAGATCACGGAGACTGAGGCGCTGACCATTAAATCCCGAGACAGGCCCCAGATCGAAATACTGTTCGGTATTGCCGGCATGAGCGATACATGCCATATCCACATCGGCACTCAGCTGAGCCGCCGAATAGTCAAAGCTCTCCAGCCAGAACTCTCTGGCTGTGTCCGATACTGCGACGCGAACCACGAAGTGCTTCTTATCTATTTTCGCCAGGCCAGTGGGGTTAGTTGTCCTCGTGATCTGTCCCATCGGACACCTCCTTGTACTTTACGCGGAGTTGCAACTGCCGATCCTGGGCGAACCCGGACATGGACAGCGATGAGGTTTCCGTCTCCAATCTAAATTTCAACCGATTCAGATTCGTAGACACCTCGGAGATGCCGACCTCCTCCCGGGGATAGGATTGCGTATCCGCGACCCAGAAGTCGGCCGCATCCCAGGACTTGAAAGGGTCACCTACAACGGTGGCGTATGCGAGCGTGACCTCGCACTCAAGAGGAAAAACTACACTTTCTACTGGCCGGGCTATGACTTCGAAGCCATCAGCCTTCGCCCGAATGGAGACGGGCTTTGGACGCGGCTTCGGAATGTCTAGAGGCGGTCGGGGATCACCGTGGGGAGCCTCCGTCGTACCATCGCCCCCTTGGCGCTTGACTAGCTCAGAAGCCGGATCCGCGAAGTACATTGCCAGCGCGGTTTCATCTCGACTGCCCTCGGGCGAGATCAACTTTACCAACCGCAGGGCAGCGTTACGGACGGCGTTGAGCAGGTCATTCGGCGACCGGTACTGGGCTACCAGCTTGGGTCGTCGCGCATTCCAATTCCGATGAGTCGGCTCTTCTGCCGCCACCAGAAAATCCGAAAGATGCGCATCCTGTACAAACGTAAGCGCCATTACAGGCACCAGGGTCCGTATCGCTTTGAGCCTTTTTTCCCCATCGATACCAAGATCCTGCCTCACAAACAGTTCTTGGCTTTGTTCCGCACTCTCATCCAGCTGAAGGAAGACCCGGAAGGTAGCTGCTACGTCCTCCCGTGGCCTACGTTTGACGGTGACGGGGAAGTCTACGGAGACGATTTCTGATTTACTGAATTTCTCCTTCAGTTCCGTCAGCTCCATCTGGTCAAAGCGCGCCACTGCCAAAGCGCTCTCTTTATCCCAACCGGGTCTCACTGAGCTTGTGGCTGGTCCATCAATATTCCTAGCGGCCAGCTCAAGAAACTCCCGATAACGCTTCGAGAGACGGAACGCTGCGCCCATCTGATCAGCGACGCCAGCGATACTCGCCGCCTCGATCCGTGTATCCCCGACATCCACGACGAGGCGGCCGCGGCTTATTGCGAAGTAGAATTCGTTGACGACCGCATTCCGCAGACTCGTTTCCGTCATCTCATCCGTGGGCATCGGAACCACAAATGTCGTCCCGGGATCGGAAGTCTTCCTGAGGCCCAGTTCTGATTTGAATCCAGCAATGATTGAATCGTCCGTGATCGGAACTGCGAGTTGCGTGTAGTCCGAGGTCGCTCCCCATCGAGCCTCTTTGGCCCACCTATTGTCATCACCAGGCAGCTTATAGTTGCGCTTGAATCGGCAGCAGCCGAACAGCAGATCTTTGCCGTCAGACCTCCTGCGCGTAAGCGCAAAAACGCTGCGCAAGTGGCTGGCCAAATAGAGAGTGATCTTACCCTGCCCGGCGCCTCCATTGGATTTCGTGGTTTTGGCCCCTTCACCTTCCCTGAACCAGAAAGCATTCCAATTCTCCGTTGAGCCCTCGCGCGAGGAGTCCGTGTAACAGCCCTCGAGACCGGTAGTCCCAAAATCTTCTACGAGGAGGAATGTCATCGTCTTTGGGCGTTCGGCGCCCTCAATGAGATCACCAGCCCTGAAGTGTGCCAGCCAGTTGTCCGAAAATATTGATCGCACAAAGCTGCTGGCTTCTAGGTCAACGGTTACCAGCCTGTATTGGACATGGACGACGCCCTCCCCAGCGCGGGCATCGAGTGGGTTCTGAAGCGTCTCGCGGACCAGAATTTCAACGCTAGTGCGCTCCTCATCCGCGAAGTTATCGTCGGATATGCTCGACCCCGATGTCTCGTTGGGGTTCAGCGGGCGAAACTGCCAATGAGCCAAAATCTACCCCCTTATACTCAGAATCTATCAACCCGGGAATTCGCCACAGCGCAATCGAGGGTACCATTGGTGCTTGAGTCGCCCCCGCATCGCCCTTTCAATCACTCTTCCAACCGCATCGCGCGGTTCCGGAGTGGAACCCGTACACCATCGTCGCCGATCACCATCCAACCGCCCTGCGGCGAGACCTCAAGCCTGGTCACTGTTTCCATCAGTCCCCACCAGGTGGCTTTGGTGACCTTTACTTCGTTGTCGCCCAGGAACTCAAGGTCACTGGAACGCCACGTCAATGTCAGCGCGATCAGGCCGGCAGCCAGCAACGTGACCATGATGACGCCGAGAACCGTGTCGAAGAACGCGCCGATGGCGCCCTGCTTCGCGATGGATGGTGCCGGAGTGGCGCCCTGATCTAATGGTGTACTCATCTTTTTCCCCTGTTCGATGTGGATATCGGCAAACGCCGTGTGGTGTCTGGCCTTACATCTCCGGCGTGGAATCCCGCAGAAGCTCGATCGCCGCATCCGCCTTGCGGCGCGCCCCGCGCGCCTCCGCCTCGGAGAGAGGTCTGCGCGGCGCGTTCTTCGCGCAACGGTCGATATAGGTGCCGGAGAAGTGATCGATCACTTCGTGGCAGGGGTTGGAGGCGGGGCCGGTGTGGGCAGCATCCGTCGGGCGTGGCCCGGCGACCGTTACCGCCCGCTGTGGGGATAGCGGAACGTTTGATCCCGTAGACGGAACGCTGGGGCGCGGTGAGCCGGCCGCTTGTGTCACGCCTGTCGTGAAGGATTCGATCGCCGACCTGAGCAGGAAGAAAGCACCTGCCAGCACGATGAGAGAGAAGACAGCCTTCGCGGCCATCAGGCCCAGCGTGACCTTGATGCCATCACTCCCTCGGCGTCGCGTTCCCGGGACCAAGCGATCCATCGCGGAATGCAGGAGGTGCTCGCCCACTGCGGCGGCGATCCGCTCACCCCTTGAGCCGGCGACCGCGTTGCCACCCGCCTCGGGCAAGCGGCCCAGCATCGTGCGCAGCTCATCGCCATCGATCAGCCGCACATGGCCGTGTCGTGTCGCCGCTTCGATAGCAGCGCGGGTGAACTCGCCGCTCGTCGCAAGGATCGCTCCGCTCGCACCTTCGTTGACCATCAGCCCGATCAACTGATGCACGTCGTTGTGCGGAACCTTGTAGGCGTTCCAGTGCTTCACCTGCACCAGCAGGTACTCGTCGCCGCGCCGCAGCTTGAGATCGATGCCGCCGTCGAACGCAGAGGACGTGGCGCCCGTGCCCACATGCTCAACCGCATAACCCGCATCGCGGTACCAATCGGCGAGCAGATGCTCAAGCCGATCCCACCGCACTCGCGTCAATACGTCATCACGCCGACGCGAGACCCCTTTCAGTCCATATCGCATGCCGTCCCCCCTGACGGACCTACGCTGCCGTGCTTCGCCGCGACGGCGTCATCCTAGTCAATTGAACCTGACCCCATTTGTCGCTCGTCAGTCTTCCAGGCCTTTATTCCGCTCTTACCTACTCGATGAACTTCCCTCCAGGCTTCACCTTGAGAACCTTATGAATGTACTGCCCCCGTGACTGCCCGGGGGCAGTAAACTCCGCCCACACGTGCGGCGGGCAAGCGAGATATTTCCAAGCGCCACCATCAGCAAACTTAACCAAGATGGCTTCTTCTTCAGGCACATATGCTTCAGCAGCGACCCAACTAGACCCTTCCACAGCAATCCATTCAATCACCCTAAACCCTCCGTTTTGATACCTCGCCACGCTGCGATAGCCGACTCGACGTTGACTAACGCAGGACTATCTCTCCAGACTTTTAACGAGGGGTCTTCCGCAAGCGGCATCGGTCTCGGCAAATCCAACAGCGCACGCAACGGGAGGATCACACCCTCTCCACTTATCACGGCCTCGCCGGTTCTGAGTGACGGCAGCACTGAAGCCAAGCCAGACACATTGTCAGGTAGCGCCGATCGTATGGCCCCCTGATCTGCGGCATTGGTCAGTCTGAGAGCAACTATCGTTCCGCACTGAGCCAACGCAGTATCCGGAAGTTCAGTCGGACGCTGCGTAACAAGTAGCAGGCCGATTCCATACTTGCGGCCCTCTCTAGCAATCTTATTGACGGAAGCCCTCGTCATGTCGCAGGCAGTATCTGATAAGTAGCGATGTGCCTCTTCAAGCACAATAAACACAGGCGACGGACGCCCAATCCCTTGGCCGCCCTTGGTGCTCCTCAAAGAGAGCTCGAACAGCAGGTTCAACACTACGCCGATCGCGAGATCGGCAGCCACATGGGGAACCCCACTAAAATTCAGAACCGAAATTGGACGCAGCTTTCCGACCCACTCTTGCACAACCTCAAGCAGTGGATCTGCATCGACACCATCGCCAGTGGGCTCTAGAAAAAAAGCGAGCCGCGGATCCAGCAATCCCAGTCTTAACAACGCCGGCATGGTGCCGTATAGGTTGAACGTAGGAGATTGGTGAGGTGCTCCCCCCCCAGCGGCATAGGGCGCAAAAACCGCGGATGTTAACGTTGCGGGATCGCCAGGCTCAATCATCTGCGCAGTCGCCGGATCGGATTTAACCATCCGTGTTTCCCGATTCTCTGAATCTAGTCGATGCCAGACCCTCTTTATATCAAAAGGAACAGGCGTGTCGCATGTAATAGCTGAAGCCTCCATTTCAAGCCAATCACATGCTTCGACGAACGCCCTCCGCTCCAAAGTTACCAACTCCGAGAACCGATTCGCGAACGTTGCTCCCCCCGTAGCGCCGCAGAAAACACGAAGCACATCGAGCGAGGGCAAAGCCCAGTAAGGCACTCGTAGTTTATTGTCACCCCCTCCAAGAACACTCCTTACAGAGGCGTGCTCTTCCAACGCATGGGCATACTCACCATGAGGATCGATTACAACGATGTTCGCGGCGCGCCACCCACCCCGGACGATATTCTGCAGAATCGAAGCCACCGCACTCGTTTTTCCAGAACCGGTCGACCCAACCACCGCCGCATGCCTAACTACAAACTTTTCTAAGTTCATCGATACCGGTAGTGCCTCGCTCGCCGCTAGGCAGCCGACTCTGACGGAGCTCGAGTCTGCTGGAGGAAATATGCAGCGAAGGTCGTCTGCGGTGGCGAAATGCACAAGGTCGTCAAGCGCCGGATACGAACCCACACCACGTCTAAACACGGAAGAAACTCGATCAATCTCGCCAAGCAATTGCACCTGAAGCCAGCGTTCGCCAGTCTGAATCAGCTCTGCAGGTTTGATCGGCCCCGTAAGCTCGGCAATCCCCACCAAGGTCACGCTAGCAACCAGATCAACCGCGCCCTGAGGAATACGTACAAGCGACCCAATTTGACCGACGCCCAATACTTCTCCTCGATATAAAGGTGCTACACCGGCCATACTTGGATCGAGCGAAACAGTTACGGTGGAACCAAGGACGTGCTTGACCGTCCCAATCTGAGTCGGTGAGTTCATGCTCAGCCACCTGACTCAGCTGCCACAACCGCAGCGGCCAAAAGATCCTTCAGCGTTGGGTCCTTTTCACTCATGTTGCCAGTACTTTTCGCGAGAAAGCGTGCAAAAATCGTAAAATCAGGCAGATTAAGTTTATCTTCGCCCCAAAACTCGCTGTCCTGATCCTCAGGGAACGACCATTCAAGCCGCAACCCACCCAAAATGGCCTCCTGGCGTCCGACCACTTGCAGGTTTGGCGTGGTAGCTGCTTTCTCACTAAGTACGTCAGGGATCTCCGCGTAGCAGAACGCGACTATTTCAGTACGCTCATGTCGTTCGACTGCGTCAAAGATCAGCTCATTCAGATGCTCATCGCCGAATGAGTATCCACAAACCATCACAAAAGTCTCAGGCTCATTGAGCGCGCGACGAAATCTGTCTTGAAGCACAAGGAAGGGTACGCGTCGAGACTCCTCGTACTTCATGTCGGAGGGATATATAGCAGCGGGCTGCCCCTCAACGACTGGCGCACCGATCCGAACGACTTTCTTGCTGCCCTCCCACGCCCAGTTCACAGAACCATGCAATTTCCAAAGCCGCACAAAGAAATGCGGAATCGCTTCCGAAACTGCTCCCCACGCGCTCTCGACTAAATCATTTTGAAACTGGGCTCGAAGATTTCCCAAAAAACCGTCAAAATAGGCAACCTTGTGCCGATCGAACGCCGACTCGATGAGCAAGTCATAGTTGACGGTGAAAACCTCAATTGGCCTCGAATATCTAGATCTACCAGCCCAGACGGCGAAATTGCGCGCGGGCACTAGGTTCGCGAGTGATACGTCCAACTCGGCAACGATCTTCGCGCAGACGGCGCGATCAAGCGCTTCCGCAGCCGGCGCAGTCAGCCCCTCGATCTGCTGATCATCCTCCAGCAGCGCAGCGATTCGACGGACGCGACTTAGCGCCTCTTCGACATTTCTACACTCTAGCTGAGCTGAAAAAAGCTCCTTGTGTGGGGCCTCCAACTTTTCTAAGACACGCGCCTTGAGCTGATCTATATCAGGCAGTCCGCAGGCCCTTGAGGAACCCGCACCCAAAAAAACGCACACGTGCCGGGAGCGTGGGGCCAGCTTGGCGCTCAGCGATCGAAGAAATGCTTCGGCGTTATGTTTTTTCATCAAGCAACTCCCTTTGCATCATGCGTCTTGACTAGATTCTACATATTCCGCCGATATTCCCCACCCACGTCATACAGCGCGTGGCTGATCTGCCCCAGGCTGTGCGTCTTCACCGCTTCCATCAGCGCCTCGAACACATTGCGGCGCTCGCGGGCGGTCTTCTGCAGGTAGCCCAGGCCGTGGCCGTCGTGCGGCTCGGTGGCCGCGGCGGCATCGTCTTCCACCACATGGGCGTGTTCGGTCTCGCCCACCGGCGCCAGCACGTTGCGGGATTGCTGCCACAGGCGCACGTTCTCGATCTGCTGGCCCTTTTCCTCTTCCGTTGAGCGGATCAGTTCGATCTCGGTAGCGACTTCGCCTGCATGTTCTTTAGGCAGGAAGGTGTTCACGCCCACCAGCGGCAGGCTGCCGTCGTGCTTCTTGTGTTCGTAGTACAGGCTTTCTTCCTGGATCTTGCCGCGCTGGTACATGGTGTCCATGGCGCCCAGCACGCCGCCGCGCTCGCTGATGGCCTCGAACTCCTTGTACACGGCTTCCTCCACCAGGTCGGTCAGCTGGTCGACGATGAAGCTGCCCTGCCAGGGGTTCTCGCAGAAGTTCAGCCCCAGCTCCTTGTTGATGATCATCTGGATGGCCACGGCACGGCGCACGCTCTCTTCGGTGGGCGTGGTGATGGCTTCGTCGTAGGCGTTGGTGTGCAGGCTGTTGCAGTTGTCGAACAGCGCGTACAGCGCCTGCAGCGTGGTGCGGATGTCGTTGAACTGGATCTCCTGCGCGTGCAGGCTGCGGCCGCTGGTCTGGATGTGGTACTTCATCATCTGGCTGCGCTCGTTGGCGCCGTAGCGCTCGCGCATGGCGCGCGCCCAGATGCGGCGGGCCACGCGGCCGATGACGGTGTATTCCGGGTCCATGCCGTTGGAGAAGAAGAACGACAGGTTGGGCGCGAAGTCGTCGATCTTCATCCCGCGCGCCAGGTAGTACTCGACGATGGTGAAGCCGTTCGAAAGCGTAAAGGCGAGCTGGCTGATCGGGTTCGCCCCGGCTTCGGCAATGTGGTAGCCGCTTATCGACACCGAATAGAAGTTGCGCACCCGGTTGTCAACGAAGAACTGCTGGATGTCGCCCATCATCCGCAGCGCGAATTCGGTGCTGAAAATGCAGGTGTTCTGCGCCTGGTCTTCTTTCAGGATGTCGGCCTGCACGGTGCCGCGCACGGTGGCCAGCGTTTCCGCCCTGATGCGCGCGTAGGTCTCGGCGTCCACCAGCTGGTCGCCGGTCATGCCCAGCAGCGCCAGGCCGAGGCCGTCGTTGGTGGGCGGCAGTTCGCCGTGGTAGCGCGGGCGCTCGCGGCCTTCGAAGAACGCATCGATCCTCTTCTGCGCCTCTGACCAGCGATCAGGATCGGACTTGAGGTACTTCTCGATCTGCTGGTCGACGGCGCAGTTCATGAACAGCGCGAGGATGATCGGCGCCGGGCCGTTGATGGTCATCGACACGCTGGTGGTGGGCGCGCACAGGTCGAAGCCGGAATAGAGCTTCTTCATGTCATCCAGCGTGGGGATGTTGACGCCGGAGTTGCCGATCTTTCCGTAGATGTCCGGGCGCGGCGCCGGGTCCTCGCCGTACAGGGTGACGGAGTCGAACGCGGTGGACAGGCGCGCGGCCGGCTGGCCGACCGAGAGGTAATGGAAGCGGCGATTGGTGCGCTCGGGCGTGCCCTCGCCGGCGAACATGCGGATCGGGTCCTCGCCGGTGCGGCGGTACGGGTACACGCCGCCGGTGTAGGGGTAGTAGCCCGGCAGGTTCTCCTTGCCGAGGAAGGTCAGCAGTTCGCCCCAGCTCTTGTAGGAAGGCGCGGCGATCTTGGGGATCTTCTGGTGGCTCAAGCTTTCGCGGTAGTTCTCGACGCGGATGGCCTTGCCGCGCACCTGGTATTCGGTGACTTCGTCGGTGATCGACTTCAGGCGCGCCGGCCATTCGCGCAGGTTGCGCAGGTTCTCGCTGGTGAGGGACTGCACGGCGTCGTTGTAGCGCTGGCGCAGGGTCAGCAGGGTGCGGTCGGGTTCAAAGGCGCCCTCATCCGCCCTGCGGGCACCTTCTCCCGCAGGCGGGAGAAGGGTGTTCTGCGCGCTGGGGTGCAGATCTGCGCCGTCGTAGAGATCCAGTTGCTTGGGCAGCTTCGGGTCGTCGAGTTCCTTCAGCGCCTGCCAGAAGGACTGCGCGCGGTCGGCGGCTTCGGCCTGCTTTTCGATGGAGGCGTTGATCGCCCGGCCCTGTTCGGCGATCTCGGCGAGGTAACGCACACGGCTGCCCGGGATCAGCACGGTGGCGCGCGGTTCCTTGAGGCTGGTGTCGATCTGCGGCTGGAAATCGCAGCCGGGGGCTTCGGCGTTGATCTTCTCGCGCAGAAGGCGGCACAGGTTGGCGAACATCCAGCTGATGCCGGGGTCGTTGAACTGCGACGCGATGGTCGGGTAGACCGGCACGTCCTCGTCGGCCATCTGGAAGGCCACGCGGTTGCGTTTCCACTGCTTGCGCACGTCGCGCAGGGCGTCCTCGGCGCCGCGCTTGTCGTACTTGTTGAGCACGATCAGCTCGGCGAAGTCGATCATGTCGATCTTCTCCAGCTGGCTGGCGGCGCCGTAGTCGCTGGTCATCACGTACATCGGGAAGTCGACGAGATCGACGATCTCCGAGTCCGACTGGCCGATGCCGGCGGTCTCCACGATCACCAGGTCGTAGCCCAGGCCCTTCAGGAAGCCGACGCAGTCCTTGAGCACGGCGTTGGTGGCCACGTTCTGGCGGCGGGTGGCCATCGAGCGCATGTACACGCGGTGGGATCTAAGCGAGTTCATGCGGATGCGATCGCCCAGCAGCGCGCCACCGGTGCGGCGGCGGGTCGGGTCCACCGAGACCACGGCGATGCGCATCTGCGGGAAGCTGGCGAGGAAGCGGTTCAGCAGTTCATCGGTGACCGACGACTTGCCGGCACCACCGGTGCCGGTGATGCCGATGACCGGCGCGGCCTGGCCCTGCGAGGCCCACTGCTTGCGCAGCATGGCGAGCTCCGCTTCGGAGTGCGCGCCATCCTCGATGGCCGAGAGCACGCGGCCGATGGCGATCTCGTCGTCCAGCGACGGGCGGGTGGTGGCGAGTGCCTGCGCCTCGTCGCTGCGTGCATTGCGCGCGTTGGAGACGCGGCTCACCACGTCCTCGATCATCTCCACCAGCCCCATCTTCATGCCGTCGTTGGGGTGGTAGATGCGCTCGACGCCATAGGCCTCGAGTTCGCGGATCTCTTCCGGGGTGATGGTGCCGCCACCGCCGCCGACCACGCGGATATGGCCGGCGCCGCGCTCGCGCAGCATGTCGACCATGTACTTCATGTATTCGACGTGGCCGCCCTGGTAGCTCGACAGGGCGATGCCATCGGCGTCTTCCTGCAGCGCGGCGCGCACCACGTCCTCCACCGAGCGGTTGTGGCCGAGGTGGATGACCTCGGCGCCCTGGCCCTGGATCAGCCGGCGCATGATGTTGATGGCGGCGTCGTGGCCATCGAACAGGCTGGCGGCGGTGACGAAGCGCAGCGGGGTGGCGTCGGGCTGGGCGGCGGGGGTCTGGTCGAGGGCGTTGCTGGCTGGCGTGCTCATGGCGCGCTCCCTGGAAGCGTCAAAACGATGCCCGCCATTGTAGAGAAGCGCGCCGCTGCGCGGCCCTGTACAGGGATCGCGCGCGGGGAAAGCCGCGCAATGGTGCGGCCGGCGCGTGGGTGGTTGATCCGTGCGGGTGCGGATGGTGCGCGGTGTGGCGGCGCTTCCGTGCTGTTGGCATTACGCGGTGCTGCCACGTCGCCGGTACGGAAACGACGAAGCCGCCGGAGGGCCGGCGGCTTCGGGTACACATCAGGAAAGAAGGCGTCAGCGTTGAGTGACCCCTGCCGGGTCCGGGCGACGCGGCGACCTTTTCCAGCCGATGGCGGCCGCTACGCTGCAGATGCCGAAGAAGGCAGCAAGGATCAGGGCGATATTCGTCGCGGCGCCGGCAATCCCGCTGGAATACAGGGCGACGAAGAACACGGTCGCCATGGCGCCAAGAATGGTGATACCGGCGAACAGGACTCTGACTGCGGACACTTGCTGCGCTCCATGCGGGTGGTGGGCAATCCTGCCACAACCGCCAAACGGCTACTTCGTGACCTTTCTGTACACCGTCATGCCGAGGATGAAGAGGATCACGGCGACGATGATGCCGGCCCAGAACAGGAATTGGGCGATGCCCATCATGGCGCCCGCGGCGCCGGAGAAGCCGAGCGCGCCTGCGATGAGGCCGATGACGGCGAAGATGATGGCCCACTTGATCATGGCGGCTCCTTGTTTGAAGAGGGACCGGTTGCGCGGCGCGTGTTCCACCCGGGTGGACCCTGCGCGCTGCATGAACCGGTTGGGTTGCATGGTGTCGGGGGCGTCGTGCGGGGTGCGTGAATAGGACGCGGAAAAGCGCCGGTCGGGCTACGGCGTCTCGCAGATCGCGCGGTAGAGTCTGCGGCGGCGTTCGTCGAGGCCGGCGCTGGAGCGGTGGATGTCGACGGCGCCGCTCCCGGTGCGCGGGATGTCGAGGATGCGGGTGACGGTGGCGCACAGGGTCGCGGCATCATCGTCGAAGGCGCCGTGGTTGCTGGCCTCCGAGGCATCCGCGGAACCGGCGGGTTCGTCGACGGTGGGCGCCTGGATCCAGTCGAGCAGGCCGTCGCGGATCAGCGCGCGCATTTCCGGGCTGCCGAACTCGGCGTGCTCGATGAAAAGCGCCATGCCCGCCAGCGGGGTGCCGTGGCGGCGGCTGCGGTCGATCCAGTTGCGGGCGGTGGCCTCGAAGGCGTGCGCGACCAGGTACAGCAGCGACTTGTTGTAGACCCGTGCGCAGTGGTCGTCGCGTTCGGCGCGGTCGGTCAGGGTGAACAGGCTGGCGTGGTCGATACGGCGTTCGCGCAGCGCGGTGCCGAAGGTCTGCAGGAACAGCTCGGTGGTCAGTGCCGGCGCCCACAGGTGCGCGCTTTCGATCTTCGCGCCCAGGCCCAGCATGCCGGCGGCCGGGCCACTGGCGATCTGGCCCGGCGTGGTCAGCAGCTGCACCAGCGGCGCCATCAGGATCGAGCCGGCACTGTGCGCGGCGACGTGGATCTCCACCGTCGGGTCGCGCTGCTGCCACTCGTGCAGCAGGCGCGCCACCTGCGCGGCACCGCCGGCCTCCTGCAGGCCGCCCTGCGGGTCGCGCGACACCGCGGTGGTGGCGAGCAGTGCGTTCTCCTTCATCTCCTCCCACAGCACGCGGCCGCCGAGCACGCGCGCCAGCGGTTCGAGGGTGTCGTCGAGACGATCCAGCAGCAGGTCGCGCGCACGGTCGAGCAGGCCTTCGGTGCGCGGGCGCGCGGCGTCGCGCAGCAGGTTGCCGAGCGTGGTCCAGAAGTCGGTTTTCCAGACGAAGGCCAGCGGGTAGATTTCCTGCCCCAGCAGGTTCTGCCGGTAGTCGGCGATGCGCTGCACCGCGCCCTGCTCCGGCACCAGCCCGCCATGGGCGTACAGCAGGATGCGCTTGCGCGCCCAGCCGCGGGTGATGCGTGGCAGGTCGTTGCGTACCAGGTTGCGGATGTCGTCCTGGCTGTTGCCGAAGCGGCCGCCGCTGCGCAGGCGGCCGTCATTGCCGAGGCTGACGATATGCGGGCGCAGGTCGGCCTGCGAATAGCCGGTGGACTGCGCGGCCAGCGCGGAATTGAACACCGCGGTGGTGGCCGGGCGCCGCACCTCCACCGGCACCGCCAGCCGGCCGACCCAGGTGTCGGTGCCGCGCTCGAGCCATTCGTCGTAGCTGACATGCGCATGCCCGGCCCGGCCCCAGCGGGTGCCCCAGCTGTTCTGGATCCAGAACCCGCGCGCGTCGTAACCGACGATGGCGAACGCGTGGTAGCCGCTGACCGGCTGCTGGCGCCAGGCGATGACGCCGCTGGCCGGGGGCTTCAGCCAGCCCTCGTGCACCGCGGCCGAGGCGTACAGCACGCCGGTCTCGGCGATCGCCACGTGCATGGCGACGAGGTCGCGGTGGTTGACCCGCGCATAGGCGCCGAGCGGATGGCGCTGCGCATCGCGCGCGCGGCGCTCGGTGTAGGCGTCGGGCTCGTGGGTATCGCTCCACGGCCACACCGCCTCGGTGGCGAGACCATGGCGGTGCCAGCCCTTCATCGCACCGCGGCAGCTGGAGCCGGCGTAGTCCTCGCCTTCCCATTCGTCGTAGCGGCGCGCCATGTCGTAGGCCATGCGCGGGCTGAGCCGGGTGGCCACCGGCCGCGGGCGGCGGCTGCGCAGCAGGGTGTGGGCGACGGTGACCAGCGCGAACGCGGTGCAGGCACCCTCGCCGCCCTGGTCGAGCACCGGCACCCGGCGTTTCAGATGGCGGTCGAGCGGCGTCGTCGGCGGCACGTCGACCAGCGTGGGTTCGAACATGCGGTCGCGGAAATCGGCGGTGTCGGGGCGGGCATCGAGCAGGCGCTCGGGCTGGCGTGCGGTGCGTGCGGACATTGCGGATCCCTCCGGGCAACGGGTGCGGTGAAGCGGGCGAATCGGAAACAGGCAACGCGCTGGGCGGCGGCGCCGGGACAGGCCACCGCGCCCGGCACCGAGCATGCGCGTGCGGCGTCGCGCGGTCCGCGACGCGTGCCACCGATCGGGGCTGCCCATTGCCGGCATGCCGCTGCCCCTACAATGGGCCGTGAATACGGGGACGACATGCGCAAGCGCCTGAAGAAGATCTTCGCCTGGGGCCTGGTGGGGCTGGTGGCCCTGATCGCCAGCGGCCTGCTGCTGGCCGACCACCTGACGCCGCAGGCCACCGGCGCGCCCTCGTGGACGCTGCCGCTGGAGCGCGACGCCACCGCCATCGACCGCGAGCTGATGCCACTGCTCGACCGCAACCCCGGCATGAGCGGGGTGATCCTGGTGCCCGATGGCCTGGATGCCTTCGCCTCGCGCGCGATCAGCGCACGCCAGGCCGGGCGCAGCCTCGACGTGCAGTACTACATCTGGAAGGACGACCTCGCCGGGCACCTGCTGCTCAACGAGCTGTGGCAGGCCGCCGAGCGCGGCGTGCGCGTGCGCCTGCTGCTCGACGACATCAGCACCCGCGGCAAGGACGGCGCGCTGCTGGCGTTCGACCAGCACCCGAACATCGAGATCCGCGTCTACAACCCGTTTCGCAACCGCGATGGTCTCGGCCGCCTGCTGGAAATGGTGCAGCGCGCCTGGAGCATCACCCACCGCATGCACAACAAAGCGTGGATCGCCGATGGCCGGGTGGCGGTGGTCGGCGGACGCAACGTGGGGCTGGAGTATTTCGACGCCGCCGAGGACGTGAACTTCATCGACCTCGACGCGGTCGTGTTCGGGCCGGAGGTGGCATCGGCCAACGCGATCTTCGACGACTTCTGGAACAGCGAGGCGGTGGTGCCGATCAGCGCCCTCAACAGCAAGTCGGCCCGGCGCCTGGACGAGGTGATGGCGGGCATCCGCCAGGAAGTGCAGAGCGCCGCGGCCAGGCGTTTCCTGGACCGGGTGGATACCTCCGACAGCGTGCGCCGCTACTTCCTGCAGACGCTGGAGCCGTACTGGATCAGCAGCCTCAGGATCATGTCAGACCCGCCGGTGAAGGCCAACGGCGACCGCCGCGACGGCTGGCTGATCACCCCGATCCTCGACGACCTGCGCAGCGCGCGCGGCAAGGCGCTGGTGGTGTCGCCCTACTTCGTGCCAGGCCCGGAAGGCGTGGCGCAGATGGCGCAGTCGGTGCGCGCCGGCGTGCACGTGGGCGTGGTGACCAACTCGCTGGCCGCAAACGACGTGCTGGCGGTGCACAGCGGCTACAGCCGCTACCGCAAACAGATGCTGCGCCACGGCGTGGCGCTGTACGAGACCAGGCCCGGCGTGGCCACCGAATCCAGCATGTTCGGCAGCAGCGGCGCCAGCCTGCACACCAAGGCCTACATCGTCGACGACCGCCGTGGCTTCGTCGGCTCGTTCAACGTCGACCCGCGCTCGATCGACCTCAACACCGAGATGGGGCTGTTCTTCGACGACCCGGCGCTCGGCGCGGCGCTGCGCGAGCTGTACGTGCACCTGTCCAGCCCGGAACTGGCGTACTGGGTGTACATCAACGACGAGGGCCGGCTGCGCTGGCTGGACGCCGCGGCCACGCCCCCCGAGGTGCTGGACAACGAGCCGGAATCCACCCGCCTGCAGCGCCTGCTGGTGTGGTTCATGACCTGGCTGCCGATCGAATCCCAGCTGTAACCCCTGTACCGCATACGGGGCCGCACGGTGGGCGTGCAGGCAATTGCCGGGGCAGGCGCGTAGAATGCGGCCCCCATCGGCAGCCGTTCGCGGCCGCCGCGCCCCCGCAGTAATCCCATCACCCACAGCGACCGGCCCGGTTCGCCCGCGAATCGCGCCGCAGCGGAGTTTGCGATGATCTTCGAACATCTCGATACCTACGGCCATGAACAGGTCGTCTTCTGCCACAACAAGGACGCAGGCCTGAAGGCCATCATCGCGATCCACAACACCGTGCTGGGCCCGGCGCTGGGCGGCACCCGCATGTGGCCGTACAAGAGCGAGCAGGAAGCGCTGAACGACGTGCTGCGCCTGTCGCGCGGCATGACCTACAAGAACGCCGTGGCCGGCCTGAACCTGGGCGGCGGCAAGGCGGTGATCATCGGCGACCCGGCCACCGACAAGTCCGAGGCGCTGTTCCGCTCGTTCGGGCAGTTCGTGGAATCGCTGGGCGGCCGCTACATCACCGCCGAGGACGTCGGCATCGACGTCAACGACATGGAATTCGTGTACCGCGAGACCCAGTTCGTCACCGGCGTGCACCAGGTGCATGGCGGCTCGGGCGACCCCTCGCCGTTCACCGCCTACGGCACGATGCAGGGCCTGCTGGCCACGCTGCAGCGCAAGTTCGGCAACGAGGAAGTCGGCAACTACAGCTACGCCGTGCAGGGCCTGGGCCATGTCGGCAGCGAGTTCGTGAAGCTGCTGTCCGAGCGTGGCGCGAAGGTGTTCGTGACCGACATCAACAAGGACCGCGTCGACCGCGTGGTCAGCGAGTACGGCGCCGAGGCCGTGGGCCTGGACGAGATCTACGACGTCGATGCCGACGTGTACTCGCCCTGCGCGCTGGGCGGCACCCTCAACGACGACACCCTGCCCCGCCTCAAGGCCAAGGTGATCTGCGGTGCGGCCAACAACCAGCTGGCCACCAATGCGATCGGCGACGAGCTCGAGAAGCGCGGCATCCTGTATGCGCCGGACTACGCGGTGAACGCCGGCGGCGTGATGAACGTGTCGCTCGAGATCGACGGCTACAACCGCGAGCGCGCGATGCGCATGATGCGCACGATCTACCACAACCTGACGCGCATCTTCGAGATCTCCGAGCGCGACAGCATCCCGACCTACAAGGCCGCCGACCGCCTGGCCGAGGAGCGCATCGAAGTCATCGGCAAGCTGAAGCTGCCGCTGGGCCGTGCCCAGCCGCGCTTCCAGGGCCGGGTGCGCGGCGGGCATTGATCAACCGGCTTTGCCGGTGATCAATCCCACGTTCTGCGCGACGCGCAGAACGTGGGCCCCAGCCTGATCTCCACATCCCCCGCCGCCGCTGCCGCGGCGGCACCCCCTTGACTCGGATTGAGCGCCGGTCTTGCCGGCTCTCAATCCCAAAGTCCGCGCCTTGCGCGGACTTCGGGCCCCACCTGGTGTTTCCACATCCCCCGCGCCGCTCTGCGGCGCCGCCCCCTTGACTCAAGGGGGCATGGGGCTCGTAACGGCACAGGCTGGCACAATCTCGACCCTTCTCCCGCGTGCGGGAGACAAATCGGCATGGACTGCCGATTTGGACGGCGCAGCCGCCCGCAGGGCGAGCCACATGGATGTTGCGAGTCCAGGTGGCCCGCAGGGCCGGATGAGGGCAGCGCGCTGCGCAATGCCGGTTGCAGGTTTCCTTCCGATCGAATTCCACGAGGTGCTGCATGCGTACGTTTCCGCTGGGTGAGGACATCGATGCGCTGCGCGATGCGGTGAGGCGCTTCGCCGAAGCCGAGATCGCGCCGCGTGCCGAGGCCATCGACCACGACAACGCCTTCCCGCAGGAGCTGTGGCCGAAGCTCGGCGAGATGGGCCTGCTCGGCATGACCGTGCCCGGCGAGTTCGGCGGCAGCGGGATGGGCTACCTCGCCCACCTGGTGGCGATGGAGGAGATCTCGCGTGCGTCCGGTTCCGTGGGTCTTTCGTACGGCGCGCATTCCAACCTGTGCGTGTCCAACCTCCACGTCAACGGCAACGACGCGCAGCGCGCGAAGTACCTGCCGAAACTGTGCAGCGGCGAGTGGAAGGGCGCGCTGGCGATGAGCGAGCCGGGCGCCGGCTCCGACGTCGTCGGCTCGATGGGCTGCCGCGCCGAGCTGCGCGGCGACACCTGGGTCGCCAACGGCAACAAGATGTGGATCACCAACGGCCCCGAGGCCGATGTGCTGATCGTCTACATGCGCACCGCGAGCCGCGAACTGGGCTCGAAGTGCATGACCGCCTTCATCGTCGAGCGCGGCATGAAGGGGTTCCGCACCGCGCAGAAGCTCGACAAGCTCGGCATGCGCGGGTCCAACACCTGCGAGCTGGTGTTCGAGGACTGCGAGATTCCCGCCGAAAACGTGCTTGGCGACGTCAACAACGGCGTGCGCGTGCTGATGAGCGGACTCAACACCGAGCGCGTGGTGCTCAGCGGCGGCCCGCTCGGCCTGATGCAGGCCGCGCTCGACATCGCCCTGCCCTACGTGCGCGAGCGCCGCCAGTTCGGCCAGGCGATCGGCACGTTCGGGATCATGCAGGCCAAGATCGCCGACATGTACACCGCGCTGCAGTCCAGCCGCGCGTTCGCGTACCAGGTCGCGCGCGATTACGACGCCGGCTACAGGAGCCGCGTCGACGCCGCCAGCTGCCTGCTGCATGCATCGGAAGCCGCGGTGCAGGTGGCGCTGGAAGGCATCCAGGCACTGGGCGGCAACGGCTACATCAACGAGTTCGCCACCGGCCGGATCCTCCGCGATGCCAAGCTGTACGCCATCGGCGCCGGCACCAACGAGATCCGCCGCATGCTGATCGGCCGCGAGCTGTTCGAAGACCGCAGCTAGCGACCTGATGCCCGAACGCGCGTCGCTTATCCGGGCCCACCACTGCGATGAGGCCGGCAACGGCCCTCACCCGCCCCTTCGGGGCACCCTCTCCCGCACGCGGGAGAGGGGTTACGCCGAAGCGCCCTGTGGTTACCAGAAACCCTTGACGTAACGCATCGACAGCATGCGGTCGTCGCCGCGTGGGCCGAAGCGCTGGTCGTAGCCGAAGTTCACCCGTGCGTCGCGACCGGCCCAGGCATCGATGCCGATGCCGAACAGCCCGCCGGACCGACCCGGCTGCAGGCCGCGCAGTGCCGACCACGCGTCCACGCCGACGAAGCTGGCGTCGATATCGAGGCCCTGCGCCGACAGCGTGTGCTGCCATTCGGCATAGCCATGCACGCTGAAGCGCGACAGCTCCCACGCCCCGCGCAGGCCCGCGACCGCCTGGCTGCGGCTCGAGGTCCAGGCATCGGTGCGCAGGCCGAAGCCCTCGGCGCCCAGTTCGCGGAAGCCGTCGCTGTCGATGCGGGTGTATTCGGCACCGAGGTACGGGGTGAGCCGCCCATCGGCACCGAGATCGAAACGGTAGCCGCCCTCGATGGCCGCGGTGGTGATGTCGCCGGCGTAGTTGCTGTGCACGCCCGACCACTGCGCACCGGTGTAGAGGTCGCGGCGAAGCTCGCGGTCGAAGCGGCCGACGCCGGCCTGGCCGAGCACGTGCGCATTGCCGAACGCCTTGCCGGCAAACATCTGCGCCTGCACCTGGCGATCCTGCCCACGGTCACGGCTGTCGGCGCGGCGGCTGTCGGCCTGCATCTCGCCGAACGCGAAACCGGCAATCGTGCCGTCGGCGAGGCGGAAATCCTGCCCGAGCAGCCAGCCGTCGAACGACGACTGCCCGGCCGCGAAGCCACCCTCGCCGCCCGCACCCAGGCGCTTCTGCCAGCCGCCAACGGCCTGCGGGCGCTCCAGGCTCCCCGACAGCTGCGACGACAGCGCCCGCCGGCCGATGTCGACATGGTCGAAGGTCGCGCTGGAGGCCAGCGCATGCAGTTCGCCGGAAAGGCTCGACAGTGCGGTGCGCGCGGTGTTGGCGTCGGCCAGCGACTGGAAGTCGCCCGCGGTGCGGATGAAGCCGTCGGCGATCGGGCCGCGGCCACCGGCATCCAGCTGCCCGTCGATCTGCCGGAACGCGCCTTCCACGCGTTCGGCCGCCGAGAGCGCGGCCGGGGTCATGTTGCCCATCGCGGAGGCCGCGGCCTGCACGTCGAGACGGGTGATGTTGAGCCACACGCTCTCGAAGTCGTAGCTCACCGAACCCTGGAAGAATACGCGGTTGGCGTCGTAGGTCACGCCTTCGAAGAACCCGCTGCGGGTGCCGGCGACGCGCAGGATCTCCTCGCGGTCACGGGTCACGTAGCCCTGGCGTGCGCCGGCCACGTGCACGGTGCCGTCGAGACTGGCATTGCCCTGCACCTGCAGCGCGCCATGACCCAGCGTGACCGCCAGCCGTGCATTCGCGCCCTGCACGTAGTTGCCGCCGATGCTGAAGCCGTTGCCTGCGTCGAGCGCCATCGTGCCCTGGTTGTCGACGTTGCCGTCCACGCGGCCACCGCCGCCGAGGGTGCCCGCGCTGGCAATGGCCACGTCGGAGTCGCGCAGCGCACCTCCGACCCACAGCGTGCCTTCCTCGACACGGGTATCGCCGCGGTAGGTGTTGTCGCCGGTTAGTACCAGCCTGCCGTCGCCGCGCTTGGTCAGGCCGCCGGCGCCGGCGATGTCGTTGGACCAGTCGGACTCCAGCCCGTCGAAGTCGACGGTGACGCGCCCCCAGTCGAAGCGGCCCGGCCCCTGGATCGCCTTGCCGACATCGAGCAGGCCGTAGCCGAACACGTCGTCCACGCCGGCTTCGCCGATGTCGGTGGCGGTGCCCAGCAGGGTCTGCCGGACCAGGTCGTTGTTGAAGTACGGGAACGCTTCCCATACCAGTGCGGCCGCGCCGGAGACCTGCGGAGCGGCGAACGAGGTGCCGCGCCAGCGCCAGTACTCCGGATCGTCCGGGGCATCGTTGGTACCGGTGACGATGACCGTTCCGGGCGCGGCCAGACAGTAGCTGCGGGCATAGGCGCAGGTGCGGGAGAACGACGCCAGCTGCGAGGGGTTGTCGGTATCCACCGCCACCACCGCCAGCCAGCCACGCTCGAGGTCCGCGGCCGGCCTGCTGTCGTTCGGCCCGGCCTGGCTCGGCAGCCCGGCCATGTCGGTGAGTGCCATCGAATCGTTGGAGTCGGGATCGCGGTTGCCGGCGGCGAACACCACCAGGCCGTCGGTCTGGGTGATGAAGCGACGGTATTCGGCCGCGATCGGCGCGGTCGCATTGGCGTCGTTCCAGTACAGGCCGCCCCAGGAGTTGTTCATGATCCGCATGCCGCGCGCGATCAGGTCGTTGTGGATGGGCTCCAGACCGAGCGCGCCGCTGACCGGGTTGCCGTCGCCGGAGCCGTCGTCCTCCGGCGGCTCGTCATTGATGATCCGCGCCGACACGATGCTCGCGCCCTGCGCCAGGCCACCCGGCCATTCGCCGAACGGGCCGCCGGCGATCACCTGTGCCACCGCGGTGCCATGCCCGTCCTTGTCGTCCACCGACATGTCATTGATGTTGCGGTTGACGTAGACCAGGTTGTCGACGACCCGGCCGCGCAGCGAAGGATGGTTGCGGTTGACGCCGCTGTCGATCACCCCGATCACGATGCCCTCGCCGGTCAGCCCGGCGCCCAGTGCCGGATAGGCATTGGTGAGCTCGAGGTGGCGGCTGTAGGCGGGGTTCGGCGGCTGCACCACGGTCGGCGGCGGCGTGGGCGGCGGCGTGGTGGGCGGCGGGCTCACCGGCGGCGGGACTTCCGGCCGGATCGTGTCGCCACCGCCTCCGCCACAGGCCGAAAGCGTCGCCACCACCGCGGCGGCCAGCGCCGAGCGGCGCAGCGCGCGCCATGCATGCATTCCGTTGTGCTTCGTCATGGTCCCCTTCCCTTCCTGATGTGCCGCGCCGCGCGCGATCACGCGAATCTATACCGTCGCCACGCGCGGCCGCCAGCGCCGCGCGGCTGAACCGTGCCGCGCATTCGCGGTGCAGATGACCCCTTCAGGTTTGCCGGGCTCCGGCGCGGCCCGGATAATGGCGCCATCAGTCCGCCCCACGCGGCCCGCTTCCGGAGTTCTCCATGCAAGATGTCGTCATCGTCGGCGCCAAGCGCACGGCCATCGGTTCCTTCCTCGGCCAGTTCACCGGCGTGCCGACGCCCACCCTGGGTGCCGCGGCGATCGAGGGCGCACTGACCCACGCCGGCCTCGCGGCCGACCAGGTCGAGGAAGTGATCATGGGCTGCGTGCTGCCCGCAGGCCTCGGCCAGGCGCCCGCGCGCCAGGCCTCGCGCGCGGCCGGCATTCCCGATGCCGCCGGTGCCACCACCATCAACAAGGTCTGCGGTTCGGGCATGAAGGCGATCATGTTCGCCCACGACCTCATCAAGGCCGGCTCGTCGTCGGTGGTCGTCGCGGGTGGCATGGAGTCGATGACCAATGCGCCGCACCTGCTCAACGGCTCGCGCACCGGCGTGCGCTACGGCAGTGCCGAGATGCTCGACCACATGGCCTGGGACGGCCTGACCAACCCCTACGACGGCAAGGCCATGGGCGTGTTCGGTGATGCCATGTGCGAGGCCTACGACTTCAGCCGCGAGGCGCTGGACGGGTTCTCCACCGAGAGCGTGCGCCGCGCCCAGGAAGCCACCGGCAACGGTGCCTTCAAGGCGGAGATCGTCCCGGTCACGGTCAAGGGCCGCAAGGGCGACACCGTGGTCGACACCGACGAGGAGCCCGGGAAGATCGACCCCTCGCGCATCCCCGGCCTGCGCCCGGCGTTCGGCAAGGAAGGCCGGCTAACCGCCGCGTCGTCGTCGAAGATCTCCGACGGCGCCGCCGCCACCGTGCTGATGTCGGCCGACGAGGCGGCGAAGCGCGGGCTGGAGCCGCTGGCGCGCATCGTCGCGCACGCAGGCCATGCGCAGGCGCCGGAATGGTTCACCACCGCCCCGGTGGCGGCGATCCGTGCGGTCATGGAGAAGGCCGGCTGGACGGTGGACGACGTCGACCTGTTCGAAGTCAACGAGGCCTTCGCAAGCGTGGCCATGGCGCCCATGAAGGACCTCGGGATTCCCCACCAGAAGCTGAATGTGAATGGTGGCGCTTGCGCCCTCGGCCACCCCATCGGAGCCTCCGGCGCACGCGTCGTGGTGACCCTGGTGCACGCGCTGAAGTCGCGCAATCTGCGCCGTGGAATCGCTTCCCTGTGCATCGGCGGCGGCGAGGCCACGGCCATTGCGATCGAGTTGCCGCAACAGGGTTAACGCGCTCTTTACGAAAGTTTCCAAACGCCTGCTTGACAGCCATCATCGGCTTGTCATCATGTTGCCCGGCGCGCATCGAGCGCGTTTGTTTCAACAACGACGAGGAAATTCACCATGTCCATCAACAAGGCTCTGCTCGCCCTCGCCATGGGCTTCGCCCTGGCCGCGTGCTCGAACCAGAACTCCGCCCAGGACTCCGCTGCCGACGCCGCTGACGCCGCTGCCGAAGCCCAGGCCCAGGCCGACGCCGCTGCTGCGCCGTTCGCTGACGCCGCCCAGGAGTCCGCTGACACCGCCGCTGTCGCCGCCGACGTTGCTGCCAACGCCGCGACCGACGCCACCGCTGCCGCGACCAACGACGCTGCCGACGCTGCTGCCGACGTTGCCGAGACCGCGGCCGACGTGGCCGAGGACGCTGCCGACAACGCCGAGCAGGCTGCCGACGGCCAGTAAGCCGCTTGCCGCGGATCCCCGGATCCGCAGTCTGCAGCTGGTAGTACAGGAGACCGCCCGCAAGGGCGGTCTCTTTTTTTCTGTCCGCGGCCTTTGCTGAACACGCGAAGCCGCCTTCAACGCACTCTTCACCGCAGGCCGCAAACACTGCGCCCGCCTACCACCAAGCGCCACCGGCGCGGAGAAGACCATGCTCAACAGCAAACTGATCGTGCTCGCCATTGCATCGACCCTGGCCCTGTCGGCCTGCCAGAACAGCGACTCGCCGGAGGCGCGCGCCAACGCCGCCGAGGCTGACGCCGCCGCCGAGCGCGCGCGGGCCAACGCGGCGCAGGCGCTCGACGAAACGGGCAACGCGATCTCCGCCGGTGCCGACGCTGCCGCCGCGCAGTCGCGCGAAGCCGCCGCCGACGCACGCGAGGCCAGCCGTGAAGCTGCCGCCCGTACCGAGGCCGCCACCCGCGAGGCGGCAGCCGACGTGTCCGAGGGTGCCGCTGCCGCTGCACGCAACACCTCCGACGCACTCGATCGTGCGGCTGAGAACGCCGACGCCGCCGCGCGCGACGCGCGCACCGACGGCGATTGAGCCTCCGGTTCGCAGCCGGAGTCCGGCTGACGTCCTTCAGGGCCCACCTCGTGTGGGCCTTTCTTTTGTTCTCCCGGAGCCGGCGGTGGATGGCCGGTGATTCGGGAGCAACACGCGGGATACCCGGCCGGGCATCCCCCTGTGGCCGCGATGGGCGGCCACGTCCCACGCGCGGTGAGCGATCAGCCCTTCCGAGCACCTCGCCGTGACCGGTCGTGTGCCGACATCCTCCAGGTCCGTCTGCACCGTCCGGCAGGCGCGGACCGGGCAACGGGTATCCTTGTCGGCCTTTCGCACACCGCCCCGATGCCATGCCCGTTCTCGCGACCGAAATCGACCCGCGTTCCGCCGACTTCCGCGAAAACGCGGACTACCACCGTGCGCTTGCCGACGAGCTGAGGCAGCGCCTGCGGCGGGCGGCGGCCGGCGGCGGCGAGGCGGCGCAGCAGCGGCATGCGGCGCGCGGCAAGCTGCCGCCGCGCGAGCGCGTGCTCGCTCTGCTGGATCCGGGGTCGCCGTTCCTCGAGATCGCACCACTGGCTGCCGAAGAGATGTACGACGGCGCCGCGCCCGCCGCCGGCATGATCTGCGGCATCGGCCGGGTGATGGGCCAGGAAGTGGTGATCGTTGCCAACGATGCCACCGTCAAGGGCGGCACCTACTTCCCGATGACGGTGAAGAAGCACCTGCGAGCGCAGGAGATCGCCCGCGAGAACCGCCTGCCCTGCGTCTATCTGGTGGACTCCGGCGGCGCGTTCCTGCCGCTGCAGGACGAGGTGTTCCCGGACAGGGAGCATTTCGGCCGCATCTTCTACAACCAGGCGCGGCTGTCGGCGGAGAACATCCCGCAGGTCGCCGTGGTGATGGGCAGTTGCACCGCCGGTGGTGCGTACGTGCCGGCGATGTGCGACGAGAGCGTCATCGTCAAGGAACAGGGCACGATCTTCCTCGGCGGCCCGCCGCTGGTGAAGGCCGCGACCGGCGAGGTGGTGGACGCCGAATCGCTGGGCGGTGCCGACGTGCACACCAGCGTGTCGGGCGTCGCCGATCATTTCGCCGAGGACGACCGCCATGCGCTGCAGATCGCACGCGACATCGTCGCCGGCTTCAACCGCGCCAAGCACGTGCCGGTGGCGGTGCGTGCGCCGGTCGAACCGCTCTACCCGGCCGACGAGCTGTACGGCATCGTGCCCAAGGACACGCGGCGGCCGTTCGACATCCGCGAGGTGATCGCACGCGTGGTCGATGGCAGCGAGTTCCAGGAGTTCAAGGCACGCTACGGCAAGACCCTGGTGACCGGCTTCGCCCATCTGCATGGCTACCCGGTCGGCATCGTTGCCAACAACGGCATCCTGTTCGGCGAGAGCGCGCTCAAGGGCGCGCACTTCATCCAGCTGTGCAACCAGCGCGGCATTCCGCTGGTGTTCCTGCAGAACATCACCGGCTTCATGGTCGGGCGCAAATACGAGAACGCGGGGATCGCCAAGGACGGGGCGAAGATGGTCACGGCGGTCGCCTGCTCGAGCGTGCCGAAGTTCACCGTGGTCATCGGCGGCAGCTTCGGCGCCGGGAACTACGCGATGTGCGGCCGCGCCTATGGCGCGCGCTTCCTGTGGATGTGGCCCAACGCGCGCATCAGCGTGATGGGCGGCGAGCAGGCCGCGAGCGTGCTGGCGACCGTGAAGCGCGATGGCATCGAGGGCAAGGGCGGCAGCTGGAGCGCGGACGAGGAAGACGCCTTCAAGCAGCCGATCCGCGAGCAGTACGAACACCAGGGCAGCCCGTGGTACGCGACTGCCCGGCTGTGGGATGACGGCATCATCGATCCGGCCGACACCCGCCGCGTGCTCGGCCTGGGCCTGTCCACCGCCCTCAATGCCCCGGTGGAGCCGGCCCAGTTCGGCGTGTTCCGGATGTAACAGGGCGCGGGTACTGGCGTAGATGACATGTGTATACAGCGCAGGTCCCGAGTGAATACCGACGCGTAAGGTGTTGACTGCGCTGGTCATTCGGGGCAGCCGGTCACAACGGGGCGGTGCGGGCTGCGTGCTAGTCTCGGGCAGCGGCTTCGCCGTCGCGCGGCATCCGCGCGTTTCCCTGTCCGGCCCGCACGCCACCGTCCTGCCGAGGAACTCCATGGCCATCTTCAACCCGCCCGGTCAAACCAGGAAGGACGTGCCGTCCTTCGCCAATGAACCCGCCCCTGCCGCCGTGCGCGACAACCCGCCGCCTGCGCCCGCTGCGGCCGACTTCCGTCCGACCCAGAGCGCGCCACCGCGCAGTAGCCAGCCGGAAGCCAAGGAATCGCTGATCGCCTCGAACCTCACCATCGAGGGCAAGATCGAGGGCACCGGGCACGTGCGCATCGCCGGCCGCTTCAAGGGCGACGTCAACGTGCAGGGCGATGTCACCCTGGAGCGCGGCGCCAAACTCGATGGTGGCGTGCGCGCGGACAAGGTCATCGTCGCCGGCGAGCTGGAGGGCAATATCGAATCCGCCCAGCGCGTGGAACTGCTCGACACCGCGGTGATGAGCGGCGACCTCAAGGCCGGCACGCTCACCGTGGCGGCCGGGTCCAAGATCCGCGGGCATGTCGAGTGCGGCTGGGAGAGCCCGGCAGCGGCCAAGGGCGCACGCGTCGAGAAGACCGACAGGGCCGACCTCGAACCCGCCACCCCGTGAGCAACAGCCGGCCCGGCGAGGCCGGCGCGACCCGCATCTGCCCGCACTGCAAGACCACCATCCTGCAGAGCGCGACGATCTGCCCGTCGTGCCGGCATTACCTGCGCTTCGATGCGCCGGCCAGCGTGGCCGGTGCATCCACCAATGCACTGCAGGTTGAAGGCACCATCCGCCACCCCGCCGAAGGCGGCGCCTGGGAATATTCGGTGGTACTGGTCGTGCGCGATGGCGACGGCAAGGAGCTCAACCGCCAGGTGGTGGGCGTCGGCGCGCTCTTCGGCAGTGACGAGCGCAGTTTCAGCCTCGCCGTCGAGGTCACCCCCACCCATGACACGCGGCGTCCGGGCAAGCGCGGGATGCGCCATTAGATAGGCCTGCAGGCAACCGCGCGCCCCGGGCGCACCGGGAATCGTCCAGTCGACGTCGTGGACGCCGCCACAGGTCGACGCCTGCCGTTGCGCCGGCCGGCGTGGACGACGCGGGTATCATGCCGGTCGGTTTCCGCGAGTCCGTATCGATGTCCGATGCCCTGACCTTCGTCACCCACGGCCCGGTGGCCCGGCTGCGCCTGGATCGCCCCGACCTGCACAACGCCTTCGATGCCGGCCTGATCGCCGCGCTCACCGCCGCGGTGGAGCAGGTGGCCCGCGACGCCGACGTGCGTGCGGTGGTGATCGAGGGCGCCGGCGCCTCGTTCTCCGCCGGTGCCGACCTCAACTGGATGCGCGCGATGGCTGGCGCCAGCGAGGTCGAGAACCGCGATGACGCGATGGCGCTCGCGCGCCTGATGCGCACGCTCGATGAACTCCCGAAGCCGACCATCGCCCGCGTGCACGGCGCGGCTTTCGGCGGCGGCGTCGGCCTGGTGGCCTGCTGCGACATCGCCATCGGCGTGCCGGAGGCGAAGTTCGGTCTCACCGAAAGCCGCCTCGGCCTGTTGCCGGCGGTGATCTCGCCGTACGTCATCGCCGCGATCGGTCCGCGCCAGGCGCGCCGCTGGTTCGCAACCGCCGAGATCTTCGATGCGGAGCAGGCACATCGCATGGGCCTGCTGCACGAGGTGGTACCCGCAGCCGAGCTCGACGCCGCGGTCGACCGGCAGATCGGCCTGCTGCTCAAGGCGGGCCCGTTCGCCGCCGCCGACGCCAAGCGTCTGGTGCGCGAAGTGCTTGCCGAGCCCGACCGCGACCGCCGCGACCACGACAACGCCACCCTGATCGCCGCGCTGCGTGTCTCCACCGAAGGCCAGGAAGGCCTGTCCGCGTTCCTGGACAAGCGCCCGCCGGCATGGGTGCAGCGCTGAGCCCGTCGCTTCGCCGTTCCATGCATCCGCATCCACCCCTCCATCCGGAGGAGAAGGCTGAACCCATGTTCGATTCCGTACTCATCGCCAACCGCGGCGAGATCGCCTGCCGGGTGATCCGCACCTGCCGCCGGCTGGGCATCCGCACCATCGCCGTGTATTCCGAGGCCGATGCGCAGGCGCTGCATGTGCGCATGGCCGACGAGGCGTGGCCGATCGGTGGGCCGCGTCCGCAGGACAGCTACCTGCGCGGCGATGCGATCCTCGCGGTGGCCCGCGAACGCGGCGCGCAGGCGATCCATCCCGGCTACGGCTTCCTCAGCGAGAACGCGGACTTCGCCGACGCGGTGGACGCCGCGGGTATCCGCTTCATCGGGCCCTCGGCGGCATCAATGCGGAAAATGGGTAGCAAGGCCGGCGCCAAGGACCTGATGGCGGCGGCCGGCGTGCCGGTGGTGCCCGGCTATACCGGCGAGGACCAGTCCGGCGCGACGCTGGCACGCGAGGCACAGCGCATCGGCTTCCCGCTGATGATCAAGGCCGCGCACGGCGGCGGCGGCAAGGGCATGCGCATCGTGCGCGCTGCGGACGAGTTCGCGGCCGCGCTGGAGAGCTGCCAGCGCGAGGCCGCCAACGCCTTCGGTCGTGACCGCGTACTGCTGGAGCGCTATATCGAGCAGCCGCGGCATATCGAGATCCAGGTGTTCGGCGACCACGTCGGCAACACCATCCACCTGTTCGAGCGCGAGTGCTCCGCGCAGCGCCGTTACCAGAAGGTGCTGGAGGAATCGCCCTCGCCGTTCCTGACCGATGACCTGCGCACGCGCATGGGCGAAGCCGCAGTGCTCGCCGCGCGCGCGATCGGCTACGCCAATGCCGGCACGGTGGAATTCATCGTCGACCCGGCAGGCGCCTTCTATTTCATGGAGATCAACACCCGCCTGCAGGTGGAGCACCCGGTGACCGAACTGGTGACCGGCCTCGATCTCGTGGAATGGCAGCTGCGCGTCGCCGCCGGTGAGCCGCTGCCGATGGCGCAGGACGCGATCACCCAGCAGGGCCATGCCATCGAGGTGCGGTTGTACGCCGAGGACCCGGATGCCGGCTTCCTGCCCGGCTCCGGCGCGCTGACCCGGCTGCGCCTGCCGGACGCCGATGCGCATGTGCGCGTGGACAGCGGCGTGGTCGAGGGCGACACCGTCACCATCTTCTACGACCCGATGATCGCCAAGCTGATCGTCCACGACGCCGATCGCCCGCGTGCGCTGGCGCGCCTGCGCGAGGCGCTGGCGGCGTGCGAGATCGAAGGACCGAAGTCCAACGTGGGCTTCCTCGAACGCCTGGTGCGCGACCCGGCGGTGGTGGATGCCACCATCGATACCGGCTACCTGGACCGCCAGCCGGATGCGCTGCGCCAGCCCGAGCGCCCGCAGGCCATGGCGATGCAGCGCGTGGCCGCAGTCGTGGCGGAGCTGCTCGCCCTCGAACAGGCGACCGGCGCGCAGCCCGGGGATCCGCATTCGCCATGGTCTGCCGGCGACGGCTGGCATGGTGCCGGTGGCGCCGCCACGCGCCTGCGGCTGAGTGATGGCGACGACGTGCTCGACGTGCATGCCAGTGGCCGTGGCGGGCGCTGGACGATCACCGTCGGCGATGCCGCGCCGGTGGACGTCACCGCCGCGCGCCGCGAGGGCGACCGCCTGTGGCTGCAGGCCGACGGCAGTGCGCGTGCCTTCCGCATCGGCGGGGACCGCGACCATCTGCTGATCCACGACGGCGACAGCCGTCGCGCGCTGCGCTTCCTGCGCCGCGAACAGCGCGCCGCCGGCGCCGCCGCAGGCAGCGACAGCCGCCTGCGTGCGCCGATGCCGGGCCGCATCGTGGTGGTGCGCGCAGCCGCGGGCGACGCGGTGACCGCCGGCCAGGAACTGCTGGTGATGGAGGCGATGAAGATGGAGATCTCCATCAAGGCGCCGCGCGATGGCGAGCTCGCGGAACTGCCGGTCACCGAGGGCGAATTCGTCGAGGCCGACGCCACCCTCGCCCGCCTGGCCTGAACCGGGCGCAGGCGACGTACATCCCAGCGGGAGAGGCAATGAACGACCAGGTACGCATCGTCGAGGTATCGCCGCGTGACGGACTGCAGAACGAGAAGGCACTGGTGCCGGCGGCGGTCAAGGTCGAGCTGATCGACCGGCTTGGCCGCACCGGCCTGCGCACCATCGAGGCCACCAGCTTCGTCAGCCCGACGTGGGTGCCGCAGCTGGCCGATGCCGCCGAGGTGTTCGCCGCCATCGCGCGCCGCCCGGGCATCGCCTATCCGGTGCTGGTACCCAACGAAACCGGTTACGAGCGTGCACGCGCAGTCGGCGTGGAGGAGATCGCGGTGTTCACCGCGGCATCGGAAGCGTTCAACCGCAGGAACATCAACGCCGGCATCGACGAGTCGCTGCAGCGCTTCGCGCCGGTGATGGAACGGGCGCGCGCGGATGGCGTGCGGGTGCGCGGCTATGTCTCGACGGTACTGGGCTGCCCCTACCAGGGCGAGGTGCCGCTGGCCGACGTGGTGCGCGTCGCGCGTGCGCTGCATGACATGGGCTGCTACGAGGTCTCGCTCGGCGACACCATCGGCGTGGGGACGCCGGCGAAGGCCGCGGCCATGCTGCGCGCGGTGGCCACCGAGGTGCCGGTGCCGGCGCTCGCCCTGCACTTCCACGATACCTACGGGCAGGCGCTGGCCAATGTGCTCGCCTGCCTGGAGCAGGGCGCGCGGGTGATAGACGCCGCGGTGGCCGGCACCGGCGGCTGCCCCTATGCACATGGGGCCAGCGGCAATGTCGCCAGCGAGGATGTCGTGTATATGCTGCATGGCATGGGCATGCAGACCGGCATCGACCTCGAGGCGCTCGCCGACACCGGGCGCTGGCTGGCGGCGTGCCTGGGGCGCGGAACCGGCAGCAGGGTCGGCCAGGCCACCGCACCCGCGGCACCGGATCCGGCGGTGTCATGAATCCGCCGCGTCGAGCGGATGCCGACGACGCCTCGCCCGGGACCGACCCGGAGCGGATCGCCGCATCGCTCGACGCCGCTGCAGGCGATCCCGGCATTCCGGCAGAGACCCGCCGACTGCTCACCCGCGCCGCCGATGCCCTGCGCCACAGCTGCGTCGATGCCGAGCGCGCACGCCTGCGCTACGCCGCGCTGTTCGACGCGGTGCCCGACCCGGTCAGCATCCTCGACGAGCGCGGCATCGTGCTCGACCTCAACCGCGCCGGGGAACGCGCCTACCGGCGCCCGCGCGAGGAGATCGTCGGCCAGCCGATCGAGGTGCTCAATCCCGACCTCCCCACCGACCACATGCAACCGGTGCTCGAAACCCTGCACCGCGGCGGCACCTATGTGATCGAGGTCTACAACATGCGCGCCGACGGCACCCGCTTCCCGGTGGAGGTGCACTCGGCGGGTTTCAGCCTCGATGGGCGCCCCTGCGTGGTGGCGGTGGCACGCGACCTCAGCGCCCGCCGCGAGGCCGAAGCGCGCTACGGGCAGCTGCTGGAGGTCATCGACAAGGGCGTGCTGGTGCAGGATGCCGCCGGCCGCCCGCTGCAGGCCAACGCCGCGGCCATGCGCATCCTCGGCATCAATGCCGACCACAGCCTGGGCGAGCACCTGGTGCCGGAGGACTGGACGCTGCTCGACGAAAGCGGCCGCAGGATTCCGCCCGACGCCTCGCCGTTCGCGCAGACCCTGCGCAGCGGCCGCCCCACCGGCACCCGCGTGCTCGGCTTCTACCACAAGCCGGAACGGCGCCTGCGCTGGATGTCCTATGCCACCGTGCCGGTGTTCGCGCCGGGCGCGCAGCAGCCGCACCAGGTGATCTCGTTCTTCAACGACATCACCAGCCTCAAGCGCGACCATGCGCTGTTCGCCCGCGCCCAGGCGCTGGCACGCATCGGCGGCTGGGAGTGGGAGGTCGGCCGCGACGCGCTCTACCTCACCGCCGAGGGCGCGCGCATCCTCGACCACCTGCCGCTGCCGGTGAACATGGCGGGCATGCTGGAAAGCCTGCGCGAGGACGATGCGCACCGGCTGGAACAGGCGCTGCACTCGGCCGTGGATCGTGGCCAGCCGCTCGACCTCGAGCTGCGCGGGCGCCGCGACGATGGTCGCGCCCTGTGGGTGCGCATCATCGGCGAGCGCGAGCACGACGAGTCCGGCGCCATCAACATCACCGGCACGCTGCAGGACATCAGCGAACGCAAGCAGTCCGAGGAAACCCTGCGCGTGCAGGCGCGCACCGATCCGCTGACCGGCCTGCTGAACCGCGATGCGATTCTGGCCGAACTCGACGGCCGCTTGTGCGACCCCACCCAGTCACGGCTGGCGGTGCTCTATATCGACCTCGACCGCTTCAAGACCGTCAACGACGTGCTGGGCCACGCGGCGGGCGACCAGCTGCTGCACTTCGCCGCACGTCGCATCGCCGACGCGGTCGGCACCGAGGGGCTGATCGCCCGCGTTGGGGGCGACGAGTTCCTGGTCGTGTGCGGCATCCGCGACGATGCCGGTACGCCCGAGCGTCTTGCCGAACGCATCCTCTCGGCGCTGGCGGAGAACTTCCGTTTCGACGGCGAGGAGTTCGACATCAGCGCCAGCATCGGCATCGCGCGCGCGCCGCAGGACGGCGACCGCCCGCAGACGCTGATCCAGAACGCGGATGCGGCGATGTACGACAGCAAGCGGCGGCTGCGCAACAACTGGCAGGCCTACACCGCCGAGCTCGGGCAGCTGCGCGAGGACCGCCTGCGCATGGAGACGCAGTTGCGCCGCGCGGTGGAGAACGAGGAGTTCCGGCTGGTGTACCAGCCGCAGGTGGACCTGCACCATGGCCGCATCGTCGCCGCCGAGGCGCTGATCCGCTGGCGCAGCCAGCAGGGCGAGATGCGCCCCGACCACTTCATCGCCCACGCCGAAAACACCGGCGACATCGTGCGCATCGGCCGCTGGGTGCTGCAGCAGGCCTGTGCGCAGGTCGCGGCATGGCGCGCCGCCGGCCACGGGATCGTACGCGTTGCGGTCAACGTGTCGTACCGGCAGTTCATCGGTGACGACCTCGCGGATGCCGTGCGCGCGATGCTCGCCGAGCACGCCCTGCCGGGTTCCGCGCTGGAACTGGAATTCACCGAGCGCGCGCTGATCGAGGACGCGCCCGACACCCTGCGCACCTTCGCGGGCCTGCGCGACCTCGGGGTGATGCTGAGCATCGACGACTTCGGCGAGGGCTACAGCGCCCTGAACTACCTGCGCCGGTTGCCGATCCACGGGCTCAAGCTCAGCCAGCTGTTCGTGGCGGGCGTGCCGGACAACCATTCCGACGTCGCGGTCTGCCAGGCGATCGCCGGCATCGCACGGAGTCTTGGCCTCGGGCTGGTCGCCGAAGGTGTGGAGTCGGAAGCGCAGCGGCGCTTCCTGCTGGAACTCGGCGTGCCGGTCGGCCAGGGTTTCCTGTTCGCACCAGGGCTGTCGGCGGATGACCTCGCCCGGCGGCTGACGATGGAGCAGGCGCTGCAGGCCCGCGTCGGGAAGCGTTGAGGCAACGGGCGGTCGTCAGGTGTGCAGGCCGCGGGACTGCGGCTCGAAGGAGGTTCTCCTCCCGATAGAGGGGCGTCCATGCAAGCGCGGAGCCTCGCGCCCGGAAGCCCGGAGGTTCCGGAAGTTCGTAAGTTCGGAGCCGAGCCGAGCAAGAGCCAGAGCACGGCCGGGTCAGGTTGGGCCGCGGGCGGCCCACCACGGCCACAGGGGGATGCCCAGCCGGATATCTCCGCGTCCTGCTACCACATCCGGCCGCCGGCCATCCATGGCCGGCTCTGGACATCCCCCTGTGGCCGCGGCGGGCCCCCGAACCGTCGTGGGATCCGGGAGGTCCACTGCAAAGAACGTAGGCCGTCGTGGCGGCGACTCCCGGCCTGCCGTCGCTGTCACTGTTGCCGCAACCTGCCGACCTCCCATGCCGGACCTGCGAACGCAGGCACGTTCAGCGGTAGGCGACGCCGACACAACCACTGTGATGTTCGTGCCGGAGCCGGCGAATGCCCGGGCCCGTCGCGTGCACCGGGGGGTGTGCTCCCAGCCGGCCATGGATGGCCGGCGGCCGGCCGTGGTAGCTGGACGCGGACTCCGGCCGGGGGAGCACACCCCCCGGTGCGCGCGACGGGCGGCGCGGCTCGAAACGGAGCCCATCACCGCGCGGCATTCCAGGGTTGCGCCACATCCGGGGAACGAGAGGACAACGCGCCCCCGTGTGCACGATGGACGCGCGGCACCCACGGAGGCACGTCAGCCGTGCAACGACACCGGGTCGGGAGATGAACGTCGAACAAGCGCCGGGGCTGCGGCTCGAGAACCCTCTCCCGCCCGCGGGAGAGGGCCTGGGGTCAGGGCATCCCGCCGCGGGAGATGCCCGCGACCCGCCCCGCCATCAGGACGCCGGCGTTGCCGACTCCGTTGCGGCACCGCCGTCGGCCAGCTGTGCCGTCGCCACCACGCCCTCGTCCTCGACGATCGACGCATCCACGCGCTCCACCGCCTGCAGGCGCTCGCCTTCGGACACGCGCATCAGGGTGACGCCCTGGGTGTTGCGGCTGACCACGGAGATCTCCGCCGCGCGGGTGCGCACCAGGGTGCCGCCATCGGAGATCAGCAGCACCTCGTCGCGACGGCTCAGCAGCACCGCCGAAACCAGCCGGCCATTGCGCTCGGTGGTCTGGATGCCGATCACGCCCTGGGTGCCGCGGCGCTTGCGCGGATATTCCGCAAGCCGGGTGCGCTTGCCGTAGCCGTTCTCGGTGGCGGTGAGGATGTAGGCATCGGGCTCGTCGTCGTGCTCGACCTGCACCGCGTCGCCATTGCCGTTGCCGTTGCCGTTCGCATGGCCGTTGCCGTTCTCGGATTCGTCGGCCGCTTCCTCGGCGCCCTCGCCTGCCGATTCGGCGACGATCAGGCTGACCACGCATTCGCCTTCGGCGAGGCGGATGCCACGCACGCCGGTCGCCGTGCGGCCCATCGAGCGCACCGCGTTCTCGTCGAAGCGCACCGCCTTGCCGTTGGAGGCGAACAGCAGGATGTCGCGGTCGCCGTCGGTGAGCTCGGCGCCGATCAGCGCGTCGCCCTCGTCGAGGTTGATGGCGATCTTGCCGCGCTGCAGGCGGAACGCGAACTCGGTGAGCGGGGTCTTCTTGACCGTGCCGTTGCGGGTGGCGAAGAACACATACTGGCCTTCGGTGTACTCGCGCACCGGCAGCACCGCCTGCACCTTCTCGCCTTCCTCGAGCGGCATCCAGTTGATGATCGGACGCCCGCGCGCGTTCGGGCCGGCATCGGGCAGCTGGTGCACCGGCAGCCAGAACACGCGGCCGCTGCTGGTGAAGGCCAGCAGCGTGTCATGGGTGTTGACCAGCCACAGCTGGTCGATGAAATCCTCGTCCTTCGTGGACGCGGCGTTGCGCCCGCGGCCACCACGCTTCTGCGCACGGTAGGCGGTCGCCGGCTGGCGCTTGACGTAACCGGCATGCGACAGCGTGACCACCACGTCTTCCGGCGCGATCAGGTCGAGGATGTCGAGATCCTCCTCGCTGGCGCGGATCTCGCTGCGGCGGGCATCGCCGAACTCTTCCTTGACGTTGCGCAGCTCGGTGCGGATGACGTCGAGCAGCACGTCGGGATTCTCGAGGATCTCGATCAGGCCGCGGATGGTTTCCAGCAGCAGGCGGTATTCCTCGGTGAGCTTGTCCTGCTCCAGCCCGGTCAGGCGGTGCAGGCGCATCTCCAGGATCTGCTGCGCCTGGGTCTCGGTGAGCTGATAGCCATCGGCCAGCAGGCCCACGCCCCTGGGCAGGTCTTCCGGGCGCGAGGCCTCGGCACCGGCCGCTTCCAGCAGCGCACCGACCAGGCCCGGCTGCCACACCCGCGCCAGCATGCGCTCGCGGGCGACCTGTGGGTTGTCCGAGGTCTTGATCAGCTCGATCATCTCGTCGATGTTGGCGAGCGCGACCGTCAGGCCTTCGAGGATGTGCGCGCGCGCGCGCGCCTTGCGCAGTTCGAAGATCGTCCTGCGCGTGACCACCTCGCGGCGGTGGCGCACGAAGGCCTCGAGGATCTGCTTGAGGTTGAGCAGCTGCGGCCGGCCCTCGACGATCGCCACCATGTTGATGCCGAACACCGACTCCATCTGCGTCTGCTGATAGAGGTTGTTGAGCACCACCTCGGCGGAGTCGCCGCGCTTGATCTCGATGTAGATGCGCATGCCGTCCTTGTCGGACTCGTCGCGCAACTCGCTGATGCCATCGAGCTTCTTTTCCTTCACCAGCTCGGCGATCTTCTCGATCAGCCGCGCCTTGTTCACCTGGTACGGGATCTCGGTGACGATGATCGACTCACGACCGTTGTCGGCCACCTCGACGTCCGCCTTCGCGCGCATGCGCACACGGCCGCGGCCGGTGCGATACGCCAGGTGGATGCCGCCGACGCCGTTGATGATGCCGGCGGTGGGGAAGTCCGGACCCGGGATGTATTCCATCAACCCGTCGATGTCGATGTCGGGGTTGTCGATCATCGCGATCAGCGCGTCCACCACCTCGCCCAGGTTGTGCGGCGGGATATTGGTGGCCATGCCGACCGCGATGCCCGCCGAGCCGTTGACCAGCAGGTTCGGGAAGCGCGTCGGCATCACCGACGGCTCCAGCTCCTTCTCGTCGTAGTTGGGCACGAAATCGACGGTGTCCTTGTCGATGTCGGCCATCAGCTCGTGGGTGAGCCGCGCCATGCGCGCCTCGGTGTAACGCATCGCCGCCGCGGAGTCTCCGTCGACCGAACCGAAGTTGCCCTGCCCGTCGACCAGCATGTAGCGCAGCGAGAACGGCTGCGCCATGCGCACCAGGGTGTCGTACACCGACTGGTCACCGTGCGGGTGGTACTTACCGATCACGTCACCGACGATGCGCGCCGACTTGTAGTACGGCTTGTTGCTGTGGGCACCGAGCTCGGTCATCGCGAACAGCACGCGGCGATGCACCGGCTTCAGGCCGTCACGCACGTCGGGAAGCGCGCGTCCCACGATCACGCTCATGGCGTAATCGAGGTAGCTGCGGCGCATCTCGTCTTCGAGGTTTACGGGGATGATTTCTTTCGAGGAATCGACCATCTAGGCGGTTTGCATCCTGGCTGCGCGGCACGGACCGGGTGGCCTTCCGGAACCTCCGGACGACCCGCGCGCCGGCCGCCGGCAACGCGTGGAAAAAGACAGCGGATGATACCACGCGGGGCCCTGCGGCCCAAACGCTTCCATCCTGAAAACAAGCACTTAGGCCAAGGGTCGCGCACAGGCAGTACGGTTGCGGGCGGCGGCCCCGGCTGACCTGAACGGGCAAGGGACCGGCGCGTGCCCCGCGGCCGGACGGCGAGGCGGTGCGAATGGAGCCGGGTGAGGCCGCGCCGGAAGCGCGGTGCAGTCCCCGGGGGAGCGGCTGCGCGCGAGCGCGCCCAGGGAGTCCGTCGGAAACGCTCAGGCGGTGCCGAACAGGGCGCGCATGCGCTCGGCGTCGGGCTGCTCGACGATGCCGCGCTCGGTCACGATCGCGTCGATCAGCGACGCCGGGGTGACATCGAATACCGGGTTCCAGGCCTGCACGCCTTCGGCGACCGTGCGGTTGCCGGCGACGCCCAGCAGCTCGCCCGGATCGCGTTCCTCGATCTCGATGCGGTCGCCGGATGGCGTGGCCATGTCGACGGTGGACGACGGCGCCACCACCATGAACTTCTTGCCGTGGAAGCGCGCCGAGATCGCCAGCTGGTAGGTGCCGATCTTGTTGGCCACATCGCCATTGGCGCAGATGCGGTCGGCACCGACCACCACCCACTCGACCTCGCCATTGCGCAGCAGGTGCGAGGCGGCGGCATCGGCGATCAGGGTCGCGTCGATGCCGTCCTGCTGCAGTTCCCATACGGTCAGCCGCGAGCCCTGGTTCCACGGCCGGGTCTCGTCGGCATACACGCGGCCCACCCTGCCCTGCGCAACGCCGGCACGGATGACACCCAGTGCAGTGCCGAAGCCGGCGGTCGCGAGCGAACCGGTATTGCAGTGGGTGAGCACGCCCGAGCCGGGCGCGATCAGCGATGCACCGAGCTCACCCATGCGCCGGTTGGCGGCAAGGTCCTCGTCGGCAATCGCCTGCGCTTCGGCGGCGATGCGTTCGCGCCAGTCGGCACCCGCGGCTTCGAGCGCGGTGCGCATGCGCGCCAGCGCCCAGGCGAGATTCACCGCGGTCGGACGCGCGGCGTTGAGCCGCTGCATCGCCGGCGCCAGCAGGGACGCTGCGGTGACGCCGTCGGCCGCATCGACCTCGCGCGCGGCCAGCACCACGCCCCAGGCCGCAGCGATGCCGATCGCCGGCGCCCCGCGCACGATCAGCGCATGGATCGCCGCGGCCACGTCATCGCTGCGGGTGCAGGTGACGTACTCGGTCGCGAACGGCAGCTTGCGCTGGTCGAGGAGTTCCAGGGCATTGCCGGTCCAGCGGATCGGGCGGATGCGGTCGTAGCGTGCGTAATCGATGGCGTCGTTCATCGGGCGATTCTAACCGCCGCAGCGGCCGGCCCCGATCGATGCCGAATGCCGTCAGCGGACGACGAATTCCGCGCCGCAACCGCCGGAGACCCACACGCCGTTGCGGTCCCAGCCCCAGTTCTGCCGCTGCACGCAACGCACGTCCGACAGCTGTTCGTCCAGGCGAACGTCCTGCGCGACCACGGCATTGCAACGCATCATGCGGTTGCCGCGCGACTCGCAGCGCACGCGCTGCGGCGGCGTGTTGCCGTCGAGATCGACGGGCCCTTCGATGAAGTCCGCGCTGCAGCCGCGTGCGACCCACACGCTGCGGTTGTCATAGCCCCAGGTGGTGCCGTGGATGCAATCGAACGAGGAGTTCTGCACCAGCAGGCGCACCCCGTTGCGGGTGTCGGCGTTGCAGTAGTTGCGGCGGTTGTCGCGCGATTCGCAGCGGAACACGCGAGGCTCCGCGGCGGCAACGGGCTGCGCGTCTTCCCCGCCGCCCAGGCCGAGGCGCGCGGTCAGGCCGCATCCGCCCGTGCCCACGGCCAACATCACGACAAGCGCTCCCCGCAACATGAAACCCCCCGGATCCACGACGCGCCCAATCTACACGCTGCGCACCGCCGCGCATGTAAACATTTCGACAATCCGGCCCCGCCGCGGGGCGTGGCCTCAGGCGCGCGCGAAATCGAATGCCAGCACGTCGGCAATCCGCGACGTGCCCAGCATCGCCATCAGCAGGCGATCGACGCCCAGCGCGACGCCGGCGCAGGCCGGGAAGCCCGTGTCCAGCGCATCCAGCAGATGCCGGTCGATCGGCGGCAGGACGTCACCGCGGCGCGCCCGTTCAGCCAGTTCGCGTTCGAAACGCGCGCGCTGCTCGCCCGCATCGGCCAGCTCGTGATAGCCGTTGGCGAGTTCGAGCGGGCCCAGGAACAGCTCGAAGCGCTCCGCCACCGGCACCGGCGCAAGCACGTCGCCATCGCTTTCACGTATGCGCGCGAGCATGCACTGCGATGCCGGGTAGTCGTACAGCACCAGCAACTGGTCGACCGGGAAGCCGGGCTGGATGCGATGGCTCAGCAGCAGGTCGAGCCAATCGTCGCGGTTGAGGCCGTCGCCATCGATGCCGATATCGCCGAGTGCCGCACGCAGCGTGCCGATGTCGGTGAGCATCGGGTCGAGGCCAAGCGCCTCGCGAAACAGCTGCCGGTACGACGTCGCCACCACGTGCGCCTGCCGACCCACCAGCGCAAGCGCCGCCTGCACCACCGCCGCGGCTTCGTCGGCAAGCCGGCGATGGCCCCAGCCGACGCGGTACCACTCGAGCATGGTGAACTCGGGGTTGTGGCGCCCGCCCGCTTCGCCATCGCGGAAGACCCGGCCAAGTTCGTAGCAGTCACCGACGCCGGCGGCCAGCAGGCGTTTGAGCGGGTATTCCGGCGACGTGCGCAGCCAGCGCGTGCGCGCACCGGCATCGACATGGCCGGTGAATGCCAGCGAGAACGACGCGATATTGGGCTCGGTGTTGCCGGCCTGCGACATCACCGGGGTCTCCACCTCGAGCACGTCGCGTTCGGCGAAGAAGTTACGGATCAGCGCATTGACGCGCGCGCGCAGGCGGATCGCGGCCGGTGCCGCGGACGGGCGCCAGTCGTTCACTGCTCACGCCCGAGGAAAGCCACCAGTCTGGCTTCGTCCCAGACCTCGACGCCGAGTGATTCCGCCTTCGCGAGCTTCGAGCCGGCAGCCTCGCCGGCGACCACGAAATCGGTCTTCTTCGACACGCTGCCACTGACCCTGGCGCCGAGCGCTTCCAAGCGCTCGCCGGCCTCGTCGCGGGTCATCGACGACAGCGTGCCGGTCAGCACCACGGTCCTGCCCTCGAGCGGGCCGGCGCTGCGCCGTGCGGCCGCCGGTGCCGCGGCGAGCAGGCGCTCCATCGCCTCGCCGGCCGCCAGCAACGCCGCGCGCGCGTCGTCATCGGCGAGGTAGGCCTGCAGGTTCTCCGCACCGGCGGCCGACAGCCCCGCACCGGTCCAGCCACTTGGATTCGCCCGCAGCAGTGCGCCGAGCGTCTGATAGGTCTGGCCCAGGCGCTCGGCGCTTTTGCCGCCCAGCTTGTTGACCGCAAGCGCGGACAGCAGGTGCGCAAGATCCAGGCGTTCGTGCAGGCCGGCATCCGGCAGGCCCTCGTCCTCGAAGGTGATGCCCGCGGCCAGCAGCGCATCGACCACGGCGATATTGCCCGGCTGTTCGAAGAACGTCGCGATCGAACGCGCCACTTCCGCGCCGATGTCCGGCAACGCCTGCAACAGCAGCGCCGGCGTGCTGCGGATGAACCCGAGCGAGCCGAGCCACTGCGCCAGCGTCTTCGCGGTGGTCTCGCCCAGGTGCGGGATGCCCAGCGCGAACAGGAAGCGCGGCAAGGTGGTGCGACGGCTGGCATCAATGCCGGCGATAAGGTTTTCCGCCCACCTGGTCGCGAGCCGGCCCGCGGATGCATCCACCGCAAGATGCGCACGCAGGAACTCCGCGCGACGCCATTGCGGCGGTTCCTGCGCCAGTGCGGTGCGCGTGGCCTCGTCGATCGTCAGCGCGCCGCGGCTGTCATCGACGATCCGCAACAGGTCCGCCGCGGTTGCCGCATCCATCGCCACCTTCATGCGCACGAGATCGGCGACGTCGAGTGCGTAGAGATCGGCGATCGATTCGACAAAACCGTATTCCACCAGCGCGTCGGCCTGCTTCTCGCCCAGGCCTTCGATATCCATTGCACGCCGCGAGGCGAAATGCCGCAGTGCTTCGCGCCGCTGCGCACCGCAGGTGAGCCCGCCGGTGCAGCGGAACGCCGCCTCGCCCTCCTCGCGCACCAGGTCGGACCCGCACACCGGACAGGCGTCGGGCATCGCCCACGGCGTGGTGCCCGGCGGGCGACGCTCGTCGATGACGCGCACGATCTCCGGGATCACGTCGCCGGCGCGGCGCACGATCACGGTGTCGCCTTCACGCACGTCCAGCCGCGCGATCTGGTCGGCGTTGTGCAGCGTGGCATTGGTGACGGTGACGCCCGCCACCTGCACGGGCTCCAGCCGCGCCACCGGCGTGGCCGCGCCGGTGCGACCGATCTGGATCTCGATCGCGCGCAGCTGCGTGGCCTGTTCCTGCGCCGGATACTTGTGTGCCAGTGCCCAGCGCGGTGCACGCGAGACGAAGCCCAGCGTGCGCTGCTGGTCGTAACGGTCGAGCTTGTAGACCACGCCGTCGATGTCGTACGGCAGGCTGTCACGCAGCGTGCCGATGCGGCGGTAATAGGCGATCAGGCCATCGAAGCCGGTGGCGGTGTCGACTTCCGCCGCCACCGGGAACCCATAGCCGCGCAGCAGTGCCAGCGTCCCGGAATGCGTCTCCGGCAGGTCGAGGCCCTCAACCGCACCGACGCCATAGGCGAAGAACGCCAGCGGACGACGCCGGGTGACCGCCGGGTCGAGCTGTCGCAGCGACCCCGCCGCACCGTTGCGCGGATTGGCCAGCAGGCGCTCGTTGCGCTCCAGGGCGCGCGCGTTCCAGGCCTCGAAGGCCTCGCGCGGCATGTATACCTCACCGCGCACCTCGAGCACCGCCGGCGGCGGCGCGCCGGTGTCACGCAGCCGCAGCGGCACCGCACGCACCTGGCGCAGGTTGGCGGTCACGTCCTCGCCGGTCGCGCCATCGCCGCGCGTGGCGCCCTGCACGAACACCCCGTCCTCGTAGCGCAGGCTGATGGCGAGGCCATCGAGCTTGGGCTCGACCGAGAAGCGCGGTGCGCGTGTGCCGAGCCGGTCCTCGATACGGCGCTCGAACTCGGCGACCTCGCGGTAGCGGACGCGGTCGTCGTCACCGCCGTCGGGATCCTCGAACGCATTCGCCAGCGACAGCATCGGGATCGCATGGCGGACTTCGGCGAAGCCCGAGTCCGGGCGTGCGCCGACGGTGCGGGTCGGGGAGTCCGCGGTGACAAGATCCGGATGCGCCGCTTCCAGCGCCTCGAGCTCGCGCATCAGCGCGTCGTACTCGGCGTCCGGAATCGATGCGTCATCGAGGACGTAGTAACGATGGTTCGCGTCTTCGATCAGGCGCCGCAGTTCGTCGACGCGTTCGCTGGGGGACTTGGCCATCGGGCAATTCTAAGGGGGCCGCGGTGGTGGGCGACGTCGCCTGCGGTCAGCGGACCACAGCTCCATGGATGTGTGTCGAGGCGTCTGACTGGAAAGGTCCATGTCCCGCTGCGGGAGACGTCGTGCGGCTGTCATGCCTCTGTACGCGCCGTGCCGCTCATCGTGCATACGGGGAGGTGTTGTCCTCGATCTTCTCCACGCGCGGGCGGTGGCGGAAAAGCGCGAGCGCGGGGTGCCCAGGCGTCGGCGAGGTGCTTCGTTCGGCTTCGCGCTGCCCGTCACGCGCACCGGGGGGTGTGCTCCCCCGGCTGGAGTCCGCGTCCAGCTACCACAGCCGGCCGCCGGCCATCCATGGCCGGCTGGGAGCACACCCCCCGGTGCACGCGACGGGCCCGGACATCCGCCGGCTCCGGCACACAAAGCAACAGCGGTTGTGCTGGGCCGCCTGCCGCTGACACGCGCGTGCGTACGAGAGTTCCGGCATGGAGGTCATAGCCGTGGCTGCCCGCCACGAGCCTGACGTTTTCCGCCGTTGACCTCTTCAGCACGCAGCGACAGTCCGGTGCCCGCCGCGGACGCAGGGGGATGTCCAGAGCCGGCCATGGATGGCCGGCGGCCGGATGTGGGAGCAGGACGCGGAGATATCCGGCTGGGCATCCCCCTGTGGCCGCGGTGGGCTGCGCGCGCCGGCACCACGCCCGCGCTCCGGCTCTCGCTCCTGGCACTGACCTGACCCCGGGCTCGCAGGCTCGCGGCTCGCGCTCACAAATTCCCAGGCGTCCGGCGAGCCTCCGCGCTCGCATGGAACTCCCGTCATTCGGGAGAACCCTGAAAAAGGCGGGGCTTCCTCGTGACCTTCGATGCAGCCCCTGGACGTGGAGCCGTCCAACGGCGGATCCCCTACCAGCGCGGGCTGCGGGTCACCGGCGGCGCTTCGTTCTGGCGGTCGTAGGCGCGCAGGTCGTCGCGGATATGGGCCACGCGCTGGCGGCCCAGCGCGTTGCGCTGCTCGTCGAGCAGGACACCTTCCAGCAACTCGGCCATGCGCTGCGCGGTGGGCAGCATCTTTTCCCACGCGTCGAGCGCGCTGACCGGTGCGGGCAGGGTCAGGAAGAACGCGATCGCCGGTGTTTCCAGCGACTGGATCTCGGACATCTCGAAGCTGCCCGGCTTGCGGATATTGGCCACGCTGAAGATCGGCCCGCGCTCGGGATGGCCTTCCAGCAGGCGGTGGAACACGTTCATGTGCCCGTAGGTCAGGCCGGCCTTCTCGGCCGCGACCACGATGTCCGGACCGCGCAGCACCTCGCCGGCGCGTGCGGCGATGTACAGGGTCACGATCTTGTCGAAGTCGTCGCTGACACGGCGGCCGAGTTCCGCGTTCGGCGTGGCCGGTTCGCCGACGGCGGCGTCGAAGAGGTCGAGTTCCTCGGGCTCGCGCGCATCGTCAGTGGTGGCGCCCGCGGCGTCGAGCTCCTGCTCGATCTGCGCACCCAGCGTCGGCTCCATGCGGTCACGCTCGGTGCCGCGCTCCTCCGGACGCAGGCGACGGCCCTGGCCGCCCTGTCGCGGACGCGTGCCGAAGTACCAGATGGCCGCCAGCAGGATCGCACCTGCAACCAGAATGCCGATCCGCATCAGCCACACATCGGACATCGCGCTTCTCTCCCTTGCTCGTCATCGGTGCACGCCGGCCGCGGCCAGCGTGCGGAATGGACCGTCATGCCGCGCCGACCAGCGCGCCGCCCCGGCCGTCAGGCCGCGCCGGCCAGGCGCGCTGCCTCGGCAAGGTCCACCGAAACCAGCCGGCTGACGCCGGGCTCGCGCATGGTAACGCCACTGAGCTGGTGCGCGGCTTCCATCGTCGCCTTGTTATGGGTGACGAACAGGAACTGCACCTGCTCGCTCATCTCCGACACCATCGCGGTGAAGCGGCCGACGTTGGCTTCGTCGAGCGGCGCGTCCACCTCGTCGAGCAGGCAGAACGGCGCGGGATTCAGGCGGAAGATCGCGAACACCAGCGCCACCGCGGTCATCGCCTTCTCGCCACCGGACAGCAGCGAGATGTTCGACACGCGCTTGCCCGGCGGCCGCGCCATGATCGCCACGCCGGTATCGAGCAGGTCCTCGCCGGTGAGCTCGAGATACGCGTGGCCACCGCCGAACAGGCGCGGATACAGCTCCTGCACGCCGGCGTTGACGCGGTCGAAGGTGTCCTTGAAGCGGCCGCGGGTCTCGCGGTCGATCTTGCGGATCGCGTCCTCGAGGGTTTCCAGCGCCGAGTTGAGGTCGGCATCCTGGCTGTCGAGGTATTCCTTGCGTTGTGCGGCCTCGGCATGTTCCTGGATCGCGGCGAGGTTGACAGGCTCGAGCCGGCGCAGGCGGGCATCGAAGTCCGCGACCATCTTTTCCCACGCGGGGGCGCTGGCCTCGTCGGCGACGTTGGCGAGCACCGCCTCCATTTCGTAGCCGGCCTCGACCACCGCCGCGCGCAGCTGGTCGGCGCGGATCACCAGCGCCTGCTGATCCAGCCTGCGCTGCGAGATCGCCTCACGCTGCGCCAGCGCGTGCGCGTCGCGCTGCTGGCGGGTCTGTTCGAAACCACGCAGCTCGTGCTCGATAGCTTCCAGCGCCGAACGCGCCGCGGCCAGCGCGTTGTCGGCGACCACGCGCTGTTCCAGGGCGGACTGGCGCTGCTCCTCGAGGTCGCCGACCGGGGCGTCACCATCGGCGAGCTGCACGGTGATCTCTTCCAGGCGACTGTCGAGCTGGCCGCGCTGCGTGCCCATCCGCTCCAGCGCCTGCGCGAGCCCGGCAATCTGCGCGCGTTGCGACTCCAGGCTCAGCGCGAGCGCGTGCGCCGCATCGCGCGAGGCACGCGCGGCATCGCGGGCGGCATCGCGAGCCTGCACCAGCGCCGCGCGCTCGGCTTCCAGCGCCTGGCGGGCCTGCTCGTGACCGGCCATCAGGCCGATCGCATCCTCCAGCCGGCCACGTGCCTCGCGCGACTGCGTGGCCGAGCTGTCGAGCGTGGCGATAAGCTGGTCCAGCTCCTGGTCGATGCGCGCGATGCGGTTGCGCGCGGCATCGAGCCGACCCTGCTGGCTCTGCAACTGGCCGGCCAGTTCCGACGCACTGCGGTGGGCGACGTACAGCTGCCGCTGGGCTTCCTCGCGCGCCTGCTCGGCCGCGAGCAGCCGCTCGCGGCGCTGCGCGGCCGCAGCTTCGAGATCGGCTTCGCGTTCCTGCAGGCTGGCGATTTCCGCACGCAGCGACTGGATCTCGCGCTCGCGCAGCAGCGCACCCTGCTTGGCCGCGCCGGAGCGCAGCACCCGCACCCAGCCCGCGCCCAGGCGCTCGCCATTGCGGGTGATGACGGAATCGCCCTCCGGCAACGCGGCCTGCAGCGCACGCGCATCGGCCAGCGTTTCGGCTGCATGCAGCCGTGCCAGCAGCCGGCGGATCGCCAGCGGCCCGCGCACCTTCGCCGCCAGCGAGGTCGGCGCGAAGCCGGCATCCCCGTCCGCGGCCGAGACCAGCGCAAGCCGGCCCTCACCGAGGTCGCCGAGTGCTTCGACCAGGGCTTCGGGCGAATCGACCAGCACGCCCTCGATCAGTTGCCCGAGCGCGCCTTCGACAGCGTTCTCCCAGCCCGCTTCGACCTGCAGGCGTTCGCCGACGCGGGCCGACGAATCCAGCCCCTGCCGACGCAGCCACTCCACCGCGGCACCCTGCTCCTGGCCGAGCGCCGCATGCTGCAGCGTCTCCAGCGACGACAGCCGCCCACGTGCTTCCTGCGCGCGCTTGCGCAGCTCGGAGAGTTCGTCCTGCGCGCGCCGCTGCTCGTCCTGCAGCTCCAGCGCCGCCTGCTTGCGCAGCTGGACGTCCTCTCCGAGGGTGTCGAGCGCGGTGCGCTGCTCTTCGTGGCGCTGCTCGATCCCGGCAAACGCCTCCGCGAGCGCGTCAAGGTCGAGACCGGCGCGTTCGTTCTGCAGTTGCTCGCGGCGGCGGTCGCCTTCCAGCGCCTGGCGGTCGAGGTAATCGACGCGGGTGCGTTCGACTTCGGCGGCCCGCGCCGCCTCGGCGGATTCGCGGCCATGTGCTTCCCAGCGCTGCTGCCAGTCGGCAAGCGCGGCCTCGGCCTCGCGCAGCATCTCCTGGCGCGCCTCGTCCTCGGCGCGCAGCGCTTCGAGGCGTGGCTCGGCCTCGACGATGGTCGCGCGCAGCGCATCGAGGCGCTGCTGGTCGCCGCTGATATGGCCGCCGAGTTCGGCCAGCGCATTGGCGGTCTCGTCGCGGGCGCGGTGCAGGCGCGCGGACAGGTCACGCTGATGGGCGATCTGCTGCTCGATGCGGGCCAGCGTGCCGGCCACCTCGTAGACCGCCGCCTGCGCCTTCGCCAGGGTGTCGGCGGCCTCGTGCTGGCGCACGCGCCCGGTCTCGATGCGGCGCTCGGCGTCGCGCTGTTCGGCGATCAGCTGTTCCAGCCGCGTCTCCTCCTGCGCCAGGCCCTCGCGCAGCGCCTGCAGTTCGCGATCGAGGATGCGGAACTCCAGCGCCTTCCACTCCGCGTCGCGGATCTTCCGCTCGGCCTGGATCGCGGTGTACTGCTCGGCCTGCTTCGCCTGCCGCGCGAGATGCTGCAGCTGCTTGCCGACCTCCTCGCGCAGGTCGTTCAGACGGTCGAGGTTCTCGCGGGTGTGGCGGATGCGGGTCTCGGTTTCCTTGCGGCGCTCCTTGTAGCGCGAGATGCCGGCGGCCTCCTCGAGATGCACGCGCAGGTCCTCGGGCCGCGCCTCGATGATCTGGCTGATCATCCCCTGCTCGATGATCGAGTAGCTGCGCGGGCCCAGGCCGGTGCCCAGGAACAGGTCGGTGATGTCGCGCCGGCGGACCTTGGTGCCGTTGAGGTAGTACGCGCTCTGGCCATCGCGGCTGACCGTGCGCTTGACCGAGATCTCGTTGAACGAGGCGTATTCGCCGCTGATGGTGTGGTCGGAGTTGTCGAAGATCAGCTCGACCATCGCCTGCGACACCGGCTTGCGCGCGGTGGAGCCGGAGAAGATCACGTCGGTCAGCGAATCGCCACGCAGGCGGCTGGCGGTGCTCTCGCCCATCACCCAGCGCACGGCGTCGATGATGTTCGACTTGCCGCAACCGTTGGGGCCGACCACGCCGGTCATGTTGGTCGGCAGGTGCAGCGTGGTGGGGTCGACGAAGGACTTGAATCCGGCGAGCTTGATCGTGGACAGGCGCATGCGGCGGACGGTTGCCTCGTGGGCCGGCGCCGGGGCGCGGCCACTCCATTGGTGGGAATCCGGTGTGGAAAGCCCCGGCAAGCCGTTGTTCCGGTTGGGGCACGGCATCGCCCGGGGCGACGCCACACGCGAGTATACGCGGATGCCCGGATCCGCCGGCCCGGTGCGCCGGGCAGTCGTGACCGCCACGACCACACCATGAACGGCAGAATCGCGCGATGCCCCAGCCCCCCGGAACCGCCCCGTCCCATGCCCAGCCCAGCCTGCGCGAGCGCTTCAATGCGATGCGCAACCTGCCGCCCTTCCTGCGCCAGGTCTGGGCGACCAGCCCCACCCTCACGCTGACCAGCCTCGGCATCCGCCTGGTGCGTGCGGTGATGCCGGTGGTGATGCTCTATATCGGCAAACTGATCATCGACGAGGTGGTGCGCCTGGTCGGCCTCGGACTGGGGTTCGTCGATCTGCGCCAGGCCTGGGACAGCGGCCAGCTCGACTACCTGCTGTGGCTGGTGCTGGCGGAGTTCGGGCTGGCGGTGCTGTCCGACCTGCTGGGGCGGCTGGTGTCGTATGCCGAAGGGTTGCTGTCGGAACTGTTCACCAATGCCACCAGCGTGCGGCTGATGGAGCATGCCGCCACCCTGGACCTCGAGGACTTCGAGGACCCGGAGCTGCAGGACAAGCTCGACCGCGCACGCCGCCAGACGATGGGGCGGATGAGCCTGCTCGGCCAGCTGTTCGGCCAGGTGCAGGACATCGTCACCGTGGCCAGCTTCGCGGCGGGCCTGCTGATCTATGCGCCATGGCTGATCCTGCTGCTGGCGGTGGCGCTGCTGCCGGCCTTCGTCGGCGAATCGCACTTCAACGCGCTGGGCTACACCCTCAATTTCCACTGGACGCCGGAACGCCGGCAGCTGGAGTACGTGCGCCAGACCGGCGCCAGCGTGGAGAGCGCCAAGGAGGTCAAGATCTTCGACCTCCACCGCTTCCTGATCGACCGCTACCGGACGCTTGCCGAGGGTTTCTACCGCGCCAACCGCGCACTGGCGCGGCGCCGCGCGTTCTGGGGCACGCTGCTGTCGGCCCTCGGCACGCTCGGCTATTACGTGGCCTACGCCTACATCGTCTGGCGCACCATCCGCGGCGATTTCTCGATCGGCGACCTCACCTTCCTCGCCGGCAGCTTCCGCCGCCTGCGCCAGCTGCTGGAGGGCCTGCTGATCGGTTTCTCGCAGGTGGCCGGGCAGGCGCTCTACCTCGAGGACCTGTTCTCGTTCTTCGCCATCGAGCCGGAAATCCGCTCCAGGCCCGACGCGGTGCCGGTGCCGCGGCCGATCCGCGAAGGCTTCGTGTTCGAAAACGTGGGGTTCCGCTATCCGGACGCCGAACGCTGGGCGGTGCGGCACCTGGACTTCGAGCTGCGTGCCGGCGAGGTGCTGGCGCTGGTCGGCGAAAACGGCGCCGGCAAGACCACCCTGGTGAAGCTGCTGGCACGCCTGTACGACCCCGACGAGGGCCGCATCCTGCTCGACGGCCGCGACCTGCGCGATTACGACCTCGACGAACTGCGCGCCAACATCGGGGTGATCTTCCAGGACTTCGTGCGCTACCACCTCACCGCCGCCGAGAACATCGGTGTCGGCCAGATCGGCGCGATGGACGACCGCGAGCGCATCGTCGATGCCGCGCGCCGGGCGATGGCCGACGAGGTCATCGCCGAGCTTCCCGGCGGCTACGACCAGCTGATCGGCCGCCGTTTCAAGACCGGCGTGGACCTCTCGGGTGGGCAGTGGCAGAAGATCGCCATCGCCCGCGCCTACATGCGCGATGCGCAGGTCATGATCCTCGACGAACCCACCGCCGCGCTCGATGCGCGCAGCGAATACGAGGTGTTCCGCCGCTTCAAGGAGCTGTCGCACCAGCGCACCGCGGTGCTGATTTCCCACCGCTTTTCCAGCGTGCGCATGGCCGACCGCATCCTGGTGCTGGAACAGGGGCAGCTGGAAGCCAGTGGCACCCATGACCAGCTGATGGCCGCCGGCGGCCGCTACGCGGAACTGTTCGAGCTGCAGGCCGCCGGTTACCGCTGAGAACACGGAGGCCCGCGCCGGACTCAGAACCCCAGCTCGCCCTGCGCATCTTCCGGTGCGCTGTAGTCCAGCCGTCCGTCGACGATGCGCGCGGCACCGGTCCAGGGATGTTCCTGCGACTTGCCGGGGCCCATCAGGTGGATGACCGTCCAGTCGCGCGCCTTGAAGTCATCGGAGATCAGGCTGCGGTGGCAGCTCCACCACATCGCCTCGGCGCACATCACCGCCGTGGGCTTTTCACCGGCGGTCTCCATCAGGTGCTCACGCGCGGCGGCGAACGCCGGGGTGTCCATGTAGTCGGCATAGCCGCGGAAGCTGGTGTTGCGCCAGGCGGTATGGGGCGAATCCGGCCGTGGCCGCCGGCGCCCACCCAGCGCTGGCATCGGCAGGAAGTCGATGCCGTGTGCCGGCAGGCTCTCGGCCAGTGCCTCCGCCGCGAAATGCGGATGCCGCCGTGATCCCGGGTAGCGGCGCACGTCGGCCACGCAGGCGATCCGCGCCTCGTGCAGCAGGGCCACGAATTCCTCCAGCGTCCGCGTGGAATGGCCGATCGTCCACAACGTGTCCATCGCGGCAGGCTGCCAGCCGGGGCGTGCAGGTTCGATGAGAATGGTTCGCATCGGATAGAATGGGCCGTTTCCCCACGGCCTTACCCGCGCATGTCCTCCGCTTTCGGCACCGAGACGGTGCTCGACGTCCGCCACTGGACCGACGACTACTTCAGCTTCACCACGACCCGCGACGACGGCTTCCGTTTCGAGAACGGACAGTTCGTGATGATCGGTCTGCTGGTGGACGGCAAGCCGTTGCTGCGCGCGTACTCGATCGCCAGCGCCAACTGGGAGGAGCAGCTGGAGTTCTTCAGCATCAAGGTGCCGGACGGCCCGCTGACCTCGCGGCTGAAGGACATCCGCCCCGGCGACCAGGTGCTGATCGGCCGCAAGCCGACCGGCACCCTGCTGATCCACGACCTCCACCCCGGCCGCAACCTCTATCTGCTGGGTACCGGCACCGGCCTGGCGCCGTGGCTGTCGGTGGTCAAGGACCCGGAGACCTACGAACGCTTCGAGCGGGTGGTCGTGTGCCATGGCGTGCGCCACGAGGCCGACCTCGCCTACCGTGACTACTTCACCCGCGAACTGCCGCAGCACGAGTTCCTGGGTGAGCAGATCAGCGCGAAGCTGCTGTACTACCCGGCCGTCACCCGCGAGGCGTTCGCGTTCAACGGCCACGATCACCAGGGCCGGCTGACCGCGCTGATGGACAGTGGCCGGATGATGGAGCAACTGGAACTGCCGGCGCTCGACGCCGAGCACGATCGCGCGATGGTCTGCGGCAGCCCGCAGATGCTCGCCGACTTCCGCGCGCTGCTCGATGGGCGTGGCTTCAGCGCGGCGCCGCGTATCGGTACGCCCGGCCAGTACGTGTTCGAGCGCGCGTTCGTCGAGCGCTGAGTCGCACGTTCCATGCGTCGGGGGCTTGCGACTACAATCGCGCCACTCGCCAGGAGAGCTCCGCAATGAAGATCGTCGTCGCCGTGGATGGCAGCGAAATCAGCCAGCGTGCCGTCAAGTTCGCGATCAAGCTCGCGCGCGGGAACGAGAAGTCGCAGATCACCCTGGTCGCGGTGAACCCGGAGCTGTTCCCCGGCGTGGAACGCAAGATCGGCGCCGAAGCCGCCGCGCGCCACCACGCGGAGTCGCACGCGTCGATGATCGATGCCGCGGTGAAGACGCTCACCCGCGCCAAGGTGGACTTCAGGGAGCGCCGCGAGGTCGGCGACATCGCCACCACCATCGTCGAGGTCGCGCGCAAGGCACGCGCCGACCTCATCGTGATGGGCGCGCGCGGCCGCGGCGCGGTCTCCGGGATGCTGCTCGGCTCGGTCTCCGGCAAGGTGCTGGCACAGGCCGACGTGCCGGTAACGATCGTCCGCTGACGACCTGCCGGCGGGTCGGCGGGTCGGCGGGCCATCGACGCGCGGACCCTGCCGGCGCCCATGCCGATGGTCATGGGTCCCGGTCAGTAGCGGTGGGATATTCTTGGTGGTTCCGACGTAGCAGGAATCCGCCGCATGAAGCACCCGCTCAGCCTCGCGCTCGCCGCCGCCATCGCCGGCTTTGGCGCCCCCGCGCTCGCCCAGACCCCCGCCGCCCCGCAGGGCGCTGCCGTGTCCTCGGAAGCGCAGCAGGCCAATCCTTTCTTCCAGGTCAGCCCGCTTGACCTGCAGTACCCGCAGTTCGACCGCATCCGCGATGAGCACTTCGCGCCCGCCTTCGACGCCGGCATGCGCGAGCACCTGGCCGAGATCGAGCGCATCGCGAGCAACCCGGAGGCACCGACCTTCGAGAACACCATCCTCGAGATGGAAAAGGCCGGCCAGCTGCTCGGCCGCGCCACCCGGGTGTTCTTCAACCTGGTCGGCACCGACACCAACGACGAGCGCAAGCGCCTGCAGGCCGAGTACTCGCCGAAGTTCGCCGCCTACCGCGACGAGATCACCCTCAACCCCGAGCTGTTCGCGCGCATCAAGACCCTGCACGACGACCGCGCCTCGCTCGGTCTGGATGCGCAGGGCGTGCGGCTGGTCGAGCGTTACTACAACGACTTCGTTCGCGCCGGTGCCGACCTCGACGAGGGGCAGAAGGCGCGCCTGAAGGAAATCAACGGCGAGCTCGCCCGCCTGGGCACCACCTTCAGCCAGAACGTGCTGGCCGAGGTCAACGATTCCGCGGTGGTGGTCGACACCCGCGAGGAGCTCGACGGCCTGACCGAGCAGCAGATCACCGCCGCCGCCAATGCCGCCAAGACCCGCGGCCACGAAGGCAAGTACGTCGTCACCCTGCTCAACACCACCGGCCAGCCGCCGCTGTCGCAGCTGACCAACCGCGACCTGCGCCAGCGCATCCACGAGGCATCGGTCGTGCGTGGCGCCCGCGGCAACCAGTGGGACAACCGCGAGATCGTCTCGCAGGTGCTGAAGCTGCGCGCCGAACGCGCCGGCATGCTGGGCTTCCCGACCACCGCGCACTACGTGCTCGACGACGAGACCGCGCAGAATCCGGACGCCGTCAACAACATGCTGCGCCAGCTGGCGCCGCCGGCCGTGGCCAACGCGCGCCGCGAAGCCGCCGAACTGCAGGCGATGATCGACCAGGAACAGGCCGCCAAGGGCGAGCCGACCTTCAAGCTCGAGCCGTGGGACTGGGCCTTCTATTCCGAGAAGGTGCGCCAGGCCAAGTACGACTTCGACGAGTCGCAGCTCAAGCCGTACCTGGAGATGGTCAACGTGCTCGAGAACGGCGTGTTCCATGCCGCCACCGAGTTCTATGGCATCACCTTCAAGCACCGCACCGACCTGCCGCTGTACCACCCCGACACGCGCGTGTACGACGTGTTCGACCACGACGGCAGCAAGCTGGCGATCTTCATCTTCGACCCGTACGCGCGTGACTCCAAGCGTGGCGGTGCGTGGATGAACTCGTACGTGTCGCAGTCGGAGCTGATGGGCACCAAGCCGGTGGTCGCCAACCACCAGAACATCACCAAGCCGCCGGCGGGCGAGCCGACCCTGCTGACCTGGGACGAGGTCACCACGATGTTCCACGAGTTCGGCCATGCGCTGCACGGCATGTTCTCGGACGTCGAGTACCCCTACTTCTCCGGCACCAGCGTGCCGCGCGACTTCGTCGAGTTCCCCTCGCAGGTCAACGAGATGTGGGCGGACTGGCCGTCGATCCTCGCCAACTACGCCAAGCACTACGAGACCGGCGAGCCGATGCCGCAGGCCCTGCTGGACAAGGTGACCGCGGCCGCCCAGTTCAACCAGGGCTTCGCCACCACCGAGTACCTGGGTGCGGCGATGCTCGACCAGCACCTGCACCAGCTGCCGGCGAACCGGCTGCCGGAGCCGGGCGACATCCTCGCCACCGAGGCCACCGCGCTGCGCGAGGCGGGCGTGGACTTCGCGGCGGTGCCGCCGCGTTACCGCACCACCTACTTCAGCCACATCATGGGCGGCTATGCGGCGGGCTACTACGCCTACATCTGGTCCGAGGTGCTCGACGCCAATACGGTGAAGTGGATCGAGGACAACGGCGGCCTGACCCGCGCCAACGGCGACCGCCTGCGCGCCACCCTGCTCTCGCAGGGCGGCAGCAAGGATGCGCTGCAGCTGTTCCGCGACTTCTCCGGTGCCGAACCGGACATCCAGCCGCTGCTGGTGAAGCGTGGCCTGGCCGGTTCGGCCGACGACTCCGCAGCGCCGGATGCCGGCACCCCGGAGCCGGTCAACAGGTAACGTTTTTCGCCTGATGGCGAGCAAACCGCCCGGAGCGATCCGGGCGGTTTTTTTTTGGCTCTTCTCCTGATCGAAAAGGGGCCCCTCGGTGGGCTTGCGGGCAGCCCACCGCGGCCACCACGGATCACAACGAAGCAACTCACGAGCGCACGGGCATCCGGCTGCACGCGATCGTGCCGGAACACCTTCTGTGTCCTTTGCGTGCCACAGGTTGGTTGGGTTCGAGTTCCCGGACGGCAACGGCGAGCGGCCCGATATTGCCCGTCTTCCAGTTTCTGGCCCGGTACGATGGAAGCATGCAGCCCATGCCCTCCCCGCTTCCCGCCCCCGCCCACGACAACGCAGTGCGGCTGGCGGACTGGCTCTCGGGCCATCGGCGGATCTTCGTGCTGACCGGTGCCGGCTGCAGCACCGCGTCGGGCATCCCCGGCTACCGCGGCGACGACGGTCAGTGGACACGTCCGCCGCCGGTGACCTGGCAGGGGTTCACCGGCGACCCCGCGACCTACCGCCGCTACTGGGCGCGCAGCCACGTCGGCTGGCCGCGTTTCGACCGCGCCCGCCCCAACGACGCCCACCACGCCCTGGCCGCGCTCGGCGCCAGCGGCCCGCTTTCGATCGTGGTCACCCAGAACGTCGACGGCCTGCACCAGCGGGCCGGCAGCGAGTCCGTCATCGACCTGCACGGTCGCCTGGATGCGGTGGTCTGCCTGGGCTGCGGCGGCCGGCTGCCGCGTGCCTCGCTGCAGCCGCGACTCGATGCGCTCAATCCGGGCTGGTCGCCCGGCCTCGCCACGGCCGCACCGGATGGCGACGCCGACATCGCCCCGGAGGCCGAGCGCGCCTATCTGCCACCACACTGCGTGGACTGCGGCGGCCTGCTGAAACCCGACGTGGTGTTCTTCGGCGAGAACGTTCCGCGTGCACGCTACATCGCTGCATGCGACGCCCTCGAACAGGCCGATGCACTGCTGGTGGCCGGCTCGTCGCTGATGGTCTATTCCGGGTTCCGCTTCGCGCGGATGGCGCACGAGCGCGGGCTGCCGCTCGCCATCCTCAATCGTGGCGTGACCCGCGCGGACGCCCTTGCCGGCCTGCGCCTCGATGGCGATCTTGGCGCCACGCTGTCGGGGGCGGCGCGACTGCTGGGTGCGGCGGCCTGATCATCCCGCGCGGACGTCGCCGCACTCAGCGCCCCGTAGGTCCGCAGCAGCCGGAAGCTCCCGGCCCGGCGAGCCTGGCGGGGGAATAGCCGGGACCAGGCGCCCGGCTATCCGTTCTCGCGGCGCCAGTCCGCGCCGTCGACGCCCGCATCGTTGATCGAAGGTGCCGGCATGTCGGTCGAGAACAATCCGCGATACTCGGCGGCCACGTGCGGCAGCAACACATGCGCAGGCACCGAAACGCTCTGGGTGCCGTCGGCGTACGGGCCCACCTGGTACGGCGGAAACACGAAGCGCAGCGCCTCGATGCGGCCCTGCGGATCGAGCACGGGCTCGAAGGAATCGAAATTGTCGGGCTCCGGCCCGGAGCCGTCGTCGATCATCCGCCCTGCGGTGCGCAACGCCTCGTGGCGCTCCTCGGGCGAGAGTTCCTCGGCATCGATCCGGGTGCCCAGCACCGCGTGCAGCTGCTCGCGCACGTAGGCCGATATCGCCGCCCAGCCGTCCGGCCCGGCCACCAGATCGGCCGCACGCAGCATGCGTTCCTGCTGCGGCAGCCAGACGAAGCGCGCCACCAGCGGGTTGCCATGCGCACCGCCGGTATAGCTGCTGCCGTCGGCGGCAACCGCCACCAGCTGCGGGGTTTCCGCGAGCATCCGGAATTCCAGCGAAAGGTCGTATGCAAGCCCGCCGGGCGCCTCGCCCGCGCTGGCTGCCGCGTCCACGAGCTCGCCGCGGGCGGCCTGGCCGTAACGGTGCAGCTCGGCCGCAAGTCCGGGATGGCGACGCGCCTCGGGCGGATAGCTGATGCCGACGATGTAGCGTGGCGTCTGCTCGATGACGTCCTCGAGCGCCGGCGCCTGCTGTGGTGCCCCGGCAGGATCGCCCACCTGTTGCGGCGCTGCCGGCGTCGACGGGATGGTGGTCGCCTCCTCGTTGCGGCCGCACGCGGCCAGCGCAAGCACGGCCAGCCCGATCCACCAGTACTTCATCGTCTGCGTTCCCCTGTTCAATGTCGTGACGAGGCTAAAGGGCGTTGCGTGATGGCCCCATGCAAGCAGCGTGCGCGTGCGGCCCGCCCGGCTCACGTCCGAACGTCGCCCACGAAAAAGCCCGGCCGGAGCCGGGCTTTCGATCCTGCCGTGAGGGCTGGATTACTCGGGCTGCACTTCGTCAGCCTGCAGGCCCTTCTGGCCCTGCACGACCTTGAAGGAGACGCGCTGGCCTTCCTGCAGGGACTTGAAGCCGGTGCCCTGGATCGAGCGGAAGTGGACGAACACGTCCTGGCCGCTTTCCGGGGTGATGAAGCCGAAGCCCTTGGCATCGTTGAACCACTTGACGGTACCGCTCTGACGCTCGGACATGGTGTTACTCCTTGATACAACAGTTGTTGATGGTTTGGCACGACCCGCCGTGGCGGAGCCGAGACTGTCTAGCAAGGGGTAACGCGAAAGCGATGGAGCGGATCGTCCCGGCCGTGCGGCCGTACAGCTTTGATCTACCGCATCGGAGCCACGATGTACCGTGATCCCGGCCTTGAACAGTTCGCGCACGATACCCTAGTTCGAATCGAAAGTGTGAATGGGCAAAACGCGTTTACGACGACCGCTCGCCGCCGACCAGAAGGTCGTCATAACCGGAGTGCCGGCGCACGTAGGACGCGGTGTATTCGCACTGCGGATCCACCTGCAGACCCGCCTCGCGGGCATGCCCGAGTGCCGCGGCATTGAGGGTGCCGGCGATGCCCCGGCCGGACAGCGCCTCCGGCACGATCGTGTGCAGGATCACCATGGTGTCGCCGTCGCGCCGGTACTCGACATGGGCGGTTTCGCCATCCATGTCGAGCTCGAACCTGCCGCGCCGGGCGTCATGCCTCACATCCGCGGGTGTGGCCATGCTCAATCCCCGGTGGCGGGCGAACGGCGCGCGTCGCGCTTGCCCTGGTTGATGCGGTCACGGGTGCTGTTGCTGCCGTGGATGGCCGGGACGCGGGCCTCGCCCTCGTGCAGCTGCTCGGCCCGCCGTGCCGCTTCCTCGGACTGGTAACCCGGGGATCCGGCTTCAGCGGCGGTGCCACCAAGGGTCTCCCAGGACTTCGGCTGGCGCGCCTGCTGCTGCTTGGCCTCCAGCAGTTCGCGGGTGCGTTCGAGCGCCTGCTCGGGCGTCAGTACCTTCTTCGCGGGACGCGCCTTTTTGGACGCCCCGGTCGCGGACCTGCCCGCAGCCTTGCCGTCAGCGGATGCGGTGCCCGTAGCCTTCTTTGCAGCCTTCGACGGCTCCGCCGATCTGGTGGACGCGCGTGTCGCCCTGGCGCCGCCGGCCGGCGTGCCCTTCGCCGACGACTTGCGGGTCGCGCTGGCCGGCTCACCGGATGCAGCGCTGCGCCGCCCGCCGGCCGGCTTCGCCGGCGCTGACGCTTCGCTGCGCTTCGACGCCGGCTTGCGCGCCGACGCAGCCGTCGCGGCAGTCTTCTCCGCGGCCTTGGCGGCCCTGCGGTCGTCGCGCTCGACCTGGCGCAATTGCGCCTCGAAGCGCGACAGGATGTCCGACAGCAGCGTCGCCTTCTCCTTGCTGCGCTCGTTCGCCATGCCGCTGGTCCCGCGCTTGGCGCCGGTGCGTTCGCGCGATGCCAGTTTCTGACGCTGCACGAGGTCGCGCGCGCGGTCGCGGGCATCGCGTGCACGGCCGACGCGCGTGGTGAGCGCTTTCGCATCCAGCTTGCGCAGCGCGTTCACTCGGCTGTCGGTGTAGAGCTCCATCTCCTTCTGGTTGAGGAGAGCGGTGGCCTTGGCCCGGGTGATGAGCATTTGCGGGTGACTCCACTGTATGGCTGTGCGGACAGCTTTAGCACAGCGGACTTTCAGTGGAAGTGAGCGCGTCGGCAGGTGCCGCCTGGGGCGGAACTCAGAAGAACGATGGGCTCGCCAGGCGCTCGAGGAACGCCGGTATGACCTGCGGCTCCATCATCACGGTGAAGAGCACGCCGTACCCCGCGCCCCACAGGTGGGCGCTGTGGTTGATGTTGTCGCCGCCGCGGCGATCCATCCAGATCGAATAGCCGACGTACATCACCGCATAGAGGATCGCCGGCATCGGCAGGAAGAACACGAAGATCAGCGACCACGGGCTCAGCAGCACGAAGGCGAACAGCACCGCGGAGACCGCGCCCGACGCACCCAGGCTGCGGTAGTGCGGGTCGTGGCGGTGGCGCAGCCAGGTCGGCAGGATCGCGACCACGATCGCCGAGATGTAGAACAGCGCGAAACCCACGGCGCCGATGTAGGGCGCGAACGCGCGCTCGATCAGGCCGCCGAAGAAGAACAGCGTGATCATGTTGAACAGCAGGTGGCCCCAGTCGGCATGGATGAAGCCGTGGGTGACGAGACGGTCGTACTGCTTCCTGCGGTCGATCGCCGGCGGCCACAGGATCAGCCGCTCGATCAGCCGCGGGTTGGCGAACGCCTGCCACGACACCAGCACGGTGACGGCGATCAGCAGCAGGGTGACGGGTCCGGAGTTCATCATGTGGGGCCTGTGGCCGCATCAGGCGATGCGGTAGTTGTCCTGCATCGGGTAGCGCCGTGCATAGAGGGCGAATGCCAGCGCGGCGACGAACGCGAATGCGGCGAAGAAGAACATCAGGAACGCGTTCTCGCTGAGCCCCGACGAGGCGATCCACGCGGTCACCGCCTCGTTGCGCACGCCGGCGTTGGTCAGCAGCACCCACAGGCTGCCGAAGGTGCTGGTGAGGTACCAGAACGCCATGATCACGCCCTTCATCGCATGCGGTGCCTGGCTGTAGGCGAACTCCAGCGCGGTGGCCGAGACCAGCACCTCGCCAAAGGTCAGCAGCAGGTACGGCAGGCTCTGCCAGGCCAGCGACACTTCCGAGCCACTGTCGATCCACAGCTGCAGGATGCCGGCGGCGATCCACGACACGCCCGAAATCGCGATGCCCCAGCCCATCCGGCGCAGCGCGGTCACCACGAAGCCCAGCCGCCGCAGCAGCGGGTACAGCACGATGTTGTTGAACGGGATCAGCAGCATCACCAGCAGCGGATTGAGCGCCTGCATCTGCGCCGCGTCCTGGATCAGCCAGCTGGGCCACCAGCCGGCCTCGTGCGGGATCACCATCTCGCGGCCCTGGATGATCCAGGTCGAGGCCTTCTGGTCGAACAGCGACCAGAACGGCGTCACCAGCGCGAACACGATGAGGATGCGCAGCACCGCGCGCACGCCGTCCACCGCGGCATCCGGATGCGCGCCACGCGCACGCTCGAGCTGCAGCGAGGCGCCCCAGCCGCCGAGCGCGATGATCACGCCGAGCGCCAGGCAGGCGGTGATGACGAAGTTGAAATCGGTCGGCCAGAAGTCGACGCCGACCGTGGCCGACAGCGCCCACAGCACCAGCATCAGCGCCGCCGAGACCATGCCGGTCATCGCCACCAGCAGGCCAGGACGGCCCTGCCCCGGCGCCTGCGCGCGCAGCGCGGACTTCACTACTTCGAGGAAGGCATGCGGATCGCGCCCGGACGGCGGCACGTTGACGTACTCGCGGCGCCCCAGCCAGAAGATGAAGGTGGCGATGAACATCAGCACGCCGGGGATGCCGAACGCCACGGCCGGCCCGTAGTGGCGCAGGAACAGCGGCGCCAGCAGCGAGGCGAAGAACGAGCCGAAGTTGATGATCCAGTAGAAGGCGTCGAAGACGACCTTGGCCTTGGATTTGTTGGTCTGGTCGAACTGGTCGCCGCAGAAGCTCACCACCAGCGGCTTGATGCCGCCCGAGCCCAGCGCGATCAGGAACAGGCCGGTATAGAAGCCCGTCGCGTTGTTCTCGAACAGCGCCAGGCAGGCATGGCCTGCGCAGTAGATCAGCGAGAACCAGAGGATCGTGTGGTACTTGCCGAAATAGCGGTCGGCGAGCCATCCCCCCAGCAGCGGGAAGAAGTACACGCCGATCACGAACATGTGGAAGATGTCCTTGGCCGCCGCGTCGCGCTCGGAGCCGGCCGGCAGGTAGGCCAGCAGCACCGAACTGATCAGGAACGGCACCAGGATGTTGCGCATGCCGTAGAAGCTGAAGCGCTCGCAGGCCTCGTTGCCGATGATGTAGCCGATCTGGCGGGGCATGCGGCCGTTGGCCGGGGAAGCGGAAGCGGGAGTCGTGGACATTCTCTGGCCAGGGACGGGCGAAAGCGGGCAAGGGTAGCCGATCGGGTCCGTCGCCGGGACCAACGAATGGCACGGCCGGCACGGGTGCATGGCTCGTTACCATCGGCGCCCCTGTCACCCGAGCCGCCCGCCATGCCGCGTCGCCTCCCGCACCGCCTTGCCCTGGCCCTGCTGATCGCCGTCGCCGGCCCCGCCGCCGCGGCCGACCTCACCACGCACGCCGAGCGCAGCGGTTTCGTCGAGACCGGCCGCTACGACGAGACCATCGCCCTTTGCGACGCCTTCCAGGCCGTCTATCCCGACGCGGTGCGCTGCTTCGACTTCGGCACCACGCCCGAAGGCCGACCGATGAAGGCGCTCGCGGTGTCGCGCAGCGGCGCGCTGACGCCCGAGGCCGCGCGCGACTCCGGCATCCCGGTGGTGCTGATGCAGGGCGGCATCCATGCCGGCGAGATCGACGGCAAGGACGCGGGCTTCCTGGCCCTGCGCGAAGCGCTCGACGGCGATGCCGCGACCGGCACGCTCGAACAGCTGGTCTGGGTGTTCGTACCGGTGTTCAACGTCGACGGGCACGAGCGCTTCGGCGCCTGGAACCGCCCCAACCAGCGCGGCCCGCGCGAGATGGGCTGGCGCACCACCGCGCAGAACCTCAACCTCAACCGCGACTACGCCAAGGCCGAAGCGCCCGAGATGCAGGCGATGCTGGCGCTGGTCGAGGCCTGGGACCCGATCGCCTACATCGACCTGCACGCCACCAATGGCGCGCAGTTCGAGCACGACATCTCCATCCAGGTGGAACCGCTGCACGCCGGCGACGACGCCCTGCGCGCGGCCGGGCTGCAGCTGCGCGACGGGGTCATGGCCGACCTGGCCGCGCAGGGCTCACTGCCGCTGCCGTTCTATCCGTCCTTCGTGCGCCACGACGAGCCGGACTCGGGCTTCGTCGACGGCGTGTCGCCGCCGCGCTTCTCCACCGGCTACTTCCTGCTGCGCAACCGGCTGGCGATGCTGGTCGAAACCCACTCCTGGAAGGAATACCCGGTGCGGGTGCGGATCACCCGCAACACCATCGTGTCGGTGCTCGACCACATCGCCCGCCATGGCCGCGACTGGATGCGCGTCGCGCATGAGGCCGACCGCCGCGCCGCGGCGCTCGGCGGCCAGGACGTGCCGCTCGACTGGCGCGCCACCGATGACGTGCGCACGCTGGATTTCCGCGGCTATGCCTACACCCGCACGCCATCGGACGTCTCCGGCGCGCTGATGACCCGCTATGACGAGACCACCCCGCAACTGTGGCGGGTCCCGCTGCGCGACACCCTGGTACCGGCGCGTACCGCGACCGCGCCGCGTGCCGGCTACCTGGTGCCGCCCGCGCAGGCCGGGCGGGTCGAGCGCGCACTGCGGATCCACGGCATCGACTATCGCCGCGTCGAGCGCGCGCTCGCCCGGGCGCCGGTACAGGTCTTCCGTGCGGACGACATCCGCTTTGCCGCCGCCTCCAGCGAGGGCCTGCAGCGGCTGGACCTGGAAGGCAGCTGGCGCGACGAGCCCCGTGACCTGCCGGCCGGCGCGCTGTTCGTGCCGATCGCGCAGCCGAAGGCGCGGCTGGTGATGGCGTTGCTGGAGCCGCAGGCGCCGGACGCGCTCGCCGCATGGGGCGCCTTCAACAACCATTTCGAGCGCAAGGAATACATGGAGGCGTACGTCGCCGAAGCCGTCGCCCGCGAGATGCTGGAGGCCGACCCGGCAGTGCGCGAGGCGTTCGAGCGCCGGCTGCGCGAGGACGCGGCCTTCGCCGCCGATCCGCGTGCACGCCTGGACTTCTTCTACCGCCGCCACAGCGCCTGGGACGAGCGCTTCGGCCTGTACCCCGTGTACCGGATCGACGCCGCGCCATGACCGGCCGGCTGTGCGCGGTGCTGGCCGCCGCGTGCATGGCGCTGGCCGCCTGCGCACAGGCCCCTCGCCACCCGGCCGATGCACCGGCGCTGCGCGTGGTCACCCTCAATCTCTATCACGACCGCGACCACTGGCCGCGCCGCCGGCCGCTGGTGATCGACGGCCTGCGCGCGCTGGATGCCGACGTGATCGCGCTGCAGGAAGTGCTGCAGAAGGACGGCCTGCGCAACCAGGCCGAGGACATCGGCGCGGCACTCGGCTATTCGGTCCACTTCGTGTCCACCGATCCACCCGGGCAGGCGCACCGCTACGGCAACGCGCTGCTGTCGCGGCTGCCGGTGCTGGCACGCAGCGAGGCCCGGCTGGAGCCACTGGAGGACTCGCGCACCGTCGCGCACCTGCGGCTGGACGTGCACGGTCGCGCGGTGGACGTGTTCAACACCCATCTGCACTGGACCGACGACGGCGCGGCGATCCGCGCGCGCCAGCTCGACGGCGTGCTGGCGCACGTCGACCGCAACGGATCGGACGCCAGCGTGCTGGTGGGCGACTTCAACGCCGAAGCCGATGCGCCCGAACTGCAGGCGCTGGACGCGGCCGGCTTCGTCGACGCCGTGGCCGCCACGGACCCCGGCACCGCCGCGCGGACCACGCTCAACCCGCACTACTTCGAGCGCGCCCGACGGATCGACCATGTGTTCGCACGCGGCGCGCGCCTGCAACCGCGCGCCGCGCGGCGGGTGCTCGACGTCCCCGCGGGCGACGGCACGTGGCCGTCCGATCACTTCGGGGTGCTGGTGGAGTTCCGGGTGCAGCCTTGACTCCGGTGCAACCCGGCTGGCGCTAGCCTCGCAGTGCCCACTGGAGATCCGCCATGCGCCCTGCCCTGATCGCCGCCTGCATCGCCGCCGCCTCGCTCTCGGCCTGCGCCGCCACGCCGGAACCCGGAGACGGAGTCGGCGCGACCGTCGAGGGCCGCGCCACCTTCCACGAAAAACTCCTGATGCCGGCCGACTCGGTGTTACGGGTGGAGCTGGTCGACATGTCGCGCGGCAACGACGTGCTGGCCCGGGAGGAGTTCAGCTCGATTCCCGGCCCGCCGTATGCATTCACGATGCGCTATTCCACGGCGAAGGTTGCCGGGGACGCGCGGCTCGGGCTGCACGCCGCGCTGTTCACGCCGCGAGGCGAGCGGATGTTCGTGACCGCCGAGGCGGTGCCGGTCGTCGACGGCAGCACGCAGCCGGCCGAATTCCGCATGCTGCGCTCACCGTAGATACGTCGCCGGTGCGGCAGGAACCTGCCGCCGGCGCGGGCACGCGCCCGCGGGGTCCGGATCAGCCGTCGAGCTCGCCCCAGCGGCGATAGGCTTCCTCGAGTTCCGCCTGCACGCGGGCCAGCGCCTCGCCGTGGGCGGCAATCGCCGCGCCATCGCGCTGGAAGAACGCCGGATCGCCCATTTCCGCGGTCATCGCCGCCTGCTGTGCTTCCAGCGCCTCGATGCGTGCCGGCAGCTGTTCGAGTTCGCGCGCTTCCTTGAAGCCGAGCTTGCGCCGCAGCGGTGCCTGCTTCGCCGGTGCCGGAGAGGTGCCGCGCGTGCCGCCATCCGTCGCCGCAGCCGGCGCCGGACGCGCGCTGGCGGTCGCCGCGGCGCGCTGCCGCAGCCAGTCGGAATAGCCGCCGACGTACTCGCCGACGCGGCCCTCACCCTCCATCACCAGCGTCGAGGTCACCACGTTGTCGAGGAACTCGCGGTCATGGCTGACCAGCAGCAGGGTGCCGCTGTAGTCCATCAGCAGCTCCTCGAGCAGTTCCAGGGTCTCCACGTCGAGGTCGTTGGTGGGTTCGTCCATCACCAGCAGGTTCGCTGGCTGCGCGAACAGCTTCGCCAGCAGCAGGCGGTTGCGCTCACCACCCGACAGCCGGGTGATCGGCGCCCGCGCGCGTTCCGGGGTGAACAGGAAATCCTGCAGGTAGCCGATGGCGTGCTTGCGCGCGCCGTTGATCTCGACGAACTCGCGGCCCTCGGCGACGTTCTCCAGCGCGTTCCAGTCCTCGCGCAGGGTCGAGCGGTACTGGTCGAAGTAGGCCACGTCGAGCTGGGTGCCGATGCGGATCTCGCCTTCCTGCGGCTGCAGCTGGCCCAGCAGCAGCCGCAGCAGCGTGGTCTTGCCGGAACCGTTGGGGCCGACCAGGCCGATGCGGTCGCCACGCAGGATGGTGGTCGAGAACCCGGTCAGCAGCGGCGTGCCGTTGGCGAAGGCGAAGGAAACGTCGCGCGCCTCCACCACCTTGCGGCCGGATGCACCGCCCTGGGTGGCCTGCATGCGCACGTTGCCGGTCTGCTCGCGCCGCGCGGCGCGCTCGTTGCGCATCGCCTTCAGGCGGCGCACGCGCCCCTCGTCGCGGGTGCGGCGCGCCTTGATGCCCTGGCGGATCCACGCCTCCTCCTGCGCCAGCAGCTTGTCGAAGCGCGCGTTCTCCTGCGCCTCGGCATTGAGCCGTTCCTCGCGGCGGCGCTGGTAGTTGGCCCAGTCGCCCGGCCAGCTGGTGACCTGGCCGCGGTCGATCTCGACGATGCGCGTGGCCAGCGCCCGCAGGAAGCGCCGGTCATGGGTGACGAACACCAGCGCGCCGCGCCACTCCAGCAGGAACTGCTCCAGCCAGTCGATGGCGGCGATGTCGAGATGGTTGGTGGGCTCGTCGAGCAGCAGCAGGTCGGGCGCCGAGACCAGCGCACGCGCCAGCAGCACGCGACGCTTGAGCCCGCCCGACAGCGCGGAGAACGCCGCATCGCCATCCAGCGACAGGCGCAGCAGCGTGTCTTCGACCCGGCGGTCGACCTCCCATGCCCCGGCCGCCTCGATCCGCGCCTGCACGGCGGCGAACGCGTCGCTGTCGAAGGTCTCGGCATGCGCAAGCCGGTGGTACTCGGCAAGCAGCGCGCCCTCCTCGCCCATGCCCTCGGCGACCACATCGAACACGCTGCCACCGGCGCCGGCCGGGACCTCCTGTTCCAGGCGCGCGACGCGCAGGTTGTCCTGGCGGCGGATCTGCCCGTCCTCGGGTTCGATCTCGCCGGCCAGCACGCGCAGCAGGGTCGACTTGCCGGCGCCGTTGCGGCCGATCAGCGCGATGCGCTCGCCGGGTTCGATGGAGAGGTCGGTGCGATGGAGTAGCGGCGGACCGCCGACGCCGACATCGACGGCGTTGAGTGTGATCAGGGGCATGCGCGCAGTTTACCCGCGCACGACGCTGCCACCGCTCAGGAACTGCACGACAGCATCGAGCAGCCCGCGCGATTGGCCGCCCAGTCCGGGCGCTTGCGCGCGTGGTCGTCGCGCCCCGGCTGGTCGTCGTAGGGGTGGCGCAACACCGCCTGCAGGGTATGCAGCGGCGCCAGGTCGCCCGCGGTGGCGGCGTCGATCGCCTCCTGCAGCAGCCAGTTACGCGGCACGTAGCGCGGGTTGGCCAGGCGCATGGTCTCGCGCCGCTGCGCGGCATCGAGCGGATCGCGCTCCACGCGGGCGGCGTAGCGCGCCAGCCACTCGGACAGTGCGGGGCCGATGCGGGCCTCGGCATCGTCGCCATAGAAGGTGTCGAACAGCGCGGCATCCGGCGCGGCGCCCGGTTCGCGCTCACCTAATGCGCGGTAGAACAGCGTCATGTCCGCGGCGCCGTCATGCAGCAGCACAAGCAGGTCCTGCAGCAGGCCAGCGTCGTCGTCGCCCAGTTCCGCCAGCCCCAGCTTGCGCGCCTGTGCGGCGCGATCGGCGACAGTGAACGCATGCGCGTAGCCGTCCAGCCCGGCCTGCAGCGGCGCCACCTCGTCGAACAACGGCGACAGCGCCTGCGCCAGCTGGCCGAGGTTCCAGTGCGCGATGCGCGGCTGCCAGCCGAAGCGGTAACGGCGGCCGCCGGCATCGGTGGTGTTGGGCGTCCAGTCGGGATCGAACGGTTCGATCCAGCCGTAGGGGCCGTAGTCGATGGTGAGCCCGAGGATCGACATGTTGTCGGTGTTCATCACCCCGTGGACGAAGCCGACGCGCATCCACTGCGCCATCAACGCGGCGGTCCGGGTGCAGACCTCGGCGAACCAGTCCGCATAGCGGTTCGGGCCGGGCCCGAGATGCGGGAAATCGCGGGCGATGGTGAAGTCCGCCAGCTTCCGCAGCAGGTGGGTGTCGCCGCGCACATAGGGCAGTTCAAAGCTGCCGAAGCGGATGAACGACGGCGACACCCGGCACACGATCGCACCCGGCTCGGGTGCGGGCCGGCCGTCGTAGAACATGTCACGCATGACGCTGTCGCCGGTGGCGACGAGGCTCAGCGCGCGCGTGGTCGGCACGCCGAGATGGTGCATCGCCTCGCTGCAGATGAACTCGCGCAATGAGGAGCGCAGCACCGCGCGTCCATCGGCGCCGCGCGAGTACGGCGTCGGCCCGGCGCCCTTGAGCTGCAGCTCGTGGCGCCTACCATCGCGGCCGATCACCTCGCCAAGCGCGATCGCGCGGCCATCACCCAGCTGCCCCGCCCAGTGCCCGAACTGGTGGCCACCGTAGTTCGCCGCGTAGGTCTGCATGCCGGGCAGCAGCGCGTTGCCGGCGAACACCTCGGCGAACGCGGGGTCGAGCACATCGCGCGGCGAGAACCCGATCGCCTCGGCAACCTCCGGCGACCACGCCAGCAGCTCCGGCTTCGCGACCGGAGTCGGCGCCACGCGTGACCATGCAGCATCCTCGACCTGCCGCGTGCCCGGCGCCTGCGACGGGTCGCCCGGAAGTTCGCGGAGGAAGGCGTTATCGAATTGCAGTGTAGTGTCGGTCATGCGTGCGAGGGTAGACACGCCACGATGACGGCGGCGCCCACACCATGAGGATGCGCGCGGCCCTGCGCGCGCTGAACAGGATGTGGACGGGCGTGGGACGTGGCGGAGCCGTGCCGTAGACTAGCCGGTTCCCCACGAACTGCGCCCTCACCGGTGCGAGAGACCGCGATGAGCGCAAACGACATACAGGCTGACACCACCACCTTTTCCGATCTCGGCCTGCCGGCCACGCTGCTGCAGGCACTGACCGAAGTCGGCTATGAAACGCCGTCGCCGATCCAGGCGGCCACGATCCCGCCGCTGCTCGAAGGCCGCGACGTGCTCGGCCAGGCGCAGACCGGCACCGGCAAGACCGCGGCGTTCGCGCTGCCGATGCTCGCACGCCTGAACCCCGCGGCCGGAAAGCCGCAGGTGCTGGTGCTGGCGCCGACCCGTGAGCTGGCGATCCAGGTGGCCGAGGCGTTCCAGAAGTACGCCCACCACATTCCCGGCTTCCAGGTGCTGCCGATCTACGGCGGACAGGGTTACGGCACCCAGCTGAGCTCTCTGAAGCGCGGCGTGCATGTGGTCGTGGGCACCCCCGGCCGCATCATCGACCACCTCGAGCGCGGCTCGCTGGATCTTTCCGAGCTGCGTGCCCTGGTGCTCGACGAGGCCGACGAGATGCTGCGCATGGGCTTCATCGACGACGTCGAGGCGGTGCTGAAGAAGACACCGGAAACGCGCCAGGTCGCGCTGTTCTCGGCGACGATGCCCACGCAGATCGCACGCATCGCGCAGACCTACCTGCGTGATCCGGTGCAGATCGCGATCAAGGCCAGCACCACCACCACCAAGAACACCCGCCAGCGTTACTGGATGGTCAGCGGCGTGCACAAGCTCGACGCGATGACCCGCATCCTCGAGGCCGAGCCGTTCGACGCGATGATCGTGTTCGCGCGCACCAAGATCGCGACCGAGGAACTGGCGGAGAAGCTCGCGGCACGCGGTCTTGCCGCTGCGGCGATCAATGGCGACATCGAACAGAAGCAGCGCGAGCGCATCATCCAGCAGCTCAAGGACGGGCGTATCGACGTGCTCGTCGCCACCGACGTGGCCGCACGCGGGCTCGATGTGGAGCGCATCAGCCACGTACTGAACTACGACATTCCGTACGACACCGAAAGCTACGTGCACCGCATCGGTCGCACCGGGCGTGCCGGGCGCGCCGGCGAGGCGATCCTGTTCGTCAGCCCGCGCGAGCGCGGCATGCTGCGCTCGATCGAACGCGCCACCCGCCAGCCGATCGAACAGATGGAGCTGCCCAGCGTCGAGACCGTGAACGCACGTCGCGTGACCAAGTTCCTCGACCGTATCGGCGACGGCCTGCAGCACCCGCAGCACGGCATGTTCCGTGAGCTGGTCGAGACCTACGAGCGCGAGCAGAACGTGCCAGCGGTGGAGATCGCCGCGGCGCTGGCGGCGCTGCTGCAGGGCGACACCCCGCTGCTGCTCGACCCGCCGCGCGAGCGCCCGAAGTTCGAGCGTGCCAACGAAAGCGAGCGCCACTTCGAGCGACCGGAACGCGCCGACCGGGGGCAGCGGCGCACCGCCGACGATGCCGCACCGCGCGAGCCCCGCCCGCAGCGCGTGCAGGGCCCCGAGGCCGGGCTGGAGACCTTCCGCATCGAGGTCGGCCACGTGCACGGCGTGCAGCCGGGCAACATCGTCGGCGCGATCGCCAACGAGGCGGACCTGGAAAGCCGTTACATCGGCCGCATCGACATCCGCGACGACTACACCCTGGTGGACCTGCCCGACGGCATGCCGCGCGAGGTGCTGGAGCATCTCAAGCGCGTGCGCGTGGCCGGCCAGCAGCTGCGGATGCGGCGTGCCGAGGCGGCCGATACCGAGGCGCCCGCGCGTCGTCCCGGTGGTTTCAAGCGCCCGGGCAGCGCTCCGGGTGGCTTCCGCAAGGGTCCGCCGGGTGGATTCAAGGGCGGCCCGCGCAAGCCGCCGCGTCGCGAGGGCTGAGGCCCGTCAGGCACCCACCCGCCCTTCGGGGCGGGAGATGGGCACTGCAGGTGTTCAGCAGTCGCCGGCCGCTTCCCCCTGCCCCTCGGCACAGGGCGACGGCAGCGGGTCCGCCGGGGTATCCACCGCCGGTACCACGCGTTCGGCGATCGCGCCGGCCACACCGTCCACCACCCGCTGGCGCATGCCGGCGGTGTCAGGCACGCGCAGGCCGTCGGGCCCCAGCGCATCGGTATCCGGCCCCAGCACCCAGACGATCTCCGTCGGCGACGGCCAGTCCAGGTGTGGCGCCAGGAGCGCGTAACCGATCACGATCGCGACCACGAACAGCACCAGCTTCAGCACCACGCCCACCAGCTTGAAGCCGAGGTAGAGCGCCAGCACCAGCAGGACGATGCCGATCCAGCTCATGCGGCGTCGGTCTCTGCATCGGCAAGCGCGACCAGCTCCGGGTCGAGCGCCACGCGCTCGTCGAACACGAAGCACCGGCCTTCATACCCCGTGCCGCCGACGCGCTCGAAGTAGCCGAGGATGCCGCCGTCGAGCTGCAGCACGTTGTCCATGCCCTGCGCACGCATCCACAGCGCGGCCTTCTCGCAGCGGATGCCCCCGGTGCAGAAGCTGACCACGGTGGTCCCGGCGAGCCGGTCGCGCTGCGCGGTCACCGCCCCGGGAAGATCGGTGAAGTTGTCGATCGGAAGCGTCAGCGCCCCGGCAAAGGTGCCGTAGGCGACTTCCTCGCGGTTGCGCGTATCGAGCATCACCACGGCGCGCCCGCTGTCGTCATGGCCCTGCTGCAGCCAGCGCGCAAGCACCTCCGGCGCCACCGCCGGCGCGCGCCCCTGCAGCGGCGATGCATCGTCGCGGCGGAAGGCGATGATCTCGCGCTTGACCTTGACCTTGAGCCGCGCGAACGGCTGCCGGCCGCTCCCGCTGAACTTGACCTCGATCCCGGCGAAGCGTGCATCGGCCTTCAACCAGGCGAGGAACCCGTCAATCCCGCGAAGGCCGCCGGCAAGGAACAGGTTCAGGCCCTCCTCCGCCACCAGCACGCTGCCGAGCAGGCCGTGGTCGCGGGCGATCGGTTCGATGGCGTCGGCAAGCGCACGTGGATCGTCCACGTGCACGAAACAGTAGGCGGCGATGCTGGTGTACATGCGCGCATTCTACGCGGCGCATTGGCCTCACCTGCCGCGCCGGAGTGTGCGTTCATCGCGGCTTCGGCCGCCCTGCGCATTCCGGAAAGCGAAACGGCGGCCCGGTCTTCCCCGGACCGCCGCCTGCAGGTGGTTGCTGGGCGGCGCCCTCAGCGCGCCGCCGGCTCCACGTGGTCACGCACCCAGCGGTCGAACAGGCGCACGCCGAACGCGGTGGCGCCGGCCGGCGTGGTGGCGGTGCCGCCGGCTTCGATCCACGCCATGCCGGCGATGTCGAGATGCGCCCACGGCGTGTCCTTGTCCACCCACTCGCCGATGAAGTGCGCCGCAGTGCCGGAGCCCGGACGGCCGCCGCCATTGCGCATGTCGGCGATCGGCGACTCCAGCATCTTCCCGTAGCCCGGATGCATCGGCATGCGCCACAGCGCATCGCCTGAGGCTTCGCCGGCAGCGAGCAGCTGGTCGGCCAGATCGTCATGACGGCTGAAGAGGCCGGCGTAGTCGCCGCCCAGGGCGGTGACGATGGCACCGGTCAGGGTGGCGATGTCGATGATCGCGCGCGGACTGTGGCGGTCCTGCACGTACCAGAGCGCATCGACCAGCACCATGCGCCCTTCCGCATCGGTGCTCATGACCTCGAAGGTCTGGCCGGAGGCGGTGCGGATGACGTCGCCCGGGCGTGTCGCGGTGCCCGAGGGCATGTTCTCGGCCAGCGCGGCGACCGCGACCGCGTTCACCGGTGCGCGGCGGCCGGCCAGGCCGAGCACGGCGCCCACCGACGAGGCGGCGCCCGCCATGTCGTACTTCATGCGCCACATGCCGTCGCTGCCCTTGATGGACAGGCCGCCGGAATCGAAGGTGATGCCCTTGCCGACGAAGGCGACAGGCGCCTCGCCGCGGGCCGCGCCGTCATAACGCACCACCAGCAGCCGCGGCGGGCGCGCACTGCCCTGTCCGACCGCCAGGATGCCGCCCATGCCCAGGCGTTCCATCGCCGGTACGTCGAGCACTTCGATGGTGACGCCCGGCATGCCGTTGAACGCCTCGCGGGTACGGCGCACGAATTCTTCCGGATACACCGCGCTGGCCGGCTCGGTGACCAGGTCGCGGGCGAACCTCACCCCGTGGGCGACCGGCGCCCAGTCGCGCTGGAACGCCTCGGCGGCGGCGGCGCCGTCGCGCGTACGCACCACCAGCGTGCCTTCGCCGGCGCGCGGGCCGGTATCGTCCTCGCGCCGCGAGCGGTAGAGGTCGAAGCGGTAGCCGCCCAGCGCGGCACCGAACGCCAGCGGCTGCGCGGCCGCGGCCTCGTCGCCGCCCCACAGCAGCTCGACCGCTGCGGCGGTGCTGCCGGCCGCAAAGCGGCCGACACGTCCGCCGACATCCTCGAGCGTGCGCGTGGACGGCGCGTCGCTGCCAACGCCCACCACCAGCACACGGTCGAACGGCGCCAGGCCGGGCAGGTCGAGCTGGGTATCGGCGCGACCCTTGTAGCCTGCCGCGGCGACCGCGCGTGCCAACGCACCACCGGTGGCCGCATCGACATCGGCGAACGCGCCGGTCTGGGGACCCTCGCCACGCATCGCCACCGCGACCGTGCCGGCCGACGGCACCGCGTAGGCATCGAAGCGGATCTCACGCTGCGCGGCGGCAGGCAGGGCGAGACACGAGAGCAGCAGCGCCAACAGCATGCGCTGCAGCGAGAACGATCGGAACATGTGGACTCCAGGCGAACGGACGGGGCGGCCAGCGAAGGCCGCCCCGGACCATAAAGAAAATATGCGCCGCAGCCGGGTGCCGATGGTCACGGACCGCGGCGCGCGCCGCGTCGGATCAGCGCCGCGCGTAGTACGACGACGATGCGCAGACGGTGACGTCGGCGGCGCTCGGCGCCGGCATGTCCTGCCCGCGCAGGCCCATCAGGCGCACGACATCGTGGTCGCCCTCGGCGATCTTGGTAATGGCGAGGTAGCCGGTCTTCATGTCGCGGCAGATGGCGTTGCCCGGTGCGCGCGTGGGCCAGGTCTCGCTGACCACCCGACGCAGTTCCACCGGATGCTCGGTGCCGATCATCATCGCGTCGGCATACCGCTGGCCCGGCAGGAATTCGTCGCCGCCGCGCAGGATCGCGATGCGTTCGGTGACGAACTCGGCGCCGTTCTCGCCGACGATGCGCGAGCCTTCGATGGTGATGCGCCCGGTGACCGATTCGGCGATCGGATTGCCGGTCTCGAACGGGCCGAGCGCCACCGGGTGCAGCATCGGCGGCGCCGCGCGCGAACCCGGGCGCAGCTGCGGATCATGGCTGGGCACGTCGGCCGGAGGCGGCGCGGCGGTGACCAGCACCGGTGCGGTGGTGGAGGTGTGCGCCGGCGTATCGGCGATCTCCTGGCAGGCGGCCAGTCCGGTCGCCGCGAGGGCAACGAACAGCAGGCGGATGGGTCGCGAGGTCATCTTCAGCTCCGTGAAACCTGCGCGCATTATCCGGAGTCGACGGCCACAGATGTTCATATTCCGTGAGCGGGCTTCGGCGAAATGCCGGAATGCGACCCACGGCTCAGCGCGACTCGTACTCCAGCACCTCGCACGCCTCGATATCGCTGGCACCGGCGGCCGGCATCGAATCGCCCCTCAGCCCGGCCAGGCGCACGACCTGGCGGTCGCCTTCGTTGACCATCACCAGGGCGATGTAGCTCGCCTCGCCGGAGGCGCACAGCGGCACCGCCGTGTGCCTATCGGCAGCGGCATCGGCAGGAATACCGGCAGGAACACCCGCAGAGACGGGGGGCGTGCCTTCGACCGCCGCGGTGTCGGCGGCCAGGGGGTCATCGTCACTGGTGTCGCCAGCGGGCGGATACACCCGGCGCAGCTCGACCGGCTGTTCGGCGCCCACCATGAGCAGACTGGAATAGCGCTCGCCCGCGCGGTACTGGTCGTCGCCGCGGACGATCGCGATGCGCTCGGTGCTCAGCTCGTCGCCCTGTGCGGCGGAGATCGCATGGTCGTCGACCTCGATCGCGCCGGTGGCCCGGGTGGCGCGCTCGCCACGCGGCTCGAAGCGTCCGCTCACCAGCGCCTGCAATTCCGGAGGAGCGGCGCGCTCATGGCGACGCACCGCCGGATCATTGGCCGGCACGCGTTCCTGTGGCGGCGCGGAGTCCGCAGGCGCCGGCGGGGGCGACGGTGGCGCGCGCTCGCCACAGGCGGACAGCGCCGACGCCGTCATCGCGGCGGCAAGAGCAAGGACCAGGGTCGATTTCATCATGGCTCCGCAGGCGATCGGCCGTCTTCGATCATAGGATCCCGGCATTCACCGCATGTGAGTATCGAAGGCGGTGCCCGGACGACGCTAGCGCCAGAGCAGATAGCCGGGAAGCGCCATCAGGGCGAGCAGCGCCAGGATCGCCAGCACCCGCACCAGCACCCAGCCCGGGCGTTCGCGCAGCATGTCGGCAAAGGTCTCGTCCTCGCCACGCGCACGCGCGTCGGCCAGCCCGGCGCGCACCCGCTCGCGGAGCTCCTGCTGGTAGGTATCCATCAGCCGGCGCGCCTGCGGGTAGTCCTGGTCGTGCTTGATCCAGATCGCCCCGCCGGTGATGCCCAGCGGGCCGGGCCGGGTCTGGTACCAGGCGATGCGGTGGGCATCGAGGAACGCACGGACGCCATCGGCTTCCTCGTCCGGGACGTTGCGCAGATGCAGCAGGACCTTGGACATCGATCGACCGTGTAGCGGGGACGCCGCGATTCTAGCGGGCGCTGCCGGCCCAACGCATACGGCCCACCCGGATACCCGGATGGGCCGCAGTCAGTGCGCGATCCGATGACTCAGGAAACGCCCTTCATCGCATGCTTGCGTGCGCGCATGAGGTCGTGACAGGCGCGCACTTCCGGCATCAGCCGGGTGACCACGTCGCGCGCGGCCGGCGGCGTCTTCTCATCCTTGACCGCGTCCTCGAACGCGTGCAGGAGGCGGTCCTCGGACTCCTCCAGTTCGGCGACATAGCTGTATTCCTTGTCACCCAGCGCGGCACGCACGCGGGCGTACATCTCCTGCATCGAGCCGCGCATGGTGCCCGAGCCCTCGGGGTCGCCGCCCACGGCCTGCACGGCAGCGCCCAGCTCGGCGATGATCGTGGCCTTGGTCGTGGCCACGCGGGTGAACAGCGACTTCAGCTCGACATCGTCGATCCGCGTGGACGCATCCTGGTAGAACTCCTGCCCGTCGCGGGCGATGGCGATCAGGTCGTTCAACGTCTCGGTGGTCCGGCTCTGCTGGTTCATGGTGTCTCCTGGTGATCGTGGGGGTTGCCGGGCGGCGCGCACGGTTGTCGGCGGCGGTCCGGCCCGTGGCGCATCGTGGTCGGCGAACAGGCGCGCGGTGCAGCGATGCGGCATCCACACGCTAACCGCGTGGCACTCAAAGGCATGTGAGCCACGCAATCACGCAGTGCTTACGAACGGTCTCCGGCGTGCGCGAACCCTGTCTCCTGCACGTCCCGAGGCAACACGTTGCCCGATGACGCGAAAGGCCGGCATCGCTGCCGGCCTTCCCCATGGATCACCCGTGCCGATCAGCGTGCGGCTTCGGGAAGGGCGTAGTCGAGCTGGTAGGCGGGCGGCTCGCCGCCCGGCCCGGTGAGGTAGTGCTCCATCCACTGCATCAGGCGCATCGCGTAATCCCAGCGCGAGGCAGCGCGCTGGTTGCCGTGCCCCTCGCCCGGATACAGCACCAGACGCACCGGCGCCTGCCCGGCCAGCTGCAGATAGCGGTACATCATGTAGGACTGCATCACCGGCACCCGCGGGTCGGCCTCGCCATGCAGGATCAGCGTCGGCGTGCGCGATTTCTGTGCGTGGGTGATCGGGCTGGCCTGACGGAACATCTCCGGGTTCTCCCACGGCCAGGTGCCCATGTGGGTCAGGTACTGCTCCTGCGGGATATCGCCGGTGGTGACCAGGCTGGCCTGGTCGGAGATGCCGACGAACATTACCGATGCCGCGAAGCGCTCGCTGTAGTACGTGGCACCCCAGGCACTGGCGTAGCCGCCGTAGGAACCGCCGGTGATGCCGACGCTGTCGCGGTCGATCAGGCCGATCTCCACCAGGTGGTCGACGCCATCGACGAGGTCGTCGAACTCCTCCATGCCCGGGCGCCCGTAGCCGGCTTTGGAGAACTCCACCCCACGCCCGGTGCTGCTGCGGTAGTTGGGGAAGAAGCTGGCGAAGCCACGTGCGGCGGCCACCTGCGCCGGCTGCGAATAGCCGGTCAGCCAGCCGTTGGAGTAGTGCGACTCGGGACCGCCGTGCACCACCAGGATCAGCGGCACCCGCTGGTTGCCGCGGCGCTCGAGCGGATGCACCAGCATCCCTTCGATCTCCAGGCCATCGCGCGCCCGGTAGCGCACCACCTCCTGCCGGGCCAGGCGCACGTCGGCGAGCCACGGGTTGCTGTCGGTCAAGCGGGTCGGCGTCGCCTGCCCGCGGCCGAGGATGAAGACCTCCTGCGGATGCTGCGGGGAGTGCCCGACCAGGGCGAGGTCGCCGCCCTCGCGTGCCACGCTGAGCCCACCCCAGACCGGACCTTCGGCGGCGAGCAGGGTCTGCTGATTGCTGCCGTCGACGGCGATCTCGCCGATCCGGGTCTGCACGCCCTCCTGGCTCAGGAACAGGACGCGGCCATTGTCGCGCCAGCCGACGTGCGACACATGCCCGTGCAGGCCGGGCAGCAGGTCACGCTGCGGGCCACCGTCCTTGCCGACGATGGTGAGGCGACCATCGGCGGCGTCGTTCTCATCGGCGGCGGAAATGACCGCGAGGTGTGCTCCATCCGGGCTCCACGCCAGCTGGCCGAGCTTGCCCGGATTGTCGACGCGCCCGAGTTCACGACCGTCGGGGTCGATGATGCGCACGCGCGCGAACACCAGCGTGTCGTCGGTGAGCTGGCGCGGGGCGACCACCAGTGCCAGACGATCGCCGGCCGGACTCCAGTGCACGCTCTGCACGCTGCCATCGATCGCCAGTTCCCGCGCCTCGGCGTCGCCGTCGACGTCCTGGATCCACAACGTGGTCGGGCGCCAGTCCTCCTCGTACACCTTCTGGGTGAACCCCTGCTTGCGCTCGGCGGCCAGTGCATCACTCTCCGGCTGCGGCGCCAGAAGGGCGACGCGGGTGCCGTCGGGCGACAGGCTGTAGCCGGAGATATCGGTCTTGAGCGATGCGAAGCGCACCGCCTCGCCACCACGCAACGGGATGCGGTACACCCCGCGAGTGGTGTCGCCCTCGCGCTTGGACAGGAACGCCAGCGAGCGCCCGTCCGGAAACCACTGCAGGGCGGCGACATTGGTCTTGCCGGTGACGTAACCGCGGCTGTCGCGATTGCGCGACACCACGTGCAGTTCGGTCCGCGCGGGGCCGTCCTCGTCGATGCCCGGCAGGCGCGGCACCGCCAGCACATAGGCGATCTCGCCGCCGTCGGGGCTGATCGCGACGCCCGACGCGGTCCGCGTCTTGGCGATCTGCTCCAGGGTCATGCCACCCGCCTGCGCCATCACTCCGATCGGCAGCAGCGCTGCCGCCAGGCCGAGGAACCAGATCCGCCTCATCCGTGCACTCCGTTTTCGACAAGGCCGCAACTTTGCCACAGCCCCGGCAGGGTTCCGCGCGGCCGCGCGTGCGGCGCGCCGGGTTGCAGCGGGCGGGCCGATTCCCCTAGCCTGCCGGCACGCACCACTTCTCTGGCGTCGTGAGTCGACCGGCGTACTCCCATCCCAACCCCGAAGGAGATCCCATGGAGATCGCGGCCGAACGCGTGGTCAGCTTCCATTACACCCTCACCGACGATGCCGGCGCTGTCATCGACCGCTCGCCGGACGATCGCCCGCTGAGCTATCTGCACGGTGCCGGCAATATCGTGCCGGGCCTGGAGAACGCCCTGGCGGGCCATGCCGTCGGTGACGAGCTGACCGTGGATGTCGAACCCGAGCTGGGCTACGGGGTACGTCACGAGGGGCTGGTCCAGTCCGTGCCGAAACAGGCATTCCAGGGCGTGGACAACGTGCAGCTGGGCATGCAGTTCCGCGCCCAGACCGAAGGTGGCTCGCTGCTGGTGACGGTGGTCGAGGTCGGTGATGACGAGGTCCGCGTCGACGGCAACCATCCGCTGGCCGGCAAGACCCTGCATTTCGACGTCCGCATCGCCAGCGTGCGTGCGGCGACCGACGAGGAAAAGCAGAACGGCCAGGCGATGGACGCTGGCTGATCAGCAGCGGCCTGTCGATCAGCGTCTGGTACCCAGCGTGCGCCGCAGGTTGGCGCGCGCCGTGGCATCCAGCCGCTCGTGGAACTCCGCGCTGAGGTAGATGCGCGGGCGTCGCAGCAGCGCGGCGAGGAATCGCCGCCGCTGCATGCGGTACAGCCAGCCCGGCACGCGGTCGCGGTATTCGGCGGCAATCGCGCGGTCGTAGGCGTCGAAGCGCGCCGCCGGTGCGCCGAGGATCGCCATGTCGCAGTCGAGGAAGCGGCGGGTGTCGTCGCCGTCGGCATCGTCCGGGAAGTCATCCGGATCGTGCTGGCCGTGCCGGGCCGTCAGCACGATCAGCTCCGCGACGCGCCCGGCATCGATGCCCGCGTCGGGCAGCCAGCGCACGATCGCCTCGCGCGCCAGCTCCGCGGAACGTGCTTCGTTGTCGGTCGCGCCCGGCACGTACACCGCATCGTGGTACAGCACCGCCAGCCACACCTCGCGCGGCCGGTGCCAGCCCGGCCCGGACAGCACCGTGGCCATCTCGCGCATCACCTCGCCCACATGCGCGAAGGAATGGTAGGCGCGCGGAGGATCCGCATAGGCGGCCTCCAGCGCCGCCCGCTGCTGCGCGGCCAGCACGGGCATGCCGGGTACGGCATAGGGGTTGAACCCGGTGTCGGTCATGGCGGATCTCCGACCCACGCGTCGCCGCGACGCAACCGCCCGCGCAGCGCCGTCCAGATGAAGACGAACCACAAGGCGATGATCGCGATCACCGCCTTCTGCGCGGCCCCGCGTGGCAGCCCGCCGACCAGAACCAGCGCCCACAACGCGGCGAACGCGACCGCGGCGATGCCCAATGCGCCGGGCATCGATGTGCGCCAGCGCGCGTCGTGCCGCAGCCAGGCGGATTGCAGCAGCATCGCTACGGTCACGCACAGAAAGGCCGCCTGTGCGGAAACCCCGTGTATCCAGCCGACGAAGGTCGCGTCGGCGCCATCGCCGTCCATCGGCGCGAATGCGGTCACCACCAGCGAGGCCGCCCCGGCGACGAACAGCAGCAGCGGTCCGCTGCTGCGTGCCGGCGGCGCCAGGGATCGCTGCACCGCGAATGCGATCGCCACGATCGCCACCGCCAGCGTGCAGTACGCGAGCTGCAGCCAGCCGCCATACGGCTGCAACAGGTAGCGGCTCATCTGCGCGTCGACCCAGTCGAGGTCGGGCCGCAGCAGATGGATGCCGATGGCGATCACTACGAACAACGCCATCCCCGCAGCCGCCAGCGGCATGGCGATGCGCGAACACCGGGAACGGATAGCGGACGATGGGGGCATGTGTATGGACGCCAGCCGGGACCGCTGGATTGTCCTACAGCAGTGAACGCGATGGCCCGCCACGCGGTCCGGGCGGCTGCGCTTACACTTTCGCGATGACCGAATTCATCCCTCCGGGCACGCGTTTCCTCCAGCTCGAGCACGCGCTGCCGATGAAGCGCGGCGGCGCCCTGCAGCGCGCGCGCATCGCCTACGAGACCTGGGGCACCCGCAACGCCTCGGGTGACAACAGCATCCTCATCCTCACCGGGCTGTCGCCCGATGCGCACGCCGCGAGCAACGCCGACGACCCGTCGCCGGGCTGGTGGGACGCGATGGTCGGCCCCGGCAAACCGATCGACACCGACCGCTGGCATGTCGTCTGCGTCAACACGCTCGGCAGCTGCAAGGGGTCCACCGGGGCGGCCTCGCCGTCACCGGAGGATGGCCAGCCGTACCGGCTGCGCTTCCCGGACCTCTCGATCGAGGATGTCGCCGATGCCGCGATGCACGTGGTCGACGCGCTGGGCATCGAGCACCTTGCCTGCGTGATCGGCAACTCGATGGGCGGCATGGCGGCGCTCGCCCTCCTGCTGCGCCATCCCGGCCGTGCGCGCAGCCACATCAATGTCTCGGGGGCCGCGCGGGCGCTGCCGTTCTCGATCGCGATCCGCTCGCTGCAGCGTGAGGCGATCCGCCTGGACCCCGCCTGGAACGGCGGCCACTACGATGACGCGCGCTATCCCGAGAGCGGCATGCGCATGGCGCGCAAGCTGGGCGTAATCACCTACCGCTCCGCGCTGGAGTGGGACGGCCGCTTCGGCCGCGTGCGGCTGGACTCCGATCGTCGCGACGACGAGGATCCGTTCGGCCTCGAATTCGAGGTTGAGAGCTACCTCGAGGCGCATGCGCGGCGCTTCGTGCGCAACTTCGACCCGAACTGCTATCTGTACCTGAGCCGCTGCATGGACTGGTTCGACATCGGCGAATCGCTCGGCGGCGACACCCTGGCGGGGCTGGCGGCGATCCGGGTGGAGCGGGCGCTCGCGATCGGCGTGCATACCGACATCCTGTTTCCGCTGCAGCAGCAGGAGGAGATCGCCGACGGCCTGCGCGCTGGCGGTTGCGATGCGCGCTTCCTGCCGCTGCCGTCGCCACAGGGCCACGACGCCTTCCTGGTCGACTTCGAGCGCTTCGGGCCGGCGGTGCGCGGCTTTCTCGACGGGCTGTAGGCCACCAGGGGCCGTCCACCGGGCCGTGGCCGCGGGCTTGGCCTAGAATGGCCTGCATGACCGAGACCGCCCTGCCCGACATCCGCTTCACCGGTCGCGACAAGCTGGTGCGCGCCATCGACACCGCAGTGGCCAGCGGTGACGAGCACGCGGTGACCGCCGCACTGCGCACCGTGCTGTGCAACGTGATCGGCGATCCGGAGGTCGAATTACCGGCCTGCGTGCACGAGCCGGTCGCCGACCACTACGCCCGCCGCGAGCTCTATCGCAGCCCGGAGCACGGCTACAGCATCGTCGCGATGACCTGGGGCCCCGGCCAGGCGACGCCGCTGCACGACCATTGCGGCCTGTGGTGCGTGGAGGGTGTCTGGCACGGGGTGCTGGAGATCACCCAGTACGAGCTGCTGGAACAGGACGGTGAGCGTTTCCGCTTCCGCGCCGCCGGCGGCATGCAGGCGGGCCCCGGCAGCGCCGGGAGCCTGATCCCGCCGCACGAGTACCACACCATCGCCAACGCCAGCAGCGACCGCGTCGCGGTGTCGGTGCACATCTACAAGGGCCCGATGGAACGCTGCGCGCGCTTCGTGCCCGAAGACGGCGAGTGGCACCGGCGCACCGACAGCCCGCTCGCGGTGGATCCCGCCGCCTGAGTGCCTCGCAGCGCGGGCGGCTGGCGGTATACTCGCGCTCCGCGCCGGAGTGGCGGAATCGGTAGACGCAGCGGACTCAAAATCCGCCGCCCTTGAAAGCGTGCGGGTTCGAGTCCCGCCTCCGGCACCACCACCCGGCCGACCAGGCTGGCCTGGTTCCTGTCCGATGGATCGGTGCAGGGCTGGACTTGCGAGGCTACCCGGAACGGACTCCCGACATGCTGGACCTGGACGACCTGCTGGCGCCGATCGACGCCACCTACCCCGCCGGCGAAGACCTCGCGTTCTCTTCCGAACTCGACCTGATCCAGGAAGCGCGCCGCGCCGACGACCCGACCCTCGAACAGGGCGACTGGGTCACCGACATCAAGAGCGCCGACTGGCCGGTGGTCGCGCGCACCTGCAGCGACCTGTTGCGCACCCGCACCAAGGACCTGCGCATCGCCGCATGGCTGGTGGAGGCGAATGGCCAGCTGCACGGCCTGGCCGGGCTTGCGCAGGGCTACCGGCTGGTCGCCGGCCTTTGCGACCGCTACTGGGACGACCTGCACCCGCTGCCGGAAGGCGACGACCACGAGGAACGTATCGGCAACCTCGGCTGGCTGCTCGGCAATTCCCTGCAGTGGCTGCGCACGCTGCCGATCGTGCAGGCGCCGCAGGGGCGGTTCGGACTGGGCGCATTCGAGGCCGCGCATGCGCGTGGCGACCAGGACCCCGGCGATGGCCGGCCCGGCCTGGAACTGCTCGAGGCCGCGCGGCGCGACACCCCGCATGGGTTCTACCGGCAGCTGCTCGAGGATGCCGACGATTGCGTCGAAGCGCTGCGCGAACTGCAGCTGGCGGTGGACGCACGGCTGGGCGTGGACGGCCCGAGTTTCGCCGCCGTCAACGACCAGGTCGACACCCTGCGGCGGATGCTCGGCCGCTTTGCCCGCGAAGCCGGTGTGCTGACCGATGACGGCGGTGACGCCCACGCCACAGAGGTGCCGATGGGCACCGATGCAGAGTCGACGCAGGGCGCACCGGCGGCGGGCAGCATGCCGGCGGCTGCGGGGCCACTTGCATCGCGCCGGCAGGCGCTTGCCCAGCTGCGCCAGGTCGCGGAGTTCTTCCGTCGCACCGAGCCGCACAGCCCGGTGGCCTATCTCGCCGACAAGGCCGCGCGCTGGGGCGAAATGCCGCTGCATGTGTGGCTCAAGCGCGTGATCAAGGACGATGCCACGCTCGCGCAGATGCAGGAGATGCTCGACGTCGAGGATCCCTCTCAGGACCCCTACGGCTGAGCGCTACAGCACCTTGAACTGGATGCGGCGGTTGCGCGCGCGGCCCTCATCGGTCGCGTTGTCGGCGATCGGCTCGTCCGGCCCGCGGCCCAGCACGCTGAGGTTGTCGACGGGGATCCCCTGCCCCACCAGATAGTCACGCACCGCCAGGGCGCGTGCCTGGCTCAGCGCGATATTGCCCTGGCGCGCGCCGACGTCGTCGGTATGGCCGACGATCTGCACCCGCGCATCGCCGATCTCGCGCAGGCCCGAGGCCATCTCGTCGAGGATGCCGCGGCCGACATCGGTGAGCTGCGCGCTGCCGCTTTCGAACTCGACGATGCGATCGCCCAGCGTCGCGTCAAGCAGGTTCTGTCCGGACCCCCCGGTGCGCAGGCTGTTGGTGACCGTGTAGCGGCTGCTGCTGGCGAGGCTGAGTTCGCTGGCGACCTGCTGCCGCTGCGCCTCGTTCACTACCTGGCCGGTGATGCGCACCGCCTGGCCGTTGACCTCGAGCGCGCCGTCCGACACCCGGCGCAGGCCCGGCCCAACCATGTTGGCGACGTACTCGCCCCAGTTCGGCGGCGTGGGGATGGATTCGACCTGCAGGCGGTCGACCACCCGTTCGGCGCCGTAGACCTCGTGCAACCGCGCCAGGATCAGCGCCTTGCTGGCCTGGTCGGGCACGATGCCCTCGGCGATGACCGGCTTCGAGGTGTCCTGCGCGGAGGCGGTACCGGCCAGCAGTACGCACGCCAGCATCGTGTGGAGGATCGTTCGCATCTCAGGTCCCCAGAAAGGTTTCGCCAAACAGCTTGCGTGCGGTCTTCAGCGACAGGTCGTCGCGGTCGAGATAGCTGGCGAGCCGGTTGAGCGCGTAGTCGCCGGGCAGGTAGTCCTCGACCCAGCCCGCCTGGCTGCCGCGGATCAGGTAGTCCGCCGCCACGGTGGGGTCCAGCACCGCTCCCAGCACCTGGTCCTGCGCGCCATTGAAGCCGACCACCAGCCGCGGCACGGCCTCGTCGCGCACCAGCACCGCGAGTTCGAAATCGCCGCGGGCGATGAAGCCCGAGACCAGGTCCAGCCAGAACGCCGCCACCAGCGGACGGTGCAGGCTGTCGGTGGGCAGCGGCAGCTCGAGGCCCTTGTCGATGCTGATGCCGCCACCGGTCAGCAGCGGCTGCAACAGCAGGCCGAGCGCCGGCAGCATGTGGCGCAGCGAGACCTCGGCATGGCCGGCGTCGCGCAGGCGCGCCTGCAGCGAGCCGATCGTCTCCATGTCGAGGAAGTCGTCGAACGGGGCCTGGTAGGCCAGCGGATCGACCGCAAGCTCGTAGCGCGCCTCCCCAAGCGTACGCAGCGGTTCCTCGGGCGCGTCCGCGCTCACCGCGTTCGCCGACAGGCGCGACAGCCCGGTCCACACCCGTGACAGCGCCAGCGGGCTGCGGGCAAGGAATGCGAGCGGCTGGCCGACCTCGAGGCGGATCGCCGACAGCAGCGGGAAACGCCGCGACGAGGCGTCGTGGCTCGGGCGCAGGTGCCCGCACACCACCAGCCGGCTGCGCGAGCCGAGGAACGCATACGCCACGCCGGGGGTGGCGTCGTAGAGCCGCTTCCAGTCCGGGTTGCGCGCCAGCAGTTCGATGCTGCCGCCCGCCCAGCGGTCGAGCAGTGCCATCAGCTGGTGGTCGTCGGCGGTGCGCACGAAATCCCCGCGTGCCGGGATCTTGCCGAAGTAACTGACCGCGGCCGTCGCTGTCTGGCTCATGCGCCTTCCTCCATGGATGCGTCCACATCGGTAGCGGCGGTGGCCGTCGGGTCCGGCTCGCCGGCCACCGTGGACGGCAGTTGCAGGCCGCGCTGCCACTCGCCACTGCCGCTGGCGGCACCGGCGCGGCGGGTGATGCGCATGTCCACGGTGATCGAGATTCCTTCCGCGCTCCAGGTCACCGAGCTGCTGTCGGGTCGGCTCTCCACACGCGCGGCTTCCATCAGCCGGACGAAACCATTGCTGCCCGGTGCATCCACCACGCGCACGGTGCGGCCGTCGCTGGTGACCACCGACAGCTGCGCGCCCGGCACCTGCCCCGGATTGGGCCACTGGAAGGTCGTCCAGGTCGGCGGCGTATTGCGATAGCGCATCGCCTGGCCGTCGATCTCCAGCGTGTATTCGACCGCGCCGATCGCCGGCGCCGGCTGGATCTGGAAGATCGTGGTGTCCTGGCCACCCGCGCCGGCGGCACTGCCGCTGACCCAGTCGCCATAGCCGCTGACCAGTTCCGGAGACAGGGTGATACCCATGCCCGCCCAGCGCCGCGGTTCGAGCAGGTTGCCGCGCTGGATCACCAGCGCCCCCAGCGCGTCCCTGTTGAAGCCGGCAACCGCACCGCTGCTGCCGAAGATCGCCGCGACATCGCCCGGCGCGGCATCGACATCCGCCCCCTGGTCGAACGGGAACTGCCGGCCGATGCCGTCGCGGAACGGCTGGTACACCTGCGCCGCCCACACCCGGTTGATCTCGGCCTCGGTCGGCGCCACCAGCGCGGCAAAGGTCTCGGTCAGCGGGCGCAGCAGCAGCGGCCGCAGCGCGTTGCGCTGGGTCTCGTCGAGGCCATTGAGCATCTGCTCGTCGACCAGCGCGAGCGCCGCGTTGAGTTCGGAGCCGTCGTTACCCAGCGTGTCCTGCATCAGCCGGCGGGCGCCCGGGCCCGGCTCGCCTTCGGTACGGATCGCGTTGAGCCGGCTGCGCAGCTTGCCCAGGGTCTGGAAATAGCTGTCGATCAGCGCCGGACCATCGCCGGTGCCCAGCAGCCGCGCGAAGCCCTCGAAGGTCTTGCCGACCGGTCCCATTGCCGCCTGCACGGCCTGGCCGGTCCCGGGATCGAGCTCCATCGGCAGGGACGACGGCGCGCGCCGCAGGACCACGCGCTGGAACCACGCCACGAAGCCGCTGCGCCCGGGGCCCTGCGCAGCACGCAGTGCCGCCGGATTGTCCCAGACGGTCTGTTCGTTGATCGCCTCCAGCAGCGCCCGGAGCGGTGAGTTCTGCGGGTCGCCGAGGCTGTTCATGCGCGCAACCGCGGCGTCGAAATCCTCGAAGCGGTTGACGCTCACGCCCTGCAGGAATTTCTGCCATTCCTGCGCGTATTCCTGCTTGTAGAGCGCCGCCAGCTGGCGCGAGATGTGCTCCGGGCTGCCCGCCAGCGACAGGTCGCTCTGTTCGGTGGTATCGAGCACCCAGTCGGTGGTGCTGAGCTCGCTGCCGGCCGCCTCGTCAAACGCGGCGCGCACATAGTCCTCCCAGGCCTTGCGCGAGAACGCGCCGGAGATCGCATAGCTGCCGGCGATCGCCTCGCCATTACGCTCCTCGCCGACCAGCGAGGCCACGGTAATGGTCGGGAAGCGCGTGGCCGCACGCGCCTTGATCTGTGCGAACACCCGCTCGATGGCCGGCTGGCCCTTCATCACCTGGCGCAGCGCCTCGCGGCTGTCGGCCACCAGCGCGACCCTGGTGTCCAGCTGCGGCCACGCCGGGTCATCCGCCTGCGCGACGTAGAAACCGAGCAGCTTCTCGGCACTGCGTGCCATCTCCTCGCGCGACATCTGCCCGCGGTTGGCCTCCAGCCAGCCACGCCAGAAGCGCGTCAGCTGGTGGGCGAGGTGCGCCTGCTCCACGCGCCCACGGTTGCCGAGCATCAGGTAGGTCTTGAGCGCGTTGTAGGCGTCGTTGGCGTCGTCCGGCGAAGCTTCCTGGTACAGCGTGGCCTCCTGCGCCTGTGCCTGGTCGCCGGGCGTGGCGGGCTCCTGCAGGCCACCACCGGCGGCGACGTCGGCCAGGAAGCTCTCCAGCCGTGCGCTGGTGGGCGCAAGCATCACCTGGCGCATGCCGTGGAAGTACTCGTCGCGGAGCTTGCGTTCGATGCGCTCGCTCTGGTCCATGCCGATCACCGAGGCGATGCCACGCGACTGCCGGTGCCGCGCCAGCTGTTCGAGACGGTCCTGCAGCAACGACAGCGCCTGCAGCCGCGACTGCAGGTCCACGCGGCCTTCCTGCGCGCGAACCGCCTGCTCCAGATCGCGCGAGGCGTTCTCCACCAGCTGGCGATGCGTCGTGTACGACCAGGCCCAGCCACCCAGTGCCAGCGCCAGTGCCGCCACCGATCCGAGGAACACCGCATAGCGCAGGCGGGTGCGGCGCGGGCTCGAGTACTGCTGCACAAGGCCGCGGTCGGCGAAGATGACCTTGCGGAACAGGTCCTTCAGGAAATGCGCGGTATGCCCGGTGGTCGAAGACTCGACCGCGGCATCGCGCGCCGGCTGCAGCGCGAACTCGCGCGAGACCCGTTCGGACGCGTAGTGCACCGAATGGCCTTCCTGCAGCGCGCTGGTGAAGTAGAAGCCGCGGAACACCGGCTTGAACTGGTAGGGATTGTCCTCGAACAGGGTGGCGATGAAGGTGCGCAGCGCCGGCTTGATGGCTGCGAACTCCAGCGGCAGCGTCAGCAGACCCGGCGACACCTGGCCGCCGCGCTGCATCGCCATCTGGCTGAGGCTCATTTCCTTGAGGCCGTCGGCGAGTTCGTCGAAATGCGCATCGAACGCGCCGAGCGCATCGGTCGCCGCCTCCGGCTCGAACGGCAGCGTTGCGCCCCACACGTTCTCGCGCTCGGCGGGGTCGAGCCCGCGGAAGAACTCGGTGAAGCCGGCGATCAGGTCGGCCTTGGTGAACACCACATAGACCGGCGCGAACACCTCCAGCCGCTCGGTGATCTCCTGCACGCGCTGCCGCAGGCTCTTGGCGAGCTCGATGGCGAATTCCGGCTTGCTGCCGGAGATCTCGGCGATGCTGGCGGCGATGAGGATGCCGTTGAGCGGCGCGCGCGGGCGGTTCTTCTTCAGCAGGTCGAGGAAGGTCAGCCACTCCAGGCGGTCCTCGACGCTGACCGAGTAGCGGCCGGCGGTGTCGAGCACGATGCCCTCGGTGGTGAAGTACCAGTCGCAGTTGCGGGTGCCGCCGATGCCCTGGATGACATTGCCGCGGCTGTCGCCGAACGGGAATTTCAGCCCGGAATTGAGGATCGCCGAACTCTTGCCCGCGGCCGGGTTGCCGATGATCACGTACCAGGGCAGCTCGTACAGCGCGGCCTTGCCCTTGAGCACGCCGATGCGCGAGGACTTGATCGCCGCCACCGCTTCCATCATCCGCGTGCGCAGCGCTTCGGTATCGGCCTTCGCCGCGGGGCGTGCGTGTGCGACCGCGCGATCGGCGTCCTCCGCCACCATCCGGTCGATGCCCTGCGCCGCACGTCGCGCACGCAGCCGGCGTACCAGCCACACCGCCGCGGCGACCAGCAGCAACAGGACAAGCAGTGCGAGCAGCCACAGCCCGATCCGGCGCAGCCCGTCGGCGCCGAACATGGCGATCGCCGCCGCGGAGACGATGCCGATCGCGGCGAGCACGCGGTAGTCGGTGAGGTAGTAACGCAGTCTGCTGAACATCGGGAAATCCGTCAGGCGACAGTGGCCGGCGCATCGGCGTCGGCGCGGGAGCTGGAGCCATCGTCGTCAACCGGCACGATGGCGAGGGCGAGGCGCCGGCGCTCGTCGAGCAGTGACAGCGCCAGCAGCGGTTGTGCGGAGTCCTGCACCCGGGCAGCCGCCAGCGCCAGCAATGCGACCGGTGCCACGATGCCGAGCGCACCGTTGGCGATGCCCAGCGCCGGGCACTGGTGGGCGGTATCGAGATCCGGGCAGACCAGCGACACCGCGGCGGCGGTCTCCACCGCGGGCGCGGTGCGCTGGTCGGCGTCGCTGAGCACCAATCCGACCGATGCGGGCTCGATGCCCGCCTCGCGCATCGCGCGTTCCAGCAGGTCGGCGGTGGCGCGCGCGCCGGCACGCAGCGACGCCAGCGAGGTTTCGCCGTCCACCTGCGTGTGCACGAACGCCATGGCGCCGTGGGACCCGGCCGCGCGCTGCAGCAGCACGCCAGCTGCACCCTCCCCCGGCACCAGGCCGTCCTGGTGGCGCGCACCCATCAGCAGGCCTGCGGACTCCAGGCGGCGGACCGCCTGCGCGCCGACCTGCGAATCCGCCGCCAGCAGCAGATGCCAGCGCGTCGCTCGATCGGGGCCATCCGGGACATCCGCCGGTTCCAGCAGCGGCCGCATCCGCGCCCACGCTTCGCGGGAATCGACGACCGCCATGGCCTGCACCTGCAGTTGCGCGGCCGGCAGCCCGCAATCGATCGCGTGTTCCTGCATCGCGGCGGCACATGCTTCGCGCAGTGCCGCCGGCCAGGCCGCCGGCAGCAGCAGGTGGACGTCGATACGTTCGCGCATCGCAGCCGTTTCGCGGTGGTGCATGCCGGCAACCACCTGCCCGTCGGCCTCCACCACGCGCGGCAGCAGGGCCGCGGTCTCGAGGTACAGGGCCTCGGCCACCGGCTCGAGCAGCGCCAGTGCGCGCAGCGCCTCCTCACCGGCCCGCACCCCGGGCGCGTGCCGCCGCAGCAGCTCTTCGGCCATCAGGGTGTCGAGATGGGCAACGAACGCGGCAAACACCGGCAGCCCGTCGCGATCGCGCAGGGTCGGATGCAGGCCGGGGCGCCGCGGCTGCACCAGCGCGGCCAGCGCATCCGCTGGCGTGTCGGCGACAGGCAGCCACACAGCACTGGCGCGCACGGCCATCGACGGAGGGGTGATCGCGTCGCGCCTGTCAGCGTCAGCGGCGGCGGTCGCCGGTATGTCGGTTGCCGCGTCGGCACGCTTGCGTCGTGCCTTGCGCGCCACATGCACGCCACCCAGCAGCAGCAGCGGCAACCCGCCCAGCACCAGCGCCATCTGCATGCCCCCCGGGGTGGCGCCGGTACCACGCCAGATGCCGATCGCGCACAGCCACACGACGGCGAACACCACGACGGCCACGAGCAACGCCCGCATCATGCCGATGCGCCCCCGTCGCCGTGCATTCCCCTGCGGGCGTCCTGCCCCATGCGCCCGCCTCAGTCCACGAACGTGGTGGATTGCGACGACAGCAGCGTGCCCCCGCACGCGGTCCTGTCGCCGTGCCGGGCGACGGGCTGGCCGTCGACGATGAGCGTGGGATCACCCGACGCGATGGTGGTGGGGCCGTGGCGCTGGCAGACGACGCTGTCACCGACGCGCGCGATCGGCGTGCCGGCGATATCCGATGTCGGGGTGCCGGAGACCACGCTTCCCCCGTGGTCGATCCGGTCGCCGATGACGATGATTGGACGCGACATCGCGTGCTCTCCCTGTCGTTACCGCTCCTGCGGACCGCAGCCGGTCCGGCCGCGACGATAGCAGGTGTCGACGCCGCTTGGCATCCCTGCGTATGCGCTCAGTCGCTCGCCGCGCGGCGTGCCGCACGCGCCTCACGGCAGCTGCGCGTGGACTCGACATGCACGTAGTCCTTGAGCCGCGTCCAGCGCCCGCCCCAGGTGAGCCCGGCCTGCTCGGCGAGTTCGCCGTAGAGGAAGTACGCGCGCCGGGTCCAGGCATCGCCCATGTCCCACTGCAGCTTGCCGTCGCGCATCGGTGCGCTGTCGAGGGCGAGACCGTACTGGTGACAGCTCGACCACGCACCCGCCAGCGTCGCGCGCCCTTCGCGTGCGAGTTCGGCCTGGCGTTCGGGCGAGCGGTAGCCTTCCACCAGCACCATCCGGATGCCGTGTTGCGTCTGCATCACCCGGTAGATCGCCAGCACCCGCTGCTGCAGGTCGGCATCCACGTGGTCCCAGCGACGGTCGGCGGTCACGATCTCCGGGCGCTCCTCGCGGATCTCCCGGGTGGTGAACACCGCCGGCGGCGGAGGGGGCGGCGGCACCAGGCGTTCGCCGCGCAGCAGGCCGGCGATCATTGTCTGCGACTCGCCCAGGTCGTCACCCTGGAAACCGGGCAGCACCACACGCTGGCGCAGGCCGAGCACGAGCAGCGGCGGCAGTACCAGCAGGACGACGGAAGCGAGCACCAGCCAGCGATGCCTGCGCAGGTCCTGGCGTACGCCCGAGCCAACCCCGGCCGCGGCACGCCCGCCGGCACCGATGCTCCGCGCAAGACCACCCGAGACCCTGGTTCCGGTTCGCGCGAAACGTGCCCGGATCCGCGCCCACCACCCCGAGAGCGCATCGCGCGCGCCGTCGAACAGCAGCAACCAGCTCGACACGCAGGCCAGCACGAAGAACACCAGCAACACGACGAGAACCGTCATGCCGCCGCTCCACACGGATGGCACGCCATTGACGCCGCGCCATCCCGGCTGCATAGAATGCGGCAACGGACTGATCCCGGCCGCGGCCGGACAAGCGCAGGATTGCCCTTGAACACTGGCGAATCGACCCGTCCCAGCCTGGTCGCAGGTAGCGGCCACACTGTGGCCGCAGGCAGCGGCCGCATCCTTGCGGACATGGAACAACGCAGGCCCGAGCGCACGCGCAGGCCGCGCAGCGGTCGTGGACGCACGCTTGCCGGCAGGCGGCTGCTGCTGGGGGTCATCGCACTCACGGTCCTTGTGTTCCTGCTCCTTGCGGCAACGCGCCTGTGGCAGGGCGTGGCCGTGGATCCGGCGCAGACTGTCCATGATCCGGCGACCGCCTTGCAAGACATTCCGGCTGCCGCGGACGCGGGCGAGCCACCACACGATGTCGCAGTGATCGTCGACGAGCGCCCGGCCGATCCGTTCCAGCGTCTTTCGGCCGGGTCGGCGGCTCCGGGGACGACCGCGGTCGCTGCCGCGGCCGCCGGAGCAGCCGCCACCCCGGCCGCGCCGCCGACGGCACGGGTCGGAGGGTCCGAACGCGTCCCGACGCGCGCGACGACCGCCCGGCGTGCGGCCGCGACCGCACCTGCGGCTGCGGCCGATGACGGCGGGCTGCTGTCGACGCTGATGCGGATCATCCACCAGGACGGCAGCGCGCCTGGCGAGGAGCACGAGTCGATGGACGCGCTGGTGGCGCAGCTGCGCGCGGACGACGAGCGCAGCCGCCAGACCCAGGCGCGCCTGGAAAGCCTGGGTGGACCGCAGGCGCAACCGGTCTCGCGGCGCGAGGCGCGAGCCCGCCAGCAGGTGGAGCAGGCGCTTGCTGCCTGCCCGCGTGCGAACACTCCGGCCGGCATCGCCTGCCGTGACCGCGTATGCGCGCCGCATGCCGGGCGCCTGGCGCTGTGCCCGCTCTGACGACGCTGCAACCCGCGCCAACCCGCTAGGCTGGGGCCATGTGCCTGGTCGCCCTCGCCTATCGCCTGCACCCACGCTGGCCACTGGTGCTCATCGCCAATCGCGACGAGGCGCATGCGCGCGCCACCGCGCCCGCCGGTTTCGATCCGGATGCCGGTGATGCCGGTGAGGTCTACGGCGGTCGCGACCTGGAAGCCGGTGGCAGCTGGTTGCAGGTGTCGACGCGTGGCCGGCTGGCGGCCGTCACCAATGTGCGGCGCGGGCTCGAACCGGAGCAGGCGCGACGTTCGCGCGGCTGGCTGGTGCGCGATTTCGTGCGCGCCCGGGACGGTGCGATGGCGTTTGCCGAAGCGCTGCAGCCACAGGCCCGCGCATACGGCCGTTTCAACCTGCTGGTCTGGGATGGCGAGACCCTGGCCTTCGCCAGCAACGTGCCGGAACCGGTTGCGATGCCGGTGGCACCGGGCCTGCACGCGATGTCCAACGGCGCGTTCGACGCAAGCTGGCCAAAAAGCGCACATGCGACCGGCGCCCTTGCCGCGTGGCTCGACGCCCTGCCCGGTCGCGATGGATCGGTCGTGACTCCGCAGATGCTGGCGCCCCTGTTCGACGCACTCGCCGACACCGCACAGGCGCCGGACGAGCGGCTGCCCGATACCGGCGTCGGGCTTGCGCTGGAGCGCCGGCTGTCGCCGGCCTTCATCCGCGATCCGGTCTACGGCACGCGCTGCAGCTCGGTGGTGCTGGTCGAGGCGCAGTCGCTGGTGTTCGCGGAACGGCGCTTCGGCCCCGATGGTGCGGCCGCCGGCGCCTCGTTCGAGGTGCTGCCGCGGACGTCGCTGCCAGCCGCCGGGTAGAATCGCGTCCTTTCGCCGCAGGAGTTCCCATGCAGCTGTCCGACATCCGCGCCATCGTCACCGGTGGCGTTTCCGGGCTCGGCCTGGCCGTCGCCGAGCATCTCGTCGCCCGGGGCGGCAAGGTCGCGCTGTTCGACGTCAACGACGGCAAGGGCGCCGAAGCGGTCGCCGCGCTGAGCGACGACAACGCGCGCTACTTCCGCACCGATGTCACCGACGAGACCGGCGTGGCCACCAATGTCGCCGCCGCCCGCGGGTTCCTCGGCGGCCTCAACGCCTGCATCAATTGCGCCGGCATCCTGGGCGCCGGGCGCGTGCTCGGCCGCGACGGGGCGATGGCGCTGGAGCACTTCTCGAAGACGGTGATGGTCAACCTGGTCGGCAGCTTCAACGTCGCCAAGGCCGCCGCCGCGGTGATGCAGCACAACGAGGCCGGCGACGATGGCGAGCGCGGCGCGATCGTCAACACCGCATCCGTCGCTGCCTATGAGGGCCAGATCGGCCAGGCGGCCTACTCCGCCTCCAAGGCCGGCGTGGTCGGCATGACCCTGCCGATGGCGCGCGAGTTCTCGCGCTTCGGCATTCGCGTCAACACCATCGCGCCGGGAATCTTCTGGACCCCGATGGTGGACGGCATGCCCGACGATGTGCAGGCCTCGCTGTCGGCCTCCATCCCCTTCCCGTCGCGACTGGGGCGACCGGAGGAATTCGCCGACCTCGTCGCCTATCTGCTCGGCAACCGCTACATCAACGGCGAGACCATCCGCCTCGACGGCGCGGTGCGGCTGGCGCCGAAGTGACGCCCGCGAAGTAACACCACTGCCGCGGCGCAGGCGTGCCGCGGTCCACCCACATCGACCGAACACATCCATGAAAGCCAGCGACATCAAGAAGGGCAACGTCGTCGAATACAACGGTGGCGTGTACCAGGTCCGCGACATCGAGCGCAGCTCCCCGCAGGGGCGCGGCGGCAACGTGCGCTTCCGCTTCACCATGTACAGCGTGCCGGGTGGCAACAAGCTCGACGCGAGCTTCGACGCCGACGACAGCCTGCCCGAGGTCGAACTGCTGCGCCGCCAGGCCAGCTTCTCCTACAAGGATGGCGACGCGTTCGTGTTCCTCGATGACGAGGACTACACCCCGTACCAGCTCGATGCCGACGTGGTCGGCGATGACGCCGGCTACATCACCGACGGCCTGGGTGGCTGCTTCGTGCAGGTCATCGACGACCAGCCGGTGGGGCTGCAGCTGCCGCAGACGGTGACGCTGGAGATCGTCGACACCCCGCCGGAACTCAAGGGCGGCACCGCCACCAAGCGCCCGAAGCCGGCCACGCTGTCGACCGGTCTGGAAATCCAGGTGCCGGAATACATCGCCAACGGAGAGCGCGTGCTGGTCAACACCACCACCGGCGAATTCTCCGGCCGCGCCGACTGAGCGCGGCGAACCCATGAACGAGCCTTCCACCACGCAGGACGTCCCCGCGCCGCCGAGCCTGCTGGCCAAGCGCTTCCGCGGCTATCTGCCAGTGGTGGTGGATGTGGAAACCGGCGGTTTCGACTGGAACCGCCACGCGCTGCTGGAGATCGCCGCGGTGCCGCTGGATGTCGACGCCGAGGGCAGGCTGGTGCTCGGCGAGACCGCCAGCGCCCACCTGGTGCCGGCGGCAGGCACCGAGATCGACCCGAAGTCGCTCGAGGTGACCGGCATCGACCTCGACCATCCGTTCCGTTTCGCCAAGCCCGAGCGCGATGCACTCAGCCACGTGTTCGCGCCGGTGCGCACCGCGCTGAAGCGGCATGGTTGCCAGCGCGCCATCCTGGTCGGCCACAACGCCCATTTCGACCTCAACTTCCTCAACGCAGCGGTGGCGCGCAGCGGCCACAAGCGCAACCCGTTCCACCCGTTCAGCGTGTTCGACACCGTGACCCTGGCCGGCGTGGCCTATGGCCAGACCGTGCTGGCGCGCGCGGTGCAGGCGGCGGGCTTCGAGTGGAATGCCGCCGATGCGCATTCGGCCGTGTACGACGCCGAGCAGACCGCGCGGCTGTTCTGCACCATCGTCAACGCATGGCCGGCGCCGCCGCCCCCGGCGCCACCCGCAGTCCCGGTCTGACCGCCGACGCCACAGCCGGCACCGGCACCGGCGGTCAGGCGGTCAGGCGGTCAGGCGGTCAGGCGGTCGCCAGCTTCAACCCGATCACCCCCGCCACGATCAGCGCGATGCTGATCAGCCGGCCCGGATTCGCCGGCTCGCCCAGCAGCGTGATGCCGACCAGTGCGGTGCCGACCGCACCGATGCCGACCCAGACCGCGTAGGCGGTGCCCAGCGGCAGCGCCTTCATCGCCTGGGCCAGCAGGCCGAAGCTGATCGCCATCGCGGCGAGGGTGCCGACGGTGGGCCACAGGCGGGTGAAGCCTTCGGTGTACTTGAGCCCGACCGCCCACACGACCTCGAACAGGCCGGCGAAAAACAGGATGGTCCAGTGCATGGGAACACTCCGGTAGGCCGGGGCCGTCCCCGTTGCGGTTGGAGCGGCGGGGTCGTCCCCGCGTCCTCGATGGCGGCATTCTAGCCAGCGGCCGCCGCGCCGCGTGACCCGGGGATGACCACTCAGGCCATGTGGATGCGGTCGCGGCCCGCGCTCTTGGCGCGGTACAGCGCCTCGTCGGCCCGACGATAGACATCCGCCGGCGACGCATCGCGCGGCTCCAGCATCGACGCGCCGGCGCTGACGGTCACCCGCAGCCCGGAGAGGCCGCCCCAGTCGCTGCGCGCGGCCAGGCGCGCGCGCAGGCGCGCATGCAGGGCCGCGGCATCGTCGAGGGTGCCGTCCACCAGCAGCACGGCGAACTCCTCGCCGCCGATGCGTGCGGCCATGTCGGAGGCGCGCAGGGTGTCGACCAGCAACCCCCCCATCTCGCGCAGCACCGCGTCGCCACCGGCATGGGTATGGGCGTCGTTGATCGCCTTGAAATGGTCGACGTCGAGCGTGAGCACGCACAGCGGCTGCCGCTTGCGGCGCGCGCGGGCGAACTCGCGTTGCAGCGCCTCGTCGAAACTGCGCCGGTTGGGCAGCCCCGTCAGCGCGTCCTCGTAGGCCTGGCGCTCGAACGCTTCGGCCTGCGAACGCAGTCGCGACAGCAGTTCCGACTTCTCGCTGTCGGCACGCAGCAACTGCTCCGTGCGCTGCTGCAGCGCGCTGGTGCGCTCATCCACCAATCGCGACAGGCGTTCGTTGGCGGAGCGGTAGCGGCGCATGCGGATGCGGTAGGCGGCCAGCAGCAGCAGGGCCATCGCGAGCACAGCGGCCAGCCGCACCCAGGGGCGCTGCCACCACAGCGGCTCGACCACGAACTGCCATCGCGCCTCGCGCATGCTCCAGTCGCCCTCGGCGTGCGCGGCCGAGACCCGCAGCGTGTACGCGCCGGGCGGCAGGCCCACGTAGTCGACGCTGCGCTGGCGCCCGTGCTCCACCCAGTCGTCGTCGAGGCCGTCGAGGCGGGTGCGGAAGCGGATCCGCTCGGGCATCAGGAAGCTCAGGCCGATGTAGGACACCGAGATCCGGGTACGGCCCGGCACGCGCACGCCATCCGACCACGCCACCGGCTCGCCGGCCAGCCGCACCGATTCGATCCGTGGCACCGGCGGCGGGCGTCGCCGCAGCCCATGCCAGCGCTGGGGATCGACGACGCTCAGGCCACCGGCCGTCACCATCCACACCGTGCCGTCGGCGCGCACGATCACCGACGGCCCGGAGCTGCCGTTGCCCTGCGCGTTCGACATGCCGTCGATCTCGCTGTAGCGGTCCACCGGCAGCCGCGCCAGGCGGCCATCGGCGACGGCATGCAGGTCGTCGAAGCGCATCCGCAACATGCCGCGGTTGCTGCTGATCCACGCGTTGCCGAGGCGATCGCCGACCAATTGGAACACCGAGTCGACCGGCAGGCCGTGCTCCAGCCCCACCCGCGCCAGCGCGCCAGCGCGTTCGCGATAGAGGCCGCGGTCGGTGGCGATCCACACATCGCTGCCGATGGCGCTGAAGCCGAACACCGAGCGCGCACCGGACAGCGTCTCCAGGGCGATCCGCCGCACCCGGCCATCCCGGACCTCGTGGGCGCCGTCCACCGAGCCGATCCACAGCGCACCGTCGATCACCGCCAGCGCGGTGACCAGCGCGTCCGCGAGCCCATCGGCAGCGAGTGGCTCCACCCGCCCCCCCGTCAGCCGCACCGGCCCGCGATGGGTGGCTGCCCACACCGACGCCGCGTCCGCGGCTGCCAGCGCGCGCACATGCCCGGCCAGGCCTTCGTAGCGGTGCAGCACGCGGCCGTTGCGCAACTGCAGCACGCGCCCGCCATAGGTGCCGACCCAGAGATCGCCATTGCCGGTCTGCGCCAGGCCCAGCACCGAAGGCTGGATGCCGTCGAGCAACGGCACCGGCCGCGGTGTACCGCCGCGCGGCATCCGGTCCAGCCCACCGGCGCTGCCGATCCACAGCACTCCCGCATCGTCCTCGAGCACCGCGCGCACGTAGTCGCCGCTGAGGCCGTGGCGCCGGGTCCAGCGGGTGAACAGCGTTTCGCGCAGCCGGAACAGGCCGCCATTGGCGCCGGCCCACACGCTGCCCTCGGCATCCTCGATCAGGTTGACGATGCGCCCCGGCGGCCGCTCCTCGTCCGGCGAGGGCCGCTCGACGCCACGCGGGCCGATGCGCAGCACCCCGCGGTTCTCGCTGCCGACCCACAGGTCGCCACGGCGGTCCTGCAGCAGCGCGGTCAGCAGCCCCTGGCCGACGACGCGATGCAGCCGCGGCGCGTTGGCGCCGTCGACACGATGCACGCCCTCGCCCGCGACCAGCCAGATCGCGCCATCCGGCGCCCGGTACGGCCAGGCCAGGCCGGCCGCGAGACCGAACGATGCCGGTGCGCGCCGGAAGGTGCCATCGGGATCACGCACCACGATGCCATCGATGCCGCCGATCCAGATCCGCTCGTCATCGCCGATCGCAAGCTTCGGGTAGCTCAGCCTCAGCGGCACGTCGCCGGGCGCGTCGAAGTATTCGAAGCGGCCATCGGGATGCAGGCAGCCGAGGCCGTGCCCCTCGAACAGCAGCCACATGCGCCCGTCGGCATCCTTGGCCATCGCGTGGATCAGTACCTGCGGCCAACGGCCCTCGCCGGACCAGAACGTCCAGTCGCGGCCGTCCGGGGAGCGGCGGCCGAGGTTGCCGCGCGAGTCGCTGCTCCACAGTGCGCCGTCGCCATCGACATACAGCGCGCCCACGCCGTTGTCGGGCAGGGCCGGCTGGCTGGTGCTGCGATCGAAGACGGTGAATTCGAGGCCGTCGTAGCGCACCAGGCCTTCCCAGGTGGCGAACCACAGGAAACCATCGGGCGTCTGCGCGATATCGCGGATCGAGTTGTGCGGCAGGCCGTGGCGCGTGGTCCAGCGGTCGACCAGGTAATCGCGCAGCGGCGCCGCCGGCAGTGCGGTGGCCTGCGTGGTGACGGCGGTTGCCGGAAACGCCGCTGCCGGCCAGGCCATGCCCAGCAGCAGACAGCCGAGAACGCAGATGCGACGCAGGGCGCCCGCCACGTACGCGGCCATGCCGTACGCGAACATGCCGCGCGCGCACCCGCCGCCTCCAGGGCCCCGGACTGCGGGCCGCGGCACGTGTGCCACGGCCACGGATTCAGCCCGTCAGGCGCTGGCGCACGGCCTCGAACAGTGCGATGCCCGTGGCCACCGACACGTTGAGGCTTTCGAATTCACCCGGCATCGGGATGCGCGCCAGGCTGTCGCAGTGTTCGCGGGTGAGGCGGCGCAGGCCATCGGCCTCGCCGCCCAGTACCAGCGCCACGTTTCCGCGCAGGTCCAGGCTGTACATCGAGGTTTCGGCATCACCGGCCAGGCCGTGGATCCACACGCCCTGCTTCTGCAGTTCGCGCAGGGTGCGGGAGAGATTGGTCGCACGCACCACAGGCACGGTATCGGCGGCACCGGCGGAGGTCTTGCGCACCGTGGCGTTGACCTGCACCGCCTTGTCCTTCGGGATCACCACCGCGGTGGCGCCGGCCGCCGCGGCACTGCGCAGGCAGGCGCCGAGGTTGTGCGGGTCCTGCACGCCATCCAGTACCAGCACCAGCGCCTTGCCACCGGCAGCCTCCACCATGGCGGCGAGGTCATGCTCATCCCAGGTTCTGGCCGCGATATACCGCGCGGCCACGCCCTGGTGCCGCAGCCCGCCGGCCACGCCGTCGAGCGCCTGCTGGTTGACGCGGCGCACGTCGATGTCGCGACGCCGCGCCGCGGATTCGATCTCGGCGATGCGCGGGTTCTTCGCGCCCGCCTCCAGCAGCACCTCGCGGACGTTCCCGGCATCGTGCTCGACGGCCGCCGCAACGGCGTTGATGCCGGCGATCCAGGAGGTCTGCTTGCTCATCGCGGTCCGCGGTACTCGAGGGGGCGCCCATTGTAGACGGACGGCAGGGGCCGCCGCCCGGGATCACCCGTAGGGCTTCTTGACCCGCTTGGCCGGCTTGCCGCGCGGCGGCGGCGGCTTCGGTCCGCGATCCTCCTCGACCAGCCCGAAATCGATCTTGCGTTCCTCGAGGCTGGCCTTGAGCACGCGCACGTCGAGGCGGTCGCCGAGGCGGAACTCGCGCCCGGTGCGCTCGCCGGCCAGCGTCTTGCGCAGCGGATCGAAGTGGTAGAAGTCGCGCGGCAGCTGGGTGACGTGGATCAGCCCGTTGACCTTGGACTGGTCGAGCTCGACGAACAGGCCGAAGCTGGTCACGCCGCTGATCACGCCGGAGAACTCGCCGCCGACGTGCTGCTCCATCCACGCCGCGCGGTAGCGCTCGTCCACCTCGCGCTCGGCCTCGTCGGCACGCCGACCGCGCTCGGAGCACTGCAGTGCCAGCGCGGCCATGTCGTTGGTCGAATAGCGGAACGACGACGGCTTCCTGCCCGACAGCACGTGCTTGATCGCGCGGTGCACCAGCAGGTCGGGGTAGCGACGGATCGGCGAGGTGAAGTGCGAGTACGCCTCCAGCGCCAGCCCGAAGTGGCCGATGTTTTCGGCCGAATACACCGCCAGGCTCTGGCTGCGCAGCAGCACCGATTCCAGCAGCGCGGCATCCGGACGTTCGCGCACCTTGGTCAAGAGCGCGGTGAAGTCCTTCGGCTGCACCTTGCCCCACGGCGGCATGCGCAGCTGGAACTCCTTCAGGAACTCCAGCAGGTCGGCGTACTTGGATTCCGGCGGCTTGTCGTGGATGCGGTACATGCCCGGCACCTCGGAGGCCAGCAACGCCTTCGCCGCCTCCACGTTCGCGGCGATCATGCATTCCTCGATCAGCTTGTGTGCGTCGTTGCGCAACAGCATGCCGGCCTGTACCACCTCACCGCGGTTGTCGAGGACGAAGCGCACCTCCGAGGTCTCGAACTCGATCGCCCCGCGCTTGTTGCGCGCCTTCGACAGCACCTTGTAGAGCTGGTGCAGGTGGCGCAGCTGCGGCATCAGCGCACCGACCTGCGCCTGCGCATCCGGATCCTCCTCGCCGACCGCGTTCCACACCTGCGTGTAGGTCAGGCGCGCATGCGAGTGCATCACCGCCTCGTAGAACTCGGACTGGTGCACGCTGCCGTCGCGGCCGACCTGCATGTCGCAGACGAAGCACAGGCGGTCCACTTCAGGACGCAGCGAGCAGATGCCGTTGGACAGCGTCTCCGGCAGCATCGGCACCACGAACCCCGGGAAGTACACGCTGGTGGCGCGCAGCTGCGCCTCGTTGTCGAGCGGCGTGCCCGGCTGCACGTAGTGCGAGACGTCGGCGATCGCCACCACCAGGCGGAAGCCGTCGCGGTTGGGTTCGCACCAGACCGCGTCGTCGAAGTCCTTGGCGTCCTCGCCATCGATGGTCACCAGCGGCAGCCGGCGAAGATCGCGGCGCGCGTTGGCAGTGGGAATGTCGACCTCCAGCGGGATCGCCGTGGCCTGGTCGATGACCTCCTGCGGGAACTCGTGCGGCAGGTCGTGGCCGTGGATGGCGGCCTCCACCACCAGCGATGGCGTCAGCGCATCGCCCAGCACCGCCAGCACCCGGCCGATCGGCGGGCGCCTGGCATCGCCGGCGTTGACGATCTCGCATACCACCAGCTGGCTGTGCTCGGCGCCATTGCGCGAATCCTGCGGCACCTGCACGTTGCGCTGGATGCGGCGGTCGTCGGGCACCACGTAGCTGATGCCCGACTCCACCATGTAGCGGCCGATCAGGCGCGTCAGCCTGCGTTCCAGCACCTCGACGATCGCGCCTTCGCGGCGACCCCGGCGATCCATGCCGGTGACACTGGCCATCACCCGGTCACCGTGCATCACCTTGCGCATCTCGCCCGGCGGCAGGAACAGGTCGTCGCCGGCACCGGTGTCGGGACGCAGGAAGCCGAAGCCCTCGGGGTTGGCGATCACCGTGCCGGGGATCAGGTCCATGCGCGCCGCCGGCACGAAGCCGCCGCGCCGGTTCTGCAGCAGCTGGCCATCGCGCACCATCGCGCCCAGGCGCTTGCCCAGCGCATCGAAGCGCTCCGGCTCGGTCAGCGCGAAGTGGGTGGCGAGGTCATCGGCCGTCTGCGGGCCATCGGCCTCGCCCAGCCACAGCAGGATGGCTTCGCGGCTGACGATCGGATTCTCGTAACGGCCCGCCTCGCGCTCGGCCTGCGGATCGCGGAACCCGCCCGGCTTGCCGGCGCCGCCCGGCTTGCGGCCCGTCGGAGGCTTGCCGGGTGACTTGCCGGACGTGGCGCGCGGCGCGTCGCGCAGCGTGTCCGGCATCCAGCCCGGAAGTGCATCGGCGCCGCGGCCTTTGGCCTTCGGCGTGCCGCTTTTCTGTGTGCCCCCGCGCGTTGCGGAGGTGCCGTCGACGCGCTTCTGGCCGCGTTTGCCTGGTGTCTTTGCCATGGCGCCGATGGTACATGGCGGCTTCCGCGACGACGCGTGATGCGGATGCATGCGAAGCGTTGACAAGGTCTCCTCCGCACCGCAACATACGCGCCTCACCTGCCCAGGTGGCGGAATTGGTAGACGCACTAGTTTCAGGTACTAGCGGGTAAAACCGTGGAGGTTCGAGTCCTCTCCTGGGCACCAAGCAACAACGTCGGGACGCTGCAGCAACTCCCGAGGTGATGAAGAAACCCCGCCGAAAGCGGGGTTTTTTGTTGGCCGGGTACGGGCGTTGCCGGGGTCGCGATGGCGACACGCCATCCACGACGGACACGCGCCACAGATGCACGGGGAGCCACGGACGCGCCTGGTGACGCGGCTACAATGGCCGCGCGCTCCGCGCTCCCATCGTCGAACCGTCCTCCATGGATCCAGCAGACGCGGCGGAACCGCTGCCGCAAGCCTCCGTATCCCGTGCCGACCAGATCCGCCGCCTCGATGCGCTCGCAGCGCCGGTGCGCGGGCGACTGCGTGTGGCCGGCGGATGCACGGTGGTCGCGGGCTGGCTGCTGATCGCCCAGGCCGCGCTGATCGCACTGCTGGTCCAGCGCGGGCTGGTGGAAGGCGCGGCCCCGGCCTCGCTCGCGCCCGCCCTGCTGGCGCTGGTCGCGGTAGGACTGGCACGCGCCGCGCTGCTGCTGGGTGCCCGCCGCACCGCCGATGCCGCCGGCACCACACTGCGCGCCAGCCTGCGTCGCACCCTTGCCGTGCGCGTGCTCGGCCGCGGGGCGCCATGGCTGCGGCGCCAGCGCAGTGGTGCATTGAGTGAACTCACGGGCACCCATGTCGACGCGCTCGACGGCTACTTCGGTGGCTACCTGCTGGCGCGGCTGGAAGTGATGCTGGTGCCGCTGGCGATGCTGGTGGCGGCCCTGTTGGTGGAACCCGTGGTCGGCGTGCTGCTGCTGGTGACGATGCCGCTGGCACCGGTCTTCATGATGCTGGTCGGATGGGGCGCGCAGGCGGCGAGCCAGCGCCAGCTGCGTGCGCTGTCGCGGATGGGCGGTCATTTTGCCGACCGCCTGCGCGGACTCGGCCTGATCCGCCTCTACGGGCGTGGCGACGCCGAACTCGCGGGCATCGAAGGCGCGGCCGAGGGCCTGCGCGAGCGCAGCCTGAAGGTCCTGCGGATCGCCTTCCTGTCGTCGACGGTGCTGGAATTCTTCGCCTCGGTGAGCGTGGCGGTGATCGCGCTGTACCTGGGCATGAGCTACCTCGGCATGATCGACCTGCGCGGCGGTGCGCCGCTGACACTGGGCACCGGGCTGTTCCTGCTGCTGCTCGCCCCGGAGTTCTACGCACCGATGCGCCGGCTGGCCGCGCACTACCACGACCGTGCGAGCGCGCTGGCCGCGCTGGAGGAGATCGAGCATGCGCTGGCCGACGACGTCGAACCCGCATCCAGTGCGGCGCCACAGGCGGACGAGCCGATCCGGTCCACGTCCCTAGCCCCGGCGGCATCCACCACTGCACCTGCGGTGACGTTGCAGGGGATCAGCGTGCGCCACGCCGGCGCCGGGCGCGACGCGCTGTCCGCGCTCGACCTGGAGATCGCGCCCGGTGAATTCGTGGCCCTGGCGGGTGGCAGCGGCAGTGGCAAGAGCACGTTGCTGGAAGCGATCGCCGGCTGGCTGCCGCTGCGCGAGGGCCGCATCGTCATCGCGCCGCACGACGCGCGCATCGGCTATGCGCCGCAGCGTCCTTACCTGTTCCACGGCAGCATCGCCGACAACCTGCGCATCGCCCGTCCCGACGCCGACGACGCGTCGCTGCAGGCCGCCGCCGAAGCCGCGCAGGTCATGCGTTTCGCCACCCGCCTGCCCGGCGGGCTCGACACCGTGATCGGCGAGCGCGGCTTCGGGCTGTCCGGCGGCGAGGCCCGGCGCATTGCGCTGGCGCGGCTGTTCCTGCGTGACCCCGCCCTCGCCCTGCTCGACGAGCCCACCGCGTTCCTCGACCCCGACACCGAACGCGCCGTGCTCGAGGCGCTGGTGGCCTTCGCCCGCGGGCGCACGCTGATCGTGGCCACCCACAGCGATGCGGCACTCGAAGCAGCCGGCCGGGTGGTGAAACTCCATGCCGCGGGTGGCCTGCAATGAGCGGACCCGCGACCGGTTCGGCGGCGGTGTTCCGCCGCCATGCGCTGCCGATCACGCTGGCGATCCTGTTGCTGGCGGCGACCGTGGCCGCGGGCACCGGGTTGCTGGCACTCTCGGGCCATTTCCTCACCGCGGCCGCGCTCGCCGGCGGACTGGCATCGGGATTCAATTTCTTCGGACCGTCGGCCGGGATCCGCGCGCTGACCTTCGCGCGCATCGTCTCGCGCTATGCGGAAAAGCTCTACGGGCACGACGTCACCCTGCGCCTCGCGCGCGACCTGCGGGTGTGGTTCTTCGCACGCGCCCTGCCGCAGGCGCCGCTGGGGCTCGGCCGCGAGCGGCTGGGCGACCTGCTGGCGCGGCTGGTGGGCGATATCGAGACCGCCGACGGCCTGCTGATCCGTGCACTCGGCCCGCTGCTGGCACTGGCAGCCATCACGGTGGTGGTGATCGCGGCCACCGCACTGGTGTTGCCGCCCGCTGCGCTGTGCCTGCTAGCCGCGGCGCTGGCGATCGGCGTGGGTGTGCCGGCGACCACCGGCTGGGGCGCGCGCAATGCCGAGCACGACCGCGCGACCGCACGTTCCGGGCTGCGGCAGGCGATGCAGGAAGGCATCGAAGGCGCGGCCGACCTGATCGCACTGGACGCACAGGCCGGGCAGCTGGCTCGCATCGACGCCGCTGCCGGCGAACTGGCCGCGCGCGAATCGCGGCTGCTGCAGCGCCTGTCCTGGTCGGGACTGGTGCATGCGCTGGTGGTCGCGCTCGCATTGCCGGCGCTGCTGTGGCTGCTACTGGTGGCGCACCATGCCGGCGAGATCGGCACCGCGGCCGCCGCGGCGGTGCTGTTTGCAGGCGTCGCCCTGTTCGAGGTCGCGGCCGGCGTCGGCCAGGCCTGGCAGGCGCTGCGAGCGGCACGGGCCTCGCTGCGGCGGCTCGATGACATCGCGATGCGTGCAGCGCCGGTGGAGCCACCGGCGGAACCTGTCGCGCTGCCGGCACAGGGCATGCTGCAGCTGTCCGGCGTGCGCTTCGACTGGGGCGGTGCTGCACCGCGCGCGGTACTCGACGGCGTCGACCTCGAACTGCGCCCCGGCGAACGCGTTGCGATCTCCGGCGACAGCGGCGCCGGGAAATCCTCGTTGATGGCGCTGCTGCTGCGGCTGCGCGATCCCGATGCCGGGCACATCGCGTTCGGCGGGGTGGATCTGCGCGAAGCCGACCTCGCGGACTGGCACGCGAGGCTCGCCTGGCTGCCGCAGGATGCGCCGGTGTTCGCCGGCAGCGTGCGCGACAACCTCGCGATGGGCGACGCCGCCGCCGACGACGCACGCATGTGGCAGGTACTGGAGGCGGTGCGTCTCGGTGACACCGTGCGCGGCCTGCAGGGTGGACTCGACGGCTGGATCGGCGAGAGCGGCAGCAGCCTCTCCGGCGGGCAGGCACGGCGGCTGGCGCTGGCGCGTGCATTGCTGCGCGATGCGCCGGTGATCCTGCTCGATGAACCCACCGAAGGCCTCGACGTGGACACCGCGCATGCGCTGCTGCACGACGTCGCCCGCCTTGCCGAAGGCCGCAGCGTGCTGATGATCAGTCACGACACCCTGCCCGCGGGCGTCGTGCACCGGCGCTACCGCCTGCGCGATGGTCAGCTGCAAGCGGCCGACGCATAGCGCCGCGGGCCTTGCCGCGAGGAACGCTCAGCCCGAGGGCTGCACCAGCGCGCGCAGCCGGTCGGGCGCGCGCAGTTGGATGTGGTGCGGATCGTCGAAATGCACGAACTCCTCCCGGCGCAGCCGGGTGAAGCTGCGGCTGACGGTTTCCACCGTGAGCCCGAGATGGTCGGCGATATCGGCGCGCGTCATCGGCAGATCGACGCGATCCGCCTCGCCACCGCGCTGGTGCTGGCGCGCGGCCATGTCGAGCAGGAAGCCCGCGAGGCGTTCGAGCGGCGTCATCCGTGCCAGCGCCATGTGGTTGGATTCGCTGGCATCGAGGGCGTTGAACGCGCGGTCGAGCATGCCCGAACCGAGCTCCGGGTGGCGCTCGCACAGCGCGCGCATGCCCTGCAGCGGGAACGCGCACAGCGCGGTGTCGCTGATCGCCTCGATGGTGTGCCGGTGGGTCAGCGAACCGGTCAGGCCGATGAAGTCGCCGGCCTGCAGGAACCCGGCCACCAGGCGGCGGCCATCGGCCAGCACGCGCACCTGGCGCAGCATGCCGCTGGTGACGGTGTAGACATCACGGCGCGGCGCGCCCTCGCGCGCCAGCGTGGCGCCCGCCGGCAGCCGCAGCTTGCCGGCCGCGGCCTCCAGATTGCGGGTTTCCTCCTGCGGCAGCGACGCGCACACCGACAGGTGCCGGGCCAGGCACCCGTCGCAGCCCACGTGGGGCTCGCGTCGCGGTGCATCGGTGCGCCCGCGTACTCCTTGCGGAGCCGCCTGCGGGCTGGCGCGCTTGCTCATCATGGACTCCGTCGCGGGTGGTCATTCTAGCCAGGCAGGGCGTGAACCCTGGCTGCCCCGGTAGAATCGACGGTTTCCCCGCAGTACCGGTCCCGATGAACGACACCGTCCGTCCCGTCTTCCATGGCTTCGAGCAGATCCCGCTGCGCGAGTACGCCGAACGCGCCTATCTCGACTACTCGATGTACGTGGTGCTGGACCGCGCCCTGCCCTTCATCGGCGACGGCCTGAAGCCGGTGCAGCGCCGGATCATCTATGCGATGAGCGAGCTCGGCCTGGGCTCCGCGGCCAAGCCGAAGAAGTCCGCGCGCACCGTGGGTGACGTGATCGGCAAGTACCACCCGCACGGCGACAGCGCCTGCTACGAGGCGATGGTGCTGATGGCGCAGCCGTTCTCGTACCGCTATCCACTGATCGACGGCCAGGGCAACTTCGGCTCCAGCGACGACCCGAAGTCGTTCGCCGCGATGCGCTACACCGAATCGAAGATGACCCCGATCGCGGAGATGCTGCTGGGCGAACTCGCGCACGGCACCGTCGACTGGACCGCCAACTTCGACGGCACCCTCGACGAGCCTTCGTGGCTGCCGGCGCGGCTGCCGCACCTGCTGCTCAACGGCACCACCGGCATCGCGGTCGGCATGGCCACCGACGTGCCGCCGCACAACCTCAACGAGGTGGTGAGCGCGTGCGTGCGCCTGCTCGAGGATCCGGACGCCAGCGTGCGCGACCTCTGCGAGCACGTGCGCGGCCCGGACTACCCGACCACCGCCGAGATCATCACCCCGGCATCCGACCTGCTGACGCTGTACGAGACCGGCAGCGGCGCGATCCGCGCGCGCGCGACCTGGGCGCGCGAGGCGCACAACATCGTGGTGACCGCGCTGCCGCACCAGGTCTCGCCTTCGAAGGTGATCGAGCAGATCGCCGCGCAGATGCGCGCCAAGAAGCTGCCGTGGCTGGAGGACATCCGCGACGAGTCCGACCACGCCAACCCGACCCGCATCGTGATGGTGCCGCGCTCGAACCGTGTCGATGCCGAACAGCTGATGGGCCACCTGTTCGCCACGACCGACCTCGAGCGCAGCTACCGCGCGAACTTCAATGTCATCGGGCTCGACGGCCGCCCGCAGGTGAAGAACCTGAAGATGCTGCTGTCGGAATGGCTGGAGTTCCGCTTCGCCACCGTGACCCGCCGCCTGC